>CAZNSP010000004.1:0-129648 GCA_964575795.1 uncultured Rhodobacterales bacterium
ATCCCGGATCCTCACCCCGCCAGAGCAGCGGGCAACGACCTTTTTCAGCAGCCTGTTAAACGAAATGCGACTACGCGAATCGCCCCCGGCAAGGGGGCGATCGGCCTCCCGGCCCCTCCGGTCCAAGTGTTTTCAATGACTTGCGTTCGACCGGCCCCGCAGTTTCTGGGGAAGCAGAATTGGTGAATTTCCCGGCGCGGCCGCCAATGGTATCAAAATGGCCTCAGCGTCCGCCAAATCGCCGGAGAGACCAGATGAAAGCCTACTGGGTCATTGATATTCTGAAAGATATCCGGCAGTTTTCCGAAAAGAACGGCATGATGGAATTGGCGGAGCAGCTCGACGACGCCATCTTCATTGCTGCCAGCGAAATCGGAGCCAGGCTGGACGGCTCGGGAACGGCGGAAAGTGCAACAGGCAAAGCTGGAGGCGTTTCTCGAACGGCTGCAGACTGCGACGTGCATTGAGGAACTTCAGGCCGCAGTCCACGAACTGCGCGACATCCTCGGGGTCGCCCATGTCGTCTACCATACGGTAAAGCTCAGCGGCGAACACGTCGGCGCCTTCACCTACGATCTCGACTGGGTCCGGACCTACATCGAGAAGAACTACCCCAGCATCGACCCCGTCGTCATTGCCGCCCAGCGGCGGTTCCACCCGATCGACTGGAAGACCCTCGACTGGTCGAGCGCGGCCGCGCGCAACCTCATGCGCGAGGCCGTCGCCGCGGGGCTCGGCAACCAGGGCTGGTCGATCCCGATCTGGGGCCCGAACGGCGAATTCGCCATGTTCACGGTAAACCACCGGTGCGGCGACCGGGAATGGAGCGACTTCTGCCGCGCGCATGCCAAGGACCTCCTGCTGATCTCCCATCTCGTGCACCAGCAGGCGAAGCGAATCATCAACAACGAGATCGCCGGACCCCTGACCGAGCTTTCGCCGCGCGAACGCGAGGCCCTCTCGCTGCTCAGCCTCGGCCAGAGCCGCGCCGAGGTCGCCGACACGCTGCAGATCTCGGAGAATACGCTGCGTGCCTATATCGACTCCGCGCGTCACAAGCTCGGAGCCATGAACGTGACCCACGCCGTCGCCTTGGCGCTGGCCCGTGGCGTCATCACCCCAACGGGACCGTTGCCTAAATATTAGTGCAGCGCACGCTCGGACTTTATTAAGATCAGCAGTATTATTCATGACCTCGTAACGAAACGCAGGAGGTCACATGATCCGATATCTCTACGCAGATCAGTTGAACGCTTACCCGGTACTCGCTGACACCATGTTCAGGGACCGTGCCGCGCAGTTCAAGAACCGCCTCAACTGGGACGTTACTGTAAACGAAAAGGGTTGGGAGCTCGATCAGTACGACGAACTCAACCCGCTCTACGTCATCTGGGAAGGTGCCGACGGTCGTCACGGCGGATCGATGCGCGCGATGCCGACGCTCGGCCGCACCATGACCAACGAACACTTCACCCATCTGACCCACGGCGTCCGCATCGCGAGCCCGACCATCTGGGAATGCACCCGCTTCTGCCTGTCGCCCGAAGCCGGCCCCGGCGTCGCCTCGGCCCTGCTGCTCGCCGGCTGCGAGCTCGGCCTGCGCTTCGGCCTGACGCAGGCGATCGGTGTCTTCGACGCCCGCATGCCGCGCATCTACGCCCGCATCGGCTGGCGGCCCGACGTGATCGGCACCTCCGGCGATACCCGTGACGCGATCAGCATCGGCCTCTGGGAATTCTCCGAAGAGATCCAAGCCGAGATCGCCCGCCGCTCGGGCATCCCGCAGTCGCTCGCCGGCCAGTGGTTCGACCGCTCCTTTCACAGCGCCCCCTCCGAGGAACTCGAAGTCGCCTGACGCTGGCCTCGTCCCCGTCTCCGGGTTACATGGGTCTTCCATGACCGCGGAGACGGGGGACGGATGGCCTTCTCGCAGGACCAGGCGGCAGCGCGCGACCGCATCGCCGCCGCGCTGAAGTCCGCCGGCGCCGATCTCGACGGTGCCACCCTCACGCCCGTCGCGGACGGTCCCTGCCGCATTCTTGCGGTGGTCGGCAAGGCCGGCTCGGGCAAGACCATGCTCCTCGCCCATCTGGTGCGCGAGCTCGTCGCCCTCGGCGTCGAGCCGGTCTCCGCCGATTACGAGAGCCGCCGGCAGCGCACGAAACGCACGCTCGCCGTACTGGCGCCCACCAACAAGGCGGCGAGCGTCCTGCGCAGCCGCGGCGTCCCCGCCACCACCATCCACCGCATCCTCTACACGCCGCTCTACCATCCCGAATACGAGAAGCTGGCCGAATGGCTGGCCGGCCGCGGCCCACGCCCCGAGATCGAGGGCATGACGGCCGCGGCGATGGACCGGGCCCATGCCTTCTACGCCGCCCATGGTTCGGTTCCCGGCGCGCTCGCCACCGCGGGGCTGCGCGGCTCGGACTTCATCAAGGGCTGGAAGCGCCGCGACGACCCGCTCGACATCGGCTTCATCGACGAGGCGTCGATGCTCGACGACCGCCAGCTCGACGACCTGAAGGAGATATTCTCCACCCTGGTCCTCTTCGGCGACCCCGCCCAGCTCGCCCCGGTCGGCCAGTCCGGCGACATGGTCTTCGACCGCTTCCCGCCCGAGGCGCGCCTCACCCTCAGCCGCGTGCACCGCCAGGCCGCCGACAGCCCGATCCTCGACCTCGCCCATGCCCTCGGCGACCCCGATCTCGAATTCCCCGACTTCGAGCGCATGATCGAGGACGCCGCCCGGCGCGATGACCGCGTCGTCGTAAGCCCGCGCGCCGATCCCGACGCCATGGCCCGCTCCCCCGTGCTCGTCTGGCGGAACGCCACCCGCATCCGGCTGATCCACGCCTTCCGCAGCGTGCACGGCGCGCCCGAGGACCGGCTCCTGCCCGGCGAGCCGCTGATCTGTGACGGGATCGAGCTGCCGGTGAAGCACCGCAAGAAGCGCATCGACCTCGAGGCCCGCGGCATCATCAAGGGCGCCCAGGCGATCTTCCTCGGCGAGGGGCGCAAGCCCGGCTTCAGCCGCCTCCACATCGTCGGCGCCGAGGATCCGCTGATCAACGCCGCGACCATCATCCAGATCGAGGCCCCCGACCGCGAGGAGCCGTTCATCCCCTCCGCCGCCCAGATGGGCGCGGCCTTCCTGCACGGTGCCGCCGTCACCATCCACAAGGCGCAGGGCTCGCAATGGCCCGTCGTGCAGGTCTTCGCCCCCGACCTCTACGCCGCCAGCCGCGCCGGGCGCGTCGAGGCGGGGATCCCGCTCTGGAAACGCCTCGCCTATGTCGCGATCACCCGCGCCGAGGAGCGGCTGATCTGGGTGACCCGCTACCGCCTCGGCCTGCCGAGCGCGCCGCTCGGCACCGGCGATCTTCCGCGGATGGCGCCCGCGCTCCGCCTCGAAGCCGAACCCGCCGCCTGATCGGCCCTTGCAACGGCGTCCTCGCCACGCCATTTCGACGCCCGTCATCCAGCCATGGAGCCTTCCGCATGACCGACCGCGCCAAGCTCGCCCAGTTCGTCGAGAGCCCGCGAGTGCGCTCGTTCATTCTCGCCGTGATCGTGGTCAACGCCGTCATCCTCGGACTGGAGACCTCGGCGACGGCGATGGAGGCGGCGGGACCGCTCCTCGTCACGCTCGACCGGATCTGCCTCGCGATCTTCGTGATCGAGATCGGGCTGAAGCTCTGGGCCTTCCGATCCGGCTTCTTCCGCTCCGGCTGGAACGTCTTCGACTTCGTGATCGTCGGCATCGCGCTCATCCCGGCCACCGGCGGGCTCAGCGTGCTGCGGGCGCTGCGCATCCTGCGCGTGCTGCGGGCGATCTCGATCGTGCCGAGCCTGCGCCGCGTGGTCGAGGGACTGATCAACGCGCTGCCCGGCATGGCCTCGGTCTTCGGCCTGATGAGCCTGATCTTCTACATTGCCGCGGTGATGGCGACGAAGCTCTTCGGCGCGGCCTTCGACGAATGGTTCGGCACCATCGGCCGCTCCGCCTACAGCCTCTTCCAGATCATGACGCTCGAAAGCTGGTCGATGGGCATCGTCCGGCCGGTGATGGAGGTCTTTCCCTGGGCCTGGATGTTCTTCGTGCCGTTCATCCTCGTCACCACCTTCGCGGTGGTGAACCTCGTGGTCGGCCTCGTGGTGAACTCGATGCAGGAGGCGCATTCCGAGGAAGCGAACGCCCAGACCGACGAATACCGCGAAGCGGTGCTCACGAAGCTCGCGGCGATCGAGGCCCGCCTCGACGCCCTAGCGCTTGACCAGCCGGAATCCCGCCGCCGCCAGCCAGCCGGCGAATAGCGCGAGCCCGATGGCGAGCGCCCCGTAAGCCAGGGGCGACTGGTGCGCGAGGTTGAAGATCCACCGCTCGATCCCCTGCTTCTCGACCCGGATGATCGTCGTGCCCGCGCTCACCACCGCGCGGTCGCGCACCAGGAAGAACTCGGCGGCATAGTCGCCTTCGACCAGGTTCGCGGGCATCGCGAAATGCGCCTGGAACAGCGTCTCCTCCGCCAGACGGACCTTGTTGTCGAGCCGCGCATAGAGACCGGAGGCCTCGCGCAGCCGCACCACCGCCTCGGCAAAGGGCTGGGTGTCGGTGATCGTCGGATGGCTGCCCACCAGCCGCACCGCCTGGTCCATGCCGATGCGGAACCGCAGCCGCTCGGTCTCGCTCAGGATCTCGTTCAGCGGACGGGTGGTCGCGACCGCGTAGAAGCTCGGCGCCTGGCTCACCTGCACCGCGGATGTGTTCACCCAGATGCCGAAGACCCGCTCCTTGCGCCGCACCGAGACCGGCTGGGGCGGCCCCTTGATCGTCAGGATGATGTCGAGCGGTCCGGCATCCTCTGGAACCGGACCCTCGCGCCGGATCGCCCCGAAGACGAAGATCTCCGACCCGTCGAAATCCGCGGTCAGCGCGATGTTGTCGACGGAGACCCCGGTGACCACCGTCTCCTGCGCGACCGCCGCACCGGACCAGCCCAGCGACAGCGCCACCAGCGGACCGAGCCACCGCCGCATCTCAGTACACGCCCAGCGAATAGAACTCGTCGGGCGTCAGCACCAGATCGGCTAGCAGACGCAGCCCGATCGCCAGCACCAGCAGCGCCAGCAGCACGCGCAGCTGCTCGGCCCGCATGCGCAGCGCCAGAGCAACCCCGACCTGCGCCCCGATCACGCCGCCGACCAGCAGGAAGAGCGCGAGGAACACGTCCACCGTCTGACTCTGCCAGGCGTGGAGCATCGTGGTGAAGGCCGTGACGAACAGGAACTGGAAGACCGAGGTGCCGACCACGACCTTCGTCGGCATGCCCAGCAGGTAGATCATCGCCGGCACCATGATGAAGCCGCCGCCGACCCCCATGATCGCCGCCAGCACGCCTACGATCGCCCCGATCACGAAGGGCGGGATGGCGCTGATGTACATGTGCGAGGTGCGGAACCGCATCTTCAGCGGCAAGCCGTGGACCCAGTGATGTCGCTTGCGCGGCTTCAGGAGCGCGTTCGGATCGGCGCTCCGCCGCAGCGCGCGCAGGCTTTCGATCAGCATCAGGCTGCCGATCACGCCGAGCAGCACCACGTAGCAGAGGCTCACCAGAAGCTCGACCTGACCCATCCGCCGCAGCGTGGTGAAGATCTGCACCCCCACCGCCGAGCCCAGCATGCCCCCCGCGAGCAGCACCATCCCCATCCGGAAATCGACCGTCCGCCGCTTCAGATGCGCGAGCAGCGCCGAGAACGACGAACCGGCGATCTGGTTGGCCGCCGAGGCCACCGCGACCGCGGGCGGAATGCCGATGAAGAACAGCAGCGGCGTCAGGATGAAGCCGCCGCCCACCCCGAACATGCCCGACAGCAGGCCAACCATCCCGCCGATGCCCAGCAACAGGAAGATGTTGACGGAAACCTCGGCGATCGGAAGGTAGATCTGCATGGACTCATCACCCGGGACGCCTCTAGGGCAATACCCCGGGAGCGCGACGATTTCACCCCCGTGCCGGTAATTTTATCGGCTCGGAGCGTCGCGGACACAGGACCCGAACTCCACCCGCCGATCCGCGGCGGGTCATTCCGCCGCGGCGCGTCGATCAGGCTGGAAATTTGCCGCAGAACGGGGATGCTCCGGGCATCATGGGAGTCCGCAGATGTCCGCAAATCCGCTTGTCCTTCGTCGATGGTCCCCTCTTCTTCTGCCATCCGTTGCGCTGGTGCTTTGCGTCATGCTGGGTTCGGACGTCGCTCTGGCCGGACCGGAGGTCTGGGCAGTGACCGCTTTCGGCGGTCGCATGACGGACGGCAGCTGGCCCTCGATGGTCTACAATCCGAGCGACGTGAACATCGCGGACGCCAGCCTTTTCGGGCTGGGCGTCTCGCGGCGTCTGTGGCGCTCCGACTTCGGACTGGAATTCGACGTCGAGGGACAGGTGGTGAAATATACGGGCGACCAGACGAACTGGGAGTTCAACTTGCCCCTCGTGGCGCGCTGGACCCGGTTTCCCTGGAGCGACCGGGTGAATACGAGCGCCGCCTTCGGCCTCGGCCTCTCCTGGGCCGCCTCCACCCCCGAATACGAGACTGCCAAGGAGGGCGATTCGGAGCAGTTGCTCACCTACTGGATGATCGAGTTCGAGGCGGGCCCGCCCGGCAGCCGCTGGAGCGGCATCACCCGGATCCATCACCGTTCGACCGCGTTCGGCACATTCGGTCCCGACGGGGGGGCGAACTCCCTCGTCGCCGGCATCCGGCGCCGCTTCTGAGGGGAAGTCACGGCCGCTGCCGACGGGAACGCAACCCGGTCAGGCCGTCGCGGCGAGGCTGTGCAGGTGCCGCCGGAGCACCCGCTCGAGCTTCGCCGCGCCCAGAGGGGCCATCGCCTTGGTGTGCTCGTGGCTCAGAACCTCGGAACTCATGCCCGCGGCCATGTTGGTGATCGTCGAGATCGCCGCCACCCGCAGCCCGAGGAACCGGGCAAGGATCACCTCGGGCACCGTCGACATGCCGACCGCGTCTGCGCCGAGCACCTTCAGCGCCCGGATCTCGGCCGGCGTCTCGAAGCTCGGCCCCGAATACCAGGCATAGACCCCGTCCTTCAGGGCGATGCCCTCGGCGGCCGCGGCCGCGGTCAGTGCCTGGCGCATGGCGGGGTCGTAGGCGTCGGTCATGTTGACGAATCGCGCGTCGGTCGGTTCGCCGATCAGCGGATTGCGGCCCGAGAAGTTGATGTGGTCCGAGATCAGCATCAGGTCCCCCGGCGGTATGTCCGGCCGGAACGAGCCCGCGGCATTGGTCAGGATCAGCCGGTCCGCCCCGAGCGCCTTCAGCACCTCGAGCGGCAGCCGCATCACGCCTGCGTCGCCCTTCTCGTAGTAATGCGCCCGGCCGCCCAGCACCGCGACCCGCGTGCCCTCCAGCGTGCCGATCACCAGCTTCGGATTGTGCCCCGACACGCCGGCATGGGGAAAGCCGGGCAGATCGGCATAGTCGATCTCCACGCCCTCCACCGCCTCGGCCAGATGACCGAGCCCGGAACCGAGGATCAGCCCTGCATGCACCGGCGCGGCACCCGCCCGCGCGTGGATCGTCTCGATCAGGTCCACCCTCAACGCTCCTTCACATAGGGCCGGCCGCCGGCCTTGGGCGGGATCGCCTTGCCGACGAAGCCGGCGAGGATCACCACCGTCAGGATGTAGGGCAGGGCCTGCATGAACTGCACCGGCACCGTCCCCACGCCCGCCACCCGGATGTCCTGATAGCGGATGCCGATCGCCTCGAGGAACCCGAAGAGCAGACATGCCCCGAGCGCCGGCCACGGCCGCCACTTGGCGAAGATCAGCGCCGCCAGCGCGATGAAGCCCTTGCCCGCCGTCATCTCGCGCACGAAGCCCGCCGACATGCCGGTCGACAGGTACGCCCCCGCGATCCCGCAGAGGATCCCGCAGATCAGCACCGCCGCATATCGCTGCCGCACCACCGACACGCCCGCCGTGTCGACCGCGCCGGGATTCTCGCCGACCGCCCGCAGCCGCAGGCCGAAGCGCGTCCGGAACAGCACCCACCAGGTCAGCGGCACCATGGCAAGCGCGACATAGACCAGCACGTTGTGCCCCGAGATCAGGTACTGGTACACCGGCCCGATCACCGGCACCGCGCCCAGCGTCTCGGCGAAGGGCAGGGTGACGCCGAGGAAGCGCTGGTCCGCCTGAAGCTGCGGTGTCTGCCCGCCCATGGAAAACCAGTTCTGCCCGATCAGCGCCGTCATGCCCGAGGCGAGGAAGTTGATCGCGACCCCCGAGATCAGCTGGTTGCCCTTGAGCGTGATCGAGGCGAGCCCGTGCAGCAGCGCCAGCAGAACCGACGCCCCCATCCCGGCCAGAAGCCCGATCCACGCCGATCCCGTCACCGCCGCAAAGGCCCCCGCGGTGAAGGCCGCCGCGAGCATCTTGCCCTCGAGTCCGATGTCGAAGATGCCCGCCCGCTCGGAATAAAGCCCGGCGAGACAGGCGAGCAGGAGCGGCGTCGCCAGCCGCAGGCTCGAGCCGAAGATCTGCAGGATGGTGTCCAGATCCATCAGCCGCGCCTCCGCAACTGCAGGAACGCCCGTTCCACCGGCCAGCGCACCATGTTCTCCAGCGCCCCGGTGAACAGGATCACCAGCGCCTGGATCACCACGATCATCTCGCGGCTGATCGCCGGCATCTCGAAGGCGAGCTCGGCGCCGCCCTGGTACAGCATCCCGAAGAGGATCGCCGCCAGCACCACCCCGAACGGGTGCGACCGCCCCATCAGCGCCACCGCGATCCCGACGAAGCCCGCACCCGCGGTGAATTCCAGCAGCAGCCGCTGCGAATAGCCCATCACCACGTTCAGCGCCATGAAGCCCGCCATCGCGCCCGACATCAGCATCACCACGATGGTGATCCGCACCGGGTCGATCCCGGCATAGACCGCCGCCGGCTCGGAATGGCCGAAGGCGCGGATCTCGTAGCCGAGCCGCGTCCGCCAGATCAGCACCCAGGTCAGAAAGGCCGCCGCCACCGCGATCAGCGAGACGAAGTTCATCGGCGTGCGCGACATCGGAATGCCGATCGCGCCCAGCATCTCGTGCATGAACGGCAGGTTCGCGCCTTCCGCGAACCGCCGCGTCTCGGGCGCCATCGCCCCGGGCACCTTCAGCACGTTGACCAGCAGATAGACGAGCAGCGCCGCGGCGATGAAGTTGAACATGATCGTGGTGATGACCACGTGGCTGCCGCGCTTGGCCTGCAGATAGCCGGGGATGAAGGCCCAGCCCGCCCCGAACACCGCCGCCGCGATCATCGCCGCCGGCAGCGCGATCAGCCAGTGCGTCTGGTCGAGCCACAGGCACACCAGCGCCACCCCCACGCCCGCCACCGCCGCCTGCCCCTCGCCCCCGATGTTGAAGAGGCTCGCATGAAAGGCGATCGCCACCGCGAGGCCGGTAAAGACGAAGGTCGTTGCGTAGTAGAGCGTAAAGCCGATTGCATAGCTCGACCCGAGCGAGCCCTGGATCAGGATCTGCACTGCCCGCACCGGGTCCTCGCCGATGAAGACCACCACCAGCCCCGCCACGAGGAACGCGAGCAGGAGGTTCAGCGCCGGGATCAGTGCCAGGTCGGCCCAGCGGGGCAGGGCGGGTTTCATGCAGCCCCCCTCCGCGCCGGATCGATGCCCGCCATCAGCAGGCCCAGTTCCCGCTCGTCCGTCTCCGAGGCCAGCCGCTCGCCCGAGACGCGCCCGTCGAACATCACCACGATCCGGTCGCTCAGCGCCTGGATCTCGTCGAGCTCCACCGAGACCAGCACGATCGCCTTGCCCCGGTCGCGCAGCGCCACGATCTGCTTGTGGATGAACTCGATCGCACCGATGTCGACGCCGCGCGTCGGCTGCCCGACCAGCAGCACGTCGGGATCACGCTCGATCTCGCGCGCGATCACGATCTTCTGCTGGTTGCCGCCCGAGAAGTTCGCGGTCTTCAGGTCGCAGTTCGGCGGGCGGATGTCGAAGGTCTCGATGTCCTTGCGGGCAAGTTCCCGCACCGCGTTGCGGTCCATCGTGCCCATCGGACCCTCGAACCGCGTCTCGCCCTGATAGCCGAGACAGGCGTTCTCCCACTGGGCGAAGGCCATCACCAGTCCGCGCCGGTGCCGGTCCTCGGGCACGTGCGCGATGCCCGTCTCGCGCCGCTGCGCAGCATTGGTCGTCCGGCTCAGGTCGAGCGGCCGGCCGCGCAGCAGCACCTCGCCGCTCGATGCCACGGCGATCCCCGCCAACACCTCCAGAAGCTCCGACTGGCCGTTGCCCGCCACACCGGCGATGCCGAGGATCTCGCCCTCGTGCACCGTCAGGCTCACGTCCTTCAGCCGCTGCACGCCCTTCGCGTCGGTCAGGCTCACGCCCCGCACCTCCAGCACCGGCGCGCCCGGATGCGCCGGCCCCTTCTCGACCCGCAAGAGCACCCGCCGCCCAACCATGAGCTCGGCCAGTTCCGCCGGACTCGTCTCGGCGGTGCGCAGCGTCCGCACCATCTCGCCCCGGCGCATCACGCTCACGTCGTCGGTGATCGCCATGATCTCGCGCAGCTTGTGGGTGATCAGGATGACGGTCTTGCCCTGCTCGCGCAGGAAGCCGAGGATCCGGAACAGGTGGTCCGCCTCGGCCGGGGTCAGCACGCCCGTCGGCTCGTCGAGGATCAGGATGTCCGCCTGCCGGTAGAGCGCCTTCAGGATCTCCACCCGCTGCTGCAGCCCGACCGACAGCTCGCCCACCACCGCGTCGGGATCGACCTCGAGCTCGTAGTCCTCGGCCAGCCGCGTCAGCTCGGTGCGCGCCTTGGCGAGCGACGGGCGCAGGAGCGCGCCGTCCTCCGCGCCGAGGATGATGTTCTCCAGCACCGTGAAGGGCTCCACCAGCATGAAGTGCTGATGCACCATGCCGATGCCCGCCCGGATCGCCGCCTCGCTGTCCGGGATCGCCGTCGGCGCGCCGTTCACCCGGATCTCGCCCGCATCGGCATGGTAGAAGCCGTAGAGGATCGACATGAGCGTGGACTTGCCCGCGCCGTTCTCGCCGACGATCCCGTGGATCGTGCCGCGCTCCACACGCAGGTTGATGTCCTTGTTGGCCAGAACGGGACCGAAGCTCTTCGATATCCCGATCAGTTCGATTGCGGGGGCCGCGTCCTGCGGCCCCCCGGCGGGATGCGGCGCTTCGGCCATGGGTCCCTACTGGACCGGGCAGGCGCCGTCGGTGGTGTAGTCGTGCACGACGATCTCGCCTGCGATGATCTTGGCCCTCGCCTCCTCGGCCGCGGCCTTCATCTCGTCGGTGATCAGCGCCTCGTTGAACTCGTCGAGCGCATAGCCCACGCCGTCCTCGGCGAGGCCCATCACCACGATGCCCGGCGTCCATTCGCCGTTCTGCGCGTCCATCAGCGCGTCGTAGACCGCCACGTCCACCCGCTTCAGCATCGAGGTCAGCACATGGCCGGGATGCAGGTAGTTCTGGTTGGAATCGACGCCGATCCCGAACACGCCCGCATCCGCCGCCGCCTGCAGCACGCCCACGCCGGTGCCGCCGGCCGCGTGATAGATCACGTCCGCGCCGCGGTCGATCTGGCTCTTCGCCAGCTCGCCGCCCCGCACCGGGTCGTTCCACGCGGCCCCCGTGGTGCCGGTCATGTTCTGGTAGACCACCGCGTCGGGCTTGGTCGCCTTCACGCCCTGCACATAGCCGCAGGCGAATTTCTGGATCAGCGGGATGTCCATGCCCCCGACGAAGCCGACCTGCCCGGTCTCCGAGGCGAGCGCGGCCAGCACGCCGACCAGATAGCTGCCCTCGTGCTCGTTGAACACGACCGAGCGCACGTTCGGCTTGTCCACGACCATGTCGATGATCACGAAGCTGGTGTCGGGAAACTCCGAGGCCACCGCCTCCATCGCGCTGCCATAGGCGAAGCCGGTGACGATCACCGGGTTGTTGCCCTGTTCGGCGAAGCGGCGCAGCGCCTGCTCGCGCTGGGCGTCGGACTGCAGCTCGAACTCGCGGTACTCGATGCCGGTCTCTTCCTTGAACCGCTCGGCGCCGGTGAACGAGGCCTGGTTGAACGACCGGTCGAACTTGCCGCCGAGGTCGAAGATCACCGCAGGATTGATGTCCTGCGCCTGGACCGCGGTCGCCGCAACCATCAGCGCGACGGCTGAACCGATCGTTTTCTTGAAGCCCATGAAGCCCTCCTGGGAAAATCCGGATGAAACCGCCCTCCGCCCCGGCCACCCCGACCGCCGGCGAGAAGGTGCAAACTGGTGGCACAGTAAAGGCTTAAGCCTTTCGGCCGGTCAAATGGATTCTTCGTTCCCCGCTCCCGCCGCCAGCGCCTTGCGCAGGACCAGCGCATCCTCGGCCGGTCGCCCCGGCGCGGCATAGTATCCGCGCCGCCGCCCGGCCTCGGTCCAGCCCGCGGCGGCATAGACCGCCCGCGCCGCGGCGTTGCCTTCCGCGACCTCGAGGAAGGCATCGACCGCACCCCGCCGCGCCGCCTCGGCCTCGAAGGCCGCGACCAGCCAGCGCCCCAGCCCTCGCCCTCGCGCCTCCGGATCGACCGCCAGCGTCAGCAGCTCCGCCTCCGGTCCCGCGACGCGCCCAACGGCGAAACCCTCGGGAATGCCGCAGAGGAACACGCCCGCACCCGCCAGCACCTCCTCGAACTCGCGCACGGTCCAGGGCCGTGGCGCTGCGGCGAAACAGCGCGCGTGCAGTGCGGCCAGCGCCTCAGGCGTCATCGAGGATCGGGGGAGGGGCCTCGGACGGTGGCGCCGCATCCGCCGGCCGCAGGTAGAGCGGCGCCGGCCGTGGTCCCGGCGTCCCCAGCCGCGCCGCCGCCAGCCGCGCCACCGCCACCGGATCGGCCCGCACCGCCTCGGACCCCGCGACGCCGCCTGTCCGGGAAGCCACCTCCGCGGCCCGATGGCCGAGGCAGGTGATCCCCGGCGCCGGCGCCAGTTCGTCGATCCCGAGCACACGCGCCGCGCCCTCGGCCCGCCCGTCCCTCACTTCCTGCACGAACATCAGGCCGCCGCGCGCGTCCAGTGTCACCAGCGCGTTGCCGCCGTCGGCCAGCGCCTCGAAGAGACTGACCCCGATCGCCGGGATCCCGCGGGCGAGGGCGATGCCCCGCGCCGCCGCGACCGACAGCCGCAGCCCGGTGAAGTTTCCCGGCCCGGTGCAGACCCCGACCGCGGCCAGCCCGGCCCAGTCCACGCCGGCCCCGGCCAGCATCTCCTCCACCATCGGGAACAGCCGCTCGGCCTGGCCCTTCTCCATCGGCTCGACCCGCCGGGCGATCACCCGGCCCCCGGAAACCAGAGCGGCCGCGCATTGCGCGGCCGACGTGTCGAGGCCGAGGACGGTCGCTGTTGCCTCAGACGGCAACCGGCCGGACCTCGGTCACTTCGGGAATGTAATGGCGCAGCAGGTTCTCGATGCCCATCTTCAGCGTCATGGTCGAGGACGGGCAGCCCGCGCAGGCGCCCTGCATGTGCAGATAGACCACGCCACGGTCGAAGCCGTGGAAGGTGATGTCGCCGCCGTCCTGCGCCACCGCCGGGCGCACCCGGGTGTCGAGCAGTTCCTTGATCTGGGTGACGATCTCGGCGTCCGGCCCGTCATGGGCGGCATGCTCCACCGCCCCGGCCTCGCCTTCCATCACCGGCTCGCCCGACTGGTAGTGCTCCATGATCGCGCCGAGGATCGCCGGCTTGATATGCGCCCAGTCCGCCGCCTCGGCCTTGGTCACCGTCACGAAGTCGGCCCCGAGGAACACGCCCGCGACATCGCCCGTGGCAAAGATGCGCCGCGCCAGCGGCGAGGACTGCGCCGCCGCCTCCGACGGGAAATCCGCCGTGCCGCTCGCCAGCACGCCCTGCCCGGGCAGGAACTTCAGCGTCGCGGGATTGGGGGTCGATTCGGTCTGGATGAACATGGGCGGGCCCTTTCGCTGCCTGGGGCTGAAATGGCCCTTCCGAGTGTTTAAGTCAAGAATTTCTGGAATCGTTCCAAATCGGGCTGGCGGCCGTCAGGTCACCGCGATGATGTCGTCCTTCGACATCGAGCCCGGCACGATGGTGATCGGGATCGGCACCTCGGCCATCCGCCGCCCGGTCAGCGCCGAAACCACAGGCCCCGGCCCGCTCTTGTCCACGCTCGCGCCCAGCACCAGTACGCCGATCTCGGGGTCGGACTTGATATGCGCCAGCACCTGGTCGACCTTGTCGCCCTCGCGGATCGCCAGCGTCGGGGTCAGGCCCTCGCGCTTTTCCATCCGGTCCTTGAACACCTGGAAATGCGCCTCGATCTTCTCCCGCGCTTCGGCGCGCATCACGTCGGCCACGCCCATGAAGTGCTGGAATTCCTCGGGCGAGATGATCGCGAGGATCTCCACGCCGCCTCCCGTCTTCGCCGCCCGGATCGCCGCATAGCGCATCGCGTTCAGCATCTCGGGCGTGTCGTCGAGGATGATCAGGAACTTGCGCAAGCATTTCCCCCGGTCTTGCTGCAGACCGGTCGGATCATCCGCGAAGCCGCCCCGCCGCGCAACCGCGATCTGCGGCGGTCACTTCCGCCGCACGAACCCCACGATGTCGTAGGCCTGATCGAGGATCGGCGTCGCGATCGCCGCCGCCCGCTCCGCGCCGTCGCCGAGGATGCGGTCGATCTCCGCGGGATCGGCCATCAGCGCGTTCATCCGCTCGGTGATCGGCGCCAGATGCGCCACGGCGAGGTCCGCGAGCGCCGGCTTGAACTCCGAGAACGGCTTGCCCGCGAAATCCTCCACCACCGCCTCCGGGGCCTTGCCGGCGAGTGCTGCGTAGATGTTCACGAGGTTCCGCGCCTCCGGCCGGTCGGCCAGCGCGGTGAAGCTGTCGGGCAGCGGCTCGGGATCGGTCCGCGCCTTGCGGATCTTGTTGGCGATCGCGTCCGCGTCGTCGGTCAGGTTGATCCGGCTCATGTCCGAGGGATCGGACTTCGACATCTTCTTCGTGCCGTCGCGCAGGGACATCACCCGCGTGGCCGCGCCCTCGATCACCGGCTCGGGCAGGGGAAAGAACTCCACGCCGAAGTCGTGGTTGAACTTCGCCGCGATGTCGCGGGTCAGCTCCACGTGCTGCTTCTGGTCCTCGCCCACCGGGACATGCGTCGCGTGATAGGTCAGGATGTCCGCCGCCATCAGGGTCGGGTAGGAATAGAGCCCCACGCTCGCCGCCTCCCGGTCCTTGCCCGCCTTGTCCTTGAACTGCGTCATGCGGTTGAGCCAGCCGATCCGCGCGACGCAGGACAGCACCCAGCCGAGCTGGGCATGCGCCGGCACCTGGCTCTGGTTGAACAGGACCGAGCGCGCCGGGTCGATGCCACAGGCGATGAAGGCCGCGGTCAGCTCGCGGATCGAGCGGCGCAGCTTCTCGGGGTCCTGCCAGACGGTGATCGCGTGCAGGTCCACCACGCAGTAGACCGCCGGGATGCCCTCCTCCTGCATCTCCACGAAGCGCCGCAGGGCGCCGAGGTAGTTGCCGAGCGTCAGGTTCCCCGAAGGCTGGATGCCGGAGAAGACGCGCGGCGCGTGCTTGGCCTCGGTCATGGTGCTGCGTCCCCGCATGGTCTATGAAACGGGGCGCTTAATGCCCGCCCGCCCGGGTCCCGTCAACTGGATGCGCCGTCATGTCTGCGCCCGAACCCGCACCCGAGCCCGATACACCCGCCGGGACGGCCTCGCCCTTCCACAGCCTGCCGCCGGTGATCGTGACGCTCGTGCTGGTGATCCTCGGGATCGAGGTCGCGTTCCAGGCCGGCGCCCACGGGTTCGCCGGCGGGGCCCAGGGGCTCGGCTGGCGCATGGCCGCGGTCCAGCACTTCGGCTTCTCCGACGCGCTCTTCCACCACATGGTCACGACGCGCCGCGTGCCGGCCGAGGGCGCCTGGCGCTTCCTCAGCTACGCCTTCGTCCATGCGAGCCTAACCCATGCCATCTTCGGCGCCGTGCTCCTGCTCGCGCTCGGCAAGGCGGTGTCGGACGTCTTCTCGGTGGCGGCGACGGTGGCGATCCTGCTCGCCGGCGCGGTCGCCGGCGCGCTCGCCTATGCGCTCCTGCAGGACAGCCCGGCCATGCTGATCGGCATCTACCCCGCGGTCTGGGGCCTGCTCGGCGCCTATACCTGGGGCCTCTGGCGCAAGGCCGACGCCACCGGCCGCGCACGGCTCATGGCCTTCCGGCTCGTGGCGCTCCTCCTCGTGCTCCAGCTCTTCTTCCGGCTGACCTTCGGCGGCGGCAACGAATGGGTCGCCGATCTCGGCGGCTTCCTCGCGGGTTTCGCGCTTTCCTTCCTCGTCGCCCCCGACGCGCCGGACCGCCTGCGCGCCTGGCGTGACCGCGCCCGCGACCGATGAGGTGACGCCATGCCCGCCGACGAGCCGAAGAACCCCGATACCGAAGGCCCGAAGCTCCTCTCCGGCGGCAATCCCCAGATCCCCAAGGGCACCGGCGACGCCCCGGTGCAGGCCTGCATCGCCGCCATGCCCGGCTGGAAGCGCGACCTCGGCCGCCGGCTCGACGCTCTGATCGTGCAGGCCGTCCCGGACGTGCAGAAGGCGGTCAAGTGGAACTCGCCGTTCTACGGCCTCGAAGGGCAGGGCTGGTTCCTCTCCTTCCACTGCTTCACCCGATACGTGAAGGTCACCTTCTTCCGCGACACGTCCCTCGACCCCGTTCCGCCCGGCCCCTCGAAGCATCCCGAGGTCCGCTATCTCGACATCCGCGAAGACGATCCCCTCGACGAGGCGCAGTTCACCGACTGGGTCCGCCAGGCCAGCGCGCTGCCGGGCGAGCGGATGTAGAGGGGCAGTCTGCCCTGGGTTGGATCGCGATTCGATTAACCCTTTTTAGATATATTTAACGTTGAATTTGAGCTTGAGCGATCTTCTCGCCCAGAGGATGAGTAGAGTCCACGAATGATGATCGCAAACTGATTAACCGGCGCCGCCCGTCACAGGGTGCGCCCGCGAGCCCCGCCGACCTTGAGACCGCCGTTTCCGCCGCTCCGACTGGTGCCCCGCACCCACCCCCCCACCCCCCCCGGAGCGCCATGACCAGAGACGAAAGACCACGACCATGACCCGACCGACCATCTTCGCCAGCGCCGCCGCACTCGCCCTGCTCGCGGGTTGCACGTCCCAGATGCACCAGAGCGCGCTGAACGGGGGGCCCGGCCGGGCACTCTCCGACCAGGGTCCGGCCTCGGTGGCGCGCGCCGCCGTTTCCGCCCCGGGCCGAGCCTCGGCCCAGGCTGCCGCCGGCGGCGAGGAGGGCGGCAACGATGGCCAGCCTTCGATCCCGGCGCCTGCCGCACCCACCGGTCGCGCTCAAAACGATGCCGGCGACGACGGCGCCGAGCAGGACGACACCGACGATGGCGCCACCGACGCGCCCGCCGCCGCTGAGCCGTCCGGGACCGAGCCGTCCGGCGGCGATGCGGGTGGCGAACAGGCCGGTGCGACCGATGGCGGGGATGCCGCGGGCGGCGATGCCGGTTCGACCGAGGGCGAGGACGGCACGGGTGGCGATGCCGGCTCGACCGGTGGGGAGGGCGGCGCTGCTGCCGGTGGCGAAAGCTCCAGCGGGACCAGCACTGGCGGCACCAGCACCGGCAGGACCAGCGGCGACGGCAACAAGGGCGTTGGCCTGGGTAACGGCGGCGGCAACGGCACCGCAAACGAGGGCAATGGCAAAAAAAACGGCAATGGAACCGGAAGCGGCAACGGCAATGCCAAAGGCAATGGCAACGCGAACGGAAACGGCAACGCGAACGGCAACGGCAACGCGAACGGCAACGGCAACGCGAACGGAAACGGCAACGCGAACGGAAACGGCAATGGAAACGGCAACGGCAACGGGTAGTGCCGGGAACTCCTGAAGGCGGACCGGGCCTTCCTCCGCGGCGCCCCTCGGGGCGCCGCAACCGTTTCGCCTATCTGCCCCGCCGCAGCGCCGCGCGGATGTCCGTCACCCTCAGCCCCCCAGTCGCCAGCACCGCCACGGCATAGCTCGCGAGCCCCAGCGCCACGAGCCCGGCCAGCGCCGCATAGCGCAGGCCGTCCGCCGCCAGCCAGCCCGCCATGCCCCGCGCCGCGAACCACAGCACTGCGCCCATCACCAGGCAGGAAAGCCCGATCCGCGGCAGCGCGCGCAGCAGAAGGCGGTCAAGTGGAACTCGCCGTTCTACGGCGTCGAAGGGCAGGGCTGGTTCCTCTCCTTCCACTGCTTCACCCGATACGTGAAGGTCACCTTCTTCCGCGACACGTCCCTCGACCCCGTTCCGCCCGGCCCCTCGAAGCATCCCGAGGTCCGCTATCTCGACATCCGCGAAGACGATCCCCTCGACGAGGCGCAGTTCACCGACTGGGTCCGCCAGGCCAGCGCGCTGCCGGGCGAGCGGATGTAGAGGGGCAGTCTGCCCTGGGTTGGATCGCGCTGCGATTAACCTTTCATTTAGATACACTTTGCGTTGAATTCGAACTTGAGCGATCTTCTCATCCAGAGGGTGAGGGGAATCCAGAAATGATGATCGCAACCTGAGCAGTCAGCGGCGCCCGCGAAGCGGGATGCCGGCGATCCCCGCCCAACTCGAAACCGAAATCGACCGCCATCCCGGCAGGTGCCGTGCACCCGCCCCCCGGCGGAGCCATGACCAGAGACGAAGGACCACGACCATGACCCGACTGACCATCTTCGCCAGCGCCGCCGCACTCGCCCTGCTCGCGGGTTGCTCGTCCCCGATGCACCAGATCGTGCCGAACGGGGGGCCCGGCCGGGCACTCTCCGACCAGGGTCCGGCCTCGGTGGCGCGCGCAGCAGTCTCCACCCGGGGCCAGGCCGTGGCCCAGGCAGCCGCCGGCAGCGAGGATGACGACGACGGAGCCCAGCCTCCCGCGCCGGCGCCAGCCCGGACCACCGGTGGCGGTCCGGACGAAGATGCCGGCGCGTCGCAGGACAACGCCGGCCATGACGCGGCTGATGAGCCCGCAGGTGAAGCGCCGTCCGGTGCCGAGCAGTCCGGCAGCGACGCTGGCGGCGGAGAAGCCGGGGCAAGCGATTCCGGCGAGTCGGCGGGTGGCGACGAGGGCGCGAGCGGCGGCGAAGCGGCCTCGACGGGAGGCGACGCCGGTTCCACCGGCGACGCGGGCGGCGCCGGCGGCGATCAGGGTGCCGGTGGCGACAGCTCCGGCGACGGCAGCTCCTCTAGCACCAGTTCCGGAGGCAACAACGGCAACGGCCGGGGTAACGGTGGCGGCAACGGCACTCGAAACGAGGGAAACGGTAACGGCAACGGCGGCGGCAAGGGCAAGAAATGACGCCGGGAACTCCTGAAGGCGGACCGGGCCTTCCTCCGCGGCGCCCCTCGGGGCGCCGCAACCGTTTCGCCTATCTGCCCCGCCGCAGCGCCGCGCGGATGTCCGTCACCCTCAGCCCCCCAGTCGCCAGCACCGCCACGGCATAGCTCGCGAGCCCCAGCGCCACGAGCCCGGCCAGCGCCGCATAGCGCAGGCCGTCCGCCTCCAGCCAGCCCGCCATCCCCCGCGCCGCAAACCACAGGACCGCGCCCATCACCAGGCAGGAAAGCCCGATCCGCGGCAGCGCGCGCAGCAGCCGCGCGTCGGGCGCCGCCGCATCCCCCATCCCCCGCGCCCCGCGCCAGAGCTGGAACAGCATCACCCAGCCCGCCACCGTGGTGCCGATCGCCGCCGCGCTCCAGCCGATGACCGGCGCGAGCCCGATCGCCACGCCCGCGTTCACCACCATCGCATGCACCGCATAGCGGAACGGCGTCCGGGTGTCCTCGCGCGCGTAGTAGAGCGGCGAGACCACCTTCTGCAGCACGAAGGCCGGCAGCCCCGCGCCATAGACCGCCACGGCGAGCGCGGTGGCCGCCGAATCCGCCGCCCCGAAGGCGCCCCGCTCGAACAGCACCGACACGATCGGCCCCGGGATCACCATCAGCGCCAGCGCCGCCGGCAGGGTCAGCGCCAGCGTGAACTCCGTCGCCCGGTTCACCGCGTCGCGCCCGCCCGGCCCGTCGCCGCCCCGCAGCCGCCGCGACAGGTCGGGCAGCAGCACCACGCCGATCGCGACGCCCACCACCCCGAGCGGAAGCTGGTAGAGCCGGTCGGCATAGGAGAGCCACGCCACCGCACCGTCGAAGAACGAGCCCACCTGCCGCCCGACCAGCAGGTTCACCTGCACCACGCCGCCCGCCAGCACCGCCGGCCCCATGATCACCGCGAGCCGCTTCAGCTCCGGAGTCACCCGCGGCCAGTGCGGCCGAACCGGGAATCCCGCCTGCGCCGCCCCCCACCAGACCAGCCAGAGCTGCGCCACGCCCGCCACCGGCACCGACCAGATCTGCCAGAGCCCCACGTCGCCCCCGGTCCAGTAGCCCGCCAGCAGGAAGGCGATCATCACCAGGTTCATCAGGATCGGCGCGGCGGCGGCCAGCGCGAATCGTCCCAGCGAGTTCAGCAGCCCCGACAGAAGCGCAGTCAGCGAGATGAACAGGATGTAGGGAAACGCGATCCGCCCGTAGACCACGGCGATGTCGAACCGCTCGTCCCCGCGGAACCCGCTCGCCATCGCCAGCACCAGCCACGGCATGATCAGCTGGCCCACCAGCACGAAGATGATCAGCACCCCGGCCAGCCCCGACAGCGCGTCCCGCGCGAAACCCTCCGCATCCTCGCCCGCCTCGACCTTCTTGGCGAACATCGGCACGAAGGCGAGGTTGAACGCGCCCTCCGCGAAGAACCGGCGGAACATGTTCGGCAGGGTGAAGGCGATCAGGAAAGCCTGCGCCACCGGCCCGGTCCCGAGCAGCGCCGCCATGATCACGTCGCGCGCGAGCCCCAGCACCCGGCTCGCCATGGTCCAGAACCCCACGCTCAGGAACGCGGGCAGCAGGCGGATCGGCCTGATCAAGCGGCGGGCCCGCCCGCCTGGTCGGAGGGCAGCGGCGTGATCGCCGCGCGCAGCCGCGCGTCCAGCGACCGCCGCTTCGCCTCCGAATGCAGCTTCAGCCCGAACAGGTCCTTCACGTAGAACACGTCTACCGCCTGCTCGCCGTAGGTCGCAATGATCGCGCTGGCGATCGAGACGTTGTTCGCCGTCAGCGTCCGCGCGAGGTCATGCAGCAACCCCGGCCGGTCCCGCGTCTGGACCTCGATGATCGTGTAGATGTCGCTGCCGGTGTTGTCGAAGCTGATCGTGGTCGGCACGATGAAATCCCGCTCGCGCCGCTTGATCCGGTCCTTGTCGCGCAGCGCCTCGCGCGCCACCACCTCGCCCTTCAGGATGCGCGAGACCGAGTTGCGCAGCCGGGTCAGCCGAGATTTCTCGTAGGGCTTCCCCTCCATGTCCTGGATCCAGAACGCCGCCGTGGCGATCCCGTCGGTCGAAGTATAGGTCCGCGCGTCCACCACGTTCGCGCCCGCGAGTGCCAGCGCCCCGGCCAGCCGCGCGAAGATGCCGGGATGGTCCTGCATGGCGAAGCAGGCCTGGGTCGCGTCCCGTGCCTCCTCCAGCTCGAAATGCATCGCCACGTCCTCGCTCTCCAGCCGCTTGACCAGATCGGCGAAGATCGCGTGGGTCCGCGTGTCGAAGCCCAGCCAGTAGGGCGGATAGTGCCGCGCGCATTCCCGCTTGATCGCCGCGGGCTTCCAGCCCTTCAGCGCCGCGGCCAGCGCCTCCTTGGCCGCGGCCTCACGCTCGGGCCGGCTCTGCGCCTGGCTGCCCCCGGTCAGTTCGCCCAGCGTGTCGTTGTAGAGCGCGCGCAGCAGCATCGCCTTCCAGTTGTTCCAGACGCCCGGGCCCACCCCGCGGATGTCGCAGACCGTCAGCACCGTCAGCAGCTTCAGCCGGCTCGGGCTCTTCACCGCCTGCGCGAAGTCGCGCGCCGTGCGCGGATCGGCCAGGTCGCGCTTCTGCGCCACGTCCGACATCAGCAGGTGATGGCGCACCAGCCATTCCACCGTGTCGCTCTCGTCCTCGGCCAGCCCGAGCCTCGGCCCGAGCCGCTGCGCGATCTCGGCGCCCAGTTCCGAATGATCCCGCCCCGAGCCCTTGCCGATGTCGTGCAGCAGAAGCGCGACATAGAGCACCCGCCGGTTCACCCCTTTCGCCACGATCTCCGAGGCGATCGGCAGCTCGGCCTTCAGTTCGCCCCGCTCGATCTGGCTGAGCGTCGAGATCGTCTGGATGATGTGCTCGTCCACCGTGTAGTGGTGGTACATGTTGAACTGCATCATCGCCACGATCCGCCCGAATTCGGGGATGAAGGCGCCGAGCAGCCCGACCTCGTTCATGTGCCGCAGGGTCTTCTCGGGGTTCTTGTGGCTCAGCAGCAGGTCGAGGAAGATGCGGTTCGCCTCGGGATCGTTTCGCACGGCATCGTCGATCAGGTGCAGGTTCGCCTTCACCAGCCGCAGCGCGTCGGGATGGATCAGGATGTCGCTCGACAGCGATTCCTTGAACAGCCGCAATATGTTGACCGGGTCGCTCAGAAAGGCGTCGTGATCGGCGAGGTCGAGCCGCCCGTGCTTCAGCCGGTAGCCCGCCGAGGTCGGGTCCTTGCCGAAGGCGAAGACGTTGCGCAGCGTCTGGCCGACCGAACGGCGGTCCTTGACATGCTGCGCCTCGATCCCGGCGAGGAAGATCCGCGTCAGGTCGCCCACGTTCTTCGCCTCGGTGAAGTAGCGCTGCATGAAGCGTTCGACCGCCCGCTGCCCGACCGTCGATTGATAGCCGAGGATCGCCGCGAGCTCGACCTGCGTGTCGAAGGTCAGCTGTTCGGTCGCCCGCCCGGTCAGCAGGTGCAGATGCACCCGCGTGGTCCACAGGAACCGCTCCGCCTCGGTGAAGACCTGGTACTCCTCGGGCGTGAACACGCCCATCCGCACGAGGTCGTCGGTGCTCTCGGCGTGATGCAGGTACTTCGCGATCCAGAACAGCGTCTGGAGGTCGCGCAGCCCGCCCTTGCCCTCCTTGACGTTCGGCTCCAGCAGATAGCGGGTGCTACCCTGCCGCGCATGCCGCTCGGCCCGCTCGGCCAGTTTCAGCTGGACGAACTCCGGGCCGGTCTGGTCGAAAAGCTCCTTCCACAGCCGGCGGCCCAGCGTCTGCGCGAGGCCCGCGTCGCCCCAGAGATAACGGTGCTCGAGCAGCGTGGTGCGGATCGTCAGGTCGGACCGCGCCATCCGCAGGCAGTCGTCGATGGTGCGCACCGACTGCCCCACCTTCATCCGCAGGTCCCACAGCGTGTAGAGCACGCTCTCGATCAGGCTCTCGCCCCAGGCGGTCTGCTTGTAGGGCGTCAGGAACAGCAGGTCGACGTCCGAATAGGGCGCCATCTCGCCCCGACCGTAGCCGCCCACGGCCAGCACGCAGATGCGTTCGGTCGCGGTCGGGGTCGGCAGGGGATGCAGCCAGCGTTGCGCCAGCTCCAGCGACAGCTCCAGGACCCGGTCGGTCAGCCAGCTGTGGTCGTGGATCGTGCGCCATGCCTCCATCGGCCGGGCGCGCGCCGCCTCCGCGATGCGCTCGCGCGCGTCGGCATGGCGGTCGCGCAGGACCGCGACCGCCGCCTCGCGCAGCCGCGTCAGGTCCTCCGTCCCGGCGGCGACGGCTTCGAGCGCCGCCCTCGCGGCGGGCACGTCGAGGATGTCGGCCGGCGCGGCGATCAGGCCGCGCCATTCCGGATGGGGCGCGGCGGCCTCAGTTGGTAACGGCTGCAAGGGAACTCGACGCACGGCGCACGACCACCGCCGACCCGTTCTGAACCTGCAGGATGGCGAGGTTGCGCTGGTTCATCCCGTTCGGCAGGAACCGGAAGGCGCCCTGCACCCCGGCGAAGCCCTCGGGCTTGGTGATGCGCGCCGCCGAGAACGGGTCGCGCCCGCCCTGCGCCCGCGCCTCGCTGATCAGCGCGCCGACCGCGGCGATCCCGTCGTATGCGAGGCCCGCCAGCTCGTGCGGGTTCGAGCCATAGGCGTTGCGGTAGCGTCCGCGGAACGCGGCCAGCAGGCCCGGATCGGGCGCGGCGAAGACCCCGCCCTGCAGCCCGGGCAGCGCCAGCGCCTCGGCGGAATTGTCCCAGCGCTGCATCCCGAGGAACTGCACGTTGGCCGCCTGCACCCCGTTGTTGCGCAGCGCGTCGGCGATGAAGCCGAGCCCGCCCGTCGGCCCGTCGGTCAGCACCACGCCGTTCGCGCCCGCCCCGTTCAGCACGCCGGCGATGCCCGGCGCCGCGGTCTGGATGCCCTGCACCGACAGGTCGTAGGACTGGCTCGCCACCAGGTTCGCGCCGCGTGCCTGCGCCGCACCTTCGACAGCGCGCCGCGCCGTCTCGCCCTCCAGCCCGCGCGGATAGACCACCGCCATCCGGTTCTGCCCCTGCGACAGGGCGTGGGCCACCAGCTGATCGGCCGAATTCTCGAAGGTCAGGCCCAGCAGATAGACGCCGTTACCCGCCACCTCGGCATTGTTCGAAAGGCTCAGGATCGGTACGCCCGCCTGCGCGGCCACCGGCTCGGCGCCCGCCGTCGCGGTGCTGAAGAGCGGCCCCACGAGGATCCGCGCACCCTCGTTGATCGCCCGGGTCGCGGCGTTCGTCCCGCCCTGCGTCGTCCCGCCGTCCTCGTAGATCGCCAGCTCGATCGGCACGCCGGCCAGGTCGTTCTGCGCCAGCCGCGCGGCGTTCACCAGGCTCCGCCCGATCTCCTCACGCCCCGGATCGCCCGATCCCAGCGGCACCAGCAGCGCCACCTTCACCGGCTGCGACATGTCCACCGCCGGCCCCGCCGGCCCCGCCTGCTGGACCGGCGCGCAGGCCGCGATCAGCGCGAGCCCCGCCGCAGCGGCCGCGGCACTGAGGAAACCTTTACGGGAAAATCGTGTTGACACCATCTCGCCTCACCTGTGACGTTTGTTGCTCTCGACGCTGTGCGGACAATGCGCCGGAGGCTATGACGTAGGGCCGGGAAAGTAAACGGACCATGGATCAGGACGCGCCCGAAATGCCCCCGGCGCCCGGCGCGGCCCGCACGCTCGCGCCCGGCCTCTACCTCGTCGCCACCCCGATCGGCACCGCCCGCGACATCACGCTGCGCGCCCTCGACATCCTCCGCACCGCCGACGTGATCGCCGCCGAGGACACCCGCCAGGCCCGCAAGCTCATGGACATCCACGGCATCCCGCTGGCCGGCCGCACGCTCCTCCCCTACCACGACCACAATGGCGCCCAGCAACGCCCGAAGCTCCTGCGCGCGCTCGCCGAGGGCCGCTCCGTCGCCCTCGTCTCCGACGCCGGCACGCCGCTCCTCGCCGATCCCGGCTACCGCCTCGCGACCGAGGCGATCGCCGCGGGCCTGCCCGTAACCGCCGCCCCCGGCGCCTCCGCGCTTCTCGCCGCCCTCGCCGTCGCGGGCCTGCCCACCGACCGCTTCCTCTTCGCGGGCTTCCTGCCGCCCCGCGCCGGCGCCCGCGCCACCGCCCTCACCGAACTCGCCGCAACCCCCGCCACCCTCGTCTTCTACGAATCCCCCCGCCGCCTCGCCGCCGCCCTCGCCGCCATGGCCGCGGCCCTCGGACCCGACCGCCCCGCCGCCGTCTGCCGCGAGCTCACCAAGCGCTTCGAGGAGGTCCGCCGCGCCCCCCTCGCTACCCTCGCCGCGCATTACGCCGCCGAGGGCGCGCCGAAGGGCGAGGTCGTCGTCGTCGTCGGCCCGCCGGTTCCCGCGCCGCCGACCGAGGCGACCCTCGACGACCGCCTGCGCGCGGCGCTGGCCACCCATTCGCTCAAGGACGCCGCCGCCGCCGTCGCCGCCGAGCTCGCCCTGCCGCGCAAGGCGGTCTACGCCCGCGCCCTCGAACTCGACCGCGACACGTGACCTCCGGCCGCACCGCCCACCACGCCGGCCTCGCCGCCGAGGACATCGCCGCCCGCCTCTACGAGGCCGAGGGCGGCCGCGTCCTCGCCCGCCGCTGGCGCTGCCCCGCGGGCGAGATCGACCTGATCGTCGCGCTGCCCGACACCACCGTCTTCGTCGAGGTCAAGGCCCGCCGCCACCGCGACGGCGCCGCCCTCGCGCTCGGGCCCGTCCAGATCGCCCGCCTCGGCGCCGCGGCGGAGACCTGGCTCGCCGCGCACGCCCCCCCGGACCACGCCTGCCGCTTCGACCTCGTCCTCGTGGACCGCACCGGCCGGGCCGATCGCATCGCGAACGCGCTCTCCTTCGAAGCCTGACGCCATTACCCCCGCTTGCGCCCGCCCCACGCCTCGTCCATGACTCGGGCCGACGCCAAGCCGGAGGGAACGCCATGGGCCTCAAAGTCGCCGTCCAGATGGATCCGATCCAGCTCATCAACATCGCCGCGGACTCGACCTTCCGGATCATGGAGGAGGCGCAGGCCCGCGGGCACAGCCTCTACTACTACACCCCCGACCGGCTGGCCTACGACCAGGGCCGGGTCACCGCCCGCGGCTGGCCGGTCGAGGTCCGGCGCGAGCAGGGCAACCACTTCACGCTCGGCGATGAATCCGAGGTCGACCTCTCGACCTTCGACGTGGTCTGGCTGCGCCAGGACCCGCCCTTCGACATGGGCTACATCACCACCACCCACATCCTCGACCTGCTGAAGCCGACGACGCTCGTCGTGAACGACCCGTTCTGGGTGCGGAACTTCCCCGAGAAACTCCTCGTCCTGCAGTTCCCCGACCTCACGCCGCCCACCACCGTCGCCCGCGACATCATCGCGCTCCGCGACTTCAAGAAGCGCCACGGCGACATCATCCTCAAGCCTCTCTACGGCAACGGCGGGGCGGGGGTGTTCCGCCTCGACCCCAACGACCGCAACTTCAATGCCCTGTGGGAGCTCTTCACCGGCCAGAACCGCGAGCCGCTGATCGCCCAGAAGTTCCTGCCCGACGTCAGCCAGGGCGACAAGCGGGTGATCCTCGTCGACGGCGAGCCCGTGGGCGCGATCAACCGCGTGCCGCAGGAGGGCGAGACCCGGTCGAACATGCATGCCGGCGGCACGCCCATGAAGATCGGCCTCACCGACCGCGACCGCGAGATCTGCGACCGCATCGGCCCCCTCCTGCGCGAGAAGGGCCAGATCTTCGTCGGCATCGACGTGATCGGCGGCTGGCTGACCGAGATCAACGTCACCTCCCCCACCGGCCTTCAGGAACTCGAGCGTTTCGACGGCATCAACGCCACCGGCCGGATCTGGGAGGCGATCGAGCGGCGGCGGGCGGCATGATGCCGGGCGACAGCGGAAACTCGGGGCGCGCCGCCCGGCGGGCCGGAATGCCGCGGCCGTGAGCTGGCAACTCGCCCTCCTCGACCTCGTCCTGCGCTTCACCGAAAAGCGCCACCTCGCCCGCGAGACCTCCTTCGAGCGCGCCCGCGCCCGGATGGAGCGCGAATCCGCCCGGACCTTCGTCGCGCCTCCGGGCATGACCACGCGCGTCGAGACGCTGGCCGCGGACGCCCGCATCCTGCCGGCGCTGCGCGTCGACGGCGCGGCCGGCCCCGGCGCCCCGCTCCTCCTCTGGTTCCACGGCGGCGCCTACTGCCTCGGCTCGCCGCGCACCCATGCGGCACTCGCCGCGACGCTCGCCCGCCGCATCGGCGCGGGCGCGCTCCTGCCCGACTACCGGCTCGCCCCGGAGCATCCCTTCCCGGCGGCGGCCGACGACGCGCTCACCGTCTGGCGCGCCCTCCTCGCCGCGGGACAGGACCCGTCGCGCGTCGTGATCGGCGGCGACAGCGCCGGCGGCGGGCTCGCGCTCGGGCTCATGCACCAGATCGGTGCGCGCGGCCTCCCCTGGCCCGCCTGCGCGGTGATCTTCTCCCCCTGGGCCGACATGACGCTCGCGGGCGCGAGCCTCCGAACCCTCGCCCGCCGCGACGCGATGCTGCCCGCCGCCCGCATCGCCGAGATCCGCGACGCCTACATGGCCGGCGCCGACCCGACCGACCCCCGGGCCTCGCCGGTCTTCGGTGACTTCGCCGGCTGCCCCCCGGTGATGATCCAGGCGAGCCGCCACGAGATCCTGCGCGACGACGCGATCCGCATGGCCGGGCGGCTGGGCGGGCAGGGGGTCGAGGTCGAGTTCGACCTCCAGCCGAAGGTGCCGCACGCGATCCAGCTCTTCCACGGTCGCGTGCCCGAGGCCGACGCCGCCCTCGACCGCGCCGCCGCCTTCCTGCGCCGCCGTCTTCCCGCCTGAGGGCGCGACGCCTCCCGCCCGCGCCCTCCCCCCCGGCTTTCATACTGGCAAGCTTACCCTATCGAGCAGACCGCGCGGGCGAACACGCCCGCGCCAGCAGACGACTCGTGCGCACCGCGCGCTCCATCTGGCCGCCAACAGGCGGCCTCCCCGCGGTTTCCGGCTCGCCCGACATTGATCGTTTCGCAACCGCCCATTCCTTGCCGCCGGGTAAACGCCCGAAGCAATCGTTACCGGATTTCAGCGGCGGAAGCGCATAGAGTGGCACCCAAATAGCACCCAAATAGCACCCGAATGACACCCGCGGATTCCGCCCCTCCGGGACCGGCCTCAGACCGCCAGCCGATAGCCCGCGGCCTCCGCCAGATGCCGCTTCTCCACCGGCTCCGACCCCTCCAGATCGGCGATGGTGCGCGCCACCCGCAGCACCCGGTGATAGCTCCGCGCGCTCAGCGCGAACCTTTTGGCGACCTGTTGCAGCAGCGCCGTCGCCTCCGCAGTCAGCGCCGCGATCCGGTCCAGAAGGTCGCCCTCGGCATCGGCGTTGACCTTGACGCCCTCTACCCCCGCAAAACGTTCGGCCTGGATCGCCCGCGCCCGCGCCACCCGCTCGGCGACCCGCGCGCTGCGCTCGCCCAAAGGCGCCCCGCTCAGGTCCTCCACCGTGACCGGCGGCACCTCGACGCGCAGGTCGAACCGGTCCATCAGCGGCCCCGAGATGCGCCCAAGATAATCCGCGCCGCAGTCGGGCACCCGCACACAGGCCCGCGCCGGATCGCTCAGATAGCCGCAGCGGCAGGGGTTCGCCGCGGCGATCAGCATGAAGCGGCAGGGATATTTCACATGCGCGTTCGCCCGCGCCACGATCACGTCGCCGGTCTCGATCGGCTGGCGCAGCGTCTCCAGCACCGTGCGCGGGAACTCCGGCAGTTCGTCGAGAAACAGTACCCCGTTGTGGGCGAGGCTGATCTCGCCCGGCTTCGCGCCGCGCCCGCCGCCGACGATCGCCGCCATCGAGGCGGTGTGGTGCGGCCGGCAGAACGGCCGCTCGCGCGAGATGCCGCCCTCGGTCAGGAGGCCCGCCAGCGAGTGGATCATCGAGGTCTCGAGCGCCTCCGCCGGCCCCATCGGCGGCAGGATGCCGGGCAGGCGGGCGGCCAGCATCGACTTGCCGCTGCCGGGCGGGCCCACCATCAGCAGGTGATGCCGCCCCGCCGCGGCGATCTCGAGCGCCCGCTTGGCCTTCTCCTGGCCCTTGACGTCGGCGAAGTCGCGATGGGCGTCGGTCGCAGGAACCACCTCGCCCGGCTGCGCCGGGGCGAGCGCCGCGCGCCCGGTGAAGTGGTTGACGAGCTGCAGCAGCGACTTCGGCGCCAGCACCTGCACCGCGCCGACCCAGGCCGCCTCCGCGCCGCAGGCGGCCGGGCAGATCAGCCCGCAATCCGCCTCCGCCGCCGCCACTGCCGCGGGCAGGGCGCCCACCACCGGCACCAGCGACCCGTCGAGCGACAGCTCGCCCAGCGCCACGTTCGAGCCCACCGCATCCGCCGGCAGCACCTCCATCGCAGCAAGGACCGCGAGCGCGATCGGCAGGTCGAAATGCGAGCCCTCCTTGGGCAGGTCCGCGGGCGAGAGGTTCACCGTGATCCGCTTGGCCGGCAGCGCGAGGCCCATGCCCGTCATCGCCGCGCGCACCCGCTCCTTGGCCTCGCTCACCGCCTTGTCGGGCAGACCCACGAGGTTGAAGGCCGGCAAGCCCGCCGCGATGGCGCACTGCACCTCCACCAGCCGCGCCTCGACGCCCTGGAACGCCACCGTATAGGCCCGTGCGACCATGCCGCTCCCGTCCGAAAACCTCTTCCGAGGCTTGGGCGCCTTTGGTTGCCATCGCGTTAACCGCGCGGAAACCGGACCTTCACCCGGACATGCTATTCTGCCCCCATCCCGACCCGCCCGAGATGCTCCGCCTCCGCGCACCGTCGCCGCAGGTCGAACGCATCGGCGATTCCGAAACGGATCGTTTCCGAGTCCCTAACCAGTGATCCAACCTCCTTGCCGAAGCGTAAACGACGCATCGGGACAAAAGGTCACACCAAGCGACCGGCCCACCATCAGGAGGACGCAGAATGGCTTTCGACGACACCGCCACCCGCACGGTCACGAAACGCGCCATGGGCGCGGAGATGCTGGATGCCGAAACCGAACTCCAACTGGCCCGGGCCTGGCGCAACGACGGTGACGAGAAAGCCCTTCACAGACTTGTGAACGCCTACATGCGCCTCGCGATCTCCATGGCCTCTAAGTACCGCCGCTACGGCGCACCGATGCCGGATCTGATCCAGGAAGCCGGCGTCGGACTGATGAAGGCTGCCGAAAAGTTCGACCCCGACCGCGGCGTGCGGTTCTCGACCTATGCCGTCTGGTGGATCAAGGCCTCGATCCAGGACTACGTGATGCGCAACTGGTCGATGGTCCGCACCGGTTCCACGTCTTCGCAGAAGGCGCTCTTCTTCAACCTCCGCCGCGTCCGCGCCAAGCTCGAGCGCGAGGCGAGCGCGAATGGCGAGGTCCTCGACAGCCAGCGCCTGCGCGAGATGATCGCCGAGGAGATCGGCGTGCCCCTGCGCGACGTCGAGATGATGGACGCCCGCCTGGCCGGCTCGGACTTCTCGCTGAACGCCCAGCAGGCCGGCGAGGAGAGCCGTGAGTGGGTGGAATCCCTCGTGGACGACGCCCCTCAGGCCGCCGAGACCGTTGCACGGGACGCGGACATGGGCCGGGTCCGCGGATGGCTCGCCGATGCACTCAAGGCCCTCAACGCCCGCGAGCGCATGATCATCGTCGAGCGCAAGCTTCGCGACGAGCCCCGCACCCTCGAGAGCCTCGGTCTCGAACTCGGGCTCTCCAAGGAGCGTATCCGGCAGCTCGAGGCGCAGGCCCTGATGAAACTTCGCAAACGACTTGAATCTGTTACCGGAAGTGCGGCGGAGATGCTTGCAACTTCCTGAGAATCGCGTGACCCTTCCAGATGGCCGTGCCATAGTGCGCCGCTGACGGTCAAAATCTGGGGGACAGGATGCACTTGGCGTGGAGCGTATTTGCGACGGCAGCTTTGCTGCTCGCGGGTACGCCTGCCTTTCCCGATCCGCTGGCGGAGTTCGTCTCGGCCGCGGAAACGGCGGACATCGTCATCCTCGGCGAGGTTCACGACAACCCCGAACACCACCGCAACCAGGCTCGCATCGTCGAGGCCCTGCGGCCCGAGGCGCTGGTTTTCGAGATGATCCCCCAGGAAAAGGAGACCCTGGTCAACGAGATGCGCGCTGCCGGCGTCTCGCGCGAGGAACTGGCCGAGGCCCTCCAATGGGCCGAGAGCGGCTGGCCGGATTTCGAATTCTACGCCGAGATCCTCGAAGCCGCGCCCTCTGCCCGCGTGTTCGGTGCCGGACAGCCTTCCGCCGATGTGCGACGCGCCATGGTCGAAGGCGCCGCGGGGCCGTTCGGGCCGGATGCGGCCATCTACGGTCTGGACAAGCCGCTGGAGCCGGAGGAACAGGCCGCCCGCGAAGCCATCCAGGCCGAGGCACATTGCAACGCGCTCGCCACCGAGCTCCTCCCCGGCATGGTTGAAGCGCAGCGGTTCCGCGACGCCGGGCTGGCGGATGCGACGCTCTGGGCGCGGACCATGACGGGCGGCGGTCAGGTCGTGGTCATCACCGGGAATGGCCACGCCGACATGGAGCGTGGCATGCCCGAGGCGCTGCGCATCGCGGATCCGGAAGTCAGCATGATCGTGCTCGGCCAGCTCGAGGCGGAACCCGATTCCGACGAAGCCCTGCCGTTCGATTTCTACGTTGTAACCGACGCACCCGAGCGGGCGGACCCTTGCGCCGCGCTGATCGATTGAGTTGCTCGGCCGACCGGGTTGCACGAACGCCCGCCGTGGAACTACATCTCGACTGCGGAACCAGACGCTCCATACAAGGATCCTGATCAGTGCTGGCGGGTCGCCGCATCCTCCTGATCGTCGGTGGCGGGATCGCCGCCTACAAGAGCCTCGAACTCGTCCGGCTGCTTGGCAAGGCCGGGGCGGTGACCGTGCCCGTCCTGACGAAGGCCGGGTCCGAGTTCGTGACGCCGCTGTCCATTTCCGCGCTCGCCTGCGAGCGGGTGTACCAGGATCTCTTCGACCTGACCGATGAAGCGGAAATGGGACATATCCAGCTTTCGCGTTCCGCGGACCTCGTCGTGGTCGCGCCCGCAACCGCGGATCTGATCGCGAAACTCGCCCATGGGCATGCGAACGATCTCGCCAGCACCCTTTTGCTCGCAACCGACAAGCCGGTCCTGCTGGTGCCGGCGATGAACGTCCGGATGTGGGATCACCCGGCGACCCGGCGCAATCTCGCCACGGTGCGCGGCGACGGTGCGCTGGTCGTGGGCCCGAACCCCGGCGAGATGGCCTGTGGCGAATTCGGACCGGGACGCATGGCCGAGCCCGAGGAGATCCTCGCCGCGATCGGGGACGCCCTGGGGCTGAAGCCGCTTGTCGGCAAGCACGTGCTCGTCACCTCCGGTCCCACGCACGAGCCGATCGACCCGGTCCGCTACATCGCAAATCGCTCTTCGGGGCGCCAAGGCAGCGCGATCGCGTCCGCGCTCGCCCGTCGCGGCGCGAAGGTGACCTTCGTGACCGGACCGGCCGAAGTGGCCCGGCCTGCCGGTTGCGAGATCGTTGAGGTCGAGACCGCCGTTCAGATGCTCGAAGCCGTCGAGCGGGCGCTTCCTGCCGACGCTGCCGTCTTCGCGGCCGCGGTCGCCGACTGGCGCGTCACTTCCTTCAGCAGCTCGAAGGTCAAGAAAGACGGCACCGGCAAGCCGCCGGCGCTCGAATTCGCCGAGAACCCGGACATCCTCAAGACCGTCGCCAGCCGAGGCGCGGATCGCCCGCGGCTGGTCATCGGGTTCGCGGCCGAGACCGACGACGTTCTTGCCAATGCCACGGCGAAACGCTTGCGAAAGGGTTGCGACTGGCTCGTGGCGAACGACGTGAGTGCGGCGACGGGCATCATGGGGGGCACCGAGAACGCGATCGTCCTCATCACGGACGCCGGCGCCGAGACCTGGCCGCGCATGTCCAAGGACGCCGTGGCCGAAGCCCTCGCTGACCGCATTGCCGAGGCCCTGCAGTGAACCCGGTTCCCGTGCGCGTCGTCCGGACCGGGGATGCCGACCCGGAGGTGCCGTTGCCGTCCTACCAGACGGCGGGCGCTGCAGGTCTCGACGTCAGCGCCAACCTGGCCCCGGGCGACCGCGCCACCGGCCTTCACCTCCGGCCAGGCGAACGCTGCCTCGTCCCGACCGGACTGCGCGTCGAGATTCCGGACGGGTACGAGATCCAGATGCGTCCTCGGTCGGGTCTCGCGCTCAAGCAGGGACTGGCCCTCGTCAACTCGCCCGGGACGATCGACAGCGACTACCGCGGCGAGATCGGGGTGATCGTGATCAACCATGGCGCGGAGACGGTGACCGTCACCCACGGCATGCGCATCGCCCAGATGGTCCTTGCTCCGGTGACCCGGCTGGTGTGGCGGGAAGCGGAGCAGGTCGGTGCCAGCGGACGCGGCGAAGGGGGCTTCGGTTCGACGGGCACGGACTCTGAAACTACCAGCAAAGCTTCCTGCTCCGATACGCAGGCATTGGGCGAATGCTGAACCAGTCGCGCCGGGCTGATCCGGCAGAGAACCGCGGCGTCTGATCGTTGTTTCCTGTTCTATCACTGACGGTCTTCGCGTTGCTCGTCGCCCGTGTCGTGCGGGCGCCGAAGGAGACCTGGCGTTTCATCGTCGCTGCGGCCGGGTTCGTGGTGGCCGGGGCCTTTCTGCTGCCGCCCGAGAATGCATTTCGGCAGGATATCGCGGCCTCGGTGAACAATCTGGCGTGGCTCGGCCTGGCGCTGGTCCCCGTCGGCGCCTATGCGCTCGTCCTGCGGCGCCTGAGGCGGCGGACCGGTGCAGATGGCCCGAGGAAGGCGTCGGAGCATCCCCGCGGCCTCGTGAGGATCGTCGATGATGCGGCATTGAGCCGGGACACGCGGGTTGCGCTCGATGCGGAGACGCAGGCGCTAACCGGCTGCAAACAGGAGAGTTTCTCGCTCGGCTGGCGCGCGGAGGACGGGCGGCTGGCGGGGCATGTGCGCGTGCGGCTCGAATGCGGGCTGGCCGATGTCGAGATGATCCGGGTTGCGGCGGAGGATCGGCGTCAGGGGATCGGGACCCGGCTTTGGGAAGCGGCGGAGGAGGAACTGCGCGCGGCGGGGGCAGAGCGGGTCGTGGTCTGCGTGGCGGACTGGCAGGTGCCAGAGTTCTTCGGCAAGCTGGGTTTCAGGGAGATCGCGCGGGTGCCCGCGGCGGGCGGGAAGGCACGCAGAATCCTCGAGAAGGTTCTGGAGTCATGACATTTTCCCCGGAGGAGCTGGAACGGTACGCCCGGCATGTCGTGCTGCACGAGATCGGGGGAACCGGGCAGCGGCGGTTGCACGAGGCGCGGGTGCTGGTCGTCGGCGCGGGCGGGCTCGGGAGCCCGATCCTGCTATATCTGGCTGCGGCGGGGGTCGGTACGCTAGGGGTTGTGGACGACGACACCGTCAGCCTGTCGAACCTGCAGCGGCAGGTGTTGCACGGGACCGGGGACGTTGGGGTGGCGAAGGTCGACAGCGCGGTGCGCCAGCTCGCCCGGGCCAACCCGCATGTCGAGGTCCTGCCATATCGCCTGCGCCTAAATGACGGGAATGTCACGGAAATTCTGGCGGACTTCGATCTGGTCCTGGACGGGAGCGACAATTTCCAGACCCGCTACCTGGTCAATGCGGCCTGCGTGGCGGCGGGGAAGCCGTTGATCTCCGGGGCGATGAGCCAGTGGGAGGGGCAGTTGGGGCTGTTCCATCCCGCTGGCGGAGGTCCTTGTTATCGCTGTGTTTTTCCGGAGGCGCCCGACCCGGAGCTGGTGCCGAGCTGTGTGCTGGCGGGGATCGTGGGGGCGCTGCCCGGGGTCATGGGGTCGATGATGGCGCTGGAGGCGGTGAAGCTGATCACCGGGGCGGGGACCGGGCTGCGCGGAAGGCTTTTCGTCCTCGATTCCCTGCACCTGGAGACGCGGACCTTCGCCATCCGCGCCCGCCCCGGCTGTCCGGTCTGCGGCGGGACGGGGGCTGACCGAAGGGGTCCGGCGACGGATTCGGGAGGGTGATATTTGGGTGCTATTTGGGTGATATTTGGGTGCCACGAATGCCGGAAGACCGCGGCGCGGGACCGGGTGGCAGGGAGAGCGGGCAGATGACGGCGACCGGCCTGCGGCACCGGACCCGGGCGGAGCTCGACGCGGGGCTCGCCCATGTGCTGGCCGCGCCGAAGGACGGCGGGCGGCTCGAGGCGATCGTGGTCCGGCCCGAGACGGACGAACGCATCGCCGTGGCGGAGGTCGGGGTCAGCGCGGCGGGCGGGGTCGCGGGCGACCACTGGGCGAAGGGCAGGTACCGGACGCGGCCCGAGATGCAGATCTGCCTGATGAACGCGCGGGCCATCGCGCTGATCGCCGGGGAGCGGGCCAACTGGCCGCCGGCGGGCGACAACCTCTTCGTCGACCTCGACCTGTCGCCGGGGAACCTGCCACCGGGCACCCGCCTCGGCCTCGGCACGGCCGAGATCGAGATCACCGCCGAGCCGCATACCGGCTGCGCCAAGTTCGTCGCCCGCTACGGCCGCGATGCCTGCGTCTGGGTCAACACCGGCCCGGGCAAGGCCAACCGCCTGCGCGGGGTCTATGCCCGGGTCGTCCGCGACGGCCGGGTCGCGGTCGGGGACGTGGTCCGCAAGCTGGGGTGATGGGCAGTCAGGGCAGCTCGGGAGCGATCAGGAAGAGCGCGCGGATGGCGATGCCGGGCTCGATGCCGGGAAGGGCGGCTTCGAAGGCACGGATCATCTCGCCTTCGGTGTAGAGGGCGGTGACCGCGCGGTCGACGGCGAGGCGGAAGTCGGCATCGCCCCGCGGCAGGGCGAGGGCGTGCTTCTCGACGCTGAGGGTGTTGTCGGACAGCGCGAGCGTCTCGCGTTCGGGGCTGTTCATCAGAAGGCCGATCAGGACCGACTGGTCGCCGAAATAGGCGTCGATCTCGCCGGCGAGGAGCGCGGCAAGTCCGTCCTGGTGGGTACCGGTCTCGACGACCTCGGCGGTGATCCCCTGTTCCTCCAGCGATTTCCGCAACATGTCCTCGGTCGTCGTCGCGTCGTGCACGCCGATGCGCTTGCCGGCGAGGGCCTGGAAGGTCGGTTCGCTGCCCTTGCGGAGGAGGACGGCGGCGCCGTCGATGAAGGTGGGGATGGAGAAGTCGACCTGTTCGCGGCGGGTGAGGGTGACGGTGGCGGCTTCGCAGAGGAGGTCGATCCGGCCCTCGGAGACCGCGTCGAACCGGTCCGCGGTGGTGACCGTGATCCATTCCCGGCGCAGCGCGTCGAGGCCGAGGGCCGCCTGCAGGCGGGCGGCCACGCCTTCGCAGACGGTGACGGAATAGCCCGCGGGCAGGCCCTGGGCGTCGGCATAGGAAAGCGGAGCCGCATCGAGGCGATAGCCGAGCCTGATCTCGCCGGAGTCGCGGATCCGGTCGAGGGTTCCCGCGGCCGCGGCGGGGCCGGCGGCTGTCACGGCGGCGAGGCCGAGGGCGGCGGCGAATCGGAAGCTGAGACGCATGGAACACTCCATCGGGACAGGTTGCCCGACCCTAGCGCGGCGCGTCCGCCGGCGCCACCGCGCAAACCCGGTCCCGGGTGCCGTTCCGGTTTCCGCGATCCGTTGACCGAACGTTAACCGTCCGGCGACGACAATCTCGAAAAAAGGCGCGGCGGCCTCACGGGGCCGGCTGACGGAAACCCCGGGATGCGCTATCCTTTCGCCAAAAGGACCTCCGGTCGAAGAATCGAGGGGAACGGGCAGTGAAAGCAGACACGACACGCATGACCGCGGCGGCACGGATCGCGGCGATCCTTCTTCTGGGCATGGGGCTCGCCTCCTGCGTCTCGCGCGGGGTGGAGCCCGACGTGGGCCGCGCGGTGGCGGGGCTGGCGACGGCGCTGCCGCCGTCGACCGGCGGCGGGCCGCGGTTCGGCGACTACCAGCCGCACCCGTGGGACGGGATCGCGCCCTGGCACTATCCGGTGCACGGGATCGACGTCTCGAAATGGCAGGGCACGATCGACTGGCCGCAGGTGCGGGCCTCGGGCGTCGACTTCGCCTTCATCAAGGCGACCGAGGGCGGCGATCATCTCGACGACCGGTTCGCCGAGAACTGGCGCGGCGCGCGCGAGGCGGGCGTGCTGCGCGGGGCCTATCACTTCTACTTCTTCTGCCGGCCGGCGATCGAGCAGGCGCGCTGGTTCATCGCGAACGTGCCGCGCGAGCGCGGGGCGCTGCCGCCGGTGCTCGACATGGAGTGGAACCACAAGTCGCGCAACTGTCCGCACCGGCCGCCGGCCGAGACGGTGCGCGCGGAGATGGAGATCTGGAAGCAGGCGATCACCGCCTTCTACGGGCGGCGGCCGATCATCTACACCACCGTCGACTTCTATCGCGACAACGAGCTGTGGAGGGTGTCGGGCTACGAGTTCTGGCTGCGCTCGGTCGCGGGGCATCCGAGCCATGTCTACGCCGGGCAGGACTGGACGTTCTGGCAGTATACCGGGACGGGCCAGATCGGCGGAGTGCGCGGCAAGACCGACATCAACGCCTTTGCCGGATCGCGCAGCGCGTGGAATTCCTGGGTGCGGAGCCGGGTGCAGTAGGGGGTGGCCGCCCGTTGGCGGCCATGTCGAGCGCGCGGTGCGCGCGAGTCGTTTGGCTGGCGCGGGCGTGTTCGCCCGCGCGGTCTGCTCGATAGGGTAAGCTTGCCAGTATGAAACGGGCAGGGGGGCGCGCGGCGGAAACCGGGCGCGTCCTTTGATCAGACCTCGGGGGCGCCGGGGCGGGGGATCGTGTCGGGGAGGCGCTCGATCCGGGTCTCGTCCCAGCCGGGGTCGGCGCGCTTGATGCGGCGCGAGATCATCAGTGCGACCGGCCAGGACGCGGCGAAGCCGATCGCGGCGGCGCCGAGGATCGGTGGCCAGCCGTACCAGCCGAGGCTGAAGGCGGCGACGACCAGCCCGCCGGTCAGGACGGCGCCGGTCATCAGGGTCAGGTAGATGCTCAGTCGGTCCATGTCGTCCTCCTCTCGGAGGGACAACGCGGGGACCGGGGGCGGGGTTCCCCTCAGCCGTCGGCGCGGATGCGGGCGTTCTCCGGGTCGTGGGGACTGTCGATGGTGACCTCGGCGTCCCAGAGTGCGCCCTGCATGCGGACCTTGAGGCGTGTCCCCGGCGCGGCGTGTTCGGGTTTGACGTAGCCCATGCCGATCGACTTGCCGAAGACCACCGAATACCCGCCCGAGGTCAGCCGGCCGGTGCGGGTGCCGTCCGGCGCGTAGAGCGCCTCGCGGCCCCAGGGGTCGGCGTCCTCGGGGCCGTCGATCAGGAGCGTGACGCATTGCGCGCGGATGCCGGTGGCCTGCATCGCCGACTTGCCGAGGAAGTCCTTCCCGAGGTCGACGAAGCGGGGCAGGTCGGCTTCGAGCGGCGTGGCGTCGCGGCCGAGCTCGGTGCCGAAGGCGCGGTAGGACTTTTCCTGCCGCAGCCAGTTCTGGGCGCGGGCGCCGACGAGCTTCAGCCCCATCGGCTCGCCCGCCTCCATCAGCCGGTCGAAGAGGTAGTTCTGCATCTCGATCGGGTGGTGCAGTTCCCAGCCGAGCTCGCCGGTGTAGGCGACGCGGAGCGCGGTGACCGGGCACATCAGGAGCTCCAGCTTGCGGGCGGAGAGCCAGGGGAAGCGCTTGTTGGAAAGCGCGGTCGCGGGATCGGCGTCGCGGACCAGCTTGTTCAGGAGCGCGCGGGCATTGGGGCCGGCGAGCGCGAAGACGCCGTACTGGGTGGTGACCTCGGTGAGCTGCATCGGGCCGAATTCGGCCGCCTTTGCCTCGACCGCCTTGGCGAGGTGGTCGCCGTCATAGGCGGCCCAGGCGCCGGCGGAGACGAGGTAGTAGCTGTCCTCGGCCATGCGGGCGATGGTGTATTCGGTGCGCACCGTGCCGGCCTCGGTCAGCGCGTAGGTGAGGTTGAGGCGGCCGACCTTCGGCAGGCGGTTGGTGGTGAACCAGTCGAGGAAGGCGGTGGCGCCGGGGCCCTTCAGCACGTGCTTGGCGAAGGCGGTGGCGTCGATCAGGCCGACGTTCGACCGGATCGCCTGCGCCTCCTCGACCGCGTATTGCCACCAGCCGCCGCGGCGGAAGGAGCGGGCGGCGTGGTCGTCGAAGCCCTGGGGGGCGTAGTAGTTCGGGCGTTCCCAGCCGTTGACCTGGCCGAACTGGGCGCCGCGGGCCCTGACCCGGTCGTAGCAGGGGGCGGTGCGCAGCGGGCGGCAGGCCTCGCGCTCCTCGTCGGGGTGGTGAAGGATGAAGACGTGCTCGTAGCATTCCTCGTTCTTGCGCGCGGCGTATTCGGTGGTCATCCACGGGCCGTAGCGGCGGGGATCGAGGCTCGCCATGTCGATCTCGGCCTCGCCCTCGACCATCATCTGGGCGAGGTAGTGCCCGGTGCCGCCGGCCGCGGTGATGCCGAAGGAGAAGCCCTCGGCCAGCCAGAGGTTGCGCAGGCCGGGGGCCGGACCGACGAGCGGGTTGCCGTCGGGGGTATAGCAGATCGGGCCGTTGAAGTCGTCCTTGAGCCCCACCGATTCGGAGGACGGGATGCGGTGGATCATCGACATGTATTCCGCCTCGATGCGCTCGAGGTCGAGCGGGAAGAGGTCGGCGCGGAAGCTGTCGGGCACGCCCCATTCGAAGCGGGCCGGTGCGCCGCGCTCGTAGGGGCCGAGGATCCAGCCGCCGCGCTCCTCGCGCACGTACCATTTCGCGTCGGCGTCGCGCAGGACGGGGTGTTCGGGGTTCGAGCGGCGCCATTCGACGAGGGCGGGGTCGGGCTCGGTGACGATGTACTGATGCTCGACCGGGATCGCGGGGAGCTTCAGGCCGAGGAGGGCGGCGGTGCGCTGGGCGTGGTTGCCCGTGGCGGTGACCACGTGCTCGGCGCGGATCTCGAAGGTCTCCTCGCCGGGGACGAGGTTGCCGCCCTTCTCGACCATCATCCGGCCCGAGACGATCCATTCCGACCCGGTCCAGCGATAGGCGTCGACCTGGGCCTTCCGCACGATCTCGACGCCTCTCTGGCGGGCGCCCTTGGCCATGGCCTGGGTCACGTCGGCGGGGTTGATGTAGCCGTCGGTGGGGTGGAAGAGCGCGCCCTTCAGGTCCTCGGTGCGGACGAGCGGCCAGCGGTCGCGGATCTGGGCGGGGGTGAGGAATTCGTGCGGGATGCCGACGGATTCGGCGGTGGTGGAATAGAGGCGGTATTCGTCCATCCGCGCCTCGGTCTGGGCCATGCGCAGGTTGCCGACGACCGAGAAGCCGGCGTTGAGGCCCGTCTCGGCCTCGAGCGTCTTGTAGAGCTTCACCGAATGGTCGTGGATGTGGCTGGTGGCGTAGCCCATGTTGAAGAGCGGCAGGAGGCCGGCCGCGTGCCAGGTGGAGCCCGAGGTCAGCTCGTCGCGTTCGAGGAGGACCGTGTCGGTCCAGCCGGCCTTCGCCAGCGCATAGGCGATGCCCGCCCCGACCGCGCCGCCGCCCACCACCACCGCGCGCACATGCGTTCTCATCGCCGATCCTCCGTGCCCCTGGTCCGGCGATTGTCTAGCGGCTCGGCGCGGACGGCAAGGGCGGGGGCCCGACCTTCGGTGACGCGATTGCGACTTGGGGCGTGAACGGGCACGGGAACCGGGCGGGCGTTTTCGCGTTGTTGGGCCGTCACCCGCCCGAACGGCGGGGGCCAACGACAGAAGGAAGAATGCGATGAAACGGACCGTGACGATGCTGGGGGCGGCGCTCCTGATGGGCTCGACCGCGCTGACCGGGGCGCTGGCCGAGACGGAGGTCAATGCCGAAGCGGTGTCGGAGATCGTGGTGAGTGCGGACGTGCAGTCGATCGCCGATCCCGCGGCGGTGGCGTTCTGGCAGTCGGTCGAGGCCGACCTCGCGACGGCGCTGGCGGCCGAGCTCTATGGCAGGATCGCCGAGGACGGGGCGCTGCTGACCGTCGATGTGGACGAGCTGTCGCTGGTCGACGCCTTCGCGGCGCCGATCGGCTCGGAACGCTCGCGGCTGACCGGTAACGTGATCCTGAGCGATCCCGAGAACGGCGAGACGCTGCAGGAATTCGCGGTGAGCGCCAGCGCGAGCGAAGGTGTGGCGCCGGTGGTGCCGGGCACCGCGGCCGACGGCACCCAGGTGATCGTGCTGCAGCCGGCGAGCGAGGAGTTCTACGCCGCGGCGGTCGGCGCCTTCGCCCGCGGCGTGGCGCAGACGCTGCAGCAGTAGGGGCGCAGCGCGCCACGGACTGACGGAAACGTCGGACGGGCCCTCGGTTGCGCCGGGGGCCCGTTCGCATTTGGAACGGGGCGCCCGGGCACTCCCCGGAGTTTCGGCCCCCGGACCGGAGGCTTGCAGTTCCGTCCACGGATGACCGAGGCGGTTCCGGACCGTGAAGCGGGAGACGCGCGGGCCGGTCTTACGGTTGGGTCTGCGCCTGCGCGGATTGCGCAAGCGTGCTGGTGACGGATTCGAAGTTGCCGCGCACCGAGATGCCGATGTTGCTCATGGCGGTGATGGTCGCCACGGACATCAGGGCGACCAGGATGCCGTATTCGATTGCGGTGGCGCCGGACTCGTCGTCCCACAGGCGCCCGAAGAATTCCCGTGTCATAGCTCTTCCCCCGGCAGTTGACGGATCGGACTTCGGTTCGGAATTCCCCCGATTGGACCCCCAAAGCGTTAACGTTTGGTTTCGATGGGCGGCCGCGTGAAGGAATGGTTAACGGCCGGGGGCGCAAGGGGGGCCTTACCTTGCGGGCGGTGCCGCATTATGTGGCGGGCGAGACCGAGGAGTATGCCCCATGAATCCCCTGCTCGCCGACTGGACCACCCCATTCGAGCTGCCGCCCTTCGCCGAGATCGAGACCGGGCATTTCGGGCCTGCGCTCGATACCGCGCTGGCCGAGGCGCGGGAGCGGATCGACGCGATCGCCGAGGACCCGGCGGCGCCCGACTTCGCCAACACGATCGAGGCGCTGGAGCGGGCGGAAAAGACGCTCGACCGGGTGGCGGCGGTGTTCTTCAACCTGACCGGGGCGCATACCAGCGACGATCTTGAGGCGCTGCAGCGCGCGTTCAGCCCGAAGTTCGCGGCGCATCATTCGGCGACGGTGATGAACGCGAAACTGTTCGCGCGGATCGACGAGCTTCATGCACGCAAGGACGCGCTGGGGTTGACGGCGGAGCAGGTGCGGGTGCTGGAACTCTATCACCGGATGTTCGTGCGGGCGGGGGCGAAGCTCGCCGGGGCGGACCGGGAGCGGCTGGCGGCGATCATGCAGCGGCTGGCGAGCCTCGGCACCCAGTTCTCGCAGAACGTGCTGGCGGACGAGAAGTCGTGGTCGATGCGGCTGGAACCGGCGGATCTCGAGGGGCTGCCGGATTTCGTGGTCGAGGCGGCGGCGCAGGCGGCGGCGGATCGCGGTGAGGAGGGGCATGTGGTGACGTTGTCGCGCAGCCTGATCGTGCCGTTCCTGCAGTTCTCGCCGCGCCGCGACCTGCGCGAGAAGGCTTTCGCGGCCTGGGTGGCGCGGGGGGCGAACGGGGGGCCGAGCGACAACCGGGAGATCGTGAAGGAGACGCTGGCGCTGCGCGAGGAGCGGGCGCGGCTGCTCGGTTATCCGAGTTTCGCGGCCTTCAAGCTCGAGACCGAGATGGCGAAGACGCCCGAGGCGGTGCGCGATCTCCTGATGGCGGTCTGGGGGCCGGCGCGGGCGCAGGCCGAGGCGGATGCGGCGCGTCTCGAGGAGCTGATGCGCGGCGAGGGGGTGAACGACGCGCTGGCGCCCTGGGACTGGCGGTATTATTCCGCGATTCGGCAGAAGGCGGAGCACGATCTCGACGAGGCGGCGCTGAAGCCGTACCTGCAGCTCGACCGGATCCTCGAGGCGGCCTTCGACGTGGCGGGGCGGCTTTTCGGGCTGACGTTCCATCCCGTGGAGGTGCCGCTCTACCACCCCGACGCGCGGGCCTGGGAGGTGCGGCGTGGCGAGCGGCACATGGGGGTCTTCATCGGCGACTATTTCGCGCGACCCTCGAAGCGGTCGGGGGCGTGGTGCTCGTCCTTCCGCAGCCAGTCGAAGCTCGACGGCGAGGTGCGGCCCGTTGCGGTCAACGTCTGCAACTTCGCCAAGGCGCCGGCGGGGCAGCCGTGCCTGCTGACCTTCGACGATGCGCGCACGCTCTTCCACGAGATGGGGCATGCGCTGCACGTGCTGATGTCGGACGTGACCTACGGGTTCATCTCGGGGACGAGCGTGGCGCGGGATTTCGTGGAACTGCCGAGCCAGCTCTACGAGCACTGGCTGTCGACGCGGGAGGTTCTGGGGCGGCACGCGCTGCACGCGAGGACCGGCGAGGCGATGCCGCAGGAGCTGGTCGAACGGTTGATCGCGGCGCGGAACTACGACCAGGGCTTCGCGACGGTGGAATACGTGGCCTCGGCGCTGGTCGATCTCGACTTCCACGCCGGGCCGCCGCCGGAGGACCCGATGGCGGCGCAGGCGGCGACGCTCGCGCGGATCGGGATGCCGGAGGCGATCGTGATGCGCCACGCGACGCCGCATTTCGCGCATGTCTTCTCGGGCGACGGCTATTCCTCGGGCTATTACAGCTACATGTGGTCGGAGGTGATGGACGCGGACGCCTTCGCGGCCTTCCGGGAGACGGGCGACGTCTTCGACCCGGAGGTGGCCGAGCGTTTGGCGCGGCATGTCTACAGCGCGGGCGGATCGGCGGAGGCGGATGCGCTATACGTCGCGTTCCGGGGCCGGCTGCCGGGGGTGGAGGCGCTGCTCGAACAGCGGGGGCTGGTCGCGGCCTGAGCGGGGGTGCCGTCCTCGGGGGCATCGAGCCCCCTCGGCCGGCCGCGGCGGGGCCGCGCGGGCCGGCCCGGGCGGCGGGACTCAGGCGGCGGGCGCGGCTTCCTGCATCAGCGCGCGCAGGTCGAGCGGCGCGTTGACCATGGCGAGTTCGCCGTCCGCGTCCCGCGGCCAGTCCGCCTCGCCACGGTCGCGGTAGATCTCGATGCCGTTGCCGTCGGGGTCGCGGAAGTAGATCGCCTCGGAGACGCCGTGGTCGGCGGCGCCGTCGATCGGCACGCCGGCCGCGACCACCCGGCGCAGCGCCTCGGCGAGATCGGCCCGGGTCGGATAGAGGATCGCGAGGTGGTAGAGCCCGGTGTGGCCCGCAGGTGGCGGGGTGCCGCCGAGGCTTTCCCAGGTGTTGAGCCCGATGTGGTGGTGGTAGCCGCCGGCCGAGAGGAAGGCGGCACGCTTGCCGAAATACTGCTGGACCTCGAAGCCGAGCACGCCGGAATAGAAGGCGACGGCGCGGTCGAGATCGGCGACCTTCAGGTGCACATGCCCGATGCGGGTGCCGGGGGCGATGGGGTTCGACATGGGAGCCTCCGAGTGGCGTTGACGGAATGAGGATAATGCATCCTTCAGTGGAGCGTAAGGTCTGGAATTGGAAACGACGGGTTTCGAGGTGCGCGAAGTCATCGTAGACCGACTCGGGCTTGCCGGCGACGGGCTTGTTGGGGATCTGCGCGTGCCCTTCGCGCTGCCCGGCGAGCGGGTACGGGGGCCGGTCGCCGACGGCGTGCTGGCGCCGGTGGAGGTGCTGGAGGCCTCGCCCGCGCGGGTGGTGCCGCCCTGCCGGCATTTCGGGGCCTGCGGCGGTTGCGCGCTGCAGCATGCCTCGGACGGGTTCCTCGCGGACTGGAAGCGGGAGGTCGTGGTCCGGGCGCTGGCGGCGCGCGGGCTGGCGGCGGAGATGCCGCTGGTGGCGGTGTCGCCGCAGCGGTCGCGGCGGCGGGCAGTCTTCGCCGGACGGCGGACGAAGAAGTCTGTTCTGGTCGGATTCCACGGGCGGCGGTCGGACCAGATCGTCGGCGTGACGGAGTGCCATCTGGTGCGGCCGGAACTGCTGGCGGCACGGCCGGCGCTCGAGGCGCTGGTCCGGGCCGGAGCCTCGCGGTCGGGGGCGCTGCGGCTGACGGTGACGGCGAGCGGGGCGGGGCCGGATGTGGAGGTCGCGGGGGGCAAGCCGCTCGACGCGGAGCTGCGGCGGGTGCTGGCGGGGCTGGTGGAGGAATTCGACCTCGCCCGGCTGGCCTGGGCGGGCGAGCCGGTGGCGGTGCGGCGGCCGCCGTTCCAGACCATGGGCCGGGCGCGGGTGGTGCCGCCGCCCGGCGCCTTCCTGCAGGCGACCGTCGAGGGCGAGGCGGCGCTGGTTGCGGCGGTGCGCGACGCGGTGGGCGAGGCGGGCCGGGTGGCGGACCTCTTTGCCGGATGCGGGACCTTTGCGCTGCCGCTCGCCGAACGGGCGGAGGTGCATGCGGTCGAGGGCGAGGGTGCGATGCTGGCGGCGCTCGACGCGGGCTGGCGCGGGGCGGCGGGGCTGAAGCGGGTGACGACCGAGGCGCGGGACCTGTTCCGGCGGCCGCTGCTGGCGGGGGAGCTGAAGCGGTTCGAGGTCGTGGTGCTCGACCCGCCGCGGGCGGGGGCCGAGGCGCAGGTGCGCGCGCTGGCGGGCTCGGGCGTGGCGCGGGTCGCGATGGTGTCCTGCAACCCGGTGAGCTTCGCGCGGGATGCGGCGATCCTGATCGAGGGCGGCTACCGGCTCGACCGGGTGCAGGTGGTGGACCAGTTCCGCTGGTCGGGGCATGTGGAGCTGGCGGCGCGGTTCGACCGGCAGGCGTCGTGACCGGCTTCGGCACGGGCATTTGCTGGGGAGGCGCCTGAGGAGCGGGCTGCTCCTCAGGTCGCCAGAACAAGGCTTGGGCGAGTCGCCCGCCGCGTCAAGGACGGGCCGCGCGCAGGCGCGCGGTCGCCTTGCGGCGATCCTTGACCCGGCGGCCGACTCACCGGGGGCGCTTCGTGGGCAGCCGGACGCGCCCGGGGGCGCTTTCGGAAGCGGCTTCAGGCCGCGGCGGCGCGGGGGGCGGTGGCGGCGGCCCAGGCGGCGGCGAGGCGCTCGGCGTCGCGGCCGGCGCGGTGCGGCGCGTCGCTGCGGAAGAGGGCGCAGGCCAGTGCGTTCGCACCGTCGTCGTCGAGCCGTTCGGCGATGACGCTGGCGAGCGGCCGGACCTCGATCCGCCGGTCGCGGCCGATGCGCAGGCGGTCGAGCCAGACCTGTTCCCAGCGCGGATTGTCGGAGACCACGTCGAAATCGGCGAAGGCGTCGGTCTCGTCGGCGACGGCTTCCGCGGCGGGGGCATCGGCGAGCTCGGACCGGGCGATGCCGTGGACGCTGGCGGCGGAGTCGGACCAGTCGTCCATCGACCATTCGGGGCGCGGGGCGATCAGCGAGGCGCGGCTGCGCACGCGGCCGCCCTCGATCCAGGCGTAACCGATCTCGACGGGCCAGGAACCGGGGGTGAGGGCCGAGGCCTCGAAATCGAGGAAGAGCAGCGGCCGGAGGCGGGTCGCGGGTTCGAAGGTGGCGGTGTGGAAGGACATTGCGATCTCCCCGGTGTCCCGGCCGGTCTCTGCGTGACCGTTCTGTTCGAGGAGAGGGATACCGCGGGAATCGTTCCCGTTATGTGAAGCGGATCACACGGGCGGGCAAAAAAGCGCGAGGCTTCAGCCGATCGGGCCGCGGATCCCGCCGGTCTGGCCGCGGTCGAGGAGGAGGTGGTCGAGGAGGACGCAGGCCATCATCGCCTCGCCGACCGGGACCGCGCGGATGCCGACGCAGGGGTCGTGGCGGCCCTTGGTCACGATCTCGGTCTCGGCCCCCGTGCGGTCGATGGTGCGGCGGGGGGTGAGGATCGAGGAGGTCGGCTTGACCGCGAAGCGCACCACCACGTCCTGGCCGGTGGAGATGCCGCCGAGGATGCCGCCGGCGTGGTTCGAGGCGAAGCGCGGGCCGGCGTTGCCCATGAAGATCTCGTCGGCATTCTCGGTGCCGGTCAGGGTCGCGGCGGCCATGCCGGCGCCGATCTCGACGCCCTTGACCGCGTTGATCGTCATCATCGCGGCGGCGAGGTCGCTGTCGAGCTTGCCGTAGACCGGTGCGCCGAGGCCCGCGGGCACGCCCGAGGCCTGGACCTCGATCACCGCGCCGACCGAGTTGCCGGACTTGCGGAGGTCGTCGAGCCAGGTGGCCCAGTCGGCGGCGGCGGCGGGGTCGGGGCACCAGAAGGGGTTCTTCGGCACCTCGTCCCAGTCCCAGGCGGCGCGGTCGATGGCGCGGGCGCCCATCTGGACCATGGCGCCGCGGATGGTCAGCCCGGGGACGAGCGCGGCGAGGGCCTGGCGGGCGACGCCGCCGGCGGCGACGCGGGCCGCGGTCTCGCGGGCCGACGACCGTCCGCCGCCGCGGTAGTCGCGCAGGCCGTATTTCAGGTGGTAGGTGATGTCGGCATGGCCGGGGCGGAATTTCGCCGCGATGTCGCCGTAGTCCTTGGACCGCTGGTCGGTGTTGCGGATCATCAGGCTGATGGGCGTGCCGGTGGTGACGCCCTCGAAGGTGCCGGAGAGGATCTCGACCGCATCCGCCTCGCGCCGCTGGGTGGTGTAGCGGCTCTGGCCCGGCTTGCGGGCGTCGAGCCAGGGCTGGAGGTCGGCCTCGGTCAGGGGCACGCCGGGCGGGCAGCCGTCGACGACGCAGCCGAGCGCGGGGCCGTGGCTCTCACCCCAGGTGGTGACGCGGAACAGGTGGCCGAAGCTGTTGATCGACATGGGGTCCCTCCGTCGCCCGTCCTAGCGCAAGGGGAGCGGGGCGAAAAGGGGCTGCGCCCGGGGAGGTCAGAGCGGGGTGGCCCCGCCGACCTCGTAGAGGCGGAGGTCGCGGCCGTGAACGCCGAGCGCCCGTCCCGCGGCGCGCCATTCGGCCATGTGCGGGGCCGTGCCGTGGGCGTCGAGTGCGGCGCGGTCGCGCCAGAGCTCGGAGATGTGGATGAGGCCGGGGTCGAGCACGTCCTCGGCGAAGGCGTATTGCAGGCAGCCGTCCTCTGCCCGGGTCGCGGTGATCATGCGTTCCATGGCGGGGCGGGCCTCGGCCATGGAGGAGGGCGGGAAACGGACGGTACCGGCGATCAGGATCATGGGCGCACTCTAGCCGCGCGGCTGGTGGCCGCAAGGGGGCTGTCCGAAATCCCTTGCACCCGGGCGTGCGGGTCCTATGTTCGCAACCGCCTCGGGGTGTCCGGCGTTGCCGGGCTGAGATGCGCGAGCAGACCCGTTGAACCTGAACCGGCTCATACCGGCGGAGGGAAAGGCCGGATGCCGGGGGCATCCCCTCTCTTTTCGCCGCAGCCAGACGGAGGATTGAGAGATGCGAACCACCCTTCCGACCGCTGCGGCCCTCGCCCTTGCCATGATGCAGGGTGCGGCGGCGCAGGACCGTCCGGAACTGACGATCTACACCTACGAGAGCTTCACCTCGGAATGGGGGCCGGGGCCGGCGATCGCCGAGCGTTTCGAGGCGGTCTGCGACTGCACGGTGCGCTTCGTGGGCGCGGGCGACGGCGCGGAGCTACTCGGCCGGCTGCGGCTGGAAGGTGCGCGCAGCCCGGCGGACATCGTCCTCGGCCTCGACACCAACCTGATCGCCGAGGCGAAGGACACCGGGCTCTTCGCGCCGCACGGGATCGAGGCGCCGGTGCTCGACCTGCCGATCGACTGGGCGGACGAGGTGTTCCTGCCCTACGACTGGGGCTATTTCGCCTTCGTCCATGATGCGGAGCGGGTGGCGGCGCCGCCCACGAGCTTCGAGGGGCTGATCGCGAGCGACCTGAGCGTGGTGATCCAGGACCCGCGCAGCTCCACCCCGGGGCTCGGCCTCCTGATGTGGGTGAAGGACGCCTATGGCGACCGGGCGCCGGAGATCTGGGAGGGGCTCGCCGGGCGGATCGTGACGGTCACGCCGGGCTGGTCGGCGGCCTATGGCATGTTCACCAGCGGCGAGGTGGACATGGTGCTCGCCTACACGACCTCGCCCGCCTATCACCTGATCGCCGAGGAGGACGACGGCAAGCGCGCGGCGATCTTCGAGGAAGGGCACTACATGCAGGTGGAGGTGGCGGCGCGCACGACGCATGCGCCGAACCCGGAGCTGGCCGAGCGGTTCCTCGACTTCATGCTGAGCGACGCCTTCCAGTCGATTATCCCGACGACGAACTGGATGTATCCGGCGCGTCTGCCGGAGGCCGGGCTGCCCCAGGGCTTCGAGACGCTGGCCGTGCCGGAGCGGGCGCTCCTGCTCGATCCGGCCGAGGCGCGGGCGATGCGGGACGCGGCGCTGGACGAATGGCTCGCCGCGCTCAGCCGCTAGGCGCGGGCGTCCTCGGCGGGGGGCTGGCGGCGCTGGCGGTGGTGCTGGCGCTGACGCTGGTCCCGGTGCTGGCGCTCCTGACCCGGGCCGAGCCGGGGCGCGGGCTCGGGCCCGGGGAATGGGCGGCGCTGCGCTTCACGCTGATCCAGGCGCTTATCTCGGCGGCGTTGAGCGTGGCGCTGGCGATCCCCGCGGCGCGGGCGCTGGCGCGGCGGCGGTTCCCGGGGCGGGGGGCGATGGTGGCGCTGATGGGCGCGCCGTTCCTCCTGCCCTCGATCGTCGCTGTGCTGGGGCTGCTCGCGGTCTGGGGGCGCGCGGGATGGGTGAGCGACGGGCTCGATGCCGCGGGGCTCGCCCGGCTCGACATCTACGGGCTGACGGGCGTGGTGCTGGCGCATGTGTTCTTCAACCTGCCGCTCGTCACCCGGCTGATCCTGCAGGGCTGGCTCGCGGTGCCGGCCGAGCAGTTCCGGCTGGCGGCACAGCTCGGCTTCGCGCCGGGGGACGTGTTCCGGCGGATCGAGCTGCCGATGCTGCGCTCGGTGGTGCCGGGGGCGTTCCTGCTGGTGTTCCTGCTCTGCATGACCAGTTTCGCGGTGGCGCTGACGCTCGGGGGCGGGCCGCGGGCGACGACGGTGGATCTCGCGATCTTTCAGGCGCTGCGCTTCGACTTCGACCTCGGCCGGGCGGCGGTTCTGGCGCTGATCCAGTTCGGGCTCTGCGGGATCGCGGCGGCGGTGTCGCTCAGGGTCGCGGCGGAGACCGGGTTCGGCGCGGGCGTCATGGGGCTGACCCGGCGCTGGGACGCGGACCGGGCGCATCTGCGCTGGCTCGACGGTGCGGTGCTGGTGGCGGTGGCGCTGTTCGTGGGGTTGCCGCTGCTCGCCATCATGGCGCGGGGGCTGCCGGCGGTGCTCGCCGGGTTGCCGGCGCAGGTCTGGCCGGCGGCGGTGCGCAGCCTCTGGGTGGCGCTTGCCTCGGCGGCGCTGGCGCTGGTGCTCGCGCTGGCGCTCGCCATGCTGGTCGACGGGTTGCGGGCGCGGGGGCGGGCCGCCTGGGCGGTGGAGGGGCTGGGGCTGATGACGCTCGCCGCCTCGCCCTTCGTGATCGGCACGGGGCTCTTCATCATCGTGCATCCGGTGGCCGATCCCTTTGCGCTGGCGCTGCCGCTGACGGCGCTGGTCAATGCGGGCATGGCGCTGCCCTTCATGATCCGCAGCCTGATCCCGGCGCTGGCGCAGGCGCGGGCGGATTACGGGCGGCTGGCCGACAGCCTCGGCATGGGCGGCATGACGCGGTTCCGGCTGGTGACCTGGCCGCGGCTGCGTCGGCCGGCGGGCTTCGCGACGGGGCTGGCCGCGGCGCTGTCGATGGGGGATCTCGGCGTGATCGCGCTCTTCGCGCCGCCGGAGGTGGCGACCTTGCCGCTGACCATGCAGCGGCTGATGGCGGCCTACCGGCTGGAGGCGGCGGCGGGGACGGCGTTGCTGCTGGTGGCGCTGACCTTCGCGCTGTTCTGGGTCTTCGACAGGGGAGGGCGGGTCAATGCCGAGTCGTGAGGGGCTGCGGCTCGAGCGGGTCGAGATCGTGCAGGGCGACTGGCGGCTCGACGCGGATTTCGCGCTGGAGCGGGGCAGCGCCACGGCGGTGATCGGGCCGTCCGGCGGGGGCAAGAGCACGCTTCTGGCGGCGATCGCGGGCTTCGTCGAGGTCACCGCGGGGCGGGTCGAATGGGAGGGGCGTGACCTGACTGGCCTCGCCCCGGCAGAGCGGCCGGTGACGCTGCTCTTCCAGGAGCACAACCTGTTCGCCCATCTGACCGCGGCGCAGAACGTGGGGCTGGGGCTGCGGCCGAACCTGCGGCTGACGCGGGAGGAACGCGAGGCGGTCGAGGCGGCGCTGGAGGAGGTGGGGCTCCCGGGGCTCGGGGCGCGGCTGCCGGGGCAGCTGTCGGGCGGGCAGCGGCAGCGGGTGGCGCTGGCCCGCGCGCTCCTGCGCGACCGGCCGGTGCTGATGCTGGACGAGCCCTTCGCGGCGCTGGGGCCGGCGCTGCGGGCGGAGATGCTGGATCTGGTGGACCGCATCCGCGCCGAGCAGGGCGCGACGCTGCTGATGGTGACGCACGATCCGGCCGACGCGCGGCGGATCGCGCCGCAGACGGTGCTGGTGGCCGAGGGCCGCGCCGAAGGGCCGCTGCCGACCGAGGCGCTGCTGGCCGATCCGCCGCCGGTGCTGCGGGACTATCTGGGCTGAGGGGCGTCGCGCGGCGCGGCGTTTCGTGGTAAGTTCTCGCCCCCGCGAACGCGGGAGACCTGGCGATGACGGAGGTCCTGCCCAAGCACTATGTCGCCCGGATCGAGGGCGAACTCGTGGTGTTGCTGATCGGGATGCGGATCAACAGGCCGTGGAAGGTCCACAAGTGGTGGCCGGTCCTGATGGCGATGCCGCGCATGCTGAAGGAACTGGAGACGAAGGGGCCCGCGGCCGGGCTGCTCGGCCACAGTTCGCGGTCGCTGAAGCTGATCGTGCAGTACTGGCGCAGTTTCGAGCATCTGGAAGCCTTCGCGCGCAGCCCGGAGCAGGCGCATTGGCCGGCCTGGGTCGCCTTCAACAGGGCCAACAGGGATTCCCGCGAGGACGTGGGCATCTGGCACGAGACCTATCCGGTGCGCGCGGGACAGTACGAGCCGATCTATTCCGGGATGCCCCTGACCGGGCTGGCCAAGGCCGCCGGCTGGGCGCCGATCGGCGAGCGCAACTCCGCCGCGCGTCAGCGCATCGCCGCGGAATAGAAAAAGGGGCGGCACCCGGCCGGGCACCGCCCCCTTGTCACATGCCTGACTGTCAGGCGCTCTTCTTGCCCTTAACCGGCGCCCAGAGCTTCTTGTTGGTGAAGTAGAGCAGCACGGTCAGCACGGTCAGGAACAGGACGGCGGTCAGGCCGGCCTCCTTGCGCGCCATCATCTTCGGCTCGGCGGTCCACATCAGGAAGGCGGCCACGTCCTGGGCGATCTGCTCGGCAGTCGCCGGGGTGCCGTCCTCGTAGATCACGTCGTCGCCGTAGAGCACCGGCGCCATGGAGACGTAACCGCCGAAGGCCGCGTTCTCGTAGAGCAGCACGCCCGCCTGCTCCTGTTCCTCGCCGGTGAAGCCGAGCAGGAAGGAGGCGATGTATTCGGCGCCGCCCATGCCCCGGAAGAGCTGGTTGAGGCCGAGTCCGGCCGGGCCGTGGAAGCCGGCGCGGGCCTTGGCCATCAGGCTGAGGTCCGGCGCGTTTTCCAGCATGCTGCCGGGGAAGTGATCGGGCGGGGTCGCGGTGCGGTACTCGCCGGTGACCCGGTCCTCGATCTCGAACTGCGCGGCATAGGCGCGCATCTGGCTTTCGCTCAGCTGCGGCCCGCCCTCGTCGGCGAGGGTGCGGAACGCCACCATCTCGAGCCCGTGGCAGGACGAGCAGATCTGGGTGTAGACCTGCAGGCCGCGCTGAAGCTGGGCCTGGTCGTAGCGGCCGAACGGGCCCTCGAAGGAGAAGCGGTAGTCGGTAACGTGGCCGCCGGTGCCGGCGGCGAGTGCCGCGCCGGTGCCGAGGGCGAGCGCCGCGATCCCCGAGAGGATGGTCTTCTTCAGCATGATCTCGATCCTCTCGGCTCTATTCGGCGGGCTTCACGGCGACATGCGAGGCGAAATCCTCCTCGATGGTCCGCGGTTCCGGCAACGGTTTCTCGATCACGCCGAGCAGCGGCAGGATCACCAGGAAGTAGGCGAACCAGTAGAGCGTCGCGAGCTGGCTGATGATCACGTAGGGCTGCTCGGCCGGCATGGCGCCGCACCACATCAGCACGAAGAAGGTCACCACGAGCAGCCAGAACCAGATCTTGAACTGGGGCCGGTAGCGGCCCGAGCGGACCCGGCTGGTGTCGAGCCAGGGCACGAGCGCCATCACCAGGATCGAGCCGAACATGGCAAGCACGCCGCCGAGCTTGGAGTCGATGAACAGGACGTCGAAGGTGATCGCGCGCAGGATCGCGTAGAACGGCAGGAAGTACCATTCCGGAACGATATGTGCGGGCGTCGCAAGCGGATTCGCCTGGATGTAGTTGTCCGGGTGGCCGAGGAAGTTCGGCATGAAGCCGACGATCGCGGCGAAGATCACCAGGATGAAGACCAGCGCGAACAGGTCCTTGATCACGAAATAGGGCCAGAAGGGCAGGGTGTCCTTCTCGGCCTCGGCCTTGGAGGTGCGGCGGACTTCCACGCCGGTCGGGTTGTTGTTGCCCGTGGTGTGGAAGGCCCAGACGTGCACGATCACGAGACCGAGGATCACGAACGGCAGGAGATAGTGCAGCGAGAAGAACCGGGTCAGCGTGGCGTTGTCCACCGCCGGGCCGCCGAGCAGCCAGGTCTGGATGCCGTCGCCGATGACCGGGATCGCGCCGAAGAGGCCGGTGATCACCGTCGCGCCCCAGAAGGACATCTGGCCCCAGGGCAGCACGTAGCCCATGAAGGCGGTCGCCATCATCAGCAGGTAGATCAGCATGCCGATGATCCACGTGATCTCGCGCGGGGCCTTGTATGAGCCGTAGTAGAGGCCGCGGAAGATGTGGGCGTAGACCGCGATGAAGAAGAGCGACGCGCCGTTCATGTGGATGTAGCGGATCGCCCAGCCACCGTTCACGTTGCGCATGATGTGCTCGACGCTCGCGAAGGCGAGGTTCACGTCGGGCGTGTAGTGCATGACGAGCACGATGCCGGTGACGATCTGCAGCACGAGGCAGAACACCAGCACGATGCCCCAGATCCACATCCAGTTGAGGTTCTTGGGCGTCGGGATCATCAGCGTCGAATAGGCGAGGCCGAGGATCGGAAGGCGGCTCTCGAGCCACTTCTCGGCGTTCGACTTCGGCTCGTAGTGATCGTGGGGAATGCCACTCATGGGTTTCGGTCTCCCTGTCTCAGCCGAGTTCGATCACGGTGTCGGACACGAAGGCCGCCACCGGAATGTGCATGTTCTCGGGGGCCGGGCCGCGACGGATGCGGCCGGAGGTGTCGTAATGCGAGCCGTGGCAGGGGCAGAACCAGCCGTTGAAGTCGCCCGCCTCGTTCAGCGGCACGCAGCCGAGATGGGTGCAGACGCCGGTCATCAGCAGCCATTCGCCGGACTCGTCGAGGGCGCGGTTGCTGTCGGCGGCGTCGCTGCCGGGGCGGTTGGCGTTGCGCGAATCCGGGTCCGGCAGGTCGGAGAGCGGCGTGGCGCGCGCGGCCTCGATCTCCTCGGGGGTGCGGCGGCGGATGAAGACCGGCTTGCCGAGGAAGAGCACGGTGATCTGGCTGCCCTCGGCGACGCCGCTCACGTCCACCTGGATCGAGGCGAGCGCCTGGACGTCCGCGCTCGGGTTCATCTGGTTGATCAGCGGCCAGACGGCCGCGCCCGTGGCGATCGCCCCCGCAGCTCCGGTCGCGACGTAGAGGAAATCTCGGCGGGTTCCGGATTGTTCTTCGACGTGGGCCACCCCATCTCTCCTTGCAACGGCCCGCCGTGCGGGCGCAATTCGTCACATTCGGACCATCGACCCGGTCCGCTGCGGGGTCATTTAGACTTTTGTCCCGGCTGGGTCCAGCGACTTTGCGCCGCGCCGCAACAGTCGAGGCCGGATGGCGCGATTCCGGCGACCCTGGCGGGCCGGCTTGACCGGGATCAAGGCCGCGGGGCCGGGGAATCGGGATGCTGCGGTCGAGGCACGACCATCCCGAGGAGAGCCCCATGTCGAATCCCGCCGCCTATTCCCGGACCCAGATCGCGCTGCACTGGGTCATCGGCGCAATCGTCGCCTTCCAGATCCTGTTCAGCGCGGGCATCGAGGCGTTCTGGAGTGACCGGATGACCGGCGCGATCCCGAACGAGCCGTTCCCGACGCCGCACGCCCTTGCCGGGCTCGTGATCCTCGTGCTGATGCTCTGGCGGGTGGCGTTGCGGCTGCGCCTTGGTGCGCCGCCGCCCCCCGCCGGGGAGCATCCGGTGCTGGCGACGGTGGCGAAGGTGACCCATACGCTGTTCTACCTGCTGCTGATCGGCATGCCGATTTCCGGCGCGGTCGCCTGGTTCGGGGGGATCGAGGCGCCAGCCCGGGTGCATGGCGCGGCCGGGAACCTCCTGATCCTGCTGATCCTGCTCCACGTCGCGGCCGCGCTCGCCCACCAGTTCTGGTGGAAGACCGAGGTCGTCCGGCGCATGATGCGCGGCCAGTGACCTGCGGTCAGCCGCCGCGGTGGTAGGGGCCGCCGGCGAGGATCGAGGCGGCGCGGTAGAGCTGTTCGGCCAGCATGACCCGCACGAGCATGTGCGGCCAGACCATGGCGCCGAGGGAGAGTACCAGATCGGCGCGGTCGCGCAGGTCGGGGGCGAGGCCGTCGGCGCCGCCGATCAGCACGGCGAGGTCGCGGCTGCCCCAGTCGGCCCGCGTGCGCAGCCATGCGGCGAAGGCCGGGCTGTCGAGCTGGCGGCCGCGTTCGTCGAGGGCGAGGGTGACGGCCGATTGCGGGATCGCGGCGGCGAGGAGGCGCGCCTCGGCCGCCATGCCGCCGCCCCTGCGGTCCTCGACCTCCACGACGACGGCCGGTCCGAGGCCGAGCGGGCGGCCGGTGCGGTCGAAGCGCGCGAGATAGTCGTCGAGCAGTGTCTTTTCGGGACCGGCGCGCAGCCGGCCCACGGCGCAGATCGTGACGCGCAAGGCGGGATCAGACGGTGTCGGCCGCCTTCGGGCGGGCGCCGGGCTGCGGCAGCCACATCTTTTCCAGCTGGTAGAATTCGCGCACCTCGGGGCGGAACACGTGGACGATCACGTCGCCCGTGTCGACCAGCACCCAGTCGCCGAGTTCCTTGCCTTCCATCCGCACGATCAGGCCGAGGTCGGCCTTCAGCCGCTCGGCGAGCTTGTCGGCGATCGCCGAGACCTGGCGCGAGGACCGGCCGGTGGCGATCACCATGTGATCGGCCATCTGCGACTTGCCTGCGAGGGGGATGGTGACGATGTCCTCGGCCTTGTCGTCCTCGAGCGAGGCCAGGATGGCGGACAGCAACGTGCCGTCGGTTTGCCCTGCAGGGGTAGCTGGAACCCCGGCGGGGGATGCGGTCCGATGGGCCGCGTGCAGGTTTTCGGTCAGGTCGGTCTCCTCGGTTGAACCGCGCCGTCCCACCCGGCGCCGGTGGCATGAATGTAGTCCATTTGTTCCCCCGTCTCAAGTTCGAGGGCCGGGGAACGCCTTCATGATGCTACGGAAGTGTTAAGGCGCGATGACGGTCCCGTCGCTGCCCTCAGCCGCCCTGGACCTCGCGCAGGCCGAGCGCGGCCGGCACCGCCAGCGCCGACATCGCGGCGAGGAGCGCGATGACGGTCGTGGTGCCGGCGAGTTCGGCGATCAGGGCGAAGCCGCCGCCGGCCAGCAGGAGCACGCCGATCACCGTGTTGGAGAGCGCGGTATAGGCGGCGCGCCGGTCCGGCGGGGCCATGTCGACGAGGTGGGTCGTGCGGCCGAGGCGCACGCCCTGATAGGCGATCATCAGCCCGAAGATCAGCACCGGCAGGACGAGCGGTGCGCCGATGAGCCCGGTCCATTCGGCGGCGAGGGTGAGGGCGAGCGTGACCGCGGCGGCGAGGGCGGTGAAGGCGAGGACCCTGCGGCTCGAGACGTCGGCGAGCCGGCCCCAGACGTAGCTCGAGGCGAGGCTCGCGAGGCTGGAGGCGAGGACCAGCGCGCCGAGCTGTTCGAGCGCGGCGCCGCCCGCGCCGGAGGCGAGCGAGACCAAGTAGGGCGGCGCGAGGGCGGTGGAGATCAGGAGGCCGCGCGTCAGGATGAAGCGGCGCAGGTCGGCGTCGTCGCGCAGGAGGGCGAGATTCTCGCGCGCGACGGCGAGCGGCGCGCCGCCGCCCTCGGTGGCGCCGGGCGTCTCGGCGAGGCTGGAGAAGAGGCCCGCGGCGAGGAGCCAGAGGCCGCCCGCCGCGAACAGCGCACCCGCGACGAGGGCGGGGCGGGGGGCGAGGCCGAGCATCAGGACGAGGGCGAAGGCGATGACCCCGATGGCGGAAAGGCTGGTGGCGAGCCCGGTCGCGGTGCCGCGTTTCGAGCGGTCCACGGTCTTGCCGAGCACGTCCTTGTAGGAGACCGAGGCGACCGAGCGGGCGACGGCCAAGAGGGCGAGGAGGCCGAGGATCGCCCAGCCCGCGGCGGCGCCGGTGAGCGTCAGCGCGACGACGCCGATGCCGGCCGCGGCGAGGCCCTGCACGGCGCTGGCCGCCGCCCAGGCCCATTTGCGCCGTTCGAGCCGGCGGAGATAGCCGGCGGTCAGGAGTTGCGGCAGGAGCGCGCCCGCCTCGCGGATCGGGACCAGGAGTCCGATCAGGCCGGACGGCGCGCCGAGATGCGTCATCAGCCAGCTCAGCACCAGCTTCGGGTCGATCAGGCCGTCTGCGGTCTTGGTGGCGCCGAGGCTGGCGACATGGGTGAAGAAGCTGCGCGGCTGGGCGCGGCAGGCGCTGTCGGGGATGTCGGAGCAGACCCGGCCGTCGTCATCGCCCGTCAGCATCTCGAAGGCGCGGGTGGCGGTATCGCTGGCGGCGGTCATGCGGCGGAGGATGGCCCAGAGGCGCGCGAAGTCCAACCGGCATTGGCGAGGGACCGGCCACGGCGGCCGATCGCCCGGGGCGGTTCGGGGCACAATCGACCCCTTTTCCAGGACGCGGCCGCGGGATAGCGTCGCCGGACCTGAAGAGGGGGGGACCGGGGAATGATCACGATCTACGGGGCTTTTCGCTCGCGCGCGCTGCGGCCGATCTGGCTGCTGGCCGAGGCGGGGACGCCCTACACGCATGTGCCGGTGATGCAGGCCTACCGCCTGCCCGACCCCTCGGCCCCGGATGCGCCGATCAACACTTCATCGCCGGAGTTCCTGAAGGTGAACCCCGCGGGGCAGATCCCGGCGATGGTCGAGGACGGGCTGGTGCTGACCGAGAGCCTCGCGATCACTCTGCATCTGGCGCGGCGGCATGGCGGCAGCCTCGGTCCCGCAGACGAGGCGGAGCTGGCGCTGATGGAGAACTGGGCCTTCCTCGCCGCGACCGCGATCGAGACGCCGGCGCTCGAGATCATGAACGCGATGCGGGGCGGCGAGGGCGTGGAAGGCGAGGCCGTCGCGGTTGCGGCCGAGCGCCTGCGCCGGCCGCTCCACCGGCTGGAGGCGCATTTCGCGGCGCAGAGCCATTGCGTCGGCGGCCGGTTCACGGTGGCGGACCTCAACCTCGCGGAATGCCTGCGCTATGCCCAGAGCCATCCGACGCTGCTCGACGCGTTCCCGGCCACGACGGCATGGCTTTTGTCCTGCCAGACGCGGCCGGCCTTCGTGAAGGTCTGGGAGCTGCGGCAGGCCGAGCCGATGTGACCGATCAGAGCCGGCCGATGCGGTCCAGGAGGAGCGCGTAGAACGCGTCGTCGTCGACCTCGCGGATCACGTGGACGTTGCGCCGCCGGTCGGTGACGCCCCACCAGTCGATCACGGTCTGGCCCATGGTCAGTTCCGAGCCGGTCTCGACCTCGAGGTTCACGTCGCGCCCGCGGTAGATTTCGGGCCGGAGGAGCCAGGCGATCACGTTGGGATCGTGCAGCGGGCCGCCGTCAGTGCCGTATTTCGTCTCGTCGAAGCGTTCGAAGAAGTCGAGCAGGTCCGCGACCGCCGAGCCGACCCGCGTGCCGAGGGCGCGGAAGGCGGCGACCCGGTCGCGGCGGGTGAGGCACTTGTGGGTGACGTCGAGCGGCATGAGTACCGAGGGCACGCCGGCGCGGAACACCGCCTGGGCGGCGTGGGGGTCGACGAGGATGTTGAACTCCGCCACCGGGGTGGTGTTGCCGCCCTCGAAGGCGCCGCCGCCCATGGAGACGAGGCGCTTCACGCGGGGCACGATGTCCGGCGCCTTGGCGAAGGCGAGCGCGATGTTGGTGAGCGGGCCGAGGGTGCAGAGGGTGACGGTGCCCGCAGGCTCGCGCCGCAGGGTGTCGATCAGGAAGTCGACCGCGTGGCCGTCGCGGGCGGCGATCGACGGCTGGGGCAGGTCGGGGCCGTCCATGCCGCTCTTGCCGTGGACGTATTCCGCGGTGATGAGCGGCCGGAGGAGCGGGTGCGCCGCACCGGCATGGACCGGCACGTCCGGACGGCCCGCCAGTTCCACGACCTGCAGGGCGTTGCGGGTGGTGAGGGCGAGCGGCACGTTGCCCGCCACCGTGGTGATGCCGAGCACCTCGATCCCGGGACTCGCCAGTGCGAGCAGGATCGCGACCGCGTCGTCCTGACCGGGGTCGGTGTCGATGACGATCCGTTCCGGAGCCATGCCGGATCAGGCCGCCGCGAGCCGCCCCCGCACCAGTTTCTCGTAGTCGCCGGCGATCAGCCGGGTCAGCGCGCCCACTTCGAAGGTGTAGTCGCCGATCTGGCCGACCGGCGTGACCTCGGCCGCGGTGCCGGTCAGCCAGCACTGCTGGAATCCTTCCATCTCGGCCGGTTCGATATGGCGTTCGACCACCTCGACTCCCTTCTGCTTCAGCATGGCGATCACGGTCTGGCGGGTGATGCCGTTCAGGAAGCAGTCGGGTTTCGGTGTGTGCACGACGCCGTCCTTCACGAAGAAGACGTTGGCGCCGGTCGCCTCGGCGACATAGCCGCGGTAGTCCATCATGAGCGCGTCCGAGCAGCCCTTCGCCTCGGCGGCGTGCTTGGACATTGTGCAGATCATGTAGAGCCCGGCGGCCTTGGCGAAGGAGGGGATGGTCTCGGGGCTCGGGCGCTTCCATTTCGAGATGTCGAGCTTCGCGCCCTTCATCTTGGCGTCGCCGTAATAGGCGCCCCATTCCCAGGCGGCGATGGCGAGATGAACCGGGTTGCGGGCCGAGGCGACGCCCATGTCGGGCCCCGAGCCGCGCCAGACGAGCGCCCGGAGATAGGCGTCGGTGAGGCCGCTCTCGCGCAGGACGGCGGCCTTGGCGGCCTCGATCTCGTCCACGGAATAGGGATGCGGGATCTCCATGTAGTCGCAGGACTTCAAGAGCCGCTCCGAATGCTCGCGGCTCTTGAAGATGACACCCTCGTAGGCGCGCTCGCCCTCGAAGACGCTGCTGGCGTAGTGCAGGGCGTGGGTCAGGACATGGACCTTGGCCTCGCGCCACGGCACGAAGCCGCCGTCCATCCAGATGACCCCGTCGCGATCGTCGTATGCGCCTGCCATGACCGTTTCCCCAGTGATTCCGAATGTTGCGTGTCCGTCGCCCGGCGCGACAGTTTCTTTCGCAGCGTGCGACTCCGGCTAGCATTTGCCTCTTGGAATGTCAACATGCCTGACATAAACTGTGACCGAGACGGCAATGCAGAGGACGAGACATGGCGCAGAGCGGATTCTCCGCGAACCCTTCCCGCAGCGAGCAGTTGCTGTTCCTGACCGACGACCAGCTGCGGCAGGGCATCGAGCTGATGTTCTTCGCCTATCGCGGGTTCACGGCCGATCCCGATCGGATCCTGGAGGAGATGGGCTATGGCCGCGCGCATCACCGGGCGATCCATTTCATCAACCGCCGGCCGGGTCTGACGGTGAACGAACTGCTGGATATCCTCGGGGTCACCAAGCAGAGCCTGAACCGGGTGCTGCGGCAGCTGGTCGAGGACGGGCTGGTGGAGAGCCGGATCGGGCGGACCGACCGGCGGCAGCGCAACCTGCACCTGACCGAGAAGGGGCGGATGCTGGAACAGGAGTTGTCGGCGGCGCAGCGGCGGCGGATGCGGGCGGCCTTTTCGAGCGCCGGGCCCGATGCGGTGCTGGGGTTCCGCAAGGTGCTGGAAGGCATGATCGATCCCGAGCTGCGTGAGCGGGTGATGGGCTGGGTCGAAGGCGGCCGCCCGTGACCGGTCCCGCGCCCCAGGCGCATGTGCTGGTCGTGGACGATGACGAGCGAATCCGGGCGCTTCTGCGCAAGTATCTGGCGCGGAACGGGTTCTGGGTCAGCACGGCGCGCGATGCCGCCCATGCGCGCAACCTGCTGGAGGGGCTGGAGTTCGACCTGATCGTGGTCGACGTGATGATGCCGGGCGAGGACGGGCTGGCGCTGACCGCGAGCCTGCGCGAGCGGCTGACCACGCCGATCCTGCTCCTGACCGCGCGGGGGGATGCGGAGGACCGGATCCGGGGTCTGGAGGCGGGGGCGGACGACTATCTGCCGAAGCCGTTCGAGCCGAGGGAGCTGCTCCTGCGGATCAACGCGATCCTTCGCCGGGTGCCGAAGCCGGTGCCGAAGTCGGAGCCGCCGAAGACGCTGCAGCTCGGCGAGGTGCGGTTCGACCTGACGCGGGGCGAGCTGTGGCGCGGGCCGGAGATGATCCATCTGACTGCGACCGAGGGCGCGCTCCTGCGGCTGCTCGCGGCGCGTCCGCACGAGCCGGTAACGCGGACCGAGCTGGTCGGCGATCTCGGCAACGGCGATGCGGAGATCCAGGAGCGTGCGGTCGACGTGCAGATCACCCGGCTGCGCAAGAAGATCGAATCGGATCCCAAGATGCCGCGGTACCTGCAGACGGTGCGGGGCGCGGGCTACATGCTGGTCCCGGACTGATCAGGGCAGGGGAATGAACTCGGCGTCGTCGCCGGGGGGCAGGCGGAAGCGGCCGTGTTCCCAGTCGCCCGCGCGCCATGCCTCCTTCGCGGCCTCGATGCGCTCCTTCGAGGAGGCGACGAAGTTCCACCAGATGTAGCGCGGGCCACCGAGCGTCTCGCCGCCGAGCAGCATCAGCCGCGCGCCCTGCGGGCCGGCGGTGACGTGGATCGGGTCGCCGGGGCGGAAGACCACCATGCGGTTCGCCTCGAAGCTCTGGCCCGCGACGGTGATCATGCCGTCGATCACGTAGAGGCCGCGGTCCTCGTGGCCGTCGGGCAGGGGCAGGACCGCGCCGGGCTCGAGCCGCGCGTCGGCGTAGAACATCTCGGTGAAGGTCCGGACCGGGGCGCGTTCGCCCCAGCCGGTGCCGAGGATCAGCCGGACCGTGGCGCCGCGGTCGGCGATGAGGGGCAGCGACTCCTTCGGCTGGTGCTCGAAGGCGGCAGGCGTGTCCTCGGCCGATTCGGGGAGGGCCACCCAGGTCTGGATGCCGAAAAGCTCATGCGGGTTGCGCCGGGTCGCCGCGGTGGTGCGTTCCGAATGGGTGACGCCGTTGCCGGCGATCATCCAGTTGACCGCGCCGGGATGGATCATCTGGTTCGAGCCGAGGCTGTCCCGGTGCTGGAATGCGCCGCGGAAGAGGTAGGTGACGGTGGCGAGCCCGATGTGGGGATGCGGCCGCACGTCGATGCCCTGGCCGGTGAGGTATTCGACCGGGCCCATCTGGTCGAAGAGGATGAAGGGCCCGACCATCTGGCGCCGCGGCGCGGGCAGGGCGCGGCGCACCTCGAAGCCGCCGAGGTCGCGCGCGCGGGGGATGATCAGCGTCTCGATCGAATCGACCTCGCCGGCCGCGGGGCAGGTGGGGTCGAGGGTGGGGTTCCAGCTCATCGCGTCCTCGCTAGTGCCGCCGGCCAGTCTAGCGCAGAAATCCCGCGATGGCTGCGATCTCGGACGGGTCGACCTCGTGGCCGCCGGGGTGCCAGTGGGTTTGGGTCTCGGCGCCGTTCCCGGCGAACCAGGTATCCAGCTGGCGGGTGAGCGGCGGCGGGCAGATCGGATCGCGCTGGCCGGCGGTGAGCAGCACGCGGGTGCGGACGGCGCCGGGCTCGGGCGACCAGGAGATCAGCGGATGCATCAGCACCGCGTCGTCGAAGAGGTCCCGGCGGGAGAAGATCACGCTCGCGAGGATGTTCGCGCCGTTGGAATATCCGAGGCCGATCACGCGCGACGGCTTCTGGTTCGCCACATGGGCCGCGACGAAATCCGCCATCTTCGCGGTGCGGGCAGCGAGGTCGGGCATGTCGTAGAGCCCCTCGGCCTTGCGGCGGAAGAAGCGCAGCGCGCCGTGCTCGTCCACGTCGCCGCGCGGGGCGACGACGGTGGCGTCCGGCAGGACCTGACGGGCGAAGGGCAGGAGCTGGCGCTCGTCGCCGCCGGTGCCGTGGAACAGGAACAGGAGCGGCGCGCCGGGTTTCCCCGGCGCGGCGTGGTGGATGTAGAGGTCGCGGCCGGTCATTCGATCGGCTCCAGATGGCGTTCGAGATAGTCGCGCAGATGGGCGTGCTGTTTCGGCAGCTTCAGCGCCTCGCCGAGGTGGTTCGGGTCCTCGTCGCGGGCGAAGCCGGGCTCGTCGGTCGCGATCTCGAAGAGGACCCCGCCGGGCGTGCGGAAGTAGATCGCCCAGAAATAGTCGCGGTCGATGACCGGCGTGACCTGGTAGCCGGTGTCGGTGAGCGCCTTGCGCACTTCGAGCTGGGCCGCGCGGTCGGGCACGGCGAAGGCGATGTGATGCACGGTGCCGGCGCCGGGGATCGCGCGGCGCGCGCCGGGGGTCTTTTCGATCTCGATCACGTCGGCGCCGTTGCCATCGGCCTTGCGGTAGCGGGTCAGCGCGCCGTCGGTGCCCTCGACCTCGAAACCCATGAAGCGCAGGAGTTCGTCGGTCAGCTTCGACTCGGCAAGGCGGAGCGTCGCGCCCTGAAAGCCGCGGATCGCGGTGTCCTCGGGCACACCGGCGCCGGTCCAGGGCGCGGTGCGGGCGTCCTCGGTCGCGACCAGCGCGAATTCGTCGCCGTCGGGGCCGCGGAAGACCAGCCGGTCCTCGCCGAAGGCCGTCTCGGACTTCAGGCCGTCGACGCCGCGATAGGAGAGACGCTCGGCCCACCAGTGCAGCGCGTCCTTCGGCACGGCGAAGCGGGTCAGCCCGACCTCGCCTGCGCCGGCCTTGCGGTCGCCGATGTCGGGGAAGGGGAAGTAGGTCATCACCGATCCGGGCGTGCCGGCGGCGTCCCCGTAGTAGAGATGGTAGACGTCGGGCGCGTCGAAGTTGACGGTCTTCTTGACCCGGCGCAGGCCGAGCGTGTCGGTGAAGAAGGCGTTGTTGGCGCGGGCGCTGCTCGCCATGGATGTGACGTGGTGCAGGCCCTTGATCTGGTCGAGCATGGTTCGCTCCCTCGTGGGATTGGTTTCACGGCAGATAGCGCCTTGGAGAGCCCGAACAAAGCCGCGCGTGCTGGACGCATTGTTTCCGATATGCCCGGATTGATCCGCGTCGGGATGGGAAACGGGGAATCGTGGAAACGGAAGACGCAGGTGCTATCGGGCCTCCGATAAAGGGCAGCGTTGACGGTCAAGGAATGGGCAGGTGCAGTGCAGGAAACCGGCAGGTGCGGAACGAAGGCGCCGCGTCTGCTGAAATTGTTTGCGGACGGAACGGTGCCGTCCTAGCCTCCCGCGCAAACAGAGGAGGTGAGGAACATGAGACTTCTCGCGATCACGCTGGCGGCCACCGTCGGTTTCGCCGCGGCGGCCGAGGCGCAGGTGCGCATCGCCTATGCCAACGACTGGCGGTGGGAGGGGCCGGCGGCGCCGTTCCTGCTGGCGCTCGACCGGGGATATTATGCCGAAGAGGGGCTGGAGGTGACGATGGACACCGGCCAGGGCAGCCTCGAGGCGATCCCGCGCGTGGCTTCGGGCACCTACCAGATGGGCTTCGCCGACATCAACAGCCTGATCCGGTTCCGCGACCAGAACCCCGACCTCGGGGTCAAGGCGGTGCTGATGGTCTACAACAACCCCGCCTTCTCGATCGTCGGTCGGAAGTCGCTGGGGATCAACGAGCCGAAGGACCTCGAGGGCCGGAAGCTGGGTGCGCCGGCGCCGGACGGGGCCTATGCCCAGTGGAACGCCTTCGTCGACGCGAACGGCATCGACGCGAGCAAGGTGACGATCGAGAACGTGGGCTTTCCGGTGCGCGAGCCGATGCTGGCGCAGGGCCAGGTCGACGCGATCACCGGGTTCTCGTTCTCGTCCTTCATCAACCTGAAGGCCGCGGGCGTGCCGGAGGACGACATCACGGTGCTGTTGATGTCGGACTGGGGGCTCGACCTCTACGGCAACGTGGTGATCGTGAACCCCGCCTTCGCGGAGGCGAACCCCGAGGCGGTGACGGCCTTCATCCGCGCGACGATCCGCGGGCTGAAGGACACGATCGCCGATCCCGCGGCGGCGGTCGAATACGTGGTCGCGAACAACGACGTGGTGACGGCGGACGTGGAGCTGGAGCGGCTGGTGATGTCGCTCGAGGCGAACATCGTCACCGACGAGGTGCGGGCGAACGGCTTCGGCGGGATCGACCCGGAGCGCTTCGACCGGGCGGTGCAGCAGATCGCGCTGACCTACGAGTTCCAGGGCGAACTGCCCTCGGCGGACGACATCTTCGATGCCTCGTTCCTGCCGCCGCTCGAGGAGCGCATGATCGAGTGACACCGTTCGTCGAGGTGAGTGACGTCGCCCTGCGCTATGCGCCGCAGGGCGCGAGCGAGGGCACGCTGGCCGTCGAGGGCCTGTCCATGACCGTGAACCGCGGCGAGTTCGTCGCGGTCGTCGGCCCGTCGGGCTGTGGCAAGTCGAGCCTGATGAAGCTCGCCACCGGGCTTCAGTTTCCCACCGAGGGCACGATCCGGGTCGACGGCAAGCCGGTGAAGGGGCCGGTGTCGATCGCGGGGATGGCCTTCCAGAACCCGGTGATGCTGCCCTGGCGGCTGACGCTCGACAACGTGCTGTTGCCGCTCGAGGTGGTGGAGCCGCACCGCCGGCAGTTCCGGTCGAAGCGCCGGGAATACCGCGCGCGGGGCGAGGCGCTGCTCGCCTCGGTGGGGCTCGCCGGGCAGGGGGCGAAGTACCCCTGGCAGCTGTCGGGCGGGATGCAGCAGCGGGCGAGCCTCTGCCGGGCGCTGGTCCACGAGCCGCAGCTCCTGATGCTGGACGAGCCCTTCGGGGCGCTCGACGCCTTCACGCGCGAGGAGCTTTGGCAGGTCATCCGGGACCTGCATGCCGAGAAGGGCTTCACCACGATCCTCGTGACCCACGACCTGCGTGAGGCAGTGTTCCTCGCCGACCGGATCCTCGTAATGTCGGCGCGGCCGGGGCGGGTGATCGTCGAGCGGGAGGTGCCGATCCCGCGGCCGCGGCCGATCGACGTGCAGTACGAGACGGTCTTCACCGACATCGTGCACGAGTTGCGGGCGCATATCGCGGAGGCCAGGGCATGAGCGGGCGGATCGACTGGGTGAAGGCGGCGCCCTGGGTGGTGACCATCGGCATGTTCGTGGTCTGGGAGGCGGCGGTGCGGGTCTTCGCGGTGCCGACCTACGTGCTGCCGGCGCCGAGCGTGATCTGGGGCGCGATGGTGCAGTTCGCGCCGGGGCTGTGGTCGAACTCGATCCAGACGCTGTGGACGACGCTGGCCGGGTTCGGGATGGCGATCGTCTTCGGGCTGCTGCTCGGGCTCGCCATCGGCTGGAGCCGGTTCGTCTATGCGGCGAGCTATCCGCTGATGATCGGGTTCAACTCGATCCCTAAGGTCGCGGTGGTGCCGATCCTCGTGCTGTGGTTCGGCACCGGCGAGATCCCGGCGATCCTGACCGCCTTTCTGATCTCCTTCTTCCCGATCGTGGTCAACGTGGCGACCGGCCTCGCCACCATCGAGCCGGAGATGGAGGACGTGCTGCGCGCGCTCGGGGCGCGGAAGTGGGACATCATGACCAAGGTCGGCATCCCGCGGGCGATGCCCTATTTCTTCGGCTCGCTGAAGGTGGCGATCACGCTCGCCTTCATCGGCTCGGTGCTGAGCGAGACGGTGGCGGCGAACAAGGGGCTCGGCCACATGATGCTGTCGGCGCAGGCGGCGTTCCAGGTGCCGCTGGTCTTCGCCTGCCTGATCGCGCTCGCCGTGCTCGGCATCGGGATGTACGCGGTCATGGCCTGGATCGAGATGCGGACCACGGGCTGGGCGCATCGGTCGGGGGCGAATCGGTAACGCGGCCTTAAGCATTCGGGCGCAGGGTGTTGCGGCGTCGCGTCGACCGGAGAACGGCGGAATGTCAGCCTTGTATCTTGGGTGTGTTCTGGCGGGCCTTGGCCCGCTGCTTTTGGCTGGTGCGCATCTGGCAGGAGCCGCCCGGCGGCGATCCGTGCCTGTGCGTGTCCGTGCGACCCGGTCCGGCGCGGCGCACCATCCGCCGCGCTGATCCGCGGGACTCCGGTGCCGGATCCGTCACCGCGTGGCCGGCGGCCGCGCGGTTTCAGGTGCTTAACATTTACCTTCGGTTAGTCGGCGTAGCGCGCGTAGAGCTGGCAGAGGCGGTCGGTGCGGCCGACGCCGTAGCGTCCGCGCAGGCGGTCGACCGGGCTTTCGCCGCCGGTGATCGCGGCGCGCAGCTGGGCGAGGAAATAGGCCTCGTCCGACTCGGCATCCTCGGGACCGGCCATCTCGGCCCGGGCGATCAGGTCGAGGACGCGGGGGCGGATCGGTATCCGGGCGACGGTTTGGGACATGCGCTGAGACATGCTGGGCACTCCGTTCTGGACTGCCTTAACCATACGGCGGGGCCGTTACCAAACCGTGAGCCGCCCGTGACAGCGGTTTCAGTAGCTGTATTCGGCGTAGATCCGGGTGAGATCGCCGCCCCAGTCGTCGTGATACCGGGCGAGCAGTTCGTCCGAAGGCGTCTGGCCGGTCTCGACCGTCTCGTGCAGGGCGTTCAGGAAATGGGTCTCGTCGGGGATGCTGCCGCCGGCGCCGGGCCGGGCGCGGGCCGCGAGCCCCTGCCGCGCGATGGCGAGGAGGTCGCGGGAGATGTCGCGCAGGCTGCGGCCGCGGACCTCGGCGCGCAGGCCGAGCTTCGCCGCGTCGTGGCGCAGCTGGTCGCGCTCCTCGGCGGTCCAGTCCTTGCAGAGGTCCCAGGCCGCGGCGAGCGCGGGGCCGTGGTAGAGAATGCCGACCCAGAACGCCGGCAGGGCGCACAGCCGGCGCCACGGGCCGCCGTCGGCGCCGCGCATCTCCATGAATTTCTTGATCCTGACCTCGGGGAAGATGGTGGTCAGGTGGTCCGCCCAGTCCGAGAGCGTCGGCTTCTCGCCGGGGAGCGCGGGCAGTCGGCCGTCGAGGAAATCGCGGAAGGACTGGCCGAGCGCGTCGACGTAGCGGCCGTCGCGGTAGACGAAGTACATCGGCACGTCGAGCGCGTAGTCGACGTAACGCTGGAAGCCCATGCCGTCCTCGAAGACGAAGGGCAGCATGCCGGTGCGGGCGGGGTCGGTGTCGCGCCAGATCCGCGCGCGCCAGGACTGCCAGCCGTTCGGCTTGCCCTCGAAGAACGGCGAGTTGGCGAAGAGCGCGGTCGCGACCGGCTGGAGGGCGAGGGAGGTGCGGAACTTCGCCACCATGTCGGCCTCGGAGGCGAAGTCGAGGTTCACCTGCACGGTGCAGGTGCGGTACATCATCTGGGTGCCGTGCGTGCCGACCTGCCCCATATAGCGGGTCATCAGCGCGTAGCGGCCCTTGGGCATCACCGGCATCTGGTCGGCGGTCCAGATGGGGGCGGCGCCGAGGCCGATGAAGCCGGCGCCGATGCGGTCGGCGATGGTCTTGACCTCGGCGAGGTGCTGGTTGACCTCGTCGCAGGTCTCGTGGATCGTCTGGAGGATCGCGCCGGAGAGCTCCAGCTGGCCGCCGGGCTCGAGGCTGACGTTGGCGCCGCCCTTCTGCAGGCCGATCAGATGCCCGCCCTCCGTGACCGGTTCCCAGCCGTAGCCGTCGCGCAGGCCCTCGAGCATGGCCCGGATCGAGCAGGGGCCGTCATAGGGCAGCGGCGACAAGGTCTTGAGATCGTAGCCGAATTTCTCGTGCTCGGTGCCGATGCGCCAGTCCTCGGCGGGCTTGCAGCCGGATTCGAGGTATTCGGCGAGCTGGCTGTCACGCTCGATCGGCCCGCCGCCGGACTGGGGTATGGACATGATCCGAAGGGCCTCCCACCGTTTGTCTGACGGCTTAGTCAGGCCATCCGGGCTTGGCAAGGGTCTGACAAGACAGGTTAACCGGCGGGCCGGAAACAGCCGGTCCGGGCGGTGGAAACGACGGTGTCATTCAGGTGCTATTTGGGTGCTATTTTGTTTGACGAATATGTTCACGCTTTCGCAACCATCGGGGGTGTCCGGGCCAAGACGGTTCCGGGGACTTTTGCTGGTCGCGCGCGCGGCTGCGGCCCTATAGTCCGCCCCTCGACGTGCTCGGAGTCCCGGTGGCCCTCTACCTGCGGAGTTGGTTCGCGTTCTGTGGTGTGCTGGCGGTGGTGCTGGCGGTGCTCGTGCTGTTGCTCGGCTTCCAGCACGCGGCGGTCCTGTCGGATCTGACGCGCAACCGGCTGTCGGTGCTGGCGCAGACCACGGGCGAGGCCTTCGCGCCGATGGTCGGCCTCGGCCTGCCGCTGTCGATGCTCCGCAACGGCGATGCGATCGTGGCACGGCCGGGGCAGACCGATCCGGATATCCGGGCGGTGCATGTGGTGGAGCCGGGGGGCAGGGTGCTGTTCAGCAGCGAGCAGCCGAGGCCGTCGGTCGTCGACGCGCGTCTCGGTCAGGCGCTGCGGCTCGCCGACGGCGAGCTCTGGAGCATCGAGACCGAGGAGGATCTGGTCAGCGGCTTCACCATCACCGATCCGCGGGGCGCGCCGGTGGGCGCGGTCGCGGTGCTCTACCCGCGGGACCGGCTGGCCGCGGAGTCGCGCGCGCTCCTGCGCGAGACGGTGCTGGCGGCGCTGCTGATCTGGGCGGCGGCGGCGGCGGTGAGCCTGGCGGCGCTGCGGCTGATGCTGCGCGCGCCGGAACGCGCGCTCGAGTCGCTGGCCGAGGGGCGCGTCTCGGGCGAGGCGGGCGGCCTGTTCCAGGGCGAGCTCGCCCGACTGGCGGCGAGCCTGCGCGGCGCGGATGCGGCGCACGCCGCCGCGCTGTCGGCACTGGAAAGCGGCGCGCCGGCAGCGCCCGCGCCGTCGGCGCCCGAGGCAGTGTCGGGATCGGTGGCGACGAAGGTGGCGCGGCGGCTGGTGCCGGTCGCCGCGGCCGTCATCGCGGGATCGGCGCTGCTGCTCGGCGGGCTGACGTTGCGCGCGGTCAACCGCTCGATCGAGCCGGAGTTCGCGGCGCGGGTCGCGCTGATCGGAACCGTGGTGAGCGAGAACGTGCAGCGGGCGCTGGCGGTGGGGGTTCCGATCCACGAGCTCGTCGGGGCGGAGGTCTATTTCGGACGGCTGCTCGAGCATCTCCCGGAGGTGACCCACATCGGCCTGCGGAGCCGGGACGGCACGCTGGTCGAGAGCGGCATCCAGGTTGCGGGCGAGCTGGTCAGCGAGAAGCCCGTGATCCAGCAGGGCGAGGAGGTGGCGCGGATCGAGATCGGGATCGACCCGCGGTTCCTGCGCAAGCGGTTCGGCGACGTGCTGCTCGACATCGGCGTGATCGTGCTGGTGGCGATCCTGCTCGCCTTCGAGATCATCCTGCTGGTGGCGAGCCGGTCGCTGACCGCGCCGCTCGACCGGCTGCAGCGGCTGGCGGCGCGGCAGGCGGCGGGCGACTTCTCGGACCGGCAGCGCTTCGAAGGCGCGCATGCGGTCGACCGGCTGGGCCGCGTCCTGACCGGGCGGGCGGAGGCGCTGCAGGCGCGTTTCGCCGAACTGCTGGCCACCGGCGATGCCGCGATGCGGGCGCGGCTGGCGGCGCTCGGTTCGCGCATCGGGCTGGCGGAGGGGGCGCTGCTGCCGCCGCGCATCGGCTATCTGACGGACGTTCGGCTGGGACTGTTCCTGATCGCGGCGGCCGACCAGTTGCCGCTGGCCTTCCTGCCGCTCTACACCCGGGCGGCGGCGGGGGCTCCGGACTGGCTCGGGACCGATCTGGTGGTGAGCCTGCCGCTGGCCGGTTATCTGCTCGCGCTGCTCGTCGCCTCGCCCTTTGCGAGCGGGCTTGCGGCGCGGCTCGGGGTGCGGCGGCTGGTCCTGATCGCGGCGGTCCCGACCTGCGCGGCCTTTCTCGGCCTCGCCTTCGCCACGACCGTGGCCGAGATCGTGCTCTGGCGTGCGGTCTCGGGCGTCGGCTATGCGCTGGCGAGCCTCGCCTGCATCGACTACGCCGTGGCGGTCGCCGGGCCGGGCCAGCGCCACCGCAACCTCGCGCAGGCCTGGTCCGTGCTCTTCAGCGGCATCTTCGCCGGGGCGGCGCTGGGCGGGGTGCTGGCCGACCGTCTGGGTCCGGCGAACGTGTTCCTGGTGAGCGCGGGGCTGGTGGTGCTCGCGGCGTTGCTCTTCCTGCGGCTGCCGGTCGAGGCCGGACGGAGCAGTGTGCTGCGGGACGGCGGGACGCGGGTGCCCGGCCCGCTGCGAAACCGGCGATTCGCGCTGCTCGTCTTCGGGATCGCGGTGCCGGCGAGCATCGTGATGCAGGGATTCGTCGCCTATCTCGTGGCGCTCAGCCTCGACGCGATCGGCGCCTCGGCGGCGGACATCGGCCGGACGCTGATGCTCTATTTCCTCGCCATCGCCCTCGTCGGGCCGCTGGGCGGACGGGCGGCGGAGGCCGGGGTCTCCTCGGAGGTCCTGGCGCTCGCCGGGCAGGCGCTGGCCGGCGCGGCGGTGCTGGCGGCGGCGGGCTATCCCGGTGCGACGGCCGCGATCGGCGCGCTGGCGCTGGCCGGCGCGGCGGCCTATGCGGCGGCGCTGGCGGCGGACGGAAGGCGCGGCTGAGGCGCTTCACTTGCGGCCACCCGGTGGGTTAGGCTGCACGGAAAGACGATGCGGGAGGAAGGCCCATGCTGCGGGCGGTTGCGATCACCTGCGCCCTGCTGGCGGCGGGCGGCGGGGCGGCGCAGGAGGCGCCGAAGCGGATCCTGGCGGTGTTCTTCGCCGGCTGCGAGCAGATCTGCGAGGGTTTCAGGGCCGGGATCGCCGAGAGCGGCTATCCGGCGGAGGTGATCCTGCGCGACGTGGCGCAGGACCGCAGCCTGCTGCCCGCGATGGTCGAGGAGGCCCGCGCGCTGCCCGCCGACCTGGTGCTGACCTACGGCACGAGCGTGACGCTGGGCATGGTCGGCACGCTGGAGGATGCCGGCCGGCCGGAGTTCCTGAACGAGATCCCGGTGGTCTTCACCACGGTCGCCGATCCCTTCGGCACGCGGATCGCAGAGGGTTTCGAGGGCAGCGGACGCGCGAACGTGACCGGGACCTTCAACCGGGTGCCGGAGCCTATGAACATCGAGGTGATCCGTCAGTACGATCCGGGTTTCGACCGGCTGGGCCTGCTCTACACCGCCAACGAGCCGAACTCGGTGCTGAAGCGGGACGAGCTGGCGGCGCTGGCCCCGCAGCTCGGCTTCGAACTGGTCGCGCTCGACCTCGACCCGGATGCGGCGGGCGCGCCGGACCCGGCCCGGATCCCCGAGCGGCTGGAGGAGTTGCGGGAACGCGGGGTCCGCTGGATGTATCTCGGCTCGAGCACCTTCCTGCTGGCGAACGGCAGGGCCTATACCGAGGCGGCGCTGGCGAACGGGATCGCGGTGGTCAGCCCCTACGAGAGCCTCGTGCAGGAGGAATCGGCCCTGCTGTCGGTCGCGGCGCGGCGCGAGGACATCGGGCGGCTGGCGGCGGAGCAGGCGCTGTGGGTGCTGCGCGACGGGGTGGCTCCGGGCGACCTGCCGATCGCGCAGGTGACGGATTTCGCCTATGTTGTGAACATGCGCGTCGCCCGGGCCCTACAGCTCTACCCGCCGCTCGCCTTCCTGCAGGTCGCCGAGGCGGTGGGGAACTGAGCCCCGGCCTCCTTGGCGGGGCGGGGGCGCGAACTGCGGGAACGGGGGATGGCGGCGCATGACCGGTGAGAGGACCCCGCTGGCCACGGGCGGCGCCCGCGAGGCGGGCCGCGGACGCGAGGCCGAGATCGCGGCGGTGATGGAGGCGAACTATCACGCGGTGCAATACGCCTATGTCCATTTCCTGACCGAGCATCTGGCGGATTGCGCGCGGAGCTTCGAGGGCGATCTGGGCCGGATGCTGGTGCTCGCGATCCTCGGCCAGTCGCTGCTGCAGGCCTATGCCCGTAAGGAATCCGGCGCGGCGGCGGGGGCGCTGAGTGCCTCGCGGATCGCCGACGTCTCCGGGCTGCCGCGCGAGACGGTGCGGCGCAAGCTGGCGGCGCTGGCCGGGCGTGGCTGGGTCCGGCAGATCGAGGGTGGGGCCTGGGTGATCGTGCGGGTCGAGGGCGGGGTACCGGTGAGGATGGAGCTCGCCGATCTCGATGCGCGCGGCCTCGCCCGGCTGGCGCGGCTCCATGCGGCGATCGAGCGGATCGTGAAGCGCTGAACGGGTCCGGCGTCGGGGTGCCCGGAATGGGCACCCGACCGGTTGCCGGTCCCGCGGGCGGAGCGATACCTGCGGGGCATGACCCGTATCCCGACCCGTCCCGGATCCCGCGTTCGCGCCTTCGGCCGCAGCTTGCCGGCGCGCTGCTGCGCCGGGGTGCTCGCCATGCTGCTCTTCGCTGCGGGACCGGCGGCGGCGCAGGGGCTCGGCCTGTCCGAACCCTTCGAGGAGCGGCGGATCGAGGCGGTGCGGATCGACCTGAGCAATCCCGGGGCGGACGCGGCGGTCAACGCGCGGGTGATCGACGCGGCGCGGCGCGAGCTCGGCCTGTTTCCGGGCGGGCAGTTCACCCGGGAGCGCGTCGATGTGGCGCTGTCGCGGTTGCGCCGGCGGGCGGAGATCGCCGATACGGCCTATGCGGTGGCCTTCGGCCCGACCGGCGGGGTCGATGTCGAGGTCACGCTGACGCTGGCCGAACCGGGCGCCCCGGATGCGGCGGTCGGCTGGCTGGCAACCGGCGATCCCGCCGACCTGCCGGTGCTCTGGGACCGGGACGGCACCTATGCGCGGCTGCGGCTGGAGAGCCTCGGCATCCATTACAGCAACACCAACGCATGGTACGGGCAGCCCGGTGCGATGCTCGCCGGCAACCCGCTGGTGCAGGGCACGCCGGCCGGCGAGGGCTATTCCGACTGGGTCGAGGGGTTCGTCCATGCCGGGCTCTACGGGATAACGCCGCTGACGCCTTGGCTCTCGGCCTATGGCGGGTTCAGCGCGATCCTGAGCGGCTCGACGGGGCAGGAGCTGTTCACCGACGAGACGCGGCACTATCTGGCCGTCGAGGACGCCTATGGCGGGCTGATCGGGGGACGGACGGGCGCGGCAGGCGACCGGTTCGTGGTCAACGCCTCGGCGGGGCGGCAGCGCTACCTGCTCGGCGACGGGTTCCTGATCGCCAACACCTCGGCGAACGGCTGGAACCGGGCGGCGCTGCAGTCGAACCCGCGCTGGGCGGCCGACATGCTGGCGCGGGTGCAGGTGCGCTACAACACCACGCTCTTCGAGGCGTTCCATCTCGACCCAGACGAGTTGCCGGTGATCGACACGGGCACGAAGATCCTCGGCGCGAACCTCGAGACCGAGCCGCGCCCCGGCCTGGCGGTGGCGGGCAGCTTCCTGGCCGTGCCGGAGTCCGATTTCGGCTATTTCACCCCGACGGCGAGCTTCACGCGCGAGGGGCTGCGGGTCTACGACGCGCGGTTCCGCTGGTCGCCGCGGCCGACGGGGCTGAGCGGGCCGTTCGTCGCCGGCGAGGCGGCGCTGCAGGAGAATGCGGACTTCCTGATGCGCGCGACCGGGGTCACCGGCGAGATCGGCTATGCCTTCGCCGACCTGCCCTGGGCGCCGACGCTCAGCTATCGCTACGCGCGGTTCTCCGGCGACGACCCGGACACCGAACGCTTCGAACGCTGGGACCCGCTGCTGTCGGGCGGCAACGGCGAGCAGTGGGTGCAGGGCATCAACCATTTCAAGGTCTACCAGAACTCGAACCTCGAGGCGCACCGCATCCAGGCCCGGCTGCGGCCGCGGCCGACGGTGGAACTGGTGCCGCAGCTGTGGTTCTTCGAGGCGGTCGAAACGACGAACCTCGGCGGCAATCCGGCGCTGTCCTTCCTCGATTCGAAGGACCTCGGCACCGAGGTGAACCTGACGGCGAAGTGGTTCCCGAACCAGCGGGTCTTCGTGCAGGGCCATGTGGCCGCGACCTTTCCGGGCGATGCGGTGGAAAGCGCGCTCGGGGGCGATGCGGACACCTGGTGGAGCACGATGCTGTTCGTGCGGATCGCGCTGTGACGGAGCGCGGCCGTGACGGGGCGCGACGGGACGGGCGCGAATGGATTTCCCTCATGAGCAGAAGGATCTGACGGAATGGAACGTCGTGACGTCCTGAAGGGCATCGGGTTTGCCGCGGCGGCGGGCGCCGCCACGCTGGGCGCGGGAGAGGCCGCGGCGCAGGAGGGTGGAGCGGCGCCCGCGCCGCTCGGGCCCTATTCCGTGCCCTGGGACCCGGCCGATCCCGACGTTCCGGGTCGGCAGAACGTGGTGCCGGTGCCCGAGGATCACTTCGTCCCCGGTCGCTTCGCGGGCAGGACCGCGATCGTGACCGGCTGTGCCCGCGGCATGGGCCGACTCGCCGCGATCCGGCTCGCCCGCGAGGGGGCGAACGTGGTGGCAGTCGACTGGCTGGAGGACGAGGGCCGGGCGGTGGTCGAGGGCATCGCCGCGGAGGGCGGCCGGGCGGTCTTCGTCGCCGGCGACATCTCGGAGACCGCGGTCTGCGATAGGATGGTCGCGGCCGCGGTCGAGACCTACGGCGGCCTCGACTGCGCGCTGAACAACGCCGGGGTGATGGACGCGATCTTTCCCGGCGACCCGATCGACTATGCCGCCCAGAAGGACCTTGCGATGGCGCGGATCGACGAGGCCTCGGACGCCTACTGGGACATGGTGATGCGGGTGAACGCGACCGGCACGTTCCGCAGCCTGCGGGCGGAACTGCGCCAGATGCTGGCGCAGGGACGCGGCGGGGCGATCGTCAACGTCGCCTCGGTCGCGGGGCTGCGCGGCTTCGGCGGTACGCCGTCCTACGTGGCGAGCAAGCACGCGGTGAACGGGCTCACCAAGAACGCCGCGATCGACTATGCTCCCTTCGCCATCCGGGTGAACTCGGTCTGCATGGGCACGACGATCACGCCGATGTACGAGCGGGCCTTCGAGCTCCTGGGCCAGCGCGCGGCCTCCGGGTTCCGCGACTCCGGCCTCGGCATGGCGAAGATCAACAGCCTGCTGCAGCTGAGCAACCAGAACCGCATCGGGTCGACGGCCGCCGAGCAGGTGGCGGTGATGCTGTTCCTGCTCTCGCCCGAGTCGTCGAACCTGACCGGGGCGAACTTCGCGACGGACGGGGGGTTCACGACCTACTGAGGCCGGCTCAGTGCAGCCGCGCGCTCGCGGGGCGGGGGCGGAGCCAGACGGGGTGGCGGCCGGCGGTGTGGGTTTCGAGGGCGCGGAGCGCGGTGTCGTAGTCGACGCCGGGGAGCGGGCTGAGGGCGTCGTAGATGCGTTCCGAGCCCTCTGCGCCGAAGGGGATGTGGAGCACGGTGCCGTCCTCGGCGGTCAGGACCCAGGCGGCGGGCGGTCCGAGCCGGTCGTGGGCGGCGCGGGTGACGATCTCGGCGGCGACGAGCGCGTCGAGGTCGATGAAGCCGCCGCCGAAGGGGCCGAGATAGCCGATGCGCGCCTCGTCGAGCGAGACGATCCCCTCGGCGGGCATGTCGCCCTGCAGCCGCCGGCGGCGGAGTGCGGCGTGCAGGAGCGCCGCGCCCGCCGCGGCCATCAGGAGGCCCGCGGCGAAGGGCAGCGGCGCGAGCCAGGCATAGCCCTGCCAGATCAGCCAGAGGCCGCAGAGGGTCAGCGCCGTCCAGGCCGCGGGCTCGGCCAGCGGGCGGAGGCGAGCGGCGAGCTCGGGGCGGACGAAGCTCATCGGGGGCTCATTTCCAGTCCCCCAGCGCGGATTGCCAGAGGGTCAAGGCGGCGACGGCGGCGGTGTCGGCGCGGAGGATGCGGGGGCCGAGGGTGACGGGGAGGACGAAGGGGAGGGCGCGGAGGCGCTCGGCTTCCTCCGGCGCGAAGCCGCCCTCGGGGCCGGTGAGGACTGCCCAGGGGCCGGGCGCTGTGGAGGCATGGGGAGCACCGGCGGCGGTGGCGCTGGCCGCGGCGGCGAGCGCCTCGGCGGCGGGGCGGGCGGCGAGGGATTCGTCGGCGAAGAGGATGCGGCGGGCGGGGTCCCAGGCGTCGAGGAGGGCGGCGAGGCGCTGCGGCTCGGCGATCTCGGGGACATGGGTCTCGCCGCATTGCTCGGCGGCCTCGATCGCGTGGGCGCGCAGGCGGTCGGGGCGCAGGCGCTCGGCATTGGTGAAGCGGGTGAAGACCGGCTGGATGCGGGCGGCGCCGAGCTCGGTCGCCTTCTCGACGATGAAGTCGGTGCGGGCCTTCTTGATCGGCGCGAAGACGAGCCAGAGGTCGGGCGGGATGCGCTGGCGGCGGACGCGTTCGGTGCAGACGAGGGCGGCGTTGCGGCCCGCGGCGGTCAGTTCCGCCCGCCATTCGCCGTCGCGGCCGTTGAAGAGGCCGACCGCGTCGCCGCGGCCGAGGCGCATGACGTTGACGAGATAGTGCGACTGGTCGCGCGAGGGCTCGACGACGCGGCCGGGGCCGAGTTCGGCCTCGACAAACAGGCGCACCTTGGGCAGGGATACGGTCATGGTGGCGAACCCTAGCCGAACCGCCGCAGCCGATGGAAGGGTGGCCGATGCGCCGCCGGCGAACTGGGTGGACCGGTTCGCACCGGAGGCGAGCCGGCCCTTCCTGCGGCTGTCGCGTGCCGACCGTCCGATCGGGACGTGGCTTCTGCTGATTCCCTGCTGGTGGGGGGTGGCGCTCGCCCATGCCTCGGAGGGCGGGAGCGGGGCGTTCGCGGTCTGGATCGCGGTCGGCTGTGCGGTGGGCGCCTTCCTGATGCGGGGCGCGGGCTGTACCTGGAACGACGTGACGGACCGGGAGTTCGATGCGGCGGTGGCGCGGACGCGGTCGCGGCCGCTGCCCTCGGGGCAGGTGGGGGTGAAGGGCGCGCTCGTCTGGATGGTGGCGCAGGCGCTGGTGGCCTTCGGGATCCTGCTGACCTTTCCGCCGTTCGCCATCGCGCTGGGGGTCGGGTCGCTCGCGCTCGTCTGCGTCTATCCGTTCGCGAAGCGGTTCACCTGGTGGCCGCAGGTGTTCCTCGGCCTCGCCTTCAACTGGGGGGCGCTGCTCGCCTGGGCGGCGCAGACGGGGAGTCTGACCTGGGCGCCGGTGCTGCTCTATCTGGCGGGGATATCGTGGACGCTGTTCTACGACACGATCTATGCCCATCAGGACAAGGAGGACGACGCGCTGATCGGGGTGAAGTCGACGGCGCGGCTGTTCGGGCAGGACACGGCGCGCTGGCTGTCGGGGTTTCTGGCCGCCTCGGTGGGCCTTGCGGCGCTGGCGGTTGTGGTGGCGCTGCCGCCCGGGCCGGCGATGGTCGCGGCGATGGCCGGGGTGGCCGGGTTCGCGGCGCATCTCCTGTGGCAGCTGCGGCGGCTTCGGATCGACGATCCGGCGAACTGCCTCCGGCTCTTCCGGTCGAACCGGGATGCGGGGCTGATCCTGACCGGCGGGTTGCTGCTGGCCGCGCTGATGTGAAGCCGGCCGCGCTTGCCATTGCGGCGCGCGGCCCCGTAAAGAGCCGGACATCCGGGAAGGAAACGAGGTCTCATGCGTCTGCGCGCCATCGTCTTTGCGTTCGTCGCGCTGGTCGCGGTCACCGGCGGGTCCTGGGGGCTGGCGGTCGTCGCGACCGACTGGGTGGAGCGCGAGACCCGCGCGCAGCTCGACGCGGCGCTGGCGGCGGCGGGGCAGGACTGGGTGACGGCCGAGGTCGACGGGCTGGAGGTCGCGCTGTCGGGCGAGGCGCCGGACGAGACGGGGCGGTTCCGCGCGCTGGAGATCGCCCGGCAGGTGGTGAGCGGGGCGCGGGTCGAGGACCGGATCACGGTCGCCTCGGCCAATCCGCTGGCGCCGCCCGCCTTCGCGCTGGAGATCCTGCGCAACGAGGACGAGATCTCGCTGATCGGGCTGGTGCCCGAGGCGGCGGGGCGGGACGCGATCACCGCGGGGCTGGCCGCCGGCGGGCTGCCGGTGCAGGTGACCGACATGCTGGAGACTGCGGCCCATCATCCGCCGCCGCGCTGGGTCGAGAGCCTGCGCTTCGGGCTGCAGACGGTCGCGGCGCTGCCGCGGGCCAAGGTGAGCGTGGTCCCCGGCCGGGTGACGGTCGCGGCGGTGATGGAGAGCGCCGCGGCGCGCGACGCCGAGGCGGCGCGGCTGGCGGCGGCGGCGCCCGGGGCCGTCGAGCTGGTGCTGGAGCTGACCGCGCCGCGGCCGGTGATCGCGCCGTTCCGCGCGGCCTTCGCGCTGGAGGACGGCGCGGCGGTGCTGGTGGCCTGTTCGGCGGAGAACGAGGAGGACGCCGGGCGCATCCTCGCGGCGGCGCGGGAGGCCGGGGCCGCGGATGCGCAGGACTGCGCCATCGGGCTCGGTGCGCCGATGCCCGACTGGGTGGAGGCGGTGACGGAGGGAATCGCCGCGGTGCGCGCGATGGGCGGCGGCGCCTTCGAGATCACCGACATCGACGCGGCGCTGACCGCGCCGGCGGGCTTCGCCGCCGAGGAGCTGGAGAACGTGGCGGCGCGGCTGCGCGAGGCGATGCCGCGCATGGTGTCGCTGGCCACGCGCATGCCGCCGCAGGTCCGGACCGAGGCGGACGGCACCGAGACCTATGCCCCGGAGTTCCGTGCGGCGCTGAGCGCGGACGGGGCGCTGCGGCTGACCGGGCCGGTCTTCGACACCACCTCGCGCGTCGCGATCCAGGGCTTCGCCGAGGCGCTGTTCGGCCATGACAACGTGGTCAATGCGACCGTGCTGGACGAGAACCTGCCCGAGGGCTGGCCGGGGCGGGTGCTGGCCGGGGTCGAGGCGCTGTCGATGCTGAAGGAGGGCGAGCTGCGGGTGACGCCTGAGGCCGTGGCGGTCACCGGGTCGAGCACGGTGGAGACGGCGCCGGACGACGTGGAGGCGCTTCTCCGGGCCAAGGTGAACGGCGCCGCCTCGGTCGCGGTGCGCTATGACGCGGCGGCGGCAGCGCGGGAGGCCCGGCCGCGGCCGGAGGTCTGCGCGGCCGAGATCGAGGCGATCCTCGCCGCAGAGACCATCCTCTTCGCGCCGTCCTCGGCCACGATCGAGCCCGAGAGCGCGGGGGTCGTCGAGGCGATCGCCGGGGTTCTGCGGTCCTGCCCGGGCACGCGGTTCGAGATCGGCGGGCATACCGACAGCCAGGGCCGGGTCGAGATGAACCGGCAGCTGAGCGAGCGGCGGGCGGCGGCGTTGGTGCGGGCGCTGATGGAGCAGGACCTGCCGCTGGTGGAGCTGACCGCGCGCGGCTACGGGCCGGACCAGCCCGTGGCGGACAACCGGACCGAGGAGGGGCGGGCGCGGAACCGGCGGATCGAGTTCACGCTCTTGGGCGATCTGCTGGATGCGCCGGAGGAGGCGCCGGTGGCGGCGGCGGCGGTCGTCGAGGCGGTGACGGATGCGGAACCCGCGGAGGGGGCCGTGGCCGAGACCTGCGCCGCGGAGATCGCGGCGATCCTCGCCGAGGAGCAGATCCTGTTCGCGCCGTCCTCGGCCGAGATCGACGCGGAGAGCGCGGACGTGGTCGAGGCGATCGGCGCGGTGCTGGCGCGCTGTCCGGGGGTGCGGTTCGAGATCGGCGGCCACACCGACAACCGCGGCCGGGAGAGCATGAACCGGGAGCTGAGCGAGCGGCGGGCCGAGGCGGTGCTGGCGGCGCTGGAGGCGATGGAACTGGAGGGCGTGGAGCTGACGTCGCGGGGCTATGGCCCGGACCGGCCGATCGCCGACAACGGCACGGCGGCCGGCCGGGCGCAGAACCGCCGGATCGAGTTCACACTGGTCGGCGCGGCGGAGCCGGACGCAGCCGAGGACTCGGGGGAGGGCGCCGGTGGACCGGACTGAGCTGACGCTGGCGATCGCCGGGGCGCTGGTCGCGGCGGTGGCGCTCGGCTGGGTGCTGCGCTGGATGTTCTCGGGGCTCAACACCGGCACCCGCAGTGGCCGCGCGGCCCGGGAGATGGTGCAGCGGCTGCACGATGCGGAGGAGGCGCAGCACCGGGCGGAGCGGCGGCTGACGGAGGTGGAGGACGATCTCGGCGCGCGGCTGGCGCAGGTGCAGGGCGAGCTCGACGCGGCGCTGGCGAGCCTCGCCCAGGCGCAGGCCCAGACCGAGGCGATCCGCGAGGCCTATCGCGCGGCGATGGTGGAGCGGGGCGGGGAAGCGGCGGGGTAGGGCGGCACACGGCCTGCGGCCGGGCTCCGGGCAATGGCGCGCCCTCACCAAGCGTCCCGACCGTGCTTCAGCACGGTCAGCGCCCGCCCCGCCCCCAGGCGGGCGCTTCACGCCCGCCGGGTCGGGCGCCGACCTTCGCGCTTCGGTGCGGCCTCGTTACAGGGCGCCTCGTCCCGCCGTTCGACGCAACGGGGCAGCGTTCGGATCAGGGGGTTGCCGACCAGCGTTCCAGGGCGGCCTCGTCCTCTTCCCTTGCGTCGACCCAGTGGGCGCCTTCCGGGGTGGTTTCCTTCTTCCAGAACGGGGCGCGGGACTTGAGGAAATCCATCAGGAACTCGGCGGCCTCGAAGGCGGCCTGGCGGTGGGCCGAGGCGGTGGCGACCATCATGATCTGCTCGCCGGGGGCGAGCGGGCCGAAGCGGTGGATGATGAGGCTCGCCTGGAGCGGCCAGCGGGCGCGGGCCTGGGCCTCGATGGCGCGGAGCGCCTTTTCGGTCATCTCGGGATAGTGTTCGAGCTCGAAGCCGGTCAGGCGCCCGCCCATGTCGCGCACGAGGCCGGTGAAGCTGACCAGCGCGCCGATGTCGGTGCGGCCGGCGCGGAGCGCGGCGAGCTCGGCGCCGAGGTCGAAGTCGCCCTGCTGGACCCGGACGGCCATCGAGCCGCCTCAGCCACCGGTCATCGGCGGGAAGAACGCCACCTCGCGCGCGCCGGCGAGCGGGGCGTCGAAGCCGGTCAGTTCCTGGTCGAGCGCCACGCGGACCGCGCGCAGGTCGGCGAAGGCGAGCGCGTAACGCTCGTCCCGGCCGCGCAGCTCGTCGACGAGTTCGGCGACGGTGGCAGCGCCCGTTTCCACCGTCTCGGAAGGGGCGCCGACGCGTTCGCGCAGCCAGGCGAAGTAGCGCAGCGTGACGGTCATCGCTTGCGGTCCCTCAGGAACGGCATCGCCTTCACGAAATAGTCGTAGCCGGTCATCACCGTCAGGAAGCCCGCCACCCAGATCAGGATCAGCCCGCCGTTGGCCAGCAGCCACGACGCCCAGTCGTGGAACCACATGCTCACCCAGGGATCGCCGCGGCGGCGGTCGAACTCGAAGACCCCGGCGAGCAGGAGCACGGGGATCGCCACCATCTGGGCGGTGGTCTTCCACTTGGCGAGATAGGTGACCTTCAGCCGGCCGGCCTTGGCGCCGAGGAATTCACGCAGGCCGGAGACGAAGACCTCGCGCAGGAGGATGAAGGCGACGGGCACGAGGATCAGCGGATTGATGCCCGACAGTCCGACGATGACCGCGAGCGCGATCACCACCATCGCCTTGTCGGCGATCGGGTCGAGCATCCGGCCGAAATTCGATTCCTGCTGCCAGGCGCGGGCGAGGTAGCCGTCCACGTAGTCGGTCAGGGCCGCGAGGATGAAGAGGGTGATCGCCAGCCAGTCGGCGAGCGGCCGGTCGAACACGACAAAGACCAGCGCGACGCCCGGGGCGGCGAGCAGGCGGAAGACCGTCAGGATGTTCGGAATCGTCCAGAGCATACGCCACTCGTCCTACTGCGCCCTTCGGCACCTCACCTTTGTACCGGTTCAACGCTCCCCATGGAAGAAGGCATATATGGTGTCGGCGAGCGCATCCGAAATACCCGGGGCGGCCTTGAGATCCGCAAGGCCGGCGCGGGCCACCGCCTTGGCCGATCCGAAATGGGCGAGGAGCGCGCGCTTGCGCCCCGCGCCGACGCCCGGCACCTCGTCGAGGGGGGTGGCGCGGGTCGCGGCGGCGCGTTTCGCGCGGTGGGCGCCGATGGCGAAGCGGTGCGCCTCGTCGCGCAGGCGCTGGACGAAGTAGAGCACCGGGTCGCGGTGGCCGAGGGCGCGGGGCGGCTGGCCGGGGCGGTGGAACTCCTCCTTGCCGGCGTCGCGGTCGAGGCCCTTGGCGACGCCGATGATCTCCACGTCCTCGACGCCGAGCTCGGCGAGCGCGGTGGCTGCCGCCGCGACCTGACCGGCGCCGCCGTCGATCAGCACGAGGTCGGGCCAGGCGTCGGACTGGCGGTCGGGATCTTCCTTCATCAGGCGGGCGAAGCGGCGGGTCAGCACCTCGCGCATCATGCCGAAGTCGTCGCCGGGGGTCAGGCTGTCGGCGCGGATGTTGAACTTGCGGTACTGGGACTTCACGAAGCCCTCGGGGCCGGCGACCACCATCGCGCCGACGGCGTTCGTGCCCATGATGTGGCTGTTGTCGTAGATCTCGATGCGCTCGGGCGGGCCGTCGAGGCCGAAGGCCTCGGCGAGGCCGTCGAGGAGCGCGGCCTGGCTCGCGCTTTCGGCCATGCGCCGGGCGAGGGCCTCGCGGGCGTTGCGGGCGGCCTGTTCGACGAGGCGGGCCTTCTCGCCGCGCTGCGGCACGGCGATCTCGACCCGGCGGCCGAGCTGGGCGGAGAGCGCCGCCTCCATCAGGTCGGTATCCTCGATGCCGTGGCTGAGCAGGATCAGCCGGGCCGGGGTCTTGTTGCCGTAGAACTGGCCGAGGAAGGCCTGCAGGATCTCGGCCGGCTCCGCGCCCGAGCCGGTGCGCGGGAAATAGGCGCGGTTGCCCCAGTTCTGGTTGGCGCGGATGAAGAAGACCTCGACGCAGGCCTGGCCGCCCTCCTGGTGGAGGGCGATCACGTCGGCCTCCTCCACGCCCTCGGGGTTGACGGTCTGGCTGCCCTGGACGGCGGTCAGCGCGCGGATGCGGTCGCGGAGTGCGGCGGCGCGCTCGAATTCCATCGCGGCGCTGGCGGCGGCCATCTCGCGCGCGAGATGTTCCTGGATCTTCGTCGAGCGGCCGGTGAGGAAGAGCGTCGCGTCCTCGACCAGCGCGGCGTAGTCGTCCTGCGCGATCAGGCCGACGCAGGGCGCGCTGCACCGCTTGATCTGGTAGAGGAGGCAGGGGCGGCTGCGGTTCTCGAACATCAAATCCGAGCAGGAGCGCAGGAGGAACGCCTTCTGGAGCTGGTTGAGCGTGCGGTTGACGCTGCCCGCCGAGGCGAAGGGGCCGAAGTAGCGGCCCGGCTCCTTGCGCAGGCCGCGGTGCTTGCGGATCTGGGGGAAGGGGTGGCCGGCGGTGACGTGGATGTTGGGGAAGCTCTTGTCGTCGCGCAGGAGCACGTTGTAGCGCGGTTTGAGCTGCTTGATGAGGTTCTGCTCGAGCAGCAGAGCCTCGGTCTCGGTTTCGGTGGTGAGGAACATCATCGCGGCGGTGGCCGCGATCATTCTACCTATGCGAGAGCTGTGCCCGGTGGGCTTGGCATAGGCGGCCACGCGCTTCTTCAGGCTGCGGGCCTTGCCGACGTAGAGCACCTCGCCGCGCGCATCGAGCATGCGGTAGACGCCGGGGCGGTCCTCGAGCCGGCGGAGGTAGTCGCGGATGACCAGATGGCCCGGGCGCCGGATGGGCGCGGCGGTGCCTTCCTCGTCGAATCCGGCGGGGATGTCGTCCTCGGTTCCGGCGTTCACGTTCCGCCCCTGTGCTGGGGGTGATTCCCGAAGGTGCTGCCCCCGGAGGCCCCCGAAATCAAGTCGAAAGCTGTCCACGGAATCTGTGGATAAACCTGTTGGGAAAAAGTGGGCAGGCGCGTTTCCCCTTGGAAATAAGGGGCCCGCAAAGGAGTGCCCAAAAAAGCGGCAGATCGACAAGTCGCGGAAATCATTGGAGAAATTTGTTAGGCTTCATTAAATTTCTGGAATCATTGACAGAATCATAACGGTCTCGTGAACCCTCCGGCACGCGTGGAAAAGTCAAGCAGGGGGGGTCGTCTGCGGCGCGCGACCGGGGCGCGGCGTCATTCCACCCCGAGGACATCGGGGGTCCGCCAAGCGAGATGCTGGCCGCCGTCGATGCAGAGAAGCTGGCCCGTCAGGCCCGGCGCGTCGAGGATGAATCGCAGCGCGGCGCAGATCTCGGCGGGGCTGGCACCGCGGCCGAGCACGGTGGCGGCGCGCTGTGCGGCGAAATGCCCCGGGCTCTGCCGGGCGCCCTGCATCGTGGGTCCGGGGCCGATCGCGTTGACCCGGATGTCCGGGGCGAGCGCCTGGGCGGCGGTGCGGGTGAAGGCCCAGAGCCCCATCTTGGCAATCGTATAGGTCATAAACTCGGGGGTGAGCTTCAGCACCCGCTGGTCGATCAGGTTGACGACGACGCCGGTCGCCAGCGGCTCGCCATGGACGTCGCGGCGGCCCTTCGGGACCTGGGCGGCGAAGGCCTGGGTCAGCTCGAAGGGCGCGCGCAGGTTCGAGCCGATGTGGCGGTCCCAGCTGTCCCATGTGGCGGTGGCCAGCGTGTCGTGCTCGAAGATCGAGGCGTTGTTGACGAGGAGGGTGAGCGGCCGGCCGAGTCCTTCGGCGGCGGCGGGGACGAGGGCCGCGGTCTCGGCACGGTCGAGGAGGTCGCCCTTCACGGTCACGGCGCGTACGCCGAAGTCGGTGCATTCCGCGGCGAGTGCCGCCGCGCCGGCCTCCGACGTGTTGTAGTGGATCGCCACGTCGTGGCCCTGCGCCGCGAGGTCGAGCGCCATGGCCCGACCGAGCCGGTGGGCGCCGCCCGTGATCAGTGCCGCATGAATCTCGCCCGTCATCGCCCGCGCCTCCTCAGAACAGCGACCAGGTGTAGAGCCCGTAGGCGCCGATGTAGCCCGCGCCCCAGGCGCGGCCAATCGCCCAGCCGCGGTAGATGAAGGGCAGGAGCAGGAGCGCGCAGCCGAGCATCACCCAGAGGTCGCGATGCAGGAAGGCGGCGTCGATCGCGATCGGCCCGAAGAGCGAGGCGACGCCGAGGATCGAGAGGATGTTGAAGAGGTTGGAGCCGATCACGTTGCCGAGCGCCACGTCGGCCTCGCGCCGGAGCGCCGCCATCACCGTGGTGGCGAGTTCGGGCAGCGAGGTGCCGACGGCCACCATGGTAAGGCCGATCACCTCCTCGGAGATGCCCCAGGTGCGGCTGATGCCGACCGCGCCGTCGATCAGGAGCTGCGCGCCGAGCGGCAGGCCGACGATGCCCAGAACGAGGCCGGCGGCGACCTGCCAGCCGGGCATCGGGCCGGTGACCGATTCGAGTTCGTCGAGCACGTCCGCCGTGCCGTTGCGCGCGGAGCGGACCATGTCGAGGAGCATCAGCGCGAAGAGCGTGAGCAGGACCGCGGCGTGCCACAACTGGAGCGGGCCGAGGAAGCAGAGCACGACCATCAGGAACGAGGCGCCGAGCATCTGGACATAGCTGCGGCGGACGTCGCTGGCCGAGGGATGGATCGCGGCGATCAGCGCGGGGACGCCGAGCACGAGCAGGATGTTGGCGATGTTCGAGCCGACGACGTTGCCGATGGCGATGCCGGGAACGCCCTCGATCGCGGCCTGGATGGTGATCAGGAGCTCGGGCGCGGAAGTGCCGAAGGCGACCACGGTCAGGCCGACGATCAGCGAGGGCACGCCGATCCGGCGGCTGAGGGCGACGGCGGCGCGCACGAGCGTGTCGCCCGCGAGCAGCAACACGACGAGGCCGGCGAGGGCGAGGACGAGGTTCATGGCGGGTGCGTGACTCGGGTCAGGAGCGGGGCGGATAGGGGCAGTCGGGCCGGCCACAGGAGGCTGGCCTGGCCGTGACGACATAGTCGCCGCAGGTCTCGCAGCGCAGCGCCGTCGTGAGCGTGGGCTTGCGGCCGGGCGGGCGCACGCGCGGATTGCGAAGCTTGCCGAAGACGCCGAGGGCGAGCATCACCACGAGGAAGAGGAGGACGGCCTGGATCATCGGGCCATCACCGCAGACGCCGGGCGGGACAGGCGCGCGGTCATGGTGCGCCGAGACCGTAGCGCGCCCAGAGCGCGCGGGACTCGATCTCGCCCAGCGCCTCGGAGACGCCGGGCAGGCCCAGCCGGCGCATGAGCGAGCGGCGGTGGCCGAGCACGCGGAAGCGCACGTCCTTGCCGTAGAGCGCCCGCATCCGCGGCACGAGATGGTCGACGCCGTCGGCGAGGCCGACCTCTACCGCCTTGTCGCCCACCCAGATGTCGCCGGAGAAGAGGTTCTCGCCCTTCAGCCGGTCGCCGCGGCGGGCCTGGACCTGGGCGATGAAGTTCGCGTGGATCACCGACTGGAGGCGCTTCAGCCGCTCCACGTCCTCGGGGCGTTCGGGGCGGAAGGGGTCGAGCAGGCTCTTGTCCTCGCCGGCGGTGTGGACCCGGCGCTCGACGCCCTGGCGGGTGAGGAATTCGTGGAAGCCGAAGGAGGCGGAGATGACGCCGATCGAGCCGAGGATGGAGTTCGGATCGACGTATATCTGGTCCGCCGCGGTGGCGAGCCAGTAGCCGCCCGAGGCGGCGACGTCCTCGCAGAAGGCGTAGACGGGGACGGATTTCTCCTCGGCGAGGCGGCGGATGCGCGCGGCGATCAGGCTCGACTGCGCCGGGCTGCCGCCGGGGGAGTTGATCGCCAGCGCGACGGCCTTGGGCTTGCCGCGCCGGAAGGCCGCCTCGATCAGGGGCGCGAGTGCGGCGTCGCTGAGCACCGGCGCGCCGAGGCGGGCCATGCCGATCGTGCCCTCGAGCCGCAGGACGGCGACGACCGGTTTCGCGCGGAAGTAGGAGAGGATCCTGTCCATCGCCCCGGACATAGGTCGGTGGGTGGGCCGCTGCAACCCGGGCCGCGGCAGGTCGCGTCGCGTCGCGACCGGCAGGGGCGGCGCGCGGGGGCCCAGGGGCAGATCGGCAACGGGAATGGCCGCGGCTTGACCCCGGACCGGCGGCGGCCTTTGATGCGGGTCGCAACGACGGAGGGCGGGATGGCGGAGCGGCCGCATGCGGGGCTGAGGGTGCTGGAGCTGGCGCGGGTGCTGGCGGGGCCGTGGATCGGGCAGACGCTGGCCGACCTCGGCGCGGACGTGATCAAGGTGGAGGCGCCGGAGGGCGACGAGACCCGCGGCTGGGGTCCGCCCTTCGCGGCGGACGGGTCGGCGGCCTATTTCCATTCCTGCAATCGCAACAAGCGCTCGATCGCGCTCGATTTCCGCGATGCGAAGGACCGGGCGCTCGCCCGGCGGCTCGCGGCTTCGGCGGACGTGGTGCTGGAGAACTTCAAGGTCGGCGGGCTCGCGAAATACGGGCTCGACTATGCGAGCGTGGCGGAGGTCAATCCCGGGGTGGTGTACTGTTCGGTGACGGGCTTCGGGCAGGACGGCCCCTGGGCGCCGCGGCCGGGCTACGACTTCATCATCCAGGCGATGGGCGGGATCATGGACCTGACCGGCGAGCCGGAGGGCGCGCCGCAGAAGCCGGGGGTGGCCTATGCCGACCTCTTCACCGGGCTTTACGGCACGATCGCGGTGCAGGCGGCGCTGGCGCAGCGGGCGCGGACCGGGCGGGGGCAGCATATCGACATGGCGCTCTTCGACACGCAGCTCGCCGTGCTGGCGAACCAGGCGTCGAACTGGCTGATCGGCGGGCGGCTGCCGCGGCGGATGGGGAACGCGCATCCGAACATCGTGCCCTATCAGGTGTTCGAGGCCGCCGACGGACCGCTGGTGATCGCCTGCGGCAACGACGGGCAGTTCGCGCGGCTGTGCGTGGAGCTGGGGCTGGAGATGCACCTCGACGCGCGGCTGGCGATGAACCGCGGGCGGCTGGAGCATCGGGCAGAGGTGATCGGCGTGATCTCGGCGCGGCTGGCGGGGATGAAGCGGGCGGAGGTGCTGGCGGCGATGGAGGCGGCGGGCGTGCCGGCGGGGCCGATCAACACGGTGGCCGAGGCCTTCGCCGAGCCGCAGGCGGTGGCGCGCGGCATGGTGCAGGAGATCGGCGGGTCGCGCAGCCCGCGCAGCCCGATGCGGTTCTCCGCTGCCGAGCCGGCGGCCGACCGGCCGCCGCCGGAACTCGACGCCCATGGCGCGCCGATCCGGGAGGCGCTGGCCGGCGGGGCGGACTGGCCGGCGGCGTAGGGGTCAGGTCTCGAGGTCGAGGCGGCGGTGCCAGTCGGCGAGGCTTTCGTCGGGGTAGCCGTCGAAGGTCCGGTCGCCGGGCGCGATGCAGGGTTCCACCCAGTTCGCCTTCGAGCCGAGCATCAGGTGGGTGCGTTCCGGCGGGACGGGCAGGGGCGTGTCGATCGCCGAGGCGTGCGGGTGGATCAGGTCGGGCCAGGTCGGGTCCCAGAGCCAGAGCGCCGAGCCGCATTCGCCGCAGAAGTTGCGCTGGCCGGTGCTGATTTCGGTGGCGCCGGTCTCGGGGTCGTGCAGGCGGGCGCGGTAGACGCGCAGGTGCTGGCCGCCCTCTACCTTCAGCGTCTCGGCCGCGGCGCCGAGGTTGATGGCGAAGCCGCCGCCGCCCGCGGTCTTGCGGCAGATCGAGCAGTAGCAGAGGTTGAACGGGTAGGGGTGGCGCGACTGGACCGTGAAGCGCACGGCGCCGCAGTGGCAGGAGCCTTCGAGCAGCATGGCGGGGCCTCCGTCAGGGGGTGACGGGGCGAGCCTGATCCCGTCCGGCGCGCCGCGCAAGGCGCGGACCCCCTTTCCTTTCGGCGCGCCAGCCAATATCTCCCCGCCGACCGGAAAGCGAAGGGAGCCGCCGCATGCTGCATATCGACCTGCCCACCCGCGCCGAGATCGAGAAGCTGGCCGCGCATCGCGGCGCGCCGACCGTCTCGATCTATCTGGCGACGACGCCGCTGACCCAGAACACCGATGTCGACCGGATCGAGCTGAAGAACCTGCTGAGGACGGCGGTGGAGAAGATGGAGGCCGCGGGCACGCCGAAGCGGAGCATCTGGCCGATCGAGGAGGCGGTGAACGGTCTGGTTGAGGACCACGACTTCTGGGCCGAGCAGGCCAACAGCCTCGCGATCTTCGTCACGCCCGAGACGATGCGGACCTACCGGCTGCCGAACAAGCTGACGAGCATGGTCGAGGTGTCGGACCGGGCGCATCTGAAGCCGCTCCTGCGCGCTGTGACCTTCCCGCACAACGCCTATGTGCTGGCGATCAGCGTCGGGCACTGCCGGCTGATCGAGGTCAATGCCGACCTGCCGCCGAACGAGGTGAAGGTCCCGAACCTGCCGAAGGACTTCAACCAGGCGCTGGGCCGGCGCAGCCATCTCGAGACCGGCACGATGGGCCGGAACGAGTCGATGAGCGAGAGCGCGCTCTTCAACCGCTATGCGCGCGTGGTCGACCAGGTGCTGCGGCCATTCCTCGCCGGGCACGAGCGGCCGCTCATCGTGGCGGCGGCCGAGCCGATGGCCTCGATCTACCGCTCGGTCTCGACCTATCCGCATACCGCCGAGCAGGCGATCCCGGGCAGCGCCGACCACACGCCCGACCACGAGCTAGTGGCCGCGGCGCGCGAGATCCTCGACGGGATCTATGCCGGGAAGATCAAGGAGCTGGGCGCGCTCTATGCCGCGCGCGAGAACCAGGGCCGGGCGACCACGGACATCGCCCATGCGGCGCGGGCCGCGACCTATGGAGCGGTGGACACGCTGATCGTGGACATCGACGAAGTGGTGCATGGCACCATCGCCGAGGAGGACGGCGCGGTGACCTTTGCTGAGGCGCCGACCGCCGAGAACTACGGGATCGTCGACGAGATCGCCAGCCGCGCGCTGAAGTCCGGCGCACAGGTGATCGCGGCGCGCAAGGCCGACATTCCCGGTAACGGCAGCCTCGCGGCGATCCTGCGCTATCCGGTCTGAAGCATCGCCGGGCGATTGCCCGGAGAATCAGATACACGAAACGCCGGGATTCGCACGAATCCCGGCGTTTCGGATTTTAACGGATTGAAATAGTCTCCCTATCCCTTCACGGTTCTGTCACAAACAGACGGAGGGACAGAAAGTCATGACGTGCATCGTCGTCGGCATGGACGGTTCGACGTCCGGGGAGAAGGCGCTGGCCTATGCCAAGCGGCTCTCCCGGCTGATCGGTGACTGCGAGCTCGTGCTCGCCTTCATCATCGAATGGACCCCCTATTCGTTTCACACCGCCCAGGAGCTCGCCGAGCGGCACAAGCGCCGCGAGCAGGAGATCGACCAGGCCTGCGCCCATGTGCTGACCCCGGCGGCGAAGGTGGCCGAGGGCGAGGGCTTTCGCGTCCGGACCGTGGTGCGGCACGGTGACCCGGCGCAGCTGATCGAGGAGATCGCGGTCGAGACCGGCGCCGCGCAGATCGTGGTCGGCCGCACCGGCGAGCGCGGCCTGCGCGAGCGGATCTTCGGCGGCGTGACCGGCAAGCTGGTGGCCGCAGCCTCCGTGCCTGTGACGATCGTGCCATGAGGGGGAGTGAAAGGATGCGAATTCAGACTCTGACCGCACCGGCGCTGACGGTGCTCATGGCGGTGCTGGCCGCGCTGTTCCTGCTGACCGCCGGGCCCGTGCAGGCCCAGGACGCCGCCCCGCCGGAAGTGGCCGAGGAAGCGGTGGACGGGGAGGCGGCCGAGGCGGTGGAGGCGGCGACCGAGACCTCGGCGGCGCTCGCCACCGAGCCGGTTCCCGAGACCATCGACCAGCAGGTCGACCGGATCTTCGCCCAGTCGACGGGCTGGTTCGTCAACCTGATCTTCGCGCCGCTGCCCTTCACCATCGCCGGGGTCGCCTTCCCGTGGATCGTGATGTGGCTGGTGGTCGGCGCGACCGTCTTCAGCATCTATTTCCGCTTCGTCCAGTTCCGTGCCTTCGGCCATGCGATCGCGCTGGTGCGCGGCGACTATTCCAACCCCAAGGACGCGGGCGAGGTCAGCCATTTCCAGGCGCTGGCGACCGCGCTTTCGGGCACGGTCGGGCTGGGCAACATCGCGGGTGTCGCGGTGGCGGTGTCGATCGGGGGGCCGGGGGCGACCTTCTGGATGATCGTCGCGGGCCTGCTCGGCATGGCCTCGAAGTTCACCGAATGCACGCTGGGCGTGAAGTACCGGAACGAATACCCGGACGGCACCGTCTCGGGCGGGCCGATGTACTACATGACCAAGGGCTTCAAGGAGCGCGGGATCGCGGGCGGGCGGATCATGGCGATCCTCTTCGCGATCTTCTGCATCGGCGGCTCGCTCGGCGGCGGCAACATGTTCCAGGCCAACCAGGCGCATGCGCAGCTCGTCAACATCACCGGCGGCGCGGACAGCTTCCTGAACGGAAGGGGCTGGCTGACCGGTCTGGTCCTGGCCGGCATCGTGTTCGCGGTGATCGTCGGCGGGATCAAGTCGATCGCGCGGGTGACCGAGAAGGTGGTGCCGTTCATGGCGCTGATCTACGTCGCCGCGGCGACGGCGGTGCTGGTCGTCAACTACGACATGATCGGCTGGGCCTTCGGGCAGATCTTCGCGGGCGCCTTCACCGGGCTCGGGGTCGCGGGCGGCATGGTCGGGGCGCTGATCCAGGGCTTCCGGCGCGCGGCCTTCTCGAACGAGGCGGGCGTCGGTTCCGCGGCGATCGCCCATTCGGCGGTGCGCACCAAGGAGCCGGTGACCGAGGGGATCGTGTCGGTGCTCGAACCCTTCATCGACACGGTGGTGATCTGCACCATGACCGCCCTCGTCATCGTGATCTCGGGCGTGCTGATCATGGATCCGGCGACCGGGCTCTACGTGGTGGAGGATGGGCGGATCGCGACCGCGGGCGGCGAGTCCGGCGTGGCGCTGACCTCGGTCGCCTTCGCGCAGGGTCTGTCGTGGTTCCCCTACGTGCTGGCGGTGGCGGTGGTGCTGTTCGCCTTCTCGACGATGATCTCCTGGTCCTACTACGGGCTGAAGGCCTGGACCTATCTCTTCGGCGAGGGGCGGAACCGCGAGCTGGTGTTCAAGGTGATGTTCTGCGTCTTCGTGGTGATCGGCGCGGCGGCGCAGCTCGGCGCGGTGATCGACTTCTCCGACGCGATGATCTTCGCGATGGCGGTGGTCAACATCATCGCGCTCTACGTGCTGATGCCGATCGTGAAGCGCGAGGTGGATTCCTATTTCGCGCGGCTCGAGTCGGGCGAGATCCGCAAGTACGTCCACGGCCGCCCGGCGGAGTGAGGCGGGCCCTCAGGGGGAGGCGGGCGCCGCCTCTCCCTTGGCCGTCGCGAGCGCCCGGCAGACGGTGCGGGGCGTGACCCGGCCGAGGGCGCCCTGGTCGAGATCGACGTGGATTTCCGTCGCGCCGGCGGCGAAGAGCGGCAGGACCTCGCGGAGCGGCGTCTCGGGGGCGAGGCGGGGGGCGTCGGCGGCGGCCGTGCCTTGTTCGGCCACGTCGGCGAGGCGCAGCACGCTGAGCGGGTTCAGCTGGGCGACGAAGTCGGCGACGTAGCCGTTCGCCGGGGAGAGGACGATCTCCTCGGGCCGGCCGGTCTGGACGATGCGGCCGCCCTCCATGATCGAGATGGTGTTGCCGATCTTCACCGCCTCTTCGAGGTCGTGGCTGACGAAGACGATGGTGCAGCGCAGGCGTTCCTGAAGCTGCAGGAGTTCGTCCTGCAGCCGGGTGCGGATGAGGGGGTCGAGCGCCGAGAAGGGCTCGTCCATCAGCAGGATCGGGGCGTCGGTGGCGAAGGCGCGGGCGAGGCCGACGCGCTGCTGCATGCCGCCCGAAAGCTCCGACACGCGCTTTTCCGCCCAGTCGCCGAGGTTGACGATGCCGAGCACCTCGCGCGCGCGGGCGAGGCGCTGGGCGCGGGGCTGGCCGGCGAGTTCGAGGCCGAAGGCGACGTTCTCGATCACGCTGCGCCAGGGCAGGAGCGCGAACTGCTGGAAGACCATCGAGACCGCGCCGCGGCGGAGCGCCCGCAGATCGCCCGAGGAGCAGTTGGCGACGTCGACCGGCCCCTTCGCGGTGCGCACGAGCATGCGGCCGCGGGCGACCTTGTTGAGGCCGTTGACCGCGCGCAGGAGCGTCGACTTGCCCGAGCCCGAGAGGCCCATCAGCACCGAGATTTCGCCCTGGGCCACGGTCAGCGAGCAGTCGTGCACGCCGAGGATCTGGCCGGTGCGCTTCTGGATCTCGGCGCGGGTGAGGCCCTGGTCCATCAGGGGCAGCGCCTCGCGCGGGTTGTCGCCGAATACGATCGAGACGCGGTCGAATTCGATCATCGTGTCCATCGGCGGCCCCCTCAGCTTTCGCGGCGGAACATGCGGTCGAGCACGATCGCGACCACGACGATGACGAGCCCCGCCTCGAAGCCGAGCGAGGTGTTGACGGTGTTGAGCGCGCGGACGACCGGCACGCCGAGCCCGTCGGCCCCGACGAGGGCCGCGATCACCACCATCGAGAGCGAGAGCATGATGGTCTGGGTGAGCCCCGCCATGATCTGCGGCATGGCGTAGGGCAGCTCCACCTTCCACAGGAGCTGGCTGGGGGTGGCGCCGAAGGCCTGGCCCGCCTCCTTCAGCTCCTTCGGCGTGGAGACGACGCCGAGATAGGTGAGCCTGATCGGGGCGGGGATCACGAAGATCGCGGTGGCGATCAGGCCGGGCACCATGCCGATGCCGAAGAAGACGATGGCCGGGATCAGGTAGACGAAGGTCGGCAGCGTCTGCATCAGGTCGAGGAGCGGGCGCAGCGCGGCGTAGAGCCTGGGCCGGTGGGCGGCGGCGATGCCGATCGGCACACCGAGCCCCATGCAGAGCACGCAGGAGGAGAGCACGAGGGTGAGCGTCTGGGTCGTCTCGCGCCAGTAGCCCTGGTTGAGGATGAAGAGGAAGCCGAGCACGACGAGCACGACCACCGTCCAGGACCGCTGGAGGAACCAGGCGAGGACCGCGAAGGCTACGACGACGATCAGCGGATGCGGGGTCTGGAGTGCCCAGAGGATCCAGCCGATCATCCAGTTCACCGCATCGGCCAGCCCGTCGAAGAACCAGGCGCCGTTCGCGGTCAGCCAGTCGATCCAGTCCCGCGCGGTCGGGCCCACGGGGATCTTGTTGCCGGTGATCCAGTCCATGGGCGTCGGTTCTCCGCTCAGGGTTGGAGGAAGTCGTTCAGGATGCCGGCGACGGTCTCCGGCGTCTCCCAGAACATGTTGTGGCCGTAGCCCGCGAAGGTCTCGAAACGCGCCGCGGGCAGGGCGGCGCGCAGGCGGTCCTGGGTCGCGGCGTCGAAGAGGCCGTCCTGGTCGCCCCAGAGGATCAGCACCGGCGCCGTGACGGCCGGCGTGATCGGCGCGAGATCGGTGATCGCGAGGCCGTGGAGGACGCCGCGCCAGACATGGCCCGGGACCGCGGCGCTTTCGGCGCGTTCGCGGTCGAGGAAGTCGACGGGCACGGGATTGGGGTTCCAGTACCAGTCGAGCATGAACGGGTCGTCCGGGTCGAGCGGGGGCTCGAGCGCCGAGATGTTGTCCCAGAGCCAGCTGCCGGGACCGGCGCGGGCGGAGAGCGCGCCGCTGACGAGCACGAGGCGGCCGACGCGGTCGGGTTCGGTCGCGGCGAGGGTCAGCGCGGTCATCGCGCCGAGAGAGTGGCCGATCACGTCGGCGCTCTCGAGGCCGAGGGCGTCGAGGAATGCGCCGAGGTCGTGGGCGAGGGAATCGGGCCCGTAGCAGCAGGCCGGCGCGTCCGAGGCGCCGTGGCCGCGCAGATCGACGGCGATCAGGTGCCGGTCGGCGAGATGCGGGGCGAGGAGCGACCAGCTGCGGCTGTTGTCGGTGTAGCCGTGCACGAGGAGGAGCGGCGCAGCCTGCGGATCGCCCGTCTCGACATAGGCGAGCGCGAGGCCGGAGGACAGCACGATCCGCTGCTTCGCCGCGGCCCAGTCGGCCTGCGACGGCACGGGGAGCGGTTCGGCCACGAGCGGGGCCGCCGCAAGCGCGAGGGCGAGGGCAATCGCCCCCCGGCGCATCAGAGCCCGAGGGCGGCGCGGACGGCGGGCAGGCCTTCGGCGCCGTCGCGGGTGGTCACGCCTTCGAGCCAGCCGTCGAGTACGCCGGGATTCTCCTCGAGCCAGGCGGCGGCGGCCTCGTCGGGATCGGCGTTGTCGTCGAGGATCGCGGCCATGATCTCGTTCTCCATCTCGAGCGTGAACTCGAGGTTCTGGAGGAACCGGCCGACGTTGGGGCATTCCTCGACATAGCCGGCGCGGGTGTTGGTCAGCACCTCGGCGCCGCCGAGGTTCGGGCCGAACCAGTCGTCGCCGCCGGTGAGATACGTCATCTCGATGTTGGCGTTCATCGGATGCGGCTCCCACCCGAGAAAGACGATGCCCCCGCCCTGACGCTCGGCCCGGGCGGCCTGGGCGAGCATGCCCTGTTCGGAGCTTTCCACCAGGGTGAAGCCGCCGAGGCCGAAGGCGTCGGCCTCGATCATGTCGAGGATCAGGCGGTTGCCGTCGTTGCCGGGCTCGATCCCGTAGATCTTGCTGTCGAGCTGGTCGGCGAAGTCGACGATCTGGGAGAAGTCGGTCAGGCCCTGTTCGGCGAGGCTGTTCGAGACGGCGAGGGTGTATTTCGCGCCGGTCAGGTTGACGCGGACCGTGTCGACGGTGCCGGCCTCGCGGTAGGGGGCGATGTCGGCCTCCATCGTCGGCATCCAGTTGCCGAGGAAGACGTCGATGTCGCCGCGGGCGAGGCTGGTGTAGGTCACAGGCACCGAGAGCACGCTGACCGTGGTCTCGTAGCCGAGCGCGCGCAGTACGGTCCCGGCGGCGGCGGTGGTGGCGGTGATGTCGGTCCAGCCCACGTCCGAGAAGCGGACGAGCGCGCAGCTGTCGGGCTCCTGCGCGAGGGCGGGCGCGGCGATCAGGGCGGCGAGCGCCGTGGCGGCGAGCAGCTTGTTCATGGTTTCGGCCTCCGTGTTGTACGCGCGGCCTGGCGCCGCTTTCCGGCATTCGTCGCGTGAATCCGTTGACGCTTGCAAGGGAAACCTTTATTGACTGATCAGTCAATCAGCATTTTCCGGAGCCCGCGATGACACCCCGTACCGGCCAGGCCGAGACGCGCCGGCGCGCCCTGATCGGGGCGGCGCTGCGCGAGATTTCGGACCGCGGGTCGCTGGACGTGACCGTGGCGCAGATCGCCCATCGGGCGGGCGTGTCCTCGGCGCTGGCGCATCACTATTTCGGCGGCAAGGAGGACCTGATCCTCGCCACCATGCGGCATCTGCTCGCCGAGTTCGGGCAGATCGTGGTCGCCGGGCTGCGCGACGCCGATGGCCCGCGGGCGCGGCTGAGCACGATCGTGCGCGGCTGTTTCGGGCCGGAGCAGTTCCACCGCGCGACGATCAGCGCCTGGCTGACCTTCTACGCGAAGGCGCTGTCCTCGCCGGGGGCGGCGCGGCTTTTGCACGTCTATCAGCGGCGGCTGCATTCGAACCTGGTGCATGCGCTGCGCCAACTCGTGCCGGCGGAGGCCGCGCAGGAGATCGCGGCGGGGACCGGGGCGCTGATCGACGGGGTCTATCTGCGCGAGGCGCTGGCCGGCCAGCCGACCGCGCCGGAGGCGGCGATCGCCATGGTCGAGGAATACGTCGACCTGCGGCTCGGCGCGTGGACGTGAGGCCGGAAGGCGTTTTCGAGGAGTGGAGGCAGGCATGAGGGTTCAGCCGGAGGCATCGCATTTCATCCATGGCGCGCCGGTCGAGGATGCCGCGGGCACGCCGATGGAGGTGGTCTATCCCGCGACCGGCGAGGTGATCGCGACGGTCCATGCCGCGACGCCCGATGTGGTCGCCCGGGCGGTGGCGAGCGCGCGGCAGGGCCAGGCGGAATGGGCGGCGACGCCCCCCGCGGTGCGGGGCAGGGTGCTGCGCCGGGCGGCGGAGATCATCCGGGCGCGGAACCGGGAGCTGTCCGCGCTCGAGACCTTCGACACCGGCAAGCCGATCGCCGAGACGCTGGTCGCGGACTGGGCCTCGGGGGCGGACTGCCTCGAATGGTTCGGCGGGCTCGCGGCGGGGCTCGCCGGCGAGCATATCGATCTCGGCGGGGATTTCGTGCTGACCCGGCGCGAGCCGCTGGGCGTCTGTGTCGGGATCGGGGCCTGGAACTATCCCAGCCAGGTCGCCTGCTGGAAGGCCGCCCCCGCGCTCGCCTGCGGCAATGCGATGGTGTTCAAGCCCTCGGAGCTGACCCCGCTCGGCGCGCTGAAGCTCGCCGCGATTCTCATCGAGGCGGGGCTGCCGGCGGGCGTCTTCAACGTGGTGCAGGGGGCGGGCGACGTGGGTGCCGCGCTCGGCACGCATCCCGACGTGGCGAAGGTGTCGATCACCGGGTCGGTGCCGACCGGGCGCAAGGTCTATGCCGGCGCGGCGGAGGGGCTGAAGGCGGTGACGCTGGAGCTCGGCGGCAAGTCGCCGCTGATCGTGTTCGAGGATGCGGACCTCGAGGACGCGGTCGGGGGTGCGATGCTCGGCAATTTCTATTCCGCCGGGCAGGTCTGTTCGAACGGCACCCGGGTCTTCGTGCAGGAAGGGCTGCGCCGGCGCTTTCTCGACCGGCTGGTGGAGCGCACCGAGGCGATCCGCATCGGCGACCCGATGGACGAAGGCGTCCAGATGGGCCCACTGATCTCGGCGGCGCAGCGCGACAAGGTGATGGGTTACATCGCCAAGGGCCGCGAAGAGGGCGCCCGGCTGGTGACGGGCGGCGGCACCGTCGCGCCGCAGGGCTTCGAGGGCGGGTATTTCGTCCAGCCCACGGTATTCGCGGACGTGACCGACGGCATGACCATCGCGCGGGAGGAGATCTTCGGCCCGGTGATGTGCGTGCTCGGCTTCGAGGACGAGGCGGAGGTGATCGCGCGGGCGAACGCGACGCCCTTCGGGCTGGCCGCCGGGGTCTTCACCCGCGACCTCGCCCGCGGGCACCGGGTGGTGGCGCAACTCGACGCGGGCACGACCTGGATCAACGCCTACAACCTGACGCCCGTGGAGGCCCCGTTCGGCGGCGTGAAGGCGAGCGGCATCGGGCGCGAGAACGGGCGCGCGGCGCTCGAGCACTACAGCCGGGTGAAGTCGGTCTATGTCGGGCTCGGGCCGCTGGCGAGCCCCTACTGATGCAGGCGGACTACGTCATCGTCGGCTCCGGCTCGGCCGGCTCGGCGCTCGCCTACCGGCTGGGCGAGGCCGGGCGGTCGGTGATCGTCATCGAATACGGCGGCAGCGACTGGGGGCCGTTCATCCAGATGCCCGCCGCGCTCTCCTTCCCGATGAACATGGCGCGCTACGACTGGGGCTTCCGCACCGAGCCCGAGCCGCATCTCGGCGGGCGGCGGCTCGCCTGCCCGCGCGGCAAGGTGCTGGGCGGGTCATCCTCGATCAACGGCATGGTCTATGTGCGCGGCCATGCGCGCGATTTCGACACCTGGGCCGAGATGGGGGCGGACGGCTGGGCCCATGCCGACGTGCTGCCCTACTTCAAGCGGATGGAGAACTGGCACGCGGGCCGGTCGGAATGGCGCGGCGACGACGGACCACTGCACGTGACCCGGGGGCCGCGGCGCAACCCGCTCTACCACGCCTTCGTCGAGGCGGGCGCCCAGGCCGGGTTCGAGACCACCGAGGACTACAACGGCGAGAAGCAGGAAGGCTTCGGCCCGATGGAGCAGACGGTCTGGGGCGGGCGGCGCTGGTCGGCGGCGAACGCCTACCTGCGCCCGGCGCTCCGGCGCGGAAACGTCCGGCTCGTGCACGGGCTCGCCCACAGGGTGGTGATCGAGGAGGGCCGCGCGACCGGCGTCGAGGTCGGCCGCGGCAGCACCGCAGAGGTGATCCGCGCCGGGCGCGAGGTGATCCTCGCGGCCTCGTCGATCAACACGCCGAAGCTCCTGATGCTTTCGGGGATCGGGCCGGCGGCGCATCTCGCCGAGCATGGCATCGCGGTGGTCGCGGACCGGCCGGGGGTGGGCGCGAACCTGCAGGACCATCTGGAACTCTACATCCAGATGCGGGCGAAGCAGCCGATCACGCTCTACCGCTACTTCAACTGGCCGGCGCGGCTCAGGATCGGGGCGCAGTGGCTGTTCCTGAAGTCGGGGCTCGGCACGTCGAACCAGTTCGAATCGGCGGCCTTCGTGCGGTCGCGGGCGGGCGTCGACTACCCGGACATCCAGTTCCACTTCCTGCCGCTCGCGGTGCGCTACGACGGCCGCGCGGCGGTCAGGGGCCACGGGTTCCAGGCCCACGTCGGGCCGATGCGCTCGCCCTCGCGCGGGCACGTGCGTCTGGCCTCGGCCGATCCCAAGGCGCCGCCGCGGATCACCTTCAACTACATGGCCGAGGAAGCGGACTGGATCGATTTCCGCCGCTGCATCCGGCTCACGCGCGAGATCTTCGCGCAACCGGCCTTCGCGCCCTATGCAGGCACCGAGATCCAGCCGGGGCCGCAGGTCCAGACCGACGACGAGATGGACGGCTTCATCCGCGAGCACGTGGAAAGCGCCTATCATCCCTGCGGCACGGCGCGGATGGGGCGGCGCGACGATGCGATGGCGGTGGTCGATCCGGAATGCCGGGTGATCGGGATCGAGGGGCTGCGCGTGGCGGACAGCTCGATCTTTCCGCGCATCACCAACGGCAACCTCAACGCGCCCTCGATCATGGTGGGCGAGAAGGCGGCGGACCACGTGCTCGGCCGCGCGGCGCTGCCCCGGTCGAACCTGCGCCCCTGGATCAACCCGCGCTGGCGCGAGAGCGACCGCTGAGGCCGGCGCCCCTGCCGGTTTCATACTGGCAAGCATTCCTATCGAGCAGACCGCGCGGGCGAACACGCCCGCGCCAGCGAAAGGACTCGCGCGCACCGCGCGCTCCATGTGGCCGCCAACGGGCGGCCTCCCTCGGCCGTGACCCGCGGGCGGCCGTTGCGGGCTTGTCCCGCCGGAGCCGGCTGCTATAGAGGCGCCACGCGCCGCGACCGGAGGGCCCGTTGTTCCCGCACCGCCATCTTCTCGGGATCGAACAGCTTTCGCCCGCCGACATCGGGACGGTGCTCGACCTCGCCGAGAGCTATGTCGATCTCAACCGCCGGGCCGACAAGCACGGCGACGCGCTGCGCGGGCTCACCCAGATCAACATGTTCTTCGAGGCCTCGACCCGGACCCAGGCCAGCTTCGAGCTCGCCGGCAAGCGGCTCGGGGCGGACGTGATGAACATGACGGTGGCCCAGTCCTCGGTGAAGAAGGGCGAGACCCTGATCGACACGGCGATGACGCTGAACGCGATGCATCCCGACCTTCTGGTGGTCCGCCACCCGTCCTCGGGCGCGGTCAACCTGCTGGCCTCCAAGGTGAACTGCGCGGTCCTGAACGCGGGCGACGGGCGGCACGAGCATCCGACCCAGGCGCTGCTCGATGCGCTGACCATCCGGCGCCGCAAGGGGCGGCTCGCGCGGCTCGTCGTGGCGATCTGCGGTGACATCGCCCACAGCCGGGTGGCGCGGTCGAACATCATCCTGCTCGGCAAGATGGAGAACCGCATCCGGGTGATCGGCCCGCCGACGCTGATGCCGGCGGGCATCGACCGCATGGGCGTGGAGGTGCATCAGGACATGCGCGCGGGGCTGGAAGGCGCCGATGTGGTGATGATGCTGCGGCTGCAGAAGGAGCGGATGGACGGGGCCTTCATCCCCTCGGCGCGCGAATACTACCATCGCTTCGGGCTCGATGCCGAGAAGCTCGCCCATGCGAAGCCCGACGCCATCGTGATGCATCCCGGGCCGATGAACCGCGGGGTGGAGATCGACGGGCTGCTCGCCGACGACATCAACGTGAGCGTCATCCAGGAGCAGGTGGAGATGGGCGTCGCGGTGCGCATGGCCGCGATGGACCTGCTCGCCCGGAACCTGCGGGCGCGGGCGGCGGGGGCCGCATGCTGACGCTCGCGAACGCGCGGCTGGTCGATCCCGAGGCAGGCACCCTGCGCGAGGGCGGCCTCGTGATCCGCGACGGCCGCATCGCCGAGGTCGTCGAGGGCGCGCGGCCGGGCCTCGACTGCGGCGGACGGGTGCTCGCGCCCGGGATCGTCGATCTCGGGGTGAAGGTCGGCGAGCCGGGCGAGCGGCACAAGGAGAGCTTCCGGACAGCGGGGGCGGCGGCGGCCGCCGGCGGGGTCACCACCATGGTCACCCGGCCCGACACCGAGCCCGCGATCGACGATCCGGAGACGCTCGAGTTCATCCAGCGGCGCGCGGTGGAGGCGAGTCCGGTGAACGTCCTGCCGATGGCGGCGCTGACCCGCGGCCGGGAGGGCGCGGAGATGACCGAGATCGGATTCCTGCTCGATGCCGGAGCGGTCGCCTTCACCGACGTGCGGGCGGTGGCGAACACGCGGGTGTTCCAGCGCTGCCTGACCTATGCCGCGGGGCTCGGCGCGCTGATCGTCGGCCATCCGCAGGAACCGGTCCTGTCGGCGGGCGCGGCGATGACGTCCGGGCAGTATGCCTCGCAGCTCGGCTTGCCGGCGGTCTCGCCCGTGGCCGAGCGCATCGGGCTCGAGCGCGACCTCGCGCTGGTGGAGGCGACGGGCGCGCGCTATCACGCCGACCAGATCTCCGCCGCCGCGGCGCTGCCGGCGCTGGAGCGCGCGCGGGCGGCGGGGCTGAAGGTGACGGCGGGGGTCTCGATCCATCACCTGACGCTGAACACGCTCGACGTGGGCGACTACCGCACCTTCTTCAAGCTGACCCCGCCGCTCCGCGCCGAGGAGGACCGGCTGGCGATGGTCGCGGCGGTGGCCGACGGGCTGATCGACGTGATCTGTTCGTGGCATACGCCGCAGGACGAGGAATCGAAGCGGCTGCCCTTCGAGGAGGCGGCGAGCGGTGCGGTCGGGCTCGAGACGCTGCTGCCCGCTGCGATGCAGCTCTTCCACGCGGGGCATCTCGACCTGCCGGCGCTCTGGCGGGCGCTGTCGCTGAACCCCGCGCGGCTCCTCGGGCTGGAGGCCGGACGGCTCGCGCCGGGTGCGCCGGCGGACCTCGTGCTGTTCGATCCGGACGCGCCCTTCGTGCTCGACCGCGCGACCCTGCGCTCGAAGTCGAAGAACACGCCCTACGACCTCGCCCGGATGCAGGGCCGCGTGCTGCGCACCTGGGTCGCCGGCCGCGAGGTCTTCGCCCGCGAGGGAACATGACCTACAGCCTCGTCTTCCTCCTGTCCTATCTCGCGGGCTCGATCCCCTTCGGGCTTCTCGTCACCCGCGCGCTCGGGCTCGGGGACGTGCGCAAGATCGGGTCGGGAAACATCGGCGCGACGAACGTGCTGCGCACCGGCAACAAGGCCGCGGCGGCGGCGACGCTGATCCTCGACGCGGCGAAGGGGGCGGTGCCGGTGCTGCTCGCCCGGGCGTATCTGGACGAGCCGGCGGCGCAGATCGCCGGGCTCGGGGCGTTTCTCGGCCATCTCTTCCCGGTCTGGCTGAAGTTCCGCGGCGGCAAGGGGGTGGCGACGTTCCTCGGGGTGGTGCTGGCGCTCGCCTGGCCGGTCGGGCTGATCGCCTGCGCCACCTGGCTCGTGGTCGCCGCGACGGCGCGGATCTCCTCGCTCTCGGCGCTCGTCGCGGCTGCGATGACGCCGGTCTGGCTCTGGTTCCTCGGCCCGCGCGAGGCGGCCTGGCTCGGGGCGGTGCTGGCCGCACTTGTGCTGATCCGCCACCACGCGAACATCCGCCGGATGATCGCCGGGACCGAGCCGCGGATCGGATCGAAGGGCTGAGCACGAATTCGGGAACAGGCCCGCGCGCCATTGCGTTCCCGAGGGTCGCCCTGCACCTTCCAGACCCATGACCGTCGACCAGGCCCTGATCGCCGCGATCCTCGCCGGCGCCGTCGCGCTCTTCCTCTGGGGGCGCTGGCGGCACGACATGGTGGCGCTTGCGGCGCTGATCGCCTGCGTGGTCGCGGGGCTGGTGCCGGGCGAGGCCGCCTTCGCCGGATTCGGCCATCCCGCGGTGATCACGGTCGCCTGCGTACTGGTGCTGAGCCGGGGGCTTCAGACCTCGGGGGCGGTCGACGTGCTGTCGCGGCGGCTGATGCCCCCGGACGCCGGTCCGACCCTGACCATCGCCACGCTGACCGGCCTCGCCGCGGCGCTCTCGGCCTTCATGAACAACGTGGGCGCACTCGCGCTCCTGATGCCGGTGGCGATCCAGGCCGCGGGGCGGATCGGCCTGCCGCCGGGCCGGGTCCTGATGCCGGTCGCCTTCGGCTCGATCCTCGGGGGCATGACGACGCTGATCGGCACGCCGCCGAACATCATCGTCTCGGCCTTCCGCGCGTATGCGCTGGAGGACGGCTATGCCATGTTCGACTTCGCGCCGGTCGGACTCGCCGTCGCGCTGGCCGGGTTCGTCTTCATCGTGCTGGTCGGCTGGCGGCTGGTGCCGCGGCGCGAGCCTGCGCTCCAGGGCTTCGACGCCGGCCGCTACATCACCGAGGCGCGGGTTCCGGAGAAGGCCAAGGCTGTCGGCATGACGCTGTCGGAGGCCGAGAATGCGTTGGCCGAGGCCGAGGTGCAGGTGCTCGGCCTGATCCGTCGCGAGGTCCGGCTGCGCGCGCCGCGCCCGGGCACCCACATTCGCGCGGAGGATATCCTCGTGCTCCAGGCCGATCCCGAGGGACTGAGCAACGCGCTCACAACCCTCGGCATGCGGCTCGAGGAGGATGTGGCGCCGCCGAAGCCGGAGAAGGGGGAGGAGCCGGAGGCCGCCGAGGCCGCGCCGGAGGCGGAGGAGGAGGCGCCGAAGAAGCCGGCCGCGCCCGCCGAGGACAGCGCGACGGTGCTCGCCGAACTGGTCGTCACCCCGGTCGCGCCGCTGATCGGCCGCTCGGCCGCCGAGATCGACATGCGGGCGCGGTACCACATCAACCTGCTCGCCATCGCGCGCGAGGGGCGGCGTTCCTTCGGGCGGCTGCGCAGCACGCGGATCGCGGCGAGCGACGTGCTGCTGGTGCAGGGACTGCCCGAGACCATCGCCGCCTTCGCCGCCGACCAGGGCTGCCTGCCGCTGGCGGAGCGGCCGCTGCGCCTGCCGGACCGGCGGCAGATGGTGCTGGCCGCGGGCATCCTGATCGGCGCGGTGGTCGTCGCCTCGACCGGGCTGGTGTCGACGGCGGTCGCCTTCGCCGTGGGCGTGCTGGCGGCGATGGTGACGAAGGTCGTGCCGCCGCGCGCGGTCTATGGCGCGATCGACTGGCCGGTGATCGTGCTGCTCGGCTGCCTGCTGCCGGTCGCGGGGGCGATGCAGAGCACGGGGCTCGCCGAGCGGCTGGCGGCGCTCCTGGTCGAGGACGTGGCCGGCGGCGCGCCGGTGGTCGCGCTCGTGCTGATCCTGATCGTGACCATGACGCTGTCGGACGTGATGAACAATGCCGCGACCGTCGCGGTCATGGCGCCGGTGGCGCTCGGCACCGCCGCGTCGCTCGAGGCCAATCCCGACGCCTTCCTGATGGCGGTGGCGATCGGCGGCTCCTGCGCCTTCCTGACGCCGATCGGGCATCAGAACAACACGTTGATCCTCGGGCCGGGCGGCCTTCGGTTCGGCGACTACTGGCGGCTCGGCCTGCCTGTCGAGGTGCTGGTGGTCGCGGTGGCGGTGCCGATGATCCTGCTGGCCTGGGGGCTTTGAGGCGTCCCTTGTGCCCGGCGCGGAGGACAGTCAGACTGCGATCCATGAACCTGCCGCGCCCCGTTCTGCTGATCGACTGTGCGCCCGCGCCGAACCCGCGGCGGGTGCGGATCTTCATGGCCGAGAAGGGGATCGTGCTGCCGGTCGAGCAGGTCGACATCATGGCCGGCGCCCAGTTCCGCGAGCATGCGGCGCGGGTGGGCACGCACCACGTGCCGGCGCTGCAGCTGGAGGACGGGCGATACCTGACCGAGACCGTGGCGATCTGCCGGTATCTCGAGGCGCTGGTGCCGGAGCCGAACCTGATGGGGCGCGATCCGCTGGAGGCGGCTGAGATCGAGATGTGGCATCGCCGGGTGGAGTTCCAGCTGATGGCGCCGATCGCGGCGGTGCTGCGCCACGGCAACCCGAAGATGTCGGTGATGGAGGACCAGTGCCCGGAATGGGCGGAGGCCAACCGGCCGAGGGTGGCGAAGGCGCTGGAATGGCTGGACGAACGGCTGCGGCGGAGCCCGTTCGTGGCGGGTGAGCGGTTCACGGTGGCGGACATCGCGGCGGTGGTGGCGGTGGATTTCCTGCGGCCGGTGCGGATCGCGGTGCCGGAGAGCTGCGCGGCGCTGGCCGAATGGCGGGGGCGGATGGCCGAACGTCCGTCGATGAAGGCATGAGCAAGCCGTTGGAAATGCAGGGCTTCGATCCCGCCGACCTGGCGGCGCTGGCCTGGCAGCTGGAGCTCGGGGCGGACGAGGCGATCGCCGAGGCGCCGGTCGACCGGTTCGAGATCGTGGAGGTGCCGAAGCCCGCGGCGGCAGCGAAGGCGGTCCCGGCCGCGCCGGTCGCGGCGCCTGCGGAGGATGCGGAAGCCGCGGCCGAGGCGCTGGCGCGGGGGGCGCGGACGCTCGACGCGCTGCGCGCGGCGATGGCGGGGTTCGAAGGCTGCGCGCTGAAGAAGGGCGCGAAAAACCTCGTCTTTTCAGACGGTAACGCGGCGGCGCGGGTGATGATCGTCGGCGAGGCGCCGGGCCGCGAGGAGGACATGGCCGGGCTGCCCTTCGTCGGGCGGTCGGGGCAGCTCCTGGACCGGATGCTGGCGGCGATCGGGCTGTCGCGGGACGCGGAGGACCCGGCGGCGGCGGTCTACATCACCAACGTCCTGCCATGGCGGCCGCCGCAGAACCGCGAGCCTTCGACCGACGAGGTGGCGGCGATGGTGCCGTTCCTGCGGCGGCACATCGAGATCAAGGCGCCGGAAGTGCTTGTGACCATGGGGAATTCCGCGACGAAGACGCTGCTGGAGACCACGACCGGGATCATGCGGATGCGCGGGCAGTGGACGGAGTGGCGGGGAATCCCGGTGCTGCCGATGCTGCATCCCGCGGCGCTTCTGCGCACGCCGCTCCTGAAGCGGCAGGCCTGGGCCGACCTGCTGGCGCTGCGGGTCTGGCTGGACGAAGGAAAATTACATGAGCCGGATCGACGAAAGCCTTGAATTCATTCCGGTCCGGATCGCGGTGCTGACGGTGTCGGACACGCGTGGGCTGGCCGAGGATCGGTCGGGGGACACGCTGGTCGGGAGGCTGACCGAGGCGGGGCATCGGCTGGCGGACCGGGCGATCGTGCGGGACGAGGTGTCGGAGATCGCCGCCAAGCTGTTGGAATGGATCGACAATCCGGACGTGGACGTTGTGATCTCGACCGGGGGGACCGGGCTGACCGGGCGGGACGTGACGGTGGAGGCGCATGAATCGGTCTACGAGAAGGCGATCCCGGCGTTCGGAACGCTCTTCACCATAATTTCCTTCAATAAAATCGGGACTTCGGCGATCCAGAGCCGGGCTTGTGCCGGGGTCGCGCGCGGCACCTATCTGTTCGCGCTGCCCGGCAGTCCCGGGGCCTGCCGCGACGCCTGGGACGAGATATTGCGGCTGCAGCTCGACTATCGCCACCGGCCCTGCAACTTCGTCGAGATCATGCCCCGGCTCGAGGAACACCGCCGCCGGAAGTGACCGATCCGGAGGGTGATATTCGGGTGCTATTTGGGTGCTATTTCGGTGCCATGATTTTCCGGTCGCGGGATCCGCGATCCGGTGGATCGGCGTTCCGCGCGCTTGCGACGACTCGGGCGGTGGATCATGCTCGGTCCCCGGCCTGGGACGTGCGGGGAGGCGGCGACGCGGGTCGATGGCGTCTGTCACTGCGGCGCGATCCGCTTCGAGGCGGAGATCGACCCCGAGCGGGTGGTGATCTGCCATTGCACCGATTGCCAGACCCTGTCGGGGACGGCGTTCCGCACGGTGGTGGCGAGCCTGCCGGGCACGTTCCGGCTGCTCGCCGGGAAGCCCACCGTCTATGTCAAGACAGGCGCGAGCGGGAACCGGCGCGAACAGAGCTTCTGCCCGCGCTGCGGCACGCCGATCTTCTCGGCGCCGGAGGGCGACCGGGCCGGGCGGGCGTCCAGCGGACATCCGCTGATCCGGCCCGGAAGAAGCGGGTTCAGGGGGCGGGGCAGCCGTGGATGTCGACGACGCGGTTGTCGTCGAGCAGGGTCAGGCGCAGGCTGCTGCGGTCGAGGACCAGCCCTCCGGCGCCGTAGTGCTGGATCCGGGCGGCGGCGGTGACGGTGGTGCCGTTCGTCTCGGCGACGGGGGGGCCGATCCAGACATTGGGGTCGGGCACCTCGAGCACCGCGATCTGGGCGCGGGGCGGAGCCTCGGCGAAGCGCACGGTGGCGGTGACGGCATGCCCCTCGCCATCGGGGCGGATCGCGCAGGTGGCGCCGGTCACGCCGGCCTCGGCCGCGCTGTGGGCGCGGGTGGCGAGCGCGGCCTCGATCCGCTCGCGCCCGGCGGGTTCGGTGTCGGGCGCGATCCGGTGCACGACCCGTGCGTTCGCGGGGATGCAGATGTCGTTGCAGATGCCGAAGAACATCCCCAGTTCCAGGTCGATCGGCGCGTCCGGCGTCTCGGGGTCGAGCCGGATCGGCAGCACCAGACGCTCGCGATAGCCGATGGTGCGCGCGCCATAGGTCTCGAAGACGATCGGCTTCGGCCACTCGATGCCCACCGCGCGCAGGTTCGAGGAGCCCGACCAGTCGAATTGCGGCGGGATGCCGTTCTCGCCCGGGGCGCGCCAGTAGGTGTGCCAGCCGGGTTCGAGCCGAATCTCGAGCGCGGCCATGCGGCTGCCGTCCGCCTGGCGCCAGCCGGGCAGGAAGGTCACCACGGCGGTCTCGGCCCGCGGGGCCGGGGCGGCGGCGACGAGGGTGGCGAGCACGAGGGCGAAAAGGGCGGACAGGCGGGACATGGATCGGGATTCGCGAGCAGCTGCGGGAACCTAGATAGGCGCGATCGCCGGGCGAAGGCAGTCACAAAGCGGCGAGGGGCTCGCTTGTCTTCGCACGATTTCGGGATCATGTTCGGGCCATGAGCCTCGCGGAGTCAAAGTTTCTCGCCGGTCAGCTGCTGATCGCCATGCCCGGCATGGGCGATCCCCGCTTCGACCGTTCGGTGATCTTCATGTGCGCCCATTCCGCCGAAGGCGCGATGGGGCTGATCGTCAACAAGCCGGCCTCGGACCTGCGGTTCAAGGACCTGCTCACCCAGCTCGACATCGAGCCGCCCGAGGAGGCGAGCCGGATGCGGGTGCATTTCGGCGGGCCGGTGGAGCACGGGCGGGGATTCGTGCTGCATTCCTCGGACTATGCGATCGAGGGGGCGACGATGCAGGTCGACGCGACCTTTTCGATGACTGCGACGGTGGACATCCTGCAGGACATGGCGCGGGGGCGCGGTCCGGAGCGGGCGCTGCTGGCGCTCGGCTATGCCGGCTGGGCGCCGGGCCAGCTCGAGGGCGAGATCCAGGCCAACGGCTGGCTGATGGCGCCGGGCGATGCGGAGCTGGTCTTCGGCACGCGGGATTCGGCAAAATGGGAGGCGGCGCTGCGCTCGATCGCCATCGACCCGCGGCTCCTGTCGGGCGAGGGCGGGCGGGCCTGAGGGCCCGGCACCGGGGCCCCTCCGGGCCGACCCGCGGTCGGGTCAGCGGGCGGCGAGGGCGGCGCGGATGCCGGCGTGCAGGCGCTCGATGTCCTCGGGATGCTCCCAGTCGGCGGCGCGCGCCTCGGTGAGCGGTTGCCAGCCCGGGCGGAGAGCCTCGGCCGCGGCGAGGTGTCGAGCGGCCTCGGTGGGGCGGCCGGCCATGGCGAGCGCGGCGGCGAGGAAGGTCTCGTGCCAGGCGTCGCGGCGCGGCAGGCAGGTGAGCGCCGCGGCCGCCTCGGCGAAGCGCCCGAGTCCGTAGAGCGCCTTGGCCCGGTCGAAATGGTACCAGGGCGGGTGCAGCGGGTTGAGCGCGACGGCGCGGTCGAGCCAGTCGAGCCCCTCGGCGGCGCGGCCGCGGGTCGCCAGCAGGTAGCCCGTCTGGGCGAGCGTGTCGGCGTCGTAGGGATTGAGATCGAGGGCGCGGCGGAAGCTGGCCTCCGAAGCAGCATGGTCGCGCATGAACATCTGGATCAGCGCGAGGATGCGGTGGCAGCGCGAGTCCTCGGGCGCGAGCGCCACCGCACGGAGCGCCCGGTCGCGGGTCGCCTCCAGCTGCGGGCGTGGCGCGGCGCCGTAGCCGCCGATCAGCACTTCGGCGAGCGCGAGATAGGCATGGGCGAGGCCGTAGTCCGGGTCGATCGCCAGCGCGCGACGGCATTCGTCGCGGGCGCGTTCGTTGACGCCCGGCCCGTAGCTGCGCAGGAGCGCGATGCCGCGGATCAGGTGCTCGAAGGCGGAGGGGCTGGCGGCGCTACCCACGGGCGCGCGGGCGAGCACCGAGGCTTCGAGATTGGCGACGAGGCGGGCGATGATCCGGCGCGGCAGCGTCTCCTGGAGGGTGAGCATGTCGGCGGCGGCGAGGTCGAGCCGGTCCCCCCAGAGGGTGCGGCCGCCGGCCGTCTCGACCAGGGCGACCGAGAGATGGAAGCGCGCGCCGCTGCGCCGCGCCGTGCCCTCGACCAGATGGCTCGCGCCGAGCGCGGCGCCGACCTCGGGCGCGGCGGGGCGGTCGCGCGCGGGGAAGGCGAAGGCGGAATGGCGGGCGATGACGGCGATCGTGCCGAAGCGGGCGAGGCCGTGGGTGGTCTCCTCGACGATGCCGTCGATCAGCAGGGGGTCGGCGGGGTCGTCGGAGAGGGTGGCGAAGGGCAGGATCGCGACGCGCGGCTCGGCGGGCGCGGCGACGGGTTCGGGCGCGGTTCCGGGGTCGAACAGGTAGCCGCGGCGGGCGACGGTCCGGATGATGGTGCCTCGCTCGTCGCCGAGGGTGCGGCGCAGGTCGCGCACCGCCTGGACGAGCGAATCCTCGGTCACCGTGACCTCGGGCCAGACCGCCGCCATCAGTTCGTCCTTGCCGACGACGCGGCCGGGGCGGGCGGCGAGATGGGCGAGCAGGCGGAAGGTCTTGGCCCGGACCGGGATCAGGTCCCCGCCGCGGCGCAGCGTGCCGGCGGCGGGATCGAGCGTGAGCTCGCCGATCTGGAGGATCCCGGTCCCGTCCTGCGCCATGGCCTGCTCCGCGCGGTGGCGCGGAGTCTGGGGGTGGGAGCGGGCCTCCTGTCAAGCGCGGCGTGGGCTCAGGCGGGTGGCCGCAGATGAGCGAGGAGCCGGGAGGCGAGGCCCGGGCGGGCGGGGGCGTCGAGCACCCGGGGGTCGAGCGCCTGCAGGATGGCGAGCGTGTCCGACATCGGCCCGGCACAGCAGGAACCCTCGTAGACCCGGGCGAGCGCCTCGCAGCAGGCTGCGTCGCGGGCGCGGCCGAAGTCTTGCGCATCGTCGTGCCAGACGGTGCGGCGTTCGGTGGCGGGGCTCTCGGCGTGGAACATCATGATCTGGTCCTCGGCGGGAGAGGATGGGGCGATGATGCGCCCGATTGCGCCGGGAGTCCTGAAGCGGCGGTGATGTTTCGCCGAAAGATGGGTATCGGTCAGGCCGGGGAGAGCGCCGCGAGGCCCGCGAAGCCGAGGAGCGTGATGCCGCCCGCCCGACCGATCCAGCGGTCGCCGCCCGGGACGCGGCGGAGCGCGCCGGCGCCGAGGGCGCTGGCCACGGCGAGGGGCAGCGCGCCGCCGAGCATTACCACGCCCGTGACGAGCGCCGCGGTCCCGGCGCTCGCCCCGCCCGCGTCGAGGAACTGCGGCAGGAGGGCCAGCATGAAGACGAGGTTGAGCGGGCTCGCCAGCCCCAGCCCGAGGCCTGCGGCGACAGGACCGAGCCTGCGGCGGGCGTGTGCCTTGCCGGCGGTCGCGGGCGGGTCGCGGAGCAAGGCCACCGCGATCAGGGCGATGGCGACGATCCCCGCGGTCTTCAGCGCCGCGAAGAAGGAGTCGGACAGGATGACGGCGCCGAAGATCGCCGCCCAGGCGACCGCGGGCAGGGTTACATTCGAGAGCACTATTCCGAGGGTCACGCGCAGCCCTGCCGTGATCCCGTCGACTGCCGAGCGGCTGAGGGTCAGGACGATGCAGGGGCCGGGAACGGCCGAGTTGGCTGCGGCGGCGGCAAAGAGTGCGAACAATGCGATGGTATCCATGGAAGGGCGTTCCCGGACAGGTGGTATTGCATGCTGAGAATCGGCGCTTGATGGCAGTGATCTTGAAACGATCAGACCGACGCCGCCTCACCCGTTCTGGTTAGGTCGGTTCGACCCTGCGCAACCCGGGATGCCGCTCCGGCGGCCCGCGGGACGCTGGCAGGATGCGTTTGGGACGGCGCCGCCTGCGCGGCTGCCCCTGTCGCGCGCGCCGGGACCGGGGCGGGCGCCGCGGCGCCGGCGGCGTCCAGCGTCGGGCCGGCGGCCGCGGCATGGTCGCGGCGGAGGCGGGAGTGGCGGGTGAGCGTCGGGTCGTCGGGGTGGAACATCATGGCGGGGTCCTCGGCGGGAGGGGATGGGCCGAGGGTGCGCGCGGGTGCGGCGGAAGTCCTGAAACGGTCGTGAAACTTTGACGAAATCGCGGTGGGTCGGTGGACAGGCGGCCGGCGTTGACAGGGCGGACCGGGCCGCCGATCCTTTCCGGGCGGTGGGGGCTGTGCGATGCCGGTACTGACGATCAGCAGTTTCACGAGCCTCGTCGGCCTGATGCTGGCCGCGCGCAAGCTCGCCACCGAGGCCGATCCGCTCAACCGGATGAGGGCGCTGGCCGATCTGGCGAAGGACGGCAGGGCGCTGGCGGCGGCGCTGCGCGACAGTGGGCTGAGCCCGCTCGCCGCAGAGATGGAGCGGCGCGCGCGAGAGGCCGACGCGGCCTTCGCCCATGACGGGCCGGCGAAGGAGGATGCGCGCGCGATGTTCTGGCAGGTGGCGCCGGAGGCGCTGGGCGACGGGGCGGTGCTGGCGGGGGCAGGGCTGGAGGCCGCGGCCGCCACCGAGGCGATGGTCGCGGCGATCCGGGGATCGGCGGCGGGACGGGACTTCGCACGCACGGCGCTGGCCGAGGCCTATTTCCGGGCGGTGACGCAGCCGGTGCTGGAGGTGATGCTGGCCCGGGCCGAGTTCGTCGCCGGGATCGCCCCGGACCTCTGGCGCGAGTCGCTGCGGCGGCAGGGGGTGACGATCGAGGGTCTGGCGCGGGTCGCGGCGACTGGTACGCGGACCGAGGCGAAGCTCGATGTGCAGACCGAACTGCTGCTCCGGTTGGAGGCGAGGATTGCCACCATGGCCTCGGCGCAGGAGGCGCGGGCCAGCGGGATCACCGACGCGGCGCTGATCGGTCTGGCGCGGCGGATCGCGGCGGACGTGGCGGATGCAGAGACGGCGTTCCGGGAACTGGAGAACGCGGTCGGGATCGCGATCCGGGTGCAGGCGGAGGGACGCGCGGGCTCGAACCTCGGGGATTTCGTCGACGCGGTGCTGCGCCGGGTGGCGGAGCGGTCGGCACTTGGTGAGCACGCGGCGGCGGTCGAGGAGATCGAGGCGGCGCTGGCGCGGGAGGAGGCGGAGAGCCGGGCGCGGCAGGTCCGGCTGCTCGACGCCGCGCTGGAACAGGACCTGCTGCGCCGCGATCCGGAGGCGGCGGCGCGGCGGATCGTGCGGAAGGCGGAGCTGGAGCTGCCGGAGGGCGGCCGGGTGTTCGATGCGCTGAGGGTGGTCTTCGGGGAGTGGTATGAGCGTGGTCGCGATAGAGGGGTGAACCTCGATCTGGAGGTGGCCATTGCGCTCGCGCGGTCGGAGCATGCGGCGGCGGACTCCGATTCGCGCGGGGCGGCGCTGAACGACCTCGGTGCTGCGCTTGCCACCCTCGGGGAACGCGAGGCAGGGACCGCACGGCTGGAGGAGGCGGTCGCGGCCTTCCGGGCTGCGCTGGAGGAATGGACGCGCGAGCGGGTGCCGCTGGACTGGGCGGGAACCCAGAACAACCTCGGCACCGCGCTCAGGACCCTCGGAGCGCGCGAGTCGGGTACGGCGCGGCTGGAGGAGGCGGTCGCGGCCTGTCGCGCCGCGCTGGAGGAGCGGACGCGCGAGCGGGTACCACTCGACTGGGCGACCAGCCAGAACAACCTCGGCAACGTGCTACAAGCCCTCGGGGATCGCGAGCCGGGGACGGCGCGGCTGGAGGAGGCTGTGGCGGCCTACCGCGCGGCGCTGGAGGTATGGACGCGCGAGCGGGTGCCGCTCGACTGGGCCATGACCCAGGCCAACCTCGGCACCGCGTTGCATGCCCTTGGGAAGCGCCAGGCGGGGACCGCGCGGCTGGAGGAGGCGGTGGCTGCCCATCGCGTGGCGCTGGAGGAGTTCGCGCGGGAGCGAGTGCCGCTGGACTGGGCGATGACTCAGAACAATCTCGGTACCGCGCTTCAGACCCTCGGGGAACGCGAGGCGGGGACCGCGCGGCTGGGGGAGGCAGTGGCGACCTTTCGCGCGGCGCTGGAGGAGCGGACCCGCGAGCGGGTGCCGCTCGACTGGGCGATGACCCAGAACAACCTCGGCAACGCACTCGCGGCTCTCGGAGAACGCGAGGCGGTGACAGCGCGGCTGGAGGAGGCGGTTGCGGCCTTTCGCGCGGCACTGGAGGAGCGGACGCGCGAGCGGGTACCACTCGACTGGGCGGGAACCCAGAACAACCTCGGCAACGCGCTCGCGGCTCTCGGAGAACGCGAGGCGGGGACCGCGCGGCTGGAGGAGGCGGTTGTGGCTTTTCGCGCGGCCTTGGAGGAGCGGACGCGCGAGCGGGTGCCGCTGGAATGGGCGGGCACGACTGCAATGCTAGGCTGGGCGCAAACACGCATCGCGGAGCGAAACGAGGATGCCGATGTGGCGGCCGCGGCTCTGGATAGGCTGCACGTAGCCGAGGCCGTTCTTCGAGAAGGCGGGCATGGGGCGTGGGCTCATGCCTTGGCCCACGAAATGATCCCCGCCACCGCGGCCCTTGTCGCCCGGCTCTCGCGCTAACCCCGCGGCGCGGCCGCCCGTTCCAGGCGGTCGTTGATGGCGAGGCCGAGGCCGTGGCGGGGGATGGGGGCTACGGCGATGCGGCGGAGGCCGGCGCGGGTGGCGATCTCGTCGATGGCGCGGAGGTGGGCGAAGAGGTTGGCGGCGGCTTCGGTCAGGTCGCGGGTGGGCGAGAGGTTGAGCGAGGGCTGGAGGCTTGTCACCGGGCCGAAGCCGAGCCAGGCCTCGTCGCGCTCGGGTCCCGTGGCGTTGAGGCGCAGCGTGGCCTTCGGCGCGTAATGCGAGCGGAGCTGGCCCGGGGCGGTGATGCCCTCGGCCTCCGGCCGGCCGACGGGGCGGCCGAGCACCGCCTCGATCTCCTCGATGGGCAGGCCGCCGGGGCGCAGGAGCACCGGCGCGCCGTTCTCGAAGCCGAGGATGGTGGATTCGAGCCCGACGCCGCAGGGCCCGCCGTCGAGCACCGCCGCGATCCGTCCGCCGAGCCCGTCGAGCACGTGGTCGCGCGTCGTCGGGCTGACCTTGCCCGAGGGATTGGCCGAAGGTGCTGCGACCGGGCCGCCGAAGGCTGCGAGGAGGCGGCGGGCGAGGGGATGGGCGGGCACGCGGATCGCCACGGTGGGGAGGCCCGCGCTGACGAGGTCGGAGAGGCCGCTGTCGGGGCGGCGCGGCAGGACGAGGGTCAGGGGCCCGGGCCAGAAAGCCGCGGCGAGGCGGCGGGCGGGGGCGGGGATCTCGGCCAGCGTCTCGGCGGTGGCGAGGTCGGGGACGTGGACGATGAGCGGGTTGAAGGCGGGGCGGCCCTTCACCGCGAATATGCCGGCCACCGCGCGGTCGTTGCGGGCGTCGGCGCCGAGGCCGTAGACCGTCTCGGTCGGGAAGGCGACGAGCTCGCCCGCGTGCAGGAGAGCCGCCGCCGCGCGGATGCCGCGGTCGCTGTCCGACAGGGTGACGGTGTTGCGGGTCTCGGTCTCGGCCATGGCTTGTGTCGGGTCCGGCTTGTCGCGGCGCGGGCGGGGGCATAGGCTGCCACCCGTTCCCTGATAGCCGCTGACGGCCCGCGCCGGAAGCCCGAGATCGGACCCTTGCCATGAGCTATGCCGCGCCGCTGACCGAGATGCGCTTCCTGCTCGACCATGTGATCGGCGCGGGGCGGCTGGCGGGGACGGCGCGGTTCGCCGAGGCGGTGCCGGAGACGGTGGAGGCGGTGCTGGGCGAGGCGGCGCGGCTGGCGGGCGAGGTGGTGGCGCCGACGCGGCGGGCGGGCGACCTGCATCCGGCGGTGCTGGAGAACGGGGTGGTGCGCACGAGCCCGGGTTTCGCCGCGGCCTACCGGGCGATCGCGGAGGGCGGCTGGATCGGGCTGGCCGCGGCGCCGGAGCATGGGGGCGCGGGGCTGCCGGTGACGGTGGCGAGCTGCGTGACCGAGATGCTGGGGAGCGCGAACCTCGCGCTCGCGCTCTGCCCGATGCTGAGCCAGGGGCAGATCGAGGCGCTGGAGCATCATGCGGACGAGGGGCTGAAGGCGCTCTACCTGCCGAAGCTGGTCTGCGGCGAATGGACCGGCACGATGAACCTGACCGAGCCGCAGGCGGGCACGGACGTGGGCGCGGTGCGGACGCGGGCCGAGCCGCGCGGCGACGGCAGCTTCGCGGTGACGGGGCAGAAGATCTTCATCACCTGGGCCGATCACGACATGGCGGAGAACGTCTGCCACCTGGTGCTGGCGCGGCTGCCGGACGGCGGGCCGGGGACGAAGGGGCTGTCGCTGTTCCTGGTGCCGAAGCGCATCCCGGGGGCGGACGGGCGGCCGGGGGTGGCGAATGCGCTGCGGGTGGTGTCGCTCGAGCACAAGCTGGGCCTGCACGGCAGCCCGACGGCGGTGATGGAATACGCGGGCGCGCAGGGCTGGCTGGTGGGCGGGGCGCATCGCGGGATCGAGGCGATGTTCACGATGATGAACAACGCGCGGCTCGGCGTCGGCGTGCACGGGGTGAGCCAGGCCGAGGGCGCGCTGCAGGCGGCGGTGGCCTTCGCCGCCGAGCGGCGGCAGGGCGTGCCGCCGGGCGGGGAGGGGCCGATCGCGGGGCATCCGGACGTGCGGCGGATGCTCGGCACGATGCAGGCGCTGACCGCGGCGGCGCGGGCGATCTGCCTCGACTGTGCGCTGGCGATCGACATGGGCAACGCGACCGGCGAGGCGGGATGGCGGGCGCGGGCAGGGGTGCTGACGCCGATCGCAAAGGCCTTCGGCACCGACACGGGGATGCGGGTGGCCGAGCTCGCCGTGCAGGTGCATGGCGGCATGGGATACATCGAGGAGACCGGGGTCGCGCAGTTCTATCGCGACGTGCGGGTGACGGCGATCTACGAGGGGACGAACGGCATCCAGGCGATGGATCTCGTGGGGCGGAAGCTCGCGGACGGGGGCGTGGCGGCGCGGGCGCTGATCGCGGAGGCGGCGGCGACGGCGGCGGCGGCGGGGGCGCGCGGGGCGCCGCTGGCCGCGGCGGCGGCGGAGCTGGGCGCGGCGACGGAGTGGATGGCGGGCGCGGGCATGGCGGACCGGTTCGCGGGCGCGGCGCCCTACCTGCGGGCCTTCGCGCTGGTGCTGGGCGGGCATTACCTGCTGCGCGGGGCGCTGGTGGATCCCGCACGGGGGCCGCTCGCGGATTTCTACCTGCGGCAGGTGCTGGCCGAGGCGGGCGGGCTCCTCGCCCAGGTGCGCGAGGGGGCGGGCGCGCTCGACGCGCTGGCGCTCGGCTGATGGCGGGAAGGTCGGGCGCGGTGCGCTTTCCCTTCGAGGCGCCACCCGCGGAGGGGGAGGCGGTGGAGATCGTCGAGGGCGTGCTCTGGATGCGGCTGCCGCTGCCGATGAAGCTCGACCACGTGAATGTCTATGCGCTGGACGAGGGCGACGGCTGGACTGTGGTGGATACCGGGTTCGACACCGGGCGGGCGCGGGCGATCTGGGAGGCGCTTCTGGCCGGGACGCTCGGCGGGCGTCCGGTGCGACGGCTGGTGGTGACGCATCACCATCCCGATCACGTGGGCCTCGCCGGCTGGTTCCAGTCGCAGGGCGCCGAGCTCTGGATGACGCGAACGGCGTGGCTCTTCGCGCGGATGCTGCGGCTCGACGAGCAGGACCGGCCGCCTGCGGAGACGCTCGCCTTCTGGCGCGGGGCGGGGATGGAGGCGGGGCTGCTGGCCGAGCGGGCGGCGGGCCGGCCGTTCAACTATGCCGACGTGGTGGCGCCGATGCCGCTCGGCTTCCGGCGGCTGGAGGAGGGGGCGGAGGTCGCGATCGGCGGGCGGCGCTGGCGGGTGGCTTTCGGGCAGGGCCATGCGGCGGACCATGCGGTGCTCTGGGGGGTGGATCATCCGCTGGTGATCGCCGGCGACCAGATCCTGCCGGGCATCACCCCGAACCTCGGCGTCTATGCCACCGAGCCCGAGGCCGACCCGGTCGGCGAATGGCTGGCGAGCTGCCGGCGGCTGGCGGCACTGGCCGAACCGGGGCAGCTGGCGCTGCCGGGGCACCAGAAGCCCTTCGGGGGCGTGGCGGAGCGGCTGATGGAGCTGGTCACGCATCAGGAGGCGGCGCTCGCGCGGCTCGTCGCGCATCTGGAGGCGCCGCGCACGGCGGCGGAGTGCTTCCCGGCGCTTTACGGGCGGCGGATCGGGCCGGGGGAATACGGTCTGGCGCTGGTCGAGGCGGTGGGGCATCTCAATCATCTGTGGCGGGCGGGGCGGGCCGGGCGTGAGCCGGGGCCGGACGGGGCCTGGCGCTGGCGGGCGGTGTGAAGGGCGATCCCGGCGCGAAGGGCGCCGGGATCGAACGGAGCGGCCTGTTGGCCGCAAGGCTTTTTCTCCCCGCCTGTTGGCGGGGCCCCGCGACTGCCCGATAGGGTATCAAGCCAGTATGAAACGGGCAGGGGGAATGGATTTTGGGACCTGACAGGCCGTGCGGGCTTGGCTAAAAGGAGGCCGGACAACGGGTCGCGGCGCGGGGCGCGGGCGGCCGTGGTAGGGTCGAGGCATCATGGGGAGATCGGACATGGCCGAACACGAGCACGGGACGATGGACATCGAGGAGCACAAGAAGACCTTCGAGGGCTTCATCAAGTTCTGGATCTATCTCTTCTCGATCTCGGCGGGCATCCTGATCTTCCTCGCGATCTTCAACAGCTGAGGCGGCGCCGCGGGGCAGGCGGCGGACGAGAGGCGGGAGAGGCATGACGGGCGGAATCGGACGGGCCATCGTGGCCCTGATCGGCGTGCTGTTGCTGGCGGGTTGCGAGTTCTACGACCCGGCGACGCCGGAAGAGATCTCGCGGGCGCGCTACGTCAGTTCCGAGCCGCCCTCGGTGACGCTGATCTCGATGGTGAACAACCGCTCCGGCCGGTCGGCGCATTCGGCGCTGCTGATCAACGGATCGGAGCGGGTGCTCTACGATCCGGCGGGCACCTTCACCCATCCCGACCTGCCGCGGCGCGACGACATCCACTACGGGATCACCCCGCGGTTCCTCGACTACTACGAGCGCTATCACGCGCGGTTCTCGCACCACGTGCATTCGCAGAAGGTCTATGTCGACCGGCGCACGGCGGACGAGCTGATCGCCCGCGCCCAGGCCCAGGGCAAGACGCCGAAGATGCATTGCGCGCTGGCCGCGGCCGCGGTGGTGCAGCCGGTCCCGCAGTTCGCCCATGTGCGGTCGAGCTATTTCCCCGAGGTCATGCGCCAGGATTTCGCGAAGATCCCCGGCGTCGTGGACAGCTTCGTCTATGGCGAGGACGAGGGTCAGGTGAAGGTCTGGGAGCAGCAGGGCTATGCCGGCGCGACCTGAGCCGCGCAGGCCGCGTTAAGGTTGCGTTAACCAGCCGCGGGGTTCAGTCCTCCCCGACCCCTTCGGGTCGGGAGGAAGGGCCATGGAGCCGCTCATGCGCATCGTCGAGGCCGTCTGGTCGGACGCGATCGCGCGGCTGTTCTGCGGGGCGATCGCCGGGTGGTTCGCGCTCGCCTTCCTGCTGCTCGTCTTCGGCAACAACGCGCGCGGGAACGTCGGCGCGTGTTCCTGCGGATCACGCCGAATAGCTTGGCGACGATCGGCATCCTCGGCACCTTCACCGGCATCCTGATCGGGCTCATCGACTTCGACGTGACGCGGATCGACGACAGCGTGCCGGGGCTGCTCGCCGGTCTGAAGATCGCCTTCACCACCAGCATCGCCGGGATCGCCGGGGCGATCGCCTTTCGGCTGGTGGCGAGCCTGATGCCCGCGCCGGAGGAGGAGGGGGCGACGGCGGAGGCGATCCTCGACGAGCTGGTGCGCATCCGGGCCGAGACCGCGGCGGCGGCGGCGCGGTCGGCCGAGCTCGTTGCCGAGCTGCGCCGGGCGCGGTCGATGGAGCTGGCGGTGCCCTGGACCTTGGACGCGACAAGCGCGGATCCCGCGGTGCGGGGACCGGCGGAGTGAGGCCCGCACCCTTCGCGCGGCGGCGCGAGGAGGGCGAGGGCGACTGGCTGTCGGTCTCGGACCTGATGGCGGGGCTGATGGTGGTGTTCCTGTTCATCGCCATCGCCTTCCTGCGGCCGCTGAGCGTGCAGAACGAGCGCATCCGCGAGATCGCCACCGCCTGGCAGGCGAACGAGGCGGCGATCCGCGCGGCGCTGATGGCGGAGTTCGGCGAGGACCTGCCGCGCTGGAACGCCGAGATCGAGGAGGAGACGCTGCTGATCCGGTTCCGCGCGCCGGACGTGCTGTTCCGCGAAGGATCGGCCGAGTTGCAGCCGCCGTTCGAGGCGGTTCTGGCAGGGTTCTTCCCGCGCCATGTTTCGGTCCTGCGCGCGCATCGCGACGCGATCGAGGAGGTGCGCATCGAGGGACATACCTCGTCGGACTGGGGCAGCGCCACGGGCGGCGAGGAGGCCTATTTCCGCAACATGGCGCTGTCGCAGGCGCGGACGCGGGCGGTGTTGCAGTATGCGCTGTCCTTGCCGGCGGTGCGGGGCGACCGGGACTGGCTGCAGCCGCTCCTGACCGCGAACGGGCTGTCGTCGAGCCGGCCGATCCTCGATGCGACGGGTGCGGAGGACCGCGAGGGCTCGCGCCGGGTCGAGTTCCGGGTGCGCACCAAGGCGCGCGGGGAGATCATGCGCATCCTCGAGGCGGTGCAGTAGCGGGCGGGCCGGGAGGGACCGGAGCCCGGACAAATCTGTGTCACGTGGCCCGTGCCCCGGGAAAATCCGTCTCGCATTTTCGCCGGTCCGGCGGCAAAAGGGACGCGGTGGGCCGGGTGGTCCGCCATCCCCTGAACGCCGGTGACCTGCTGCCACGATGAGCCTGATCGTTGTCCTCCTGCTGCTTGCGCTGTTCCTGACGCTGATCGGGCTGATGCAGCCGCTGGCGGTGCGGGTGAAGCTGCCGCTGACGGTGGTCCTCGCGATCGCGGGAATGGTGATCGGGGCGGGCGCGCTCTTCCTGTTGCGTACGCCGCTGACGGATGCGTTCAACGAGCTCGCGGCGTCGATCCTGCTGCTGCCGATCGGCTCTGAGGTGTTCCTCTACGTCTTCCTGCCGACGCTCCTCTTCCAGACGGCGCTGACGCTGGAGGTGCGGCGGATGCTGGACGACTGGGTGCCGATCCTGGTGATGGCGGTGCTGGCGGTCGTCATCGCCACCTTCGTGATCGGCTTCGCGCTGGCGCCCTTCGGGGTGCAGCCGCTGGCCGTGTGCCTGATCGTGGCGGCGATCGTGGCGACGACCGATCCCTCGGCGGTGGTCGGCATCTTTCGCGACATCAGCGCGCCGACGCGGCTCGGGCGGCTGATCGAGGGCGAGAGCCTGATGAACGACGCGGCGGCGATCGGTCTCTTCACCGTCTTCGTGGCGCTGGCGGTCACCAACGACCCGGTCACCTTCGGCGAGGCGTCCTGGGCCTTCGTCGTGACGATGCTCGGCGGCTGTCTCTTCGGCTATCTGGCGACGCGGGTCGGCGTCGTCCTCCTGCATGCGGTGCGCGAGTTCCGCATGGCGGAGATGTCGATTTCGCTGGCGATGCCCTACCTGATCTTCATCGTCGCCGAGCAGATCCTCGGCGTCTCGGGCGTGATCGCGGTGGTCTTCGCGGGGCTGACGCTGAACATGATCGGGCCGGCGCGGCTCAGGCCGGAGGACTGGGATTATCTGGTGCTGACCTGGGACCAGCTGGCCTACTGGGCGGGGACGCTGATCTTCACGCTCGCGGCACTTCTGGTGCCGCGGATCATCGGCGACGTGACCTGGGTCGAGATCGGGCTGATCGGGGTGGTGATCGTCGCGGCGCTGGTGGCGCGGGCGGTGGTGCTCTTCGGGGTGCTGCCGCTCCTGACGCTGATGCGGCTGAGCCCGCAGGTGAGCACGCCGTTCAAGCTGGTGATCATGTGGGGCGGGCTGCGCGGGTCGGTGACGCTGGCGCTGGCGCTGTCGGTGACGGAGAACCCGCTCCTGCCCGCGGATGCGCAGCGATTCGTGGCGGTGCTGGCGACGGGGTTCCTGCTGTTCACGCTGCTGGTGCAGGGCACGACGCTCCGGACGGTGATCCGCCGGCTCGGGCTCGACCGGCTGAGCCCGCTCGACGCGGCGCTGCGCGGGCAGGTGATCGCGGTGGCGCTGCAGAACGTGCGCGAGGAGGTTGCGGAGGCCACGAAGGACTATCGGCTGACGCGCGAGATCACCCGAAGCGAGGCGAAGGTCTTCGGCGAGCGGCTGGACGCGGCGGTGGAGGAGGCCGAGGCGGCGGCCGAGGCGATCAGCGACCGCGACCGGATCACGCTGGGTCTGGTGACGCTGGCCGCGCGCGAGCGGGACCTGATCCTCGAGAAGTTCCGCGAGCGGCTGATCTCGCCCGCGCTGATCGACCGGCTCCTGTCCGACGCGGGGCGGCTGATCGAGCGGACCCGCACCGGCGGACGGACGGAGTACAACCGGGTGAGCAGCCGGGCGCTGGCCTATACCCCGGATTTCCGCGTGGCGCAGTTCCTGCAGCGGCGCCTCGGCATCGTCGGGCCGCTGCAGCGGCAGATCGCCGACCGGTTCGAGCTTCTGGTCAACAAGCGCATCATCCTGGGCGAGCTGCACGGCTTCACCGACCGGCGCATCCTGCGCATCCACGGGCGGCGGGTGGGCGAGCTGATCCACGAGATCCTGAACCGGCGGCAGGAGCAGCTGGAGCAGGCGCTGGAGGCGCTGCGGCTGCAGTATCCGGGCTATGCCGAGGAGCTGGAGCGGCGATTCATCCGCAAGACCGCGCTGCGCCGAGAGGAACTGCAGTACGAGCAGCTCCAGTCCGACCGCCTGATCGGGCCCGAGCTCTACCGCAGCCTGCGCCGGGCGCTGTCGGCGGCGCGGCGGATCGAGGACCAGCGGCCGCCGCTCGACCTTGCGCTGCACACGCGCGAGCTGATCCGGCAGTCGCCGCTCTTCGGCGACATGAGCGATGCCGAGGTCGAGGCGCTGGCGAGCGCGGTGGTGCCGGTTTTCGCCGCGCCGGGCGAGGTGCTGATCCGCAAGGGCGACCGGGGCGACGCGGTCTATTTCATCGCCTCGGGTGCGGTGGAGATCGACCTGCCGGGCGGGCAGTCCGCGCGGCTGGGGCGCGGCGACATGTTCGGCGAGATGGCGGTGCTGAGCCGCCGGCCGCGGCAGGCGCAGGTCAAGTCGATCGGCTATTCGACGCTGATGTGCCTCGACGAGGGGCGGTTCCTGGCGCTGCTCGACACCAATCCGGTGCTGAAGGAGCATGTCGACAAGACGGTCGAGGCGCGGGGCGGGTTGGCGGTCCGGCGAAGGGGCGGGATCCCGGCCTGAGCGGCGGCCGCGCGGCAGGACCGCGGGACCATGGGGCAGGAACGACAAAACCCCCGGGAGTGATCCGCGGGGGTTTGCGCCTTGACGGCGGCCTTGCGGCGCGCCGTTGGTCTGACGTCAATGCCGGACGGTCAGAGGAGGCCTTCGCGCTGCATCTTCTTTCGCGCCAGCTTGCGCGCGCGGCGGATGGCCTCGGCCCGCTCGCGGGCCTTCTTCTCGGAGGGCTTCTCGAAATGCTGCTTGAGCTTCATTTCGCGGAACACGCCCTCGCGCTGGAGCTTCTTCTTGAGGGCCCGCAGCGCCTGATCGACATTGTTGTCACGAACCAGTACCTGCACAGATAGTCACCACCTTTCAGTCTGGATGTTTCGATATTCTGCAGGAGGGCGCTATATACCCCTCCGAACCCCGGCTGTCCACCGTGCGGTGCCGAAAAAGATGGGGAGAATGCAAGTGATGAACGAGACGTACCCGAGCGAACAGGATCACGTCGAGCGCGTGCGGGCGGCGGTGCTGGCCGCGGCGCTGCCGCATGTGCCCTTCGACGGCTGGAGCGACAAGACCTTGTCGCTGGCCGTGGAGGATGCGGCGGTCGATCCGGGCCTCGCGCGGCTGGCCTTTCCGCGCGGCGGCGTCGACCTGGCGCTGGCGTTCCACTACGACAGGGACGCGGAGCTCGCCCGGCGGCTGGCGGAGGCCGATCTGTCGGGCCTGCGGTTCCGCGACCGGGTGGCCCATGCCATCGCGCTGCGGCTGGAGCTGGTCGCCAACGACCGCGAGGCGGTGCGGCGGGGCGCGGCGCTGTTCGCGCTGCCCCACCACGCGGCGGACGGGGCGCGGGCGATCTGGCACACCGCCGACACAATCTGGAACGCGCTGGGCGACACCAGCCGGGACTACAACTGGTATTCCAAGCGCACCACGCTGTCCGCGGTCTGGTCGTCGTGCCTGCTCTACTGGCTGGGCGACGAATCGCCCGATTTCGTCCGCACGCGCGAGTTCATCGACCGGCGCATCGACAACGTGATGAGCTTCGAGGGGGTCAAGGCGCGGCTGCGCAAGAACCCGATCGCGCGCGTGGTGCTGAAGGGGCCGCAGCGGCTGCTTGACCGGGTCCGGGCGCCCGGGGATACTGCCCCTTCCGACCTGCCGGGCGCGTGGCGGCGGAAGTGAGGGGAACGCGCCGAATGAGGGCGTGTCCATGGCACTGGGCAAGACTGTGGCGACCTGGTTCCAGGGGCGCTGGCATCACGGCAATCTTCCGATCATGGGGGCGGCCGACCACGGCACCTGGCAGGGCACGCTGGTATTCGACGGGGCGCGCGCCTACGAGGGCGTGACGCCGGACCTCGACCTGCATTCGGCGCGGATCATCCGGTCCGCCCGGGCCATGGGGCTGGTCCCGCCGATCGCCGCGGGCGAGGTGGAGGCGACGATCCGCGAGGGGCTGGCGCTGTTTCCGCCCGATGCCGCGCTCTACCTGCGGCCGATGATGTGGTCGACCGAGGGCTCGGACGCGATCATCGATCCCCTGCCGGAATCGACCGCCGTGGCGATCTGCATCGAGGACCTGCCGATGCGCGTGCCGGGGCCGTTCAGCCTGACCGTCTCGCCCTGGCGCCGGCCGCGGCCGGACATGGCGCTGACCGAGGCGAAGGCGGCCTGTCTCTATCCCAACAACGGGCGGATCGTTTCGGAGGCGCGGTCGCGCGGGTTCAGCAACGCGCTGTCGCTCGATGCGGACGGGCACGTGGCCGAGACGTCCTCGACGAATGTCTTCATGGTCCGCGACGGGGTGGTGTTCACGCCGGTGCCGAACGGGACCTTCCTGAACGGCATCACCCGGCAGCGGGTCATCGGGCTTCTTCGCGAGGACGGCGTGGAGGTGCGCGAGGCGAGCCTGACGGTGGCGGATTTCGCGGGGGCCGACGAGATCTTCCTGACCGGCAATGCCAACAAGGTGACGCCGGTGACCCGGTTCGAGGAGCGCGAGCTGCGCTCGACGGCGACCGCGGCACGGGCGCGCGCGCTCTATCGGGATTTCGCCCACCAGACGAGGAAGGCGGCGTGAGCCTGCCGCAGGAGATGCGCGCGGTCGAGATCTCGGCCCCCGGCGGGCCCGAGGTGCTGGTGCCGGTGACGCGGCGGGTGCCGCAGCCGAAGGCGGGCGAGATCCTGATCCGGGTGCGGGCGGCGGGGGTGAACCGGCCCGACGCGCTGCAGCGGGCGGGGTCCTATGCGCCGCCGCCGGATGCCTCGGACCTGCCGGGGCTCGAGGCCGCGGGCGAGGTCGTCGCGGTGGGGCCGGGCGGATCGAAATGGCCCGTGGGCGCCGAGGTCTGCGCGCTCCTGCCCGGGGGCGGCTATGCGGAATACGCGATCACGCATCAGGACCATGCCCTGCCGGTGCCCGAGGGGCTGGGCATGGTCGAGGCGGCGGCGCTCTGCGAGACGTATTTCACCGTCTGGACCAACGTCTTCCAGCGCGCGGGGCTGCGTGGCGGCGAGACGTTTCTGGTGCATGGCGGGTCCTCGGGGATCGGGACGACGGCGATCCAGCTGGCGGCGGCGCGCGGCGCGCGGGTCTTTGCCACCGCGGGGTCGGAGGAGAAGTGCCGGGCCTGTCTCGACCTCGGCGCGGAGCGGGCGATCAACTATCGCGAGGCGGATTTCGTCGAGGCGGTGCGCGCGGCGACGGGCGGGCGCGGCGTGGACGTGATCCTCGACATGGTGGGCGGCAGCTACATTCCGCGCGACGTGAAGGCGCTGGCGGTCGAGGGGCGGCTGGTGATGATCGCCTTCCTCGGCGGGGCGGTGGCGGAGCTGAACTTCGCGCAGGTGATGACGAAGCGGCTGACGATCACCGGCTCGACGTTGCGGCCGCAGTCGGTGGAGGCGAAGGCGCGGATCGCGGCGGAGCTGCGGGCCGATGTCTGGCCGCTGATCGCGGCGGGGCGGATCGGTCCGGTGATGGACCGGACCTTCCCGCTGGAGGAGGCCGCCGCGGCCCATGCCCGCATGGAATCGAGCGCGCATATCGGCAAGATCGTGCTGACGGTGGCCTGAGGGCGGCCGGGGCCAGCATCGCGGTTCGGGGAGGGGTCACGATGGCCGTGAGGGACAGCTTCAGCGCCGCCGAATGGGAGCGGATCGTCGGCGCGCCGATGATCGCGGGGATGGCGGTGACGGCGGCCGATCCGAGCGGACCCTGGGGCGGGCTGAAGGAGAGTGCGGCGAGCGCGCTCGAGGTGCTGGCCGCGAAGGGGAGTGCCGATCCGCTGATCGCCGCGATCGCCGCGGCCTACGAGACCGCGGAGGGGCGCGACATGGCGCGCGCCGCGCTGAAGGACCGGCTGCGGGCCGGGTCGCCGGAGGCGATGACCGAGGCTGCGGTGGCGGAACTCGGCGCCGTGGCGGCGCTGGTCGCGGCGAAGGCGCCCGAGAGCGCGCCGGGTTTCCGCGACTGGCTGCTCGGGATCGCCCGCAGGGTCGCCGAGGCCGGGACCGAGGGCGGCTTCCTCGGCTTCGGCGGCGAGAAGGTCTCGGCGGCGGAGCGCGCGACGCTCGACCGGATCGCGCGGGCGCTCGGCTGAGGGGCGATCCGCTCTGGCGAGAAGGGCGGCGATGGGCATGATGGCCCGGACCCTGCCGCCCTGCCCGGAGCCGTGAATGCCGCCGATGCTCGACCTCGTGACCGTCGTCTTCTCGCGCGAGATGGATCTGTTGCGCCTGCAGGCGCGGTCGATCGCGCGGTTTCTCGCGCCCGATGGGGTCGGGCGGATCAGGGTGATCGTCAATGAACGTGACGAGGATGCCTGCGTCGCGGCGGTCGAGGCGCTGCGGCCGGACTATGGCGCGCTGGCGGACCGGCTGGAGGTGGTGGCCCGACACGCTCTTCGCGCTGCGGCCGCGGGCGCTGGGGCCGCACGGGGCCCGGCAGTGGCTGCGCCATCTGGCGACGCGGCATTGACGATCATGGCCCTTCGGCCAGAAGGGCGGTTGGCGCGGGAACCGTGGTTGGGTTGTCCAGCAGGCGCTGAAGCTGGCGGCGGCGCGGCTGGGCGAGGGGCGGTTCGTGCTGATCCTCGACGCGAAGAACCATTTCATCCGGCCGGTGTCGGTGGCGAGTTTCGTAAGCCCCGAGGGCCGGGCGAGGACCTACATGAGCCGCCCCGGCGACAAGCAGTGGGACTGGATCCAGCCCTCGTTCCGGCTGATGGGGGTCGCCCCACCGCCGCGCGACGCGCCTTCGCCGCCGACGGTGACGCCGGTCTGCGTGGCGCGGGCGGTCCTCGGCGCATGTCTCGACGACCTGGAGGCCCGGGTCGGCCCCGTCGAGGCCTTCTTCGCCCGGGCGCGGGGGGACGCGACCGAGTTCATGCTGCTCTATGCCCATGTGGTCGGGCGCCACGGGAGCTGGGAGGCGGTCTTCGACCCCGGGCTGGTCCCGCCTGCGACCATCTTCCTGCGCAGCGATCCGGCGTGGGGCCGTTGAAGAATCTGCTGACGATCAGGGGCGCGGGCTGCGGGGGATGG
>CAZNSP010000005.1:0-129153 GCA_964575795.1 uncultured Rhodobacterales bacterium
TCGCCGCCCAATATCCACATCGAATCAGAACGATGAACGTTTTTCAACGGCCCCCAGCGAGATCGCAGCCATCGACAGGAGAAGGACGCTGCCCGGCAATGGCACCGGTATCGGGATCTGGATCAAATCAAACTTCGTATAGACTTCCCGAAATTCCGGGAACGGCGATGGCACGATAATATTAATCATTGCTGCGATGGCCGTAGTCTGCCCGACCTGGACGACTTCTGGTGGCGTCAAGAAACTGTTGAGGAGATCGTGTCCTGAAGGGCAGCTTTCAGCCCGCCACACAGCGCCCATGAAACGCCGCCGCACCGGTTCCCGCCCACGCAGAAACCGACCCGTCGCAGTCACCTCGCCGCGCCTCAGAACCGCAGCGCCTTCGCCTGCCGCACCTGCGGCAGCGCCCGGATCTCCGCCAGCATCGCCTCGTCCACCGGCTCGTCCACGCCGAGGAGCGCGATCGCCTCGCCGCTGCGCTCCGCCCGGCCGAGCGCGAAGGTCGCGATGTTGATCCCGAGCGCCCCGAGCTTCGTCCCGAGCGCGCCGATGTATCCCGGCGTATCGGTGTTCGTCGTGTAGAGCATGTTCTCCATCGGCTCGGCCTCGAGGCCGATCCCCTTGATCTGGATGATCCGCGGCCGGCCGTCGGAATAGATCGTGCCCGCGACCGAGCGGGTCTGCGCCTCGGTGGTCACGATCAGCCGGATGTAGGAGCCGAAGGCCCCCTGCGCGTCCTTCCGCGTCTCGGCGATGTGGATGCCGCGCTCCCGCGCCACCACCGGCGCCGAGACCATGTTGACGCCACCCTCGCCCACCAACGGCTTCAGGAGGCCCGCGGTCAGCGCCGCGGTCAGCGGCTTGAGGTTCAGCTCGCCCACGTCGCCCACGTATTCGATCTCGATCCCGGTGATCGCACGCTCGGTCACCTGCCCCGCGAAACTGCCCAGCATCTCGGCCACCGCGATCCAGGGCTTCAGGATCGGCGCCTCCTCGGCGGTCACGCTCGGCGCATTCAGCGCGTTCGAGATCGCCCCGTGCACCAGGTAGTCCGACATCTGCTCGGCCACCTGCAGCGCGACGTTCTCCTGCGCCTCCGAGGTCGAGGCGCCCAGATGCGGCGTGCAGACCACGTTCGGCGCGTCGAACAGCGGGTTCTCCTTCGCCGGCTCCACCGAGAAGACGTCGAAGCCCGCCCCCGCCAGATGCCCCGACCGCAGCGCCGCGGCCACCGCCGCCTCGTCGACCAGCCCGCCCCGCGCGCAGTTGATCAGCCGCGCGCCCGGCTTCATCTTCGCGATCCGCTCGGCCGACAGCAGGTTCGCGGTCTTCTCGGTCTTCGGCAGGTGCAGCGTCACGAAATCCGCCCGCTCCAGCAGCTCGTCGAGATCCTCGATCCGCTCGATGCCCAGCTGCACCGCGCGTTCCGCCGACAGGAACGGGTCGTGCGCGATCACCTTCATCCTCAACCCGATCGCCCGGCTCGCCACCACCGAGCCGATATTGCCCGCGCCGATCAGCCCCAGCGTCTTGCCGCTGATCTCGACGCCCATGAACTTCGACTTCTCCCACTTGCCGGCCCGGGTCGAGGCATCCGCCGCCGGGATCTGGCGCGCGACGGCGAACATCAGCGCGATCGCATGCTCGGCGGTGGTGATCGAGTTGCCGAAGGGCGTGTTCATCACCACGATGCCCCGGGCCGAGGCGGCGGGAATGTCGACGTTGTCGACCCCGATCCCGGCGCGGCCGATCACCCGCAGCCGGGGGGCCTTCGCCATCAGCTCCGCCGTCACCTTGGTGGCCGAGCGGATGGCGAGCCCGTCATAGTCGCCGATCACCTCGGCGAGCCGCGCAGGGTCCTTGCCGAGTTGCGGCTGGAAGTCGACCTCGACGCCGCTGTCGCGGAAGATCTGCACGGCGGCATCGGAAAGCTCATCGGAAATAAGCACTCTGGGCATGGTCTCTATCCTGTTTCGGAGCCCTCGGGCCCCATGATCCGGAAAGGGGGACGGCGCCGTCCCGCGACGGGACGGCGGTCGCGCGCAGGCCTTCGCTCAGCCCGCCTTGGCGGTGGCAAAGGCCCAGTCGAGCCAGGGGGTCAGCGCCGCGATGTCCGCCGTCTCGACCGTCGTGCCGCACCAGACCCGCAGCCCCGGCGGCGCGTCGCGGTAGCCGCCGATGTCGAACGCCGCGCCCTCGGCCTCGACGAGTTGCACCATCCGCTTCACGAAGGCCCGCTGCGCCGCCTCGTCGCGCCCGGCGATCTCCGTGTCGACGATCTTCAGGCACACCGAGGTGTTCGACCGCTGCGACGGCACCGCGACGAGGTTCTCCACCCAGTCCGTGCGGTCCACCCAGCCCTGCAGCGCCGCGAAATTCGCATCCGCCCGCGCGATCGTCGCCTTGAGCCCGCCGATCCCCTCCATCCAGTCCAGCGCGTCGATGCAGTCCGCGACACAGAGCATCGAGGGCGTGTTGATCGTCTCGCCCGCGAAGATGCCCTCGATCAGCTTGCCGCCCTTGGTCAGGCGGAAGATCTTCGGCAGCGGCCGGTCGGGGGTGTAGCTCTCGAGCCGCGCCACCGCCCGGGGCGACAGGATCAGCACGCCATGCGCCCCCTCGCCCCCCATCGCCTTCTGCCAGCTGAAGGTGGTCACGTCGAGCTTCGCCCAGTCGAGATCCTGCGCAAATGCCGCCGAGGTCGCGTCGCAGAAGGTCAGCCCCTCGCGGTCCGCCGCGATCCAGTCGGCATCCGGCACCCGCGCCCCGCTCGTCGTGCCGTTCCAGGTGAAGCAGACGTCCGCCTCCGGCCGCACCGCACCGAGGTCGGGCAGCGCGCCATATTCCGCCGTCATCACCCGGCAGTCGGCCAGCTTCAGCTGCTTCGTCGCATCCGTGGCCCAGCCCGCGCCGAAGCTCTCCCAGACCAGCATGTCGACGGGCCGCGCCCCCAGCATCGACCACATCGCCATCTCGAAGGCGCCGGTGTCCGAGGCCGGCACGATGCCGACGCGATAGTCCGCCGGCACGCCGAGGATGCGCGCCGTCGAGTCGATCGCCTCCTTCAGCTGCGCCTTCGGCCCCGAGGCCCGGTGCGACCGGCCGAGCCAGGCGCGCGCGGCGACATCGGCGGCGTTCCAGCCGGGTCGCTTCGGACAGGGCCCGGAGGAAAATTCCGGCCGGGCGGGTTTGACGTCGGGTCTGGGGAATGCGGGCGCGGAACGCGCCATGTCAGGCAGGCTCATGGGCCGGCTCCGTGGTCAGGGTGAGATCGCCGAGCCCGCCCCGCTCACCCTCGTCCGGGAACGCGCCCGGAAACGCGTTTAGGCGATTCCCCCCGGCCTGTGAAGCCGGAAAATCCCGCGCTGCAGCATCGCGGCATGACCCGTCCCGCGCGGGCCGCCGCACCCTCTGGCGAATCCCGCCGATCCGGCGCATGGAGGCGCCATGTCCGCCCCGCGCCCCACCGCCCGCTCCTGGTTCCTCCTCGTCCTCCTCGGCCTGATCTGGGGCGGCGCCTTCCTCGGTGTCTCGCTGGCGCTGACCGGTTTCCCGCCACTGACGCTCGCCGCGATCCGCATCGCCCTCGCCGCGGCCCTCCTCGTCGGCCTCGCCTTCCTCTTCGGCCCCGGCCTGCCCGAGACCCGCACCCCCCGCGGCCGCCGGGTCTGGCTGCACTGCCTCGGCATGGCGCTCTTCACCAACGCGATCCCCTTCTCGCTCCTCGCCTGGGGCCAGCAGCACGTTACCTCGGGCTTCGCCGGCATCACCATGGCGGTCGTGCCGCTCCTCGTCCTGCCGCTCGCCCATGCCTTCGTCCCGGGCGAGGCGCTGACCCGGCGCAAGCTCGGGGGCTTCGCCCTCGGCTTCACCGGCACCGTCCTCCTGATCGGCCCCGGGGCGCTCCTCTCCGACCCGGGCGCCGAGCCGCTCGCCCGGCTCGCCTGCATCGCCGCCTCCGCCTGCTACGCCACCGGCTCGATCGTCACCCGCCGCGCGCCGCAGGGGCCGTTCCTCTCCTTCGCCGCCGGCGGCCTCCTCATCGCCGCCGCCCTCATCCTGCCGGTGGCCCTCTTCGTCGACGGCCTGCCCGGCCCGGTGCCGACCCGGGCGCTGCTCGGCGCGGTCTATCTCGGGATCTTCCCCACCGCGCTCGCCACCATCCTGCTCGTCCACGTGATCCAGACCGCGGGGCCGAGCTTCCTCAGCCTCGTCAACTACCAGGTCCCGGTCTGGGCGGTACTGATCGGCATGGTCGCGCTCGGCGAATCGCTGCCGCCCCAGTTCCTCGGCGCCCTCGCCCTGATCCTCGCCGGCCTCGCCGTCGCCGAGGCGCGGCTCCGCCGCTGACGACCCGCCCCGGTTTCATACTGACAAGCTTACCTGGAGAGCAGTCGCGCGGGCCGAACACGGCCCGCGCCAGCAAAAAGACTCGCGCGCACCCGCGCGCTCCGCTTGGCCGCCAACGGGCGGCCTCCGGCCTGGCCGTTCAGGCGTACTTCGCCACTTCGGCCTCGATCTCGCCCATCACCGCGCGCAGAAGCTCCGCGTCCTCGCACTCGCCCATGATCCGGACCAGCGGCTCGGTCCCCGACTTGCGGATCACCAGCCGCCCGCGCCCGTCCAGCCGCGCCTCGCCCTCGGCGATCGCCGCCCGCACGCTCTCGGCCTCGAGCGGGGTCGCACCCTTGCGGTAGCGCACGTTCTGCAGAAGCTGCGGATAGGGCTCGAACACGCGGGCCAGCGCGCTCGCGCTCCGGCCCGTCTCGACCATCGCGCTCAGGAACTGCAGCGCCGCGATCAGCCCGTCGCCGGTCGTCACGTAGTCGGTCATCACGATATGGCCCGACTGCTCGCCGCCGAGGTTGTAGCCCCCCTCGCGCATCGCCTCGACAACGTAGCGGTCGCCGACCGCGGTGCGCAGGATGCGAAGGCCCTGCCCCGCCAGATGCCGCTCGAGCCCGAGGTTCGACATCACCGTCGCCACCAGCGTGCCCTTCGCCAGCCGGTCCTCCGCCGCCCAGCGCCCGGCGATCAGCGCCATGATCTGGTCGCCGTCGGCCACCTGCCCGCGCTCGTCGATGATCATCACCCGGTCGGCATCGCCGTCGAGGCTTATGCCGAGATCCGCGCCATGCTCCAGAACCGCCGCCGCCGCCCGCTGCGGACGGGTCGAGCCGCAGCCGTCGTTGATGTTGAACCCGTTCGGCTCCACCCCGATCGGCACCACCTCGGCACCGAGTTCCCACAGCACCTCGGGCGCGGTCCGGTAGGCGGCGCCATTGGCGCAGTCCACCACCACCTTCAGCCCGTACAGCCGCTGGCCGCGCGGAAAGGTGGTCTTGGCGAATTCCATGTAGCGCCCGCGCCCGTCGTCGATCCGCGTCGCCCGCCCGATGCCGTCGGCATCCACCAGCTCCGCCCCGGCCGCAACCCGCGCCTCGATCGCCGCCTCCACCGCGTCCGACAGCTTGTAGCCGTCCGGCCCGAAGAACTTGATGCCGTTGTCGTGGTGCGGGTTGTGCGAGGCCGAGATCATCACGCCGACGTCCGCCCGCATCGACCGCGTCAGCATGCCGACCGCCGGCGTCGGCACCGGCCCGAGCAGGAAGACGTCCATGCCCACGGACGTGAAGCCCGCGGTCAGCGCGTTCTCCAGCATGTAGCACGATCGCCGGGTGTCCTTGCCGATGACCGCGCGGTGTCCCTTGCCGCCGTTCAGAAACTGCCGCCCCGCCGCCTGGCCGAGCTTCAGCGCCATCTCGGCGGTCATCGGATCGTCGTTCGCCCGGCCCCGAACGCCGTCGGTTCCGAATAGCTTCCGGCTCATGCCTGTCCCTCGCGTGCTTCCGGACGCGGATCGGTCAGCGCCACCCACAATGCGATCGCCTGACGCATCTCCGCCACGTCGTGTACCCGTATCACCTGCGCCCCCTGCCGCAAAGCCTCGAGCGCCACCGTGGTTGATCCGGGCCCCCGCCGCAGCGGGTCGTCGACCCCGGCGAGCGCACCGATGAACCGCTTGCGCGAGGCGCCGAACAGGATCGCGCAGCCGAGGTCGTGAAACAGCGACAACCCCCGGACCAGTGCCAGATTGTGCGCCACCGTCTTGCCGAAACCGATCCCCGGATCGACGAGGATCCGCCCGCGCGGGATGCCCGCCGCCTCCGCCGCCGCCACGCGCGCCTCCAGGAAATCCGCGATGTCGAGCAGCACGTCGTCGTAATGCGGCGCGTCCTGCATGGTCTTGGGATCACCCTGCGCATGCATCAGGCAGACCGGCGCCCCCGCCGCGACCGCGGCGCCCGCGCATCCCGGATCGTATCCCAGCGCCGAGACGTCGTTCAGGAGGTCGGCGCCCGCGTCGAAGGCCGCCCGCGCCACCGCCGCCTTGCGCGTGTCGATCGAGATGGGCACCGTCACCCCGCTCGCGCGCAGCGCCCGGATCACCGGGATCACCCGGTCCAGCTCCGCCGCCAGCGGCACCGGGTCCGAACCCGGCCGGGTCGACTCGCCGCCGATGTCGAGGATGTCCGCCCCGGCCTGCACCAGCCCGAGGCCCTGCGCCACCGCCGCCTCCAGCCCGGCAAAGAGCCCACCGTCCGAAAAGCTGTCCGGGGTGACGTTCACCACCCCCATGATCCGCGGCGTGCCGAGGTCGAGCCCACAGACCGGCGCCCGGGCCACACTCAGCCGCTCGAGCACCTCCCGCGGTGCCTCCGTGACCGGCACCAGCCGCACCACCTTCCCGCGCGCGTGCACCGCCAGGCGGTCGAACCACAGCCGCCCGCCGGCGAGCGGCAGCGCACCCTCCGGCCGGACCGGATCGCTCTGCGGGATCGGCCGCCAGCGCAGCCCGTTCACCCCACTTCCTCCATCAGCCCCGCGACGATCCCCGGCAGCTCGGCGAAATCCTCGAACGCCGCCGCCCGCGCGATCGCCTCCAGCGGTCCGTGGCGATAGCCCGGCAGGTGCAGGACGAAGGGCACGCCGGCATTCGCCGCCGTCGCCGCATCGGTCTCGCTGTCGCCGACGAAGATCACCGGCCCGCCCGCCAGTTGCCGCGCGGTATGGGCCAGCATCGCCGGATCGGGTTTCAGTACCGAAAGGCTGTCGCCCCCGGTCAGCGCGGTCACCGGCGGCATCAGCCCGAAGCCACGCAGGATGTCCCGCGACGGCGCCACCGGCTTCTGCGTGCAGACGCCGAGCCCGTGGCCCGCCGCCGCCAGCGCGCCGAGCGCGTCGCCCACCCCGGCATAGACCCGCGTCCCCGTCAGCGGATCGGCCTCGTAGATCAGGCGATACCGCGCCAGATGCGGCGCCACACCCTCCGCCGGCACCCCGCCCGTCGCCTCCAGCATCCGCGTCACCAGCCGCTCCATGCCATGCCCGACGAAGCCGAGCACGGTCGCGACCGGCAACACCTCGCGCCCCATCTCCGCGACCAGCGCGTTCGCCGCCGCGGCGATCGTCGGCGCGCTGTCTATCAGCGTGCCGTCGAGATCGAAGATCACCCGTGCCATCAGTCGATCGCCTTCCGGAAACAGACCACCCGCTCCACCTCCTCGAAACCCCAGGCGGCATGGGCGGCGAGCGACTCCGCATTGCCGATCAGCGCGTCCGAGCCGATCTCACGCAGCCCATCGGCCCGCGCCGCCGCCTCGACCGCGGCGATCAGCGCCCGCGCCACGCCCCTGCCCCGCCAGTCCGGCGCCACCCAGATCGCCTCGAGAAACCCCGCCGGCTGGCTCTCGCAGCCGTTGGCATAGGGCCGCACGCCCAGCTCCGCGAACCCGACCGCCCGGTCGCCCGCCTCGGCGATCCAGCCGCGCCGCCCGCCGATGCCGGGCCTGGCCATCGCGTCGATCTCCGCGCGCAGCTGGCCGGGATCGACCTCGGGCCAGAGCGCATGGGCCATGCCCGCCCAGACGCCTTGATCCGCCGGCCCCATCTCGCGAACCGCTGCGCTCACGCGGCCTTCCACTTGATGGAGCAGCCGATCGAGGCGACCTGGTCGCGCGGGCCCTGCCCGGTCTCGGCCACCGCCTTCATCGCCGCATAGAGCTCGCGCTCCGCATCCGGCAGGCTCTGGCGCCCGCTCGCATCCAGCCGCCCGCGGTACTGCAGTTCCAGATCGGCGTTGAAGCCGAAGAAGTCCGGCGTGCAGACCGCGTCATAGGCGCGGGCCACCGACTGGTCCTCGTCGTAGAGATAGGGAAACGGGAACCCGTGCGCCTTGGCGAACTCCGCCATCTTCTCGTAGCTGTCCTCGGGATAGGCCACCGCGTCGTTCGACGAGATCGCCGCCATCCCGATCCCCAGAGCGCCAAGGTCCCGCGCCTCGCGCACCAGCTTGTCCGCGATCGCCTTCACATAGGGGCAGTGGTTGCAGATGAAGACGATGAGCAGGCCCTTCGGCCCCTTCAGCCCGTCCAGCGTCCAGCGCCTGCCCTCGGTGTCGACCAGCGAAAAGTCCTTCGCCTTCCAGCCGAAGTCGCAGACCGGTGGTGTCGCTGCCATGATCCTCTCCTCTAATCTTCCAGTCGCGCGGCGTCGCCCGCGCCCAGCCGCCGTACCGGCACCGTTCCCTCGGGCACCGCCTCCGCGCCGACCGCGACCAGCGCCTCGGCACCCAGCTCTCCCGCCAGCCACGCCGCCAGCGCCAGCGGCGCGCCCGCATCCACCGCCGGCCGCTCCGGCGCATCGACCACCAGCTTCACCGGCGCCCAGAACGCCGTACGCCCGGTCTTCAGCGCCCAGTCGAGCTCCGTGCGCGTCGCGCAGACGACGAAGCCCTCCGCCTGCTCCATCACCCGCCAGACGTTCTGCTCGATCGACAGGAGGCCCGCCCGCAGGCTCGCCATGCTGCTGGCCCGGACCTGCGGCTCCAGCGGCTCGAGACAGACCACCGCCCGCCCGTGCCGCGCCAGCGCCGCCAGCCAGTCCGCCCCCTCGGGCGCCGCCAGAACCGCGTTCGGCAGATGCACCACCAAGGGCCGCGGCGCGGCCGGCGCCTCGGCCGGCGCGACCGGGCGCAGCCGCGCCACGCCCTCCGCCCGGCTCCGCACGATCTCGACGCCCAGCGCGCCGGGAATGCGGTCGAGCTTCTCGACCCGCACGAAGACCCGCACCGCCCGCGCATCGCCGAGACAGTCCGCCGCGATCCGCTCCGCCAGTGTCTCGAGCAGGTTCACCCGCTCGGCGGCCAGCTGCGCCTCGATCGCCTCGGTGATCGTGTCGTAGGAGATCACCTTGTCCACGTCGTCGTCCTGCGCCGCGGCATGGTGGCCGACCTCCAGCACCACGTTGAACCGCAGCCGCTGGGTTACGCCCCGCTCGCTGGCGAAGGCGCCGATCTCGACCGCGCGCGTGTAGTCGCGCACCGAGATCCGGTCGAGCGGCCCCGGCCCGCCCGTCGCCGCGGCCCGCACATGCGGCAGTTCGAAGGCGATCGCGGTCTCGTCCATGGCCCCTCCCGGTCCGGCAACCCGATGTAGCGACCCCCTCGCCCAGTCGCAACCCGGGCGCAACCCGGCATCCCGAATCGAAAAGGCCGCGCCCCTCGCGGAACGCGGCCCTGCCCGGGACCTGCCTCTGTTATCTCAGTTCGACGCCATGCGGCTGCCGGAACGGTAGAAGACGTGCTGTCCGATCTGCGCCGTCCGGGTCAGCCGGCTCGCCCAGCCCGGCCGCACGTAGCGCGCATGGAAATGCGTCGCCCCGTCGGTCACCACCCGGTCGTGGCCGGCCAGCATGATGCCGGCCAGCTTCTCGGCCTGCAGCCGCGGCCCGGAACTGGCCATCCGCTCCGGCCTTCCGTCGCAGGCATAGGAGAACTGGCAGCCACGGCCGCGCTCGGCACCCTGCCGCGTCACGCCGCAGATGCTGTTGGGATAGCGCCGGTCGTCCACGCGGTTCAGCACCACCTCGGCCACCGCGATCTGGCCCTCCAGCGGCTCGCCGCGCGCCTCGTAGTAGATCGCCTCGGCCAGGCACTGCCATTCCGCGTCACCCGTCACCCGAGGCATGCGGTTCAGCACCGCGGGGCTGATCCGGTCGGGCAGCGCGGTCACGTCGATCTCGTCGACCTCGACCACGCGGCGGGCGATCTCCTCGACCGCACTGCGGTTGCGCGCGCTGAGCGTCGCCAGGCGCTCGGCGCCGACGGTCTCCAGCGTCATGCGCTCCTGCACCATGATCCGCGCGGCATGCTCCGCCACGCGCAGTTCCATCGTCTCGGTCGCACTCGTCGAGGTCTCGGCCACGGCGCCCGTCGCCAGAGCGAGCACGAATGCCGAGCACAGCGCGGCCAGGCGGACAGAGCCGCAGCGCGACTTCATGCTTGGGTAGTCGGTCCCGATCATTGAGACACCTTCTCTCTGTACCGTCCGGAGGGGTCCGGACAGCATGCACTGGGATACTGCTCACTGTTCTTTTCCGGCTGTCTGACGCTGCGCCGGCGAGAAGTCTAGGATTTCCAAGGATATAGGCGGAAACCTGCCAATCGGGTCACGATCGGACCCGGGGCGCTTCGTTAAATTAGTCTTAAGAATCAGTCCGCTTGCAGGGCCTTTTTCAGGGCCGTCAAGACGGTTTTCCGGGTCTCGGCAAAGGCCGCGAACGGGCTCTCGGCATCCGCGATCCGGCCCTTGACCAGCGCCGCACCCTCGGTCCCGAACGCCTCGCGCAGCCGCGAATCGGCCCAGGCGCGCCCCTGCGCCCGCCGCCGTGCGGCGAGGCTTCCGTCCGCCTCCCGCGCCGCCGCGCGCATGGCGATCATCTCCAGCGCCTCGCTCAACCCCTCGCCGCTCTGGCTCGAGACGATCGCCACCGCGACCTCCTCGCCGCCCTCCGCGCCGAGCGACAGCGCCCCCTTCACGTCCGCCGCCGCCCGCCGGGCCGGCGCGCCGAGGTCGCCCTTCGTCACCAGCACCACGTCGGGCACCTCCATCACCCCGGCCTTCATGAACTGCAGCGCGTCGCCCGAGCCCGGCTGGACGCAGAACACCACCAGATCGGCGCAATCGGCGATCTCGGTCTCGGACTGCCCCACGCCCACCGTCTCGACGATCACCACGTCGAAGAGCGCGCGCATCAGCACCGACGCCGGCCAGGTCAGCTCGGCGAGGCCGCCCAGCCGGTCGCGCGCGGCCATCGAACGCAGAAAGACGCCCCCGTCCTCCGGGTCGGTCTCGATCCGGGTCCGGTCGCCGAGCAGTGCGCCCCCCGACCGGCGTGAGGACGGATCGACCGCGATCACCCCCACCGTCCGCCCCTCGGCGCGCAGCCGCAGGATCATGGCATTCGTGAGCGTCGACTTGCCCACCCCCGGCGGCCCGGTCAGGCCGAGGACGTAACCCTGCGGCGCGGCGAAGGCAGCGTCGAGCAGCGCGACGAGGCGCGGATCGTCCGGACGCGTCTCGAGCGCCGTCAGCACCCGTGCGAGCGCCGCCTTGCCGCCCGCCCGCAGCGCGCCGAGATCACCGGGCAGAAGGCTCACGGCCGCCGGCCCCGTCGCAGGGGCGCGGCCTCCCCACAGGTCCCGCCCGGGGCCCTGCCCCGGGCGCGTCGCTGCCACAAATCCCTTCGCCCCGGTGCGGCGAAGCCAGGAAGCGGCAGGCGGATCATTCCCCGCCGACCGCCGTCGCCGCATCCTGCGCCGTCAGGATCGTCGCCTGCGCCGCGGCCAGCCGCGCGATCGGCACCCGGAACGGCGAGCACGACACATAGTCGAACCCCGCGAGCTTGCAGAACCGCACCGAGGACGGGTCGCCCCCGTGCTCGCCGCAGAGGCCGAGCACCAGGTTCGCGTTCCGCGCCCGCCCGCGCCGCGCCGCGATCAGCATCAGCTCGCCCACCCCCTCGAGGTCGAGCGAATGGAACGGATCCTCGGTGAAGACCCCCTGGTTGACATAGTCGCGCATGAACCGGCCGGCGTCATCACGGCTGAGGCCATAGGTCATCTGCGTCAGGTCGTTCGTCCCGAAACTCAGGAACGCGCTCGACGCCGCCAGATCGCCCGCCCGCAGCGCCGCCCGCGGGGTCTCGACCATCACGCCGAGCTTGTAGGCGAGCCTGGTCAGATGCTCCTCCTCGACCGCGCGGGCGATCGCCTCGATCCGCGCCTTGATCAGCTCCACCTCGCGGTTGGCCGAGACCAGCGGGATCATGATCTCCGGCACGACCGGCTCGGCCGCGTCGCGGTTCACCACCGCGGCGGCCTGAAAGATCGCACGCGCCTGCATGTCGTAGATTTCCGGGACCGTCACGCCCAGCCGCACCCCGCGCATGCCCAGCATCGGGTTCACCTCGGACAGCTCCGCCGCCCGCCGCCGCACCTGCGCCGGCTCGATCCCCATTGCCCGCGCCAGTTCCTCGACCTCCGCCGCCTCCTGCGGCAGGAACTCATGCAGCGGCGGGTCGAGCAGGCGGATCGTCACCGGCTTGCCGCGCATGATCCCGAAGAGCTCGACGAAATCCGCCCGCTGCATCGGCAACAGCCGCTCCAGCGCCTGGTGCCGCTCGGCCGGCGAATTAGCCAGGATCATCTCGCGCATCACCGTGATGCGGTCGACGTCGAAGAACATGTGCTCGGTCCGGCAGAGGCCGATGCCGTCGACCTTGAACTCGCGGGCCATGCGCGCCTCGGCCGGCGTGTCGGCATTCGCCCGGACGCCGAGGTCGCGCACATCGTCCGCCCAGTCGAGCAGCTCCGAGAACGCCCCGCCCAGTTCCGGCGCGATCGTCACCGGCGCGCCCGCCATCACCTGCCCGCGCGTGCCGTCGAGCGTGATCAGCGCCCCCTCGCGGAACACCCGCCCGTCCGCCGTGGTCAGCGTGCGCTCCACCGGGTCGAGCCGCAGGTCCGAGGCGCCGACCACGCAGGGCAGGCCGAGGCCGCGCGCGATCACCGCCGCATGGCTCGTCATGCCCCCGCGCACCGTCAGCACGCCCTTCGCCGCATGCATGCCGCGGATGTCCTCCGGGCTCGTCTCGACCCGCACGAGGATGCAGGCCTCGTCCTGCGCCGCCGTCGACTGCGCCGCCTCGGCCGAGAACACGATCCGGCCCGTCGCGGCCCCCGGGCTCGCGGCGAGGCCGGTCGAGAACACGTCGCGCGGGGCCGCGGGGTCGATCTGCGGATGCAGGTGCTCGATCAGGTTGCGCGGCTCGATCCGCAGAAGCGCCTCGTTGCGGCTGATCGCCCCCCGGTTGGCGAGGTCCACCGCGATCCGCACCGCGGCACGCGCCGTGCGCCGCGCCGGGATCGCGTCGATCAGCCAGGGCCGGCCGTCCTCCAGCGTGAATTCCAGCAGGAACGCCTCGCCCAGCCCCATCGCCGCCCGCCCGGCGCAGTCCTCCAGCACCGTGAGCGCATCGGGGCAGATCTCCTCGAGCGAGGCCGCCGTCTCGCCCGCCGCCTCCCGTGCCGCGCGGGTCAGCCGGTGCGCCTGCGGCCCGCCGTGCCGCGCGTCCGGCCCCTGCCCCTGCGGCACGTAGCGCCCGAAATGGCCCGGCGCCCCGGTGCGCGGATCGACCATCTGGATCTCGCCCGCGCCGCTCAGGCCCGGCCCGACGCCCACCCCCAGCACCTGCACGATCAGCCCCAGCCCCGCCGCCTCGGGCGCGCCCTTCGCCCGCCGCAGGATGCGCGCCGAGGGCGCCTCCCAGGACCGCGCCATCGCCCGCACCGCCGCCTGCAGCTGCGCCATCGGCTCGGCGGGAAACGCCGCGCCGGTCTCCTCGGCCAGAAGCCGCTTCTTGTCCTCGATCAGCCCGGCGAGCCCCGCCTCGTCCAGCATGTCGGCATCGCCGACGCCGCGGGCATGGACCAGCGCCTCCATCTCCTCGGGATCGAGCCCGAAGACCGCCACGCCGAAGCTCTGCAGGAACCGGCAGTAGAGCCGCAGCGCCGCGCGCCGCCCGAGCCGCGCCTCCAGCTCCGGCAGGGTCGCGTCGCTGATCCCGATGTTCAGAAGCGCCTGCGCCCCGCCCCAGGCCCGCTCCTCCGGGCTCGACCGCAGCGACCACAGCCGACCCGGCGACAGGTCGAGCGGCAGTTCCGGCAACTCGCCCCCCGCCGCGATCGCCCGCACGCAGTCGAAGGACAGCACCACCCCCGCCGGCACCGGCAGGCCGAGCGCGGTCAGCCGCGCCAGTTTCGCCGCCCGCGCCCCGTAGACCTGCGGCAGGACCATCGGCCCCGCGTCCAGCGGGACGACGGCATCAAAGGCCTCGGGCGCGATCTCCTGCGGTTTCATTGCGGCGCAGCATAGTCCCGATTCCCGCCGCGGCAAAGGAAATCGTCACGTTTCCGTCATCCGCCTTCGACCGCCGAGAACACCGCCACCCGGTTCATCACCTCGCGGATGCGGTTCAGGAGGCACAGCCGGTTCCGCCGCACCATCGCGCTCTCCACGTTCACCGTGGTGGTGTCGAAGAAGGCGTCGATCGGCGCGCGCAGGCCCGCGAGCGCCCGCATCGCCGCCGCGAAATCCTCCGCCTCCAGCGCCGGCCCCAGCGCCACCTCGGCGGCGTCGAGCGCGGTGAAGAGCGCGCGCTCCGCCTCCGTCTCGGCCAGCGAGGGATGCGGGTCGAGCGAATACTCCACCCCGTCCTTCTTCTCCTCCTGCGTCAGGATGTTGACCGCCCGCTTGTACCCCGCCAGCAGGTTCGCCCCGTCCTCGGTCCCCAGGAAGCCCTGCAAGGCCCGCACCCGCGCCACCAGCAGCACCAGGTCGTCCTGCCCGCCCAGCTGGAAACCCGCATCGATCACGTCATGCCGTATTCCCTGGTCGCGCAGCGCGACCTTCAGCCGCTCGGCGATGAACCCGAGCAGATCGGGCGCCAGAGCCTCGCCCGCGGCGACATCGGCGCGCGTCGTGCCAAACTCCGTCGCATCGGCCTCGCCCGTCCCCCGCACGGTGTTCGTCGCGACCAGCCGCCCGTCCGCGCCGCGCAGGTTCGCGAGCCCCGCCCGCCCGAACACCGGCAGAAGCGGCAGCCGCAGCCCGTTCTCCAGCACCAGCCGGATCACCCCCAGCGCCGCCCGCCGCAAGGCAAACGGATCCTTCGACCCGGTCGGCTTCTCGTCGATTGCCCAGAACCCCGCCAGCATGTCGATCTTGTCGGCGAGCGCCACCGCCACGCTGACCGGCGCGACCGGCACCGCGTCGGACGGCCCGAGCGGCGCGTAATGCTCCTCGGCCGCCGCCGCGACCGCCGGGTCCTCCCCGGCCTTCGCGGCATAGTACCGCCCCATCACCCCCTGCAGCTCGGGGAATTCGTAGACCATCGACGACGCGAGGTCGGCCTTCGCCAGCCGCGCCGCCCGCTCCGCAAGCTCCGGCTCCGCCCCCACCTGCGGCGCGATCTCGCGCGCCAGCGCCGCGATCCGCGCGATCCGCTCCCCTTGCGTGCCGAGCTTCCCGTGGAACGTCACCGCGTCGAGCTTCGCCGCCATCTCGGCGAGCGGCGTGCGCAGGTCGTTCTCCCAGAAGAACGCCGCATCGCTCAGCCGCGCCGCCAGCACCCGCGCGTTACCGTTCAGGATCGTCGCCCCGTGGTCCGCCGTCTCACGGTTCGCCACCACCACATAGCCCTCGATCCGCCCCGTCGCCGGATTGCGCAGGGACAGGAACTTCTGGTGCTCGCGCATCGAGGTCTGCAGCACCTCCGGCGGCAGGTCGAGGAAGCGTTCCTCGATCCGACCCATCAGCACGACCGGCCATTCCACCAGCCCTGCGATCTCCGCGACCAGCCGCTCGTCGGGCACCACCTCGAGCCCGCGGGCAAACGCCATCTGCGCCGCGTCGTGGCGGATCCTCTCCGCCCGTTCCTCGGCATCGAGGATCACGAAGGCCCGCTTCAGCTTCGCCGCATAATCCTCGAACCCCGTCACAGCGAACCGCCCCGGCGCCATGAACCGGTGCCCCTCGGTCGTGTCGCCCGCCCGCAGCCCGTCGATCTCCAGTGGCACCACCTCGGCACCGGCCTCCGAACTCAGGACGCACAGCACCGAATGCAGCGGCCGCACCCAGCGGAGCGACCCGCTGCCCCAGCGCATCGACTTCGGCCAGGGGAACTCCCGGATCGCCGCCTCCAGCGCCTCGGCGACCACCGCCGCCGCCGGCCGCCCCGGCCGCCGCGTCACCGCGACATAGACCTGCCCCTTCTTCTCCTCGCGCACCTGCAACTCTTCGAACGCGAGACCGGTGGAGCGCAGGAACCCGTCGATCGCCGCCTGCGGCGCATCGACCCGCGGCCCCTTGCGCTCCTCGGCGAGCGCGGGCGTCATCGCCGGCAGCCCCTCGACGGCCAGCACCAGCCGCCGGGGCGTGGCGAAGGCCGCCGCATGGGCATAGGTCAGCCCCCGGTCGACCATCCCGCCCGTGACCAGCCGCTTCAGGTCCTCCGCGGCCTTGGCCTGCATCCGCGCAGGGATCTCCTCGGAGAAAAGCTCGATCAGAAGGTCGGACATCGCCTCAGTCCCTGAATCGTTCGTTGAGCTGGCGCCAGAGATAGACCCGCCCGTCCGGATAGACCGCCGCCATCAGGTCGAAGCCCTCGGGCACGTCGCGTTCCAGCTCATGCGCCACAGCCCGGCCCGCCGCGAGATCCCCCGCGATCGTCCGCGCATCGAAGCAGCCGAACCAGAACGGCGCCACCAGCGGCTCGGCATCCGGCGCCACTTCGAAATCCGCGAATTCCGCGGGATCGGCCCGGAAGCAGGCCCGCCGCTTCAGGGGCGAGGTGCCCGCGTCGATCCCCTCCCAGTCCGACACGGCGATCGTTTGCCCGCCCGCCTCCAGCGCGGTCAGGCCGGTGCTCCGCTCGTAGAAGGCGAAGAACTGGAACCAGACCAGCGCCGCGGCAAAGACCGCGACCACCGCCAGGAACGCGGTCATCAGCCGCTTGCCGCTCACAGGTAGGCCCCGACCTCGGCATCCGGCGCCACCGCCGCCTCGGTGGTCACGAAGGCATCCGCGCAGGCCTTGGCGAGCGCCCGCACCCGGCCGATATAGGCCTGCCGCTCGGTCACGCTGATCACCCCGCGCGCGTCGAGCAGGTTGAAGAGATGGCTCGCCTTGATGCACTGGTCGTAGGCGGGATGCGCCATCACGATCACCCGCCCCGCCCGGTCCGGCTGCGGCGCCTCGAGGATGCGCCGGCACTCGGCCTCGGCATCCTCGAAATGCCGCAGCAGCATCTCGGTATCGGCCCCCTCGAAGTTCCAGCGCGAATATTCCCGCTCGGTCTGGCGGAACACGTCGCCATAGGTCAGCGGGATGGGCGCGTCGGGATCGTTGAACGGCATGTCCATGCCGTGGTCGTGACCGAGCACGTACATCGCCAGCCGTTCGAGCCCGTAGGTCAGCTCGCCCGAGACCGGCCTGCAGTCATGCCCGCCGACCTGCTGGAAATAGGTGAACTGGCTGATCTCCATCCCGTCGCACCAGACCTCCCAGCCGAGCCCCCAGGCGCCCAGCGTCGGGCTCTCCCAGTCGTCCTCGACGAAGCGGATGTCGTGGAGGCCCATGTCAATGCCGATCGCTTCCAGCGAGCCGAGGTACATCGCCTGGAACGCCGCGGGCGAGGGCTTCACGATCACCTGGAACTGGTAGTAGTGCTGGAACCGGTTGGGGTTCTCGCCATAGCGCCCGTCGGTCGGCCGGCGCGAGGGCTGGACATAGGCCGCCGCCCAGGGCCGCGCCCCGAGCGCGCGCAGCGTCGTCGCCGGATGGAAGGTGCCCGCGCCGACCTCCATGTCGTAGGGCTGCAGGATCGCGCAGCCCTGCGCCGCCCAGTAGGCCTGCAGGCGCAGGATCAGTTCCTGAAAGCTGCGCGGGGCGGTGCTGGCGCGGTCGGTCATCGGCTCTTCCCCGGGTGTCGCTGTCCGGCGCCTTCCTTAAGCACCGCCCCCGGCGCGGTCAATCGCCCGGCCTCAGGCCCGCCAGAACACCGGCGTGAAGATGACGAGGACCGTCATCAGCTCCAGCCGCCCCAGCAGCATCGCCCCGCTCAGCACCCATATCGCCGCATCGGGCAGGTCCTTGAAATTGCCCGACGGCCCGATCTCCGGCCCCAGCCCCGGCCCGATGTTCGCGAGCGCCGTCGCCGCCCCCGAGATCGCGGTGATCGGCTGCAGCCCGAGCAGCATCAGCAACACCGCGAAGATGCCGAGCGACAGGTAGAACAGCATGAAGAACGCCATCACCGAGTTCATCACCTCGTCTGAGACGGGCTTGCCCTCGTAGCGCGGCGTGACCACCCGGTTCGGCGAATGGATCCGGTTGACCTGCGCCGCCACGGCCGAGATCAGGAGCTGGTAGCGGAAGATCTTGACCGAGCAGGCCGTCGATCCCGAACATCCGCCGATCAGCCCGGCCACGAAGAACAGCGCCGCGGCAAAGCTGCCCCAGGCCATGTAGTCGACGCTGGCGTAGCCGGTGCCGGTCATGATCGACACGATGTTGAACAGCACCTCGCGGAACATCGGCTCGAACGACCCCGGCCCCTGGCGGACGACCAGCCAGATGCAGAGCACGACCACGAAGGTGCAGATGACCAGCAGGAAGGCCTGGATCTGCGTGTCGCGCCAGAGAGGCCGCGCCGTGCCCGCCATCAGCTGGATGTAGCGCACGAAGGGCAGCGCCGCGAGGATCATGAACACGACCGCGGCGTAATGCGCCGACGCCCCGAAGGCCGCGAAGGAGGCGTCGTAGTTCGCCATGCCGCCCGTCGATACCGTCGTCATGGTATGGACCCAGGCGTCGAACGGCGCCATGCCGCACCACGAATAGACCAGGAAGCACAGGAACGACAGCCCGAGGTAGATCCAGGTGATCTGCATCGCGATCGCACCCGCCCGCGGCAGGATCTTGCCCAGCGTGTCGAAGGCCTCCGACCGGAAGAGCTGCATGCCCCCGACCTTCAGCGTCGGCAGGAACACCATCGCCACGATGACGATCCCGATCCCCCCGAACCACTGCATCATGCCGCGCCAGACCAGCGTCCCCGGCGGCAGCCTCTCGAGCCCCACCAGTACCGTCGCGCCCGTGGTGGTCAGCGCCGACATCGCCTCGAAGACCGCATCCGTCGGACCCAGCTCCGGCGCCCCCATCATGAACGGCAGGGCGCCGAAGGCCGGATAGACCACCCAGACCGAAGTCGCGAGCATGAAGCTCTGCTGGATCGTCAGCCCGCGCGCCTGCGGGTCGTGGCAGGACAGCGCCATCAGCACCCCCGCCGCGACGGTCAGGAGCGACGCCCCGCCAAAGACCTGCCAGTGCGCGCTGCCGCTCAGCAGGTCGACCGCCAGCGGGATCAGCATCGACGCCCCGAACGCGGCGAGCAGCCAGCCGATCACGTATCCGACGGGGCGAATGTCTACCATGCAGGATCGTTGGCGGCGGCGGCCGGGCCTGTCAAGCGCCCCGCCCGCCGCAGGCGACCCCCGTCAGCCCACGTGATAGAGCGTGTCGAACAGCCGCGGGTCGTAGCTCGTCTGCCGGAAGGTCTCGCCCATGGTCAGGATCGAGACGGCATCATGGGAATGCAGCGATTCCTGATGGCTCGCCACCACCCGGAAGTCGCCGACGCGGGGATCGGCCTGCAACCGGTCGCACAGGAGCCGCACCGCATCCTCGACAAAGATCGGATGCGACCCGTTCAGCTCGGCGAAGGCCTGCTCGTCCTCGCGCTTCACCATCACCTGCGTCTCGGTCCGGATCGCCGCGTTGCAGAGGTCGACCACGTCCTCGAACCAGAGCGGCCCGTCGCCCGCGATCTCCAGCGATACCCGCGCGACCGAGCGTTGCGAATGCGGCGTCGCGATCTGCCGCCGGGTCCGCCGCGCATGCTCGCTCAGCTCCAGCGAGCAGGGGCAGGTCGACGAATACACATAGTCGAGATGCACGATCTTCTGGGTCCGCCCCCCGGTCTTCACCACCTCGAGCGCGATGTCGTAATACTGGTAGCCTTCTAGACCGCTGCGCAGCGACCGCTTCTTCATCGGATAGCTGAACCGCATCTGGATCCGCGCGTCGTAGGACTCGAGGTCCTTCAGGTAATCCTCCAGCACCGCGTCGATCACCTCGAACGAGAACTTCTTCTCGGCGTGGCGATAGAAGGTCCGCATGATGCGGCTCATGTTGATGCCCTTCTTGTCGGCCTCGAGGCTGACCGAGCCGGTGACCGAGGTCTCCAGCGTCACGTCGCCGTTGTCGCGCGTGTGGTAGCGGACCGGCAGGCGGAAGTTCGAGATGCCGACATGCTGGATCTGGGTCCGCGCGCCCTTGATCAGGCTCTCCGGGCCGTTCTGCAGGTCGGGCAGCGTGGCGAGATAGTCGCCGTCCGGAGCGAAGTCGCGCGGATAGCTGCGGTTGAAATCCGGATAGAGCGCGCCCGGCCCCTCGGTCAGCAGCTCCGTCAGGTCGCGCGCACCGTCGCGTCCCGCATCCTCGCCCGCCCAGGCCATGAGTACCCGTGCGGCTGCCTCGGCCTCGTCGCGCGAGGGCCGCTCGGAGGTCGGGTCGGCCGCGATCCGGCGGGCGATGTTGCCGATATGCATGTTCATGGATCGCTCCAGTCGTTCGGTACTTTGTCGGTCGGCCCCTCTACATGGCGCGCCGGTACCGAATGGAAAGGTTCCGCCCGCGGGACGCGCTGTCGCGTCGCGCGCAACATTGGGAACCCTTGACGCGAAGACCCCGTGACTGCTCGGCGAAGCGTGGCCCGGGGCTCAGACCGCCTCCAGCGCCCCGATCACATCCATGAGAAGATCCGCGCCGTCCTCCAGCCCGACCGACAGGCGCACCATCCCGTCGCCGATCCCCAGCGCCGCCCGCTGCTCGGGAGTCAGGCGCTGGTGGGTGGTGGTCGCGGGATGGGTCACGAGGCTCTTCGAATCGCCGAGGTTGTTCGAGATCAGCACGATCTTCAGCGCGTTCAGGAACCGGAAGGCCCCGGCCTTGCCGCCCTTCACCTCCAGCGCGATCACCGTCCCGCCCGCCTCCATCTGCCGCCGCGCGAGTTCGTGCTGCGGATGCTCCGGCAGGCCGGGATAGATCACCTGCGCCAGTTTGGCGTGCCCCCGCAGCGCCTCGGCCAGCCGCTGCGCGGTCTCGGCCTGCGCCCGGCAGCGCAGGTCCAGCGTCTCCAGCCCCTTCAGCATCACCCACGCGTTGAACGGGCTCATCGCCCCGCCGGTATGCTTCAGATAGGGCTCGAGCGTGCCGCGGATGAACTCGCGCGTGCCCAGCACCACGCCCCCGAGACAGCGCCCCTGCCCGTCGATATGCTTGGTCGCCGAATAGATCACCACGTCCGCGCCCAGGTCGAGGCTGCGCTGGAAGACCGGCGTCGCGAAGACGTTGTCGACCAGCAGCAGCGCACCCGCCGCCCGGGACAGCTCCGCCACCGCCGCGATGTCGATCACCTCCAGCGTCGGGTTCGAGATCGACTCGAGGAACACCGCCTTGGTGCCCGGCCGGATCGCCGCGCGCCACTGGTCCATGTCGGTGCCGTCGACGAAGCTCACCTCGACCCCGAAGCGCGGCAGCAGCGTCTCGACGATATAGAGGCAGCTCCCGAAGAGCGCGCGGGCCGAGACCACATGGTCCCCCGCCCGCAGCATCGAGAAGAGCGCGCCATGCACCGCCGCCATGCCGCTCGCCGTGGCGAACGCGTCCTCGGCGCCTTCCAGCGCCGCGATCCGCTCCTCGAACATGCGCACCGTGGGGTTGCCGTAGCGGGCATAGATGAACTCGTCCTCGCCCGCCTTGACGAACCGCGCCTCGGCGGTCTCTGCGTCGGGATAGACGAAGCCCTGCGTCAGGAAGATCGCCTCGGCGGTCTCGCCGTACTGGCTGCGCCGGGTGCCCGAGTGCACCAGCCGCGTGCGGGGTTTCCAGGCGTCGCTCATCTTCATCCCGTCCGGCCATGGCCCCGCGGCGCCGGGCCGCTCCCGCCGCCCCCGGGGACGTGGCGCTTCTATCGTCGCCGGGGGACGAGTCAATGCCGGATTGCGGGCCGTGGGGATGCGACCGTCATGCAGGCGTCAGGCAACTGCCACGGGATATTAACCCGTCCGGTGTAGAAGACGCCGTCGGATCCCGGCAGTCACGGGCAGGTATCATGGCCTATCTCGGCGTCACGGCGAGCACGGGCACGATCGTCCCCGCCGGCGCCGTCTGCGGACCGCTCGCCGACACCCTCGCCGCCGCACTCGCCCCCCTCGCCCCCCGCGCGCCCCTCGTGGTTCTCGTCCACGGCTACAAGTTCGACCCCTTCCACCCGGCCAAGGACCCGCACGCCGGCCTCTTCGCCCGCGGCCCGCGCAGCTGGGCCGAGGGGCTCGGCCTCGGCGGCGCGGAACCCTGCGCCGGCCTCGGCATCGGCTTCGGCTGGCCGGCCGCCGCGGCGCATGTTCCGCACCTCCTGACCACGCGGCGCACCGGCTTCGCCCATGTCTACGACCGCGCCGAGACCTTCGGCGCCCGCCTCGCGGAACTGATCACGCTCCTCCAGTCCCTCGCCCCCGAACGTCCCGTCGACATCCTCGCCCATTCCCTCGGCGCCCGCGTCGCGCTCGCGGCCCTGCCGCACCTGCGCACACCCCCGGGCCGGATGATCCTGCTCGGCGCCGCCGAGTTCGACAGCCGCGCCCGCGCCTTCCTCGCCGACGCCCCGGCGGCGGGCCCGGCGATCTACAACGTCACCGCCCGCGCCAACGACTTCTACGACGCGATGTTCGAGACCTTCGCCCCCCGCACCGGCCGGTCCGACCGCGCCCTCGGCCTCGGTCTCGGCGGGCGGCCGAACTGGCTGGACCTGCAGCTCGACCGCGCCGAGGTCGCCGCCTGGCTGAACGCCCGCGGCATCCCGCTCGAGCCTGCCCGCGCCCGGTTCTGCCACCGCAGCTTCTACACCCGCCGAGGCGCCTTCGCCCTCTACCGCGCCATCCTCCGCCGCGCCCCCGGCTGGGACCTCGGCACGCTGCGCGCCGAGCCCTGCCTCGCCGCCCAGGACCCCCGCTGGAGCCGCCTCCGCCCGTCGCGCAGCACCGTCCTCCCCGCGCTCCACCTCGCCCCCGGCCGCGCCTGATCCCGCTTGATCCCCCGGCCCCGCCCCTATCTAAGGCGGGACCGAGAACGGAGGATCACCCATGCCCGCCCCCATCGAGCTCCACTACTGGCCCACGCCGAACGGCTGGAAGGTCACCATCGCCCTGCACGAGATGGACCTGCCCTACGACCTCCACCTCGTGAACATCGGCAAGGGCGAGCAGTTCCGCCCCGAATTCCTCGCCATCGCCCCCAACAACCGCATGCCCGCCATCGTCGATCCCGAGGGCCCGGACGGCGCACCCATCTCGATCTTCGAATCCGGCGCGATCCTGCAGTACCTCGCCCGCAAGACCGGCAGGTTCTACGGAACCACCGAGCGCGAGCGGGTGGAGATCGAGCAGTGGCTCTTCTGGCAGGTCGGCGGCCTCGGCCCGATGGCCGGCCAGGCGCACCACTTCCTCGGCTACGCGCCGAGCATGGACCCGCCGAACGTCCTGCCCTACGCCCAGGACCGCTACCGCAACGAGGTCAACCGCCTCTACGGCGTGCTCGACACCCGCCTGGCCGACCGCGAATACGTCGCCGGCCCCTATTCCATCGCCGACATGGCGATCTGGCCCTGGGCGATCCTGTGGAAGAACCAGGGCCAGGACATCGCCGAGTTCCCCCACATGGCCGCATGGCTCGACCGCATGGCCGCCCGCCCGGCGGTGCAGGCCGGCCGCGCCGTCGCCGCCGAGCTGCGCAGCAACGTCTCCGCCGACCGCGACGCCCAGAAGATCCTCTTCGGCCAGCGCGCCCGGCACGAGGCCGCGGGCTGACCGCTCACGCGCTCCCGATCAGGATCCCCGCCGCCAGCACCAGCGAGCCGCCCAGCACCACCTGCAGGGCGGCGCGCATCCAGGGCGTCTCCATGTAGTGGTTCTGGATCCAGGTGATCGCCCAGAGCTCGACGAAGACCACGGCAATGGCGATCGTCGTCGCGGTCCAGAAGTCGGGGATCAGGTAGGGCAGCGCGTGCCCCAGCCCGCCGACCGTCGTCATGATCCCCGAGGCGAGGCCGCGCTTCACCGGCGACCCGCGCCCCGACAGCTTGCCGTCGTCATGGGCGGCCTCGGTGAAGCCCATCGAGATCCCCGCGCCCACCGAGGCCGAGAGCCCCACCAGGAACGTCTGCCAGGTGTCGCCCGTGGCGAAGGCCGCCGCGAAGATCGGCGCCAGCGTCGAGACCGAGCCGTCCATCAGCCCGGCGAGCCCCGGCTGCACATAGGTCAGGATGAACTGCCGGCGCTCGGCATGCGCCTCCGCGTCGCGGACCTCCTCCGGCGTATGCGCCTCGGCCAGCCGCACCGCGAGGCTCTCGTGCCCCTTCTCGGCCGCCGCCAGATCGCCGAGCAGCTTGCGCGTGCCCGCATCCGTCGCCCGCGCCGCCGCGGCCTCGTAGAACCGCGCCGCCTGATCCTCCATCCGCGCGGCCATCGCCCGGGTCTTCTCCAGCCCCAGCGGCCGCACCAGCCAGTCCGGCGTGCGCTCGTAGTAACCGCGCACGTGCTCGCGCCGGATCAGCGGGATCGTCTCGCCGAAGCGCGCCACATGCAGGTCGATCAGCCGGCGCCGGTGGCCGTCCTCCTCGACCGCCATGTCCTCGAAGACCCGCGCCGAGGCCGGATAGGCCTCGCGCAGCCCGTCGGCATAGGCGCGGTAGATGCGCGCATCCTCCTCCTCCGACGAGATCGCCAGCGCGAGGATCTCCTGCTCGCTCAGGCTGTCGAAGGACCGCTTCGACGGTCCGAAAAGCCGCAACGCCATGCCTGCCTCCATGTGCGCCTCGGCCAATACTCTAGAATCGTTCTAACAAAGCGCAAGCCCCTCCTTGCGCGCCCCCCGCCTCCCGCTTGCCTCGCCCGCCGCCGCCGTCTATGCCCGGCACGAACCGCGGAGCGCCCCCATGTCCCTCACGCTCACCCTGACCCGGCCGGACGACTGGCACCTGCACCTGCGCGACGGCGCGATGCTCGAAGGCGTCCTGCCGGAATCCCGCCACTTCGCCCGCGCCATCGTGATGCCGAACCTCGTGCCGCCGGTGGTCACGGCGGCCGACGCCCGCGCCTATCGCGACCGCATCCGCGCCGCCCTGCCGCAGGGTCAGGACTTCACGCCCCTGATGACCCTCTACCTGACCGAGGCGACCGACCCCGCGGACGTGGCCGCCGCCCATGCCGAGGGACTCGTCACCGCGGTGAAGCTCTACCCCGCCGGGGCCACCACCAATTCGGCGAGCGGCGTGCGCGACATCGCGAAGGTGATGCCGGTCCTCGAACGCATGGCCGCGATCGGCCTGCCGCTCTGCGTCCATGGCGAGGTCACCGATCCCGAGATCGACATCTTCGACCGCGAGGCGGTGTTCATCGACCGCGTGCTCGCCCCCCTGCGCGACCGCCTGCCGGACCTGCGCATCACCATGGAGCATGTCACCACGCGCGAGGGGGTGGACTACATCGCGGCGGCCGAACGCAACCTCGCCGGCACCCTGACCGTCCACCACCTGATCCTGAACCGCAACCACATGCTCGTCGGCGGCATCCGGCCGCATTACTACTGCCTGCCGGTGGTCAAGCGCGAGACGCACCGCCGCGCGCTGCGCGCCGCCGCCGTCTCGGGCGATCCGCGCTTCTTCCTCGGCACCGACAGCGCGCCCCATGCGAAGGACACCAAGGAATCCGCCTGCGGCTGCGCGGGCGTCTTCACCGCCCCGAACGCGCTCGCCTGCCTCGCCCATGTGTTCGAGGACGAAGGCGCGCTCGACCGGCTCGAGGGCTTCGCGTCGCTCCACGGCCCCGCCTGGTACGGTCTCGCGCCCAACCCCGGCCGGATCACCCTCGAACGCAGCGACACCCCCGTGCCCTGCCCGGACCGGATCGAGACCGGCGCCGGCCCGGTCGTGGTCTTCGACCCCGGCTTCCCGCTGCACTGGCGCGTGAAAGACTGAAAGGACGGCCGACGATGTTCTCCAACACCTTCCCGCCCGCCGACGAGATGGCCCGCCTGACCGCGCGGATGCTGCTCGAGGTGAAGGCCGTGCATTTCCGCGCCGACGAGCCCTACAGGTTCACCTCCGGCCTCGCCTCGCCGGTCTACATCGACTGCCGCAAGCTGATCTCGCATCCCCGCATCCGCGCGGCCCTGATGGACTTCGCCGTGGCCAAGCTCATGCGCGACGCGGGCTTCGAGCAGTTCGACGCCGTGGCGGGCGGCGAGACCGCCGGCATCCCCTTCGCGGCCTGGATCGCCGAGCGCATGGCCCTGCCGATGCAGTACGTCCGCAAGAAGCCCAAGGGCTTCGGCCGCAACGCCCAGATCGAGGGCGAGGTCCGCGACGGCGCGCGCGTCCTGCTGGTCGAGGACCTGACCACCGACGGCGGCTCCAAGCTGAAGTTCGCCGAGGCGATTCGCGCCGCCGGCATGACCTGCGCCCATACCCTCGTCGTCTTCTACTACGGCATCTTCCGCGAGGCGGAATCGGTCCTCGCCCGGAACGGCCTGCGCCTGCACTACCTCGCCACCTGGGCCGACGTGCTGGCCGAGGCCCGGGCCTCCGGCCATTTCGACCCCGTCACCCTGACCGAGGTGGAAGCCTTCCTGAACGCTCCGCTCGAATGGTCCGCCGCGCATGGCGGCGCCGACAGGGTGGCGGGCTGATCCGGGGGCGAGGGGTACGCCGATTCGCCGGCCTGCCGGCGACGGCTGTCGCAGTTTGGGTCAACATATTCACAGAACCAAATAGCACCCAAATAGCACCCAAATGACACCCTGGTGCAAACGGGGGTTCGCGCAACGGCCGCCCGATCCGGCACACGCGCAACACCGGGCCGGAACTTGCCCTCCGGGCCGGGCGACACACTTGATCGGGCGCCGGTCCATGCGCTAGGCGAAGCGCGCGACCCGGTCGCAAGGGAGGATCGCCAGTTCGCCTGCATCCATCCATGGTGGTCTCGACGCCGCCAATTACAACATGTAGACGCAGGCCCGATCCAGGGAGCTCCAGATGAACCAGCACATGCTCGACACGCTGCCCAGACCCGCGCGCCGCTCCACCGAACCGGGCGAGATCGCCCGCGAGATCGTCGAGCGGCTGACCTTCCGCATCGGCAAGGACCCCAAGGTCGCCCAGCCCCACGACTGGCTCGAAGCCGCCATCCTCGTGACCAGGGACCGCGCAATAGAACGCTGGATGGAATCCACGCGCGAGGTCTACGAGAAAGAACAGAAGCGCGTCTATTACCTCAGCCTCGAGTTCCTGATCGGCCGGCTTCTTCGTGACGCCATTTCCAATCTGGGCCTGTTGGACCAGATGCGCGAGGCGCTCAAGGGACTGGGCGTCGAATTCGATGTCATTTCGGAACTCGAATCCGATGCCGCCCTCGGCAACGGCGGCCTCGGCCGCCTCGCCGCCTGCTTCATGGAAAGCATGTCCACCGTCGGCGTCCCCGCCTACGGCTACGGCATCCGCTACCGCCACGGCCTCTTCCGGCAGGAGATCGTCGACGGCAATCAGGTGGAACTTCCGGAAACCTGGCTAGAGCACGGAAATCCCTGGGAATTCGACCGCCGCGAAAGCGCCTACGAAGTCGGATTCGGCGGCCGTGTGGAGTATTTCGACGCCAATGGCGCGACCGAAAGATACGTCTGGCACCCCACTGAGCGGGTCATCGCCACCGCCTACGACACCCCGATCGTCGGCTGGCGCGCCGCCCGCGTCAACACCCTGCGCCTGTGGAAGGCCGAACCCCTCGACCCGATCCGCCTCGACGCCTTCAACGCCGGCGACCACATCGGCAGCCTCGCGGATTCGAACCGCGCCGACGCCCTCACCCGCGTGCTCTACCCCGCCGACGCCTCCCCCTCGGGTCAGGAACTGCGGCTCCGGCAGGAATACTTCTTCTCTTCCGCCTCGCTTCAGGACATCCTGCGCAGGCATCTCCAGCAGTACGAAACCCTTGATAATCTTTCCGAAAAGGTCGCGATCCAGCTCAACGACACCCATCCGGCGGTCTGTGTAGCGGAACTGGTCCGGCTCCTCGTCGACGTGCACGGCTACGCATTCGACAAGGCGTGGGACCTGACCCGGAACACCATCAGCTACACCAATCACACCCTCCTGCCGGAGGCGCTCGAAAGCTGGCCCGTGCCGCTCTTCGAGCAGATGCTGCCCCGCCACATGCAGATCGTCTACGAGATCAACACGCGGCTGATCCGCGAGGCGGTTCAGGAACATGGGCTCGACGGCGCCGCGATCCGAAACCTCAGCCTCATCGACGAGAATGGCCAGCGCCGCCTGCGGATGGGCAACCTCGCCTTCGTCGGCGCCCACTCGATCAACGGTGTCTCGGCGCTCCACACCGAACTGATGAAGGGCACCGTCTTCGCCGATCTCCACAAGATGTATCCGGCGAGGATCAACAACAAAACCAACGGCATAACGCCCCGCCGCTGGCTCATGCAGTGCAATCCTGGCCTGACGTCCCTGATCCGCGAAACCATCGGCGACGCCTTCCTCGACGATTTCGAGGCCCTGTCGGCGCTCCAGTCCCATGCGACCGATGCCGGATTCCAGGACGAATTCGCCCGGGTAAAGCGCCGCAACAAGGACCGCCTCGTGACGCTCCTGCAAGGCCGGATGGGCGTGAAGCTCGATCCCAACGCGCTTTTCGACATCCAGATCAAGCGCATCCACGAATACAAGCGCCAGCTCCTCAACATCATCGAGGCCGTCGCGCTCTTCGATCAGATCCGTTCGCACCCCGAACACAACTGGGTGCCGCGGGTGAAGATCTTCGCGGGCAAGGCCGCCCCGACCTACCACAACGCCAAGCTGATCATCCGCCTGATCAACGACGTGGCCCGCACGATCAACGCCAATCCGGCGGTGCGCGACGTGCTCAAGGTCGTGTTCGTGCCGAACTACAACGTCAGCCTCGCCGAAGTACTCGTTCCCGCGGCCGACCTGTCCGAACAGATCTCGACGGCCGGAATGGAAGCATCCGGCACCGGAAACATGAAGTTCGCACTGAACGGCGCCATCACCATCGGGACGCTCGATGGTGCGAATGTCGAGATTCGTGACTGCGTCGGCGCCGAGAACATCGTCATCTTCGGCCTGACCGCCGAAGAAGTCGCCGCCCGTCGCGCGAGGGGACACAGTCCGCGCAAGGTGATCGAGCAGTCGCCGGAACTCAGTCAGGCGCTGGCGTCGATCGCATCCGGCGTCTTTTCCCCCGACGAGCCCGGACGGTACCGGGACCTCATCGCCGGCCTCTACGAACATGACTGGTTCATGGTCGCCTCCGACTTCGACGCCTATGCCGCAGCACAGCGCAGTGTCGACGACCTCTGGTCCGAACCCGCGCTGTGGTGGGAAAAATCCATCAACAACACGGCGCGGATGAGCTGGTTCTCCTCGGATCGCACTATCCGCCAATACGCTAGAGACATCTGGACAGTCCCACTGTAGCCTGAGGGTCCACGACTGGGGGAGGCAAGTTGGCAAGGGCCACTGGAACCCGCGACATGGCCGTGCCGAGCGACACGGGCATCGCCGCCGAGGAAGCCGCCGCACTTGTGGCGGGCGCTCATGGCGATCCCTTCTCCGTGCTGGGCGTCCAGAGCTCCGGCCGCGGCCTGATCGCCCGCTGCATCATCGAGGGTGCTGACGAGGTCGAGGCCTTCACGCTCTCGGGAAAACCCTGCGGAAGCCTTGCAGTCGGATCCGTGCCTGGCTTCTTCGAGGGCAGGCTCAATATCCGCAAGCGCCAGCCCGTGAAGTACCGGGCGCGCAATGCGGGCGGCGAATGGTGGGTCACCGACCCCTATTCGTTCGGACCCGTGCTCGGTCCGATGGACGACTACTACATCGGCGAGGGCAGCCATCTGCGGCTTTTCGACAAGCTGGGTGCACACCCGATCCGGCACGAAGGCGCCGATGGCGTCCATTTCGCGGTCTGGGCACCGAACGCGCGCCGTGTGTCGGTCGTCGGCGACTTCAACGGCTGGGACGGGCGCCGCCACGTCATGCGACTGCGGCGCGACACCGGCATCTGGGAGATCTTTCTCCCGGACGTCCATCCAGGCGCCACCTACAAGTACGAGATCATCGGTCCCGACGGAATCCGTCTGCCGCTCAAGGCCGATCCTTTCGCCCAGTCGGCGGAGCTCCGGCCGGCGACCGCCTCGAAGGTCGCAGCGCCTCTCGACCACGACTGGGGCGACGCGGCGCACCGCGCCTTCTGGTCGAACGCCGACGCCCGGCGCCAGCCGATCTCGATCTACGAGGTGCATGCGGGGTCCTGGCGCCGCTCGGCGGACGGGGGCTTCCTCACGTGGGACGAACTCGCCGACGACCTCATCCCCTATGTTGCGGAAATGGGATTCACCCATATCGAGTTCCTGCCGATCACCGAGCACCCTTACGACCCGTCCTGGGGCTACCAGACCACGGGTCTCTATGCCCCCACGGCTCGCCTCGGTCCGCCCGAAGGCTTTGCCCGCTTCATCGACGGGGCACACAGGGCCGGCATAAGCGTGATCCTCGACTGGGTGCCGGCGCATTTTCCCACGGACGAACACGGGCTGGCGCGGTTCGACGGCACGGCGCTTTACGAACATGCGGACCCACGGCAGGGCTTTCATCCCGACTGGAACACAGCCATCTACAATTTCGGCCGCCGCGAAGTCCGCAGTTTCCTGATCAACAACGCTCTCTACTGGTCGGAGAAATTCCACCTCGACGGGCTGCGCGTCGATGCGGTCGCCTCGATGCTCTACCTCGACTACTCGCGGAAGGAGGACGAGTGGATCCCCAACATGTACGGGGGGCGGGAGAACCTCGAAGCCATCTCGTTCCTCCAGGACATGAACAAGGCGGTCTACGGCAGCCACCCCGGAACGGTAACCTTCGCCGAGGAATCGACCTCATGGCCGAAGGTCAGTCATCCGGTACATGACGGCGGGCTCGGTTTCGGCTTCAAGTGGAACATGGGCTGGATGCACGACACGCTGAGCTATCTCGCCCGCGAGCCGATCCACCGGCAGTACCACCACAACGATCTCACCTTCGGCCTGCTCTACGCCTTCTCCGAGAACTTCGTGCTGCCGCTCAGCCACGACGAAGTCGTCCACGGAAAGGGCTCCCTCATCGCCAAGATGGCCGGTGACGGCCTGCAGAAGTTCGCCAATCTCCGGGCCTACTACGCATTCATGTGGGGCTATCCGGGCAAGAAACTCCTGTTCATGGGTCAGGAGTTCGCACAAGGCGCGGAATGGTCCGAGGCGCGCGCGCTCGACTGGTGGCAGGCCGAAGAACCGCTGCACAAGGGCGTCCAGAACCTCGTCCGGGACCTGAACCGGCTCTATCGCGACATGCCCGCGCTCCACGCACGCGATTGCGAAGCCGAGGGATTTGCCTGGCTGATTGCCGACGACCGGCAGAACTCGGTCTATGCCTGGTTGCGCCGCGCACCGGACCAGCCTCCGGTCGCCGTCATCGCGAATTTCACGCCGATCACCCGCGAAAATTACCGCGTCCCCCTGCCCCTCACAGGGCGCTGGCGCGAGATCCTCAACAGCGATGCCCAACTCTACGGCGGATCCGGAACGGGCAATCTGGGCGAAGTCATCGCCACGGGCGCCGAGGGGCGGACCAGCGCCGCAATGGTCCTGCCCGGACTTTCGACGATATGGCTTCAATACGACCCCGACGAGTGATCGGAGCGAAACGGAATGGGAGGGATGATATGGAGAAGAGAAGCCAGCCGCTGGCCCGCGACGCCATGGCCTACGTGTTGGCAGGTGGCCGTGGCAGCCGTCTCAAGGAACTGACCGACAAGCGTGCGAAACCGGCCGTCTACTTCGGCGGCAAGACGCGGATCATCGACTTCGCCCTTTCGAACGCCCTCAACTCGGGCATTCGCCGGATGGGGGTCGCGACGCAGTACAAGGCGCACAGCCTGATCCGTCACCTGCAGCGTGGCTGGAACTTCCTCCGCACCGAACGCAACGAGAGCTTCGACATTCTCCCCGCAAGCCAGCGCGTCTCGGAGACGCAGTGGTACGAGGGCACGGCGGACGCCGTGTTCCAGAACATCGACATCATCGAAAGCTACGCGCCGGAATTCATGGTCATCCTGGCCGGCGATCACATCTACAAGATGGACTACGAACTGATGCTGCGCCAGCATGTGGATTCGGGCGCGGACGTCACCGTCGGCTGTCTCGAGGTTCCCCGCATGGAGGCGACCGGCTTCGGCGTGATGCATGTCGATCAGAACGACAACATCACAGCGTTCGTGGAAAAACCTGCCGATCCGCCCGGCATCCCCGGGAGTCCGGATCTCGCCCTCGCATCCATGGGCATATACGTCTTCCACACGAAGTTCCTGATGGACCTTCTGCGCCGCGACGCCGCCGATCCCAGTTCCAGCCGCGATTTCGGCAAGGATCTCATCCCCTACGTGGTCCGGAACGGCAAGGCGGTCGCGCACCGGTTCAGCCAGTCCTGCGTCCGGTCGAGCGCCGAGGCCGTGGCCTACTGGCGGGACGTCGGAACGGTCGACGCCTACTGGGAAGCCAACATCGACCTGACCGACGTCCTGCCGGATCTCGACCTCTACGACACGTCATGGCCGATCTGGACCTACGCGGAAATCAAGCCGCCGGCCAAGTTCGTCCATGACGAGGAGGATCGTCGCGGTGCGGCGGTGAGCTCGCTGATTTCCGGCGACTGCATCATATCGGGCGCGTCACTGCGGCGGAGCCTTCTCTTCACCGGCGTCCGGGTCAACTCCTATTCGACGCTGGAGGAAGCCGTCATCCTGCCCGACTGCAAGATATCGCGGAAGGTGAGCCTGAAGAAGGTCGTGGTGGATCGCGGCGTCCTCATCCCCGAAGGCCTCGTCGTCGGCGAGGATCCCGAGGAGGATGCGCGGCGCTTTCGGCGCACGGAGAACGGCGTGGTGCTGATCACACAGCCGATGATCGATCGTCTGGGTCTCTGATCGGTGAAGGTACTTTCGGTCAGTTCCGAGGTCTTTCCCCTCGTCAAGACGGGGGGACTGGCCGATGTGGCCGGCGCCCTGCCGCCGGCGCTGGCGCGTCAAGGCATCTCGGTCAGGACGCTGATGCCGGGTTATCCGGCGGTGATGACGCGCCTCGAACACGGCGAGACGGTCCATGACTACGACGCGCTGCTCGGTGCAAAGGCGCGCCTCGTCTCGGCGCGGTCCGACGACCTCGACCTGATCGTTCTCGACGCGCCCGAGCTCTTCGACCGCCCCGGAGGGCCCTATACCGACGCCGAGGGCAGCGACTTTTCCGACAACTGGCGGCGGTTCGCAGCGCTCTCGCGCGTGGCCGCCGACATCGCGGGTGGAATCCTGCCAGGTTTCCAGCCCGATCTCCTTCACCTCCATGACTGGCAGTCGGCGCTGGCAGCGGCCTACGTGCGCTACTACGGGATCGACCGGCCGACCGTCGTGACGATCCACAACCTGGCCTTCCAGGGGCATTTCCCGGCTTCCGTCTTCACCTGGATGGAGCTTCCCTCGGAGGCCTTCTCGGTGGACGGTGTCGAGTACTATGGCGGCGTGGGCTTCCTGAAGGGTGGGCTGCAGAGCGCCTGGGCGATCACCACCGTAAGCCCCACCTATGCGCAGGAGATCCGGACGCCCGAGTTCGGCATGGGGTTGGACGGGCTGATCAATTCCCGCGCCGACGCCCTGCACGGGATCGTCAACGGCATCGACACGACCGCCTGGGATCCCGAGACCGATCCCCTGCTCGCGGCGACCTATTCGACGCGCAGGCTCAAGGGTCGTCAGGCCAACCGGGCGGCGATCGAGCGCGAGTTCGGGCTCGATTCCGACGGCAGCCCGATCTTCTGTGCCATTACCCGCCTGACGTGGCAGAAGGGAATGGACCTGCTGGCCGAGGTGGCGGGCGATCTGGTCGCGGCCGGGGCACGGCTCGCGGTCCTGGGCAGCGGCGACATGGCGATCGAGGGCGCCCTTCTCGCTCAGGCGGCGCGGCACCGTGGGCGCATCGGCGTCACGGTCGGCTACAACGAGCCCCTGTCCCACCTCATGCAGGGGGGCGCCGATGCCATACTGATCCCCTCGCGGTTCGAGCCATGCGGCCTGACGCAGCTCTACGGACTACGATACGGTTGCGTACCGGTTGTCGGGCGCACCGGCGGACTCGCAGACACGGTCATCGATGCCAATACGGCGGCACTCAATGCCGGCGTCGCAACCGGCATCCAGTTCTCGCCCATCGACGCCGCCGGCCTCCGGCGAGCGATCCGGCGGGCGATCGACCTCCATAGAGCGCCCTCGGTATGGGCGGCGATGCAGCGGCAAGGCATGAAGTCCGAGGTCTCATGGGACCGAAGCGCCGAGCGTTACGCCGCCCTCTTCCGCTCGCTCGTCACAACTGCCTGAGGACCTTCGGCCATGATCCGGACCGTCGACACGACACCCTACGACGACCAGAAGCCCGGAACCTCCGGCCTTCGCAAGAAGGTGCCGCACTTCCAGCAGCCGAACTACGTCGAGAACTTCATCCAGTCGATATTCGACAGTCTCGAAGGATTCCGCGGCCAGACGCTCGTGATCGGCGGCGACGGGCGCTACTTCAACCGCGAGGTGGTCCAGATCGCCCTGAAGATGGCGGCCGCTGCGGGTTTCGGCAGGGTTCTTGTCGGCCGCGGTGCGCTTCTCTCGACGCCCGCCGCGAGCAACATCATCCGCAAGAACGGTGCCTTCGGCGGGATCATCCTGTCGGCCAGCCACAATCCCGGGGGACCACACGAGGATTTCGGGATAAAGTACAATGCCGGCAACGGTGGCCCCGCGCCCGAGAAGATGACCGAGGCGATCTTCGAACGCACAAGGACGATCAGTCAGTACCGCATATGCGAAGCACCCGACGTCGACCTCGACACGATGGGCGCACGCAGGCTCGGCGAGATGACGGTCGATGTGATCGATCCGGTGGCGGACTATGCCGCACTGATGGAGGAGATCTTCGACTTCACCGCGATCCGCTCCCTCTTTGCGAGCGGCTTCCGGATGCGGTTCGACGCGATGCACGCGGTGACGGGCCCCTATGCAACGGAGATCCTCGAACGCCGCCTCGGCGCCGCATCCGGGACGGTGATAAACGCCGTGCCGTTGCCGGACTTCGGAGGACACCATCCCGATCCGAACCTCGTGCATGCCAAGGCGCTCTACGACGAGATGATGGGATCCGACGCGCCCGACTTCGGCGCGGCTTCGGATGGCGACGGCGACAGGAACCTGATCATCGGTCGGGGAATCTTCGTCACGCCCTCGGACTCGCTCGCAATCCTGGCGGCCAACGCGACGCTGGCGCCGGGCTATGCCCAGGGCCTGAAGGGCATCGCGCGATCGATGCCGACGAGTGCCGCCGCCGACCGCGTGGCCGAGAAGCAGGGCATTGGCATCTACGAGACGCCGACTGGCTGGAAGTTCTTCGGCAACCTCCTCGACGCGGGATTGGCGACGATCTGCGGCGAGGAGAGCGCGGGCACCGGTTCGGACCACGTGCGCGAGAAGGACGGCATCTGGGCGGTGCTGCTCTGGCTGAACATCCTGGCTGCGCGACAGGAGAGTGTCGCGGAAATCGTCATGAGCCACTGGGCGGAATTCGGCCGCAATTACTACTCGCGTCACGACTACGAAGCGATCGACAGCAACGCGGCGACCACGCTCATGGACCACCTCCGTGGGCGGCTCGGCAGCATCCCGGGCCAGAAAGTCGCTGGCCTCGTCGTGGCAAAGGCTGATGATTTCGCCTACCACGATCCCGTTGACGGATCGATCAGCCGCAACCAGGGGATTCGCGTGATGTTCGAGGGCGGCAGCCGCGTCGTGTTCCGCCTCTCGGGCACGGGTACGGCGGGCGCCACGCTGCGGGTCTATCTCGAGCGTTTCGAGCCCGATCCGGCGAAGCATGGCGAGGAGACGCAGGCGGCCCTGTCCGACCTGATTATGGCAGCCGAGGAGCTTGCCGGGATCAGTTCGCGCACCGGGCGGGCCGCCCCGGACGTGATCACCTGACGGTTTCGAACGTCGTTTCTGCACTCGGCGCCGAAGTCCGCGGCGATGCGGTGCATTTTGCCGTCTGGTCTGCCCATGCAAGCCAGATCTGGGTCTGCCTCTTCGAGGGTGGCGACGAAGTGGCGCGTGTGCCGCTCGTGCGCGGACCGGGCGACGTGCATTCGGCACTGGTACCCGGCATCGGCGCCGGCGCACGCTACGGATTGCGCGCGGACGGGCCGTGGGACCCGCATCACGGCCACCGCTTCGACCCGATGAAACTGCTCGTCGATCCCTACGCCGTGGCACTCGACGGTCGGTTCGTCTGGGACCCGCGTCTCGCGCAGCCGCGCGGCGCGGGCATGGACACCGCGGAGCTGGTACCGAAGGCGATCGTGACCGTGCCGCCCCCGCCAGTGCCGAGAACCCCGCCCCTGTTCACGCCAGGAGGCCTGATCTACGAGGTTCCGGTCCGCGCTTTCAGCATCCTGCATCCCGATGTGCCCGAGCCGCAGCGCGGCACCGTCGCGGCGCTCGGGCATCCCGCCGTAATCGAACATCTCGCGAGGTTGCGCGTCAGCGCGGTCGAACTCATGCCGATCGCCGCCTGGATCGACGAGCGCCACCTCGCGCCGCTCGGGCTGACCAACAGCTGGGGCTACAATCCCGTCGCGATGATGGCCCCTGACCCGCGCGTCTGCCCGGGCGGCATGGCCGAACTGCGCACGGCCGTGGCCGCGCTCCACGACGCGGGGATCGGCGTCCTGCTGGACGTGGTCTTCAACCACACCGGGGAGAGCGATTTCGAGGGCCCGACGCTCTCCTTACGCGGGCTCGACAACCGGGCCTACTATCGACATGACATGCGCGGCCACCTCGTCAACGACACGGGCTGCGGCAACACGCTCGCTTGTGACCATCTGCCGACGCGGCGTCTGATTCTCGACACGCTCCGGCATTTCGTTCGGCACGCAGGCGTGGACGGGTTCCGCTTCGACCTCGCCCCGGTGCTCGGGCGAACCGGTCGGGGTTTCGACCCGGAGGCCCAGATCTTTTCCGAGATTGCCGCCGACCCGATCCTCGCCGATCGGGTATTGGTCGCAGAGCCTTGGGACATCGGTCCCGGCGGCTATCAACTCGGCAGTTTTCCGAGCACATGGCTCGAGTGGAACGACCGCTTTCGCGATCGGGTGCGGCGATTCTGGCGCGGCGACCGTTCCATGCTGGGCGAGTTCGCGACCGCGCTCGCGGGCTCCAGCGACACGTTCCGAGGATCCCACACACGGACCGTTAACCTGCTGGCCGCGCACGACGGCTTCACCCTTCACGATCTCGTCGCCTATCGGGAAAAGCACAATCTTGCCAACGGCGAGAAGAACCGCGACGGGCACGGTGAAAACTACTCGTGGAACAGCGGCGTTGAAGGTTCCAGCGACGACCCGATGGTCCTGGAGGCGCGTGCACGGGACATCCGCGCCCTCATCGCGACCCTGTTCGCTTCTCGCGGCACGATCCTGCTGACGGCCGGTGACGAATTCGGCCGGACTCAGCATGGCAACAACAACGCATATGCGCAGGACAACGCCATGACCTGGCTCGACTGGCAGGGGCGGGACCGCGAGCTCGAGCGGTATGTCTGTCGGCTGGCCGCCCTTCGTGCCTCCCATCCCGTGCTGGGCGAGCCGCGGCTTCTGACTGGCGAGGGCGATGATGCGGGGCTGCCCGATGTGGCCTGGTTGACGACATCGGGCACGCAGCTTCAGGTTTCCGACTGGGAGGGTGAGGCAGCCGGCTTCCTCATCATGGCACTGCGGGAGCCAGCCGGCGGTCGGGTTGCCGTCATCGTAAACCGCACCGCAAGGACGGTGCAGTTCCACCTGCCCGACCGCGAGGGATACACTTGGAAGATGATCGAGGGGAGCAACCCGATCATGCCGCGAACGGTCGGTTTCGCGGTCGAGGAAAGGTAGCCCACCGGGACTTGAGTTCGCAGGCGGGAGCCATACTTCGACGCTGCCGGAGCGGAGAGCGGGAATCATGGATCGTCGGACACTACTTCAGACTGGCCTCGCCGGTGTAGCCGGTCTTGGGGCCGGCTTGTTCGGGCGTGCATTCGCACAATCCGGCGTGCCGGCTACATTCGGCTTCGAGGATCTGGTGGTGCTCGCCGAGGCACGGTCGCGCGAGCCGTTTCAACGCCCGGAAATGACCCTTACGGAACCTTTCGCCGATCTGACCTACGACGAGTTCCGTGCGATCCGGTTTCGCGAGGACCGGCGTCTCTGGGGGACGGATCCGCAGGGCTTCGCTCTCGACCTGATGCCCCCGGGCTTCTACTTCAAGGATCGCGTGCGGGTATATCTCGTCGACGGTGGCGATGCTGCCGAGATCCCCTTCTCGACGGAGTTCTTCCATTTTCACCCGAACTATTTCCCGTGGCCAGATGGCACGGCGCCAGCCGATCTTGCACGGGATCTCGGATTTTCCGGCGTGCGGCTGCGCCATCCGATCAACCATCCCGGGGTCTGGGACGAGTTTCTGGTCTTTCAGGGCGCGAGCTATTTCCGAGCGGTCGCGCGGGACACGCTCTATGGCATCTCCGCGCGTGGGCTGGCCATCGGCACCGGGGCTCCGGTCCCCGAAGAGTTTCCGCTCTTCACCGATTTCTGGCTGTTCACGCCTTCATTCGGCGACGCGCATGTGCGGATCCTGGCGCTCCTCGACAGCGCATCCGTCGCCGGCGCCTACGAATTCATCGTGCAGCCCGGCGTGCAGACGACGATTGACGTCCGGATGGCGCTCTTCCCACGGACTAAGATCGAAAGAGCGGGGATCGCTCCGCTGACCTCCATGTACTTCTTCGGCCCGGAGCGACGCGCGGGCGTCGACGACTTCCGAGACGCGGTGCACGACAGCAACGGCCTCTTCATGATCAACGGCATGGGCGAGGTGCTGTGGAGGCCACTGGCAAACCCGACGGTGCTGCAGTATTCGGCGTTCCAGGACGCCAATCCCCGTGCTTTCGGCCTGATTCAGCGTCAACGCGACTTCAGCTACTATCAGGATGCCGAGGCGCGTTATGAAAAACGGCCCAGCGTATGGATCGAGCCGCAAGCGGACTGGGGTCCGGGCGCGGTTGCTCTGATCGAAATACCGACCAGGGACGAGTTTGCCGACAACATCGTGGCCTTCTGGAGCCCGTCGGCACCGCTCGAGCCGGGTGGCGGGCACGCTTTCTCCTATCGCCTGACCTGGGGGGACCAGCCTCCGGCCGACATCCCGCTGGCGCGGGTCGCCGCAACGCGAAGCGGTCTCTCGATTCTCGATCCGAACGAACGGGTCTTCGTGGTCGACTTCGATCTGGGCTCGGTCGAGATCGACGGTCTCACTCCGCGGCTTTCTGTCTCTGCCGGCGAGATCGCGGGAGTCGTAAGCCTATCGCTCCTCCCCGAAGGAAACATCGCCCGGGTGGGTTTCCACTTTGTCAGCGGGTCGGCGAGCGTATCCGAATTCCGGCTCGCCCTTTACCGAGGGGACGAGCCGGTGTCGGAAACCTGGCTCTACCGTTGGACGGCCAGCTGAGACTGCGCCCCCGCAGGACCCGGAAGTCTCAGCGACACGGAAAGCGGCCGAGGCCTTCCGTCCAGCCACCGCCCCAGGATCGGAGCGAACAGCAGCGGAAGCGCGATCGGAAGTACGAGCGCCGCCCGAGCCACGTCCCCGGTTTGAAGCCAAGCGGCGCCGATCAGCGTCACGGCGGCCGCCGGCTCGATCCAGACCTGCGCCCGTTCCGATGAACCGCGCGCGGGCTTCCACCCGCAGTCCCGCCCCATCAGGATCGAAGCGACCGACAGGCTCTGCCGCACGAGGAAGATCGGAGCCACGATCGTCGAGGCAAGCAGTTCGCTTACCACCGCACGAATGAAGATCGTCCGGCTACGGAAACCTCGACGCCGGCGCATAAACGCCACGATTGCGGCCACGCGCGGAACGAGCAGCAGACCGACCGCCGCAAGGAAAGGCCAGAGCGGAAGGTTCTCGGGTGAAAACTGCACGATGGTGATGACGAGTGCTATCCAGAACGGCGCCGCGAGATAGCCCATGATGCCACTCGCAAAGTGAAGCCGGCTCATCGGGCTAAGTCCCTGCGCGTTCATCAGGCGAAGGTGCTGGAGGTTGCCCTGCGCCCATCGGCGGTCCCGCTTGTGATATGCCTCGAGCGTTTCCGGACCACCTTCACTGCTGCCGTTCGTATCCGGGTCGATCTCGACAGCCCAGCCGGCACGGCGCAGCCACGCCGCCTCGACGAAATCGTGGCTGAGGATATCTCCGCCAAACGGCGGGTTGCCCTTCAACTGTGGAAGGCCCCCTGCCCCCGCGAAGGCTCGGACCCGGATCAGCGCGTTGTGGCCCCAGTAGTTCGCTTCGGTACCCGACCATTTCGCGATGCCACGCGCAATCAGTTCACCGTACAGTCCCGATGCCCTCGCCTGAAGGCGGGAGAACCGGGAGTCGCCTGGTCGCAGCCGTATTGCGGCTTGCAGCAAGCCGAGTTGTGGATCCTGCTCCATACGCCAGATCATCCGGGCGATACGGGCCCCACTCATGCGGCTGTCGGCATCCAGCACCAACATGTAGGCATATGCGGCCCCATACCTACGCAGCCAATGCGCGATATTGCCGGGCTTTCTGCGCAGATTGCGGCTGCGACGGCGGTAGTACACCCGCGGCGGCATCGCACCAGCAGGTCCTGCCATCCGTTCTGCGAAATCGGCTTCCAGACCTATCGCTGTCGGATCGCACGAGTCGGAGAGGATAAATATGTCCGTCGTCGCCGCCAGGCCGACCGCACGCAGATCGTTCCTGAGAGCGGTCAGCCGCCCTGCAAGCGACACCGTATCCTCATGTCGGATCGGGATCAGGACAGCGGTTCGCTCTCGAGGCCGCCAGTCTGCCGACGGCCGACCCACCACTTCGTCCCGCGCAACGAGGCCCACTATCGCGGTGGCTGCGGCGAAGGCCAGAACCGCGATGTTCAGCGCAAACAATGTGGCGAGGAGCACATCCGCACCGGCAATACCCTCGCTCGACAGATCGAAGAGCAGCAGACCAGACAGTATCGCCACCAGAAGACCGGCCCCACCGAATACCCACCATCGCCGCACACGCATGCGACGGGGCAGCGGCAGCCTTCCGATCGGTGGGAAGCAGTCGATGGGGCGTACGGGAAAACGCAAGGGCGAGGCCGTGGGCATGAATGATGCCGACGGACTTCGCCCGTGCAGCATTTGCTCCGTCATCATTCGATCGGTCCCGAGATTGCAGTGTGAACTGGCTACACAGCGGGAAGCACTTAGCCCGTGCACAGCGGATTGGAAGAGGCATGCCGCAACGCACTCAGATGCCTCGGCGGACTTTGGCCGGCTATTGTCGCGTCGATCCACCGAGCGGCGGCCACATTCGAGCCATGATGGCATCGCGCATGATGAACCGGTGATAGAGTGCTGCCCCGACGTGCAGTACGATGAGGCCAAGCAGTACCAAGCCTGCCGAACGATGAATGACTTTGGCAATCTCTGCCACGCCCTCGTTCTTGGGCAGCAAAGGCGGAACGCCGATCGCGTTCAGCAACTCTATCGGGAAGCCGCCGGTGATGACGCGCACATAGCCGGTGACGGCCATGGTCAGGAGACCGGCGTACAAGCCGAAGTGAACGATCTGCGAGACGATCCGCTGATATCCCGGCAAGTCCGAAGGCATCGCCGGAGCACCGTGGAGCATCCGCCAGACGATGCGCACGCTGACAACAAGGAAGATGACCGGACCGATACCCTTGTGAAAGATGAAGAGAACGTCCTGAAGGGACCTGTCCTGGATATCCGAGGTCATCAGGAATCCCACCGGAATCGTCACGCTCACGAGCACGACCGTCAGCCAATGGAGAATTCTCGCCACCGTGCCATATCCCATGCGTAATCCCCGTGATCTGGCGGGTGAGCCCGCGAAACAAGGACGGCCCTCGTGACACCATCGTAGCCGATCGCATCGGTGCCAGTCTCGGAAGCTGGGACCGAACTGCTGTTGGACAAGTCGGAAATCTGAAATTGGACGCCGCGAACACTGCAAGGCAGAGCTTTCTAGGTCAGGGTGCGGTCATCGCCGCAACACTCGGCACATTGCTCGCAATCCTGCCTTTTGCCGGTCCTCGGGGACCGTCGGTAGCCCTGGTCTTGTTCGCAACGGGCGTCTTTCTGGCGATATCCGCCCTGGAACGCCATCATGGCCACTCGAGGTTCGGACTTGCCAATACGATAACCTACCTGCGGCTGGGGGGCGTCGCTCTGTTTGCCGGTCTCGCCGCTGAGTCCTCCATCCTGAACGAGGAGCCGTTCGCCTGGCTGGCGGTCCTCGGCGCCGTCGTCCTGCTCACCCTGGATGGAGTCGATGGCTGGAGTGCGCGCAGGCAAGGCCTTGCCTCCGAATTCGGCGCGCGGTTCGACATGGAGGTCGATGCGGCTTTCATTCTGGTCCTTTCGGTTATGGCGCTGTCGCTGGGCAAGGTCGGAGCGTGGGTCCTCGGGCTTGGACTCATGCGATATGCCTTCGTCGTTGCAGGTGAACTCGCACCCTCACTCAAGGACCCTCTGCCGCGTTCAACCCGCCGCAAGACCGTCTGTGTCGTGCAGATCGTGGCGTTGACCATATTGCTGGTCCCGCAAGTGACCCCGGACCTTGCCAATATCGTCGCCGGTGGTGCGCTCATCGCCCTGACCTGGTCTTTTGCACTTGATATTTTCTGGCTGCTCCGGAGGGCCGGATGAGCAAAGCGGTGAAGGCCTGGGCTGGATTCATTCGATCGCTAGTCATCTATCGCGCGAGACCGTGGAAGCAGGCCAGACTTGTCGCATTCTATCGGGGCTTCGTAGCGCCGGGGGATGTCGCGTTCGACATCGGGGCCCATGTCGGGAACCGAACGCTCGCGCTGGCATCCTGCGGCGCAAAGGTTATTGCGCTGGAGCCTCAGTCGATGTTCCACCGTTTCCTGGAGCGGACGCTGCCTGAACAGGTGACACTTCTGCGCATGGCTGCCGGCGCGCGCAGCGGAAACGCGCGGATGGTAGTTTCAAGTCTGCACCCCACCGTATCTTCACTGAAGACCGGTATCGAAGAGCAACTGGCCACCGCGCCGGGCTTTGAGAATGTCTCCTGGGACGGCGAGGAATGGGTGGAAGTCACGACGCTGGACGACCTGATCCGGGATCACGGGAGGCCGAGCTTCATCAAGATCGACGTCGAGGGGTTCGAGGCCGAAGTGCTGGAGGGCTTGTCGGAGGCAGTCCCCTGCATCGCCTTCGAGTACCTGAACGCAAATCTTGCAGCGACGCGTGCATGCCTGGCCCGGCTGGATGCGCTTGGGGCCTATACTTACAATCTCACGCGTGGAGAAGAGGACGCATTCGCACTATCTGAGTGGACCAGTTCGGATCGCCTAATAGCGGCCCTGGAATCTCTGTCACACCGCGAAGACTGGGGCGACATTTATGCCCGTCTGGAGTCCGAAAATTGAAGAAGTCTGATATCTCCGCAGTTCGGGCCGCTGTGGCAGTTGCTCTGATCGCATTGATACTGCTGCAGCCCAATCACCCGCAAGGATTGCGGTTTGAAACCTTGGCAGTCTTTCCATTGGAACTGCCGCTGATCGTCCTGATACTGATCTTTGCCCCGGCCATTGTTGCACTTCCGGTACTCGTCCTTGTGGCGTTGCTGCTGATCCTGTTGCCCCTGACGAAGATTGCCGACTTTGCGGCCTTCTCTGTCTTCTCCCGGCCCTTCAACCCAATTCTGGACGCGCATCTCATCAATGCGTCCTGGAACATGGCAACCGGTGCAATCGGGGTGCTGCCGACGGTCGGCGCGGTCGCCTTGCTCTTCGCCCTTACAGTCTGCCTCGCGCTTGCGGTTTGGTGGGGGGTTGGGGGGGTGCGGGTCGGGGTTTCACAGACGTGGCGGCGCGGGCTTTCCGCGTGTCTCGTGCCTCTTGTGCTGCTTTTCAGCGCCGACCTTGCCAGCGGGATCACCGGGTTCGACCCGCCGGGATCGACGTTCAACACGCGGCTCGTGGCGAACCATGTGCGGGCCGTCGTGGACACGCAGCGGGATCTGGAGCGGTTTCGTCTCGAGGCGGAGGGCGACGCCTTTGCCGCAGCGGCACCGGGGACGCAGCTCGGCGGCTTGGAGGGACAGGACGTCTTCGTGCTCTTCGTGGAATCCTACGGGCGCTCGACGCATGAACACGCGCTCTATGCCCCGACGATCCGTCCGCGGCTGGAGGCGATCGCGGTCGAGCTTGGCGCGCTCGGCTATGACATGCGGTCGGGATGGCTGACGTCGCCGATCGTCGGCGGACAGAGCTGGCTCGCCCATGCGACGTTCCTGTCCGGGCTCGAGATCGACAGCCAGCGCCGCTATCAGGCGCTGATCGCGAGCCCGCGGCGGACATTGCTCCATTTCGCGGGCGATGCGGGCTGGCGGACGACGGCTATCATGCCGGCGATCACCCTGGCCTGGCCGGAGGGCGCCTATTTCGGACTGGACGCGATCCATGCCGCGGCCGATCTCGGCTATCGCGGCGAGCCGTTCAACTGGGTTACGATGCCCGACCAGTTCACCCTTGCGGCATTCGAGCGTCTGGAACTCGGGAATGGGCCGCGACCGCCGGTCTTTGCAAAGGTGGCGCTCATCTCGTCCCATGCGCCATGGACGCCCGTGCCGTCGCTGATCCCCTGGGAAGAGGTCGGTGACGGGCAGGTCTTCAACGAAGTGGCCACCTCCGGTGATCCGCCAGAGGTGGTCTGGCGATCGGAGGACCGCATCCGCGACCAGTTCCGGCAGGCGATCGACTATGCGCTGGAGACGGTGGGCGCGTTCGCCGCCCGTCACGCCGACACCGCGCCGGTGTTCATCGTGGTCGGCGACCATCAGCCGGCGCCGTTCGTGTCCGGGACGCCGGAAAACCGCGATGTCCCGGTCCATGTCATCGGCCCGCCCGAGGTGATCGCCGCGCTGGACGGCTGGAAATGGACCCCGGGGCTGTTGCCCGGAGCCGACCTGACGGCATGGCCGATGGCCGCCTTCCGCGACCGATTCCTCGATGCGTTCGTGGCGGATGACGTGCATCATGCGCGGGGCCCGGCGGCCCTCGCCGCGCCGGTCCGATGAGCAGCGCGTCTCGGGTCGGGGAACCGGCCGCACCTTTACGCGTTTGATTTGAGCACTAGTGTCAGTTTCGTGACGGCCGAGGGGGACATCCTCGCTGGTTCGGCGGCCGGGCGCGAACTACCCGGGGGAGCATACGCATGCAGGTTGCCAGAATGACCTCCGGTGTGTGGGAGGCGCTGTTGAGCCTCAGCGACGGCACGCCGATCGACGCGTCACCGTTCTGGGCGCCGGCCGAGCGTGCCGGCTGGGACCTCTATGCCCCCATCGCCCGACGCTTCGGTCCGGAGCCATGGTATTTCGCCCAGGTCGGCCAGTCGCTCGACGGCCGGATCGCGACCGAGTCGGGTGACGCCCGCAACATTTCGGGGGAGGACGGGCTCGCGCATCTGCACCGGTGCCGGGCGCTGGCCGATGCAGTGCTGATCGGCGTTCGCACCGCCATCCACGACGATCCGCAACTGACCGTAAGGCTGGTTCCGGGCGGCAATCCGGCGCGGGTGGTGATCGACCCGGCCGGCCGGCTGCCCAGCGATGCCCGCGTGCTGGACGACGACGGCACGCGGCGGATCGTGATCCAGTCCTGCGACACGCCCCGGCCGGACGGGGTGGAGGTTGTCCTTCTGCCCGCGCGCAAGGGCTGGATCGATCCCGCGTCCATCCGGGCCGCGCTGGCCGAGCGCGGGCTCGGCCGCGTGCTGGTCGAGGGCGGCGGCGTGACGATCGCGGGGTTTCTGGAAGCCGGATTGCTCCAGCGGCTGCATGTCGCGATCGCGCCGCTGATCATCGGCGCGGGGCCTGCGGGCCTGTCCACGACGCCGGTTGCCCGCCTCGCCGATGCGCTGCGGCCGGAGACCTACGTCTATGGGCTCGGGTCCGAGGTCGTCTTCGACTGCGCGCTCGCGCCCGGCGGCAGCGCCAGCAGATCGGCATGGCCGATCGTGCAGGAGGTCGAGCCGCTGGCGGCGCGGCGGGCCTGACCCCAGGCGGCCGCCTCCCGGAGGCCCGCCTCTGCCGCAGCGGTCGCTATCCCGCCCACGAGTTCGACCTGCAGCGCCTCGGCATCCGGCCCGAGGCGCCAGGGGCTGTCCGCCGTCCTGACCTCGTAGCCCTTCGCGGTCAGGGCACGGGCGAGTACAGCGGTCGCCGCGGGACCGAGCGCTGGACCGAGTCCCTTGTCGGACAGCTGGTGTCGGTTGAACGCCGCGGTGACCGCCGGATCGTCCGGCAATGCCGGGTCCCATGCCATGAGGCCGTCGTAGTTGAGCGCGGCATAGAGCCCTGCCCCATGGGCGGCGAGGCATTCGACGAGGGCGAGCGTCCAGTCCTCGGGCATCAGGTCGAAGAGCGCCGAGGCTGTCACCAGGCGTGCACCGGCGAGGGGCAACGCATCGAGATCCCGGAGGTCCGCGGCAATCGTCTCGGCCGTGGCGCCGCAGCGCCGGGCCGCCTCGTCCAGAAGCACGCTGTCATGGTCCAGCAGGCGCCAGCGCAGGTTCCCGGGCGCGCGCGCCCCGAAGGCGCGCACCGTCGAACCGGTGCCGCAGCCGAGATCGACGGCAACGGGATCGGGCGCGCTCGCCAGCCAGTCCGCCGCCGCGGCCAGCAGCCCGGCGTCCCGCGCCGCATGGTCCGCCGGTTCGCGCAGGTCGAGCCAGTGAGGATCGAAGGTCATTGCACGGCCCCTTCGAGTACGCCCGACACGATCCGGCCCGTGTCCTGCCATCCGGGCAACCGCCGCCCTGCCGCCCAGGCCGCGTCCGCCGTCGCGCGCCGCAGCTCGGGATCGTCGAGCAGTCGGGCGAGCGCGGCCGCGAAGGCATCGACGTCATCGACCGGCAGGAGCATTCCCGCCTCCGTCGGAACCACTTCGGGAACCGCCCCGGCCGCGCAACCGACGACCGGCAAGCCATGGCTCAGGGCCTCGGCGAAGGCCATGCCGTAGCCTTCGTGGCGCGAGGCGAGCGCGAAGATGTCCGCTGCCGCCAGTTCCGCGCGGGCGTCCGGGACCGCGCCCCCGAGGGTGATCCGGTCTTCCAGACCGAAACCTTCGATCAGCCGCCGAAGGCCCGCTTCGGTGCAGCCGTCGAAGGCCGCACCGAGGATGCGGGCGCGCCACGGCCGGTCGGCGATGCGCGCAAGGGACCGGATCAGCACGTCATGGCCCTTGCGCGGGGTGAGCGAGCCGAGGGCGAGGATCAGCGGCGGATCGCCCCGCCTCGGGGCCCGGATGCCCGGATCGGTGCCGGGCGGGGCGACGGTCAGGCGCGACGGCGGGACGGCGTAGCCCTCGGCGAGGCGCGCGGCGGTGGTGCGGCTGGTGCAGATCACGGCGCGGGCCCTTTCGAGCGCCGAACGCTCGGCACGGAAGAGATCGTCGCGCGTGGCCGGCGGCAGGTCGCCCTCGTCGGCGAGCGGGTGATGGACCAGCGCGACCAGCCGGAGGCGGTCGGCCTCGCGCGCCGCGACCTCCGGCAGGACGCCGAAGGCAAGGCCGTCGACGAGCACGCTGGTGCCGTCGGGCAGTGCGGCGAAGGCGGCCGAGGCCGCAGCCCGGGCCGCCGCGTCCGGAAACGGGAAACCTGCCGGCAGCGCGACATGGCGGACCGTCCAGCCGCGGTCCCCGAGCACGGCGATCAGCCGCCGGTCGTAGCCGTAGCCCCCCGAGGGAGTCGCGAGATCGCCGGGGATCGCGAAATGGACCGTGCGGCTCAGAGCGCCGCCTCGTACCAGGCGCGGGCGACGTGGCTTTCGTGCAGCGTGATCCGCAGGCGACGGAGGCGGCCGCCGTCGCCCAGCCGCCCGGCCCGCGCGGCCGTGGCGAGGGCGTCGAAGATGTGCCGGCAGAGGAACTCGGTCGTGGTGAACTTCCCCTTCATTTCAGGTATTTCGTCGAGGTTCTTGTAGCGGAGTGGTTCCAGCGCCGCCTGCAGCGCCTCGGTGGCGAGGCCGATGTCGACGACGAGGCCGTGCTCGTCGATATCCTCGGTGAAGAAGGCGGCGTCGACCACGAAGGTCGCGCCGTGCATGCCCTGGGCCGGGCCGAAGACCGGAGAGGGCAGGCTGTGGGCGATCATGATGTGGTCGCGAACCTCGACGGCGAACATGGGCGGGCCTTTCAGTAGCGGATGCGGTGGCAGAGGGTGCCGGGATCGGCAAGTATGCCGGCATAGGCCTCGGGCAAGCGGTCGAAGGGCGTCTCGCCGCTGAGCAGGAGGTCGAGGGCCGGATCGGCGAGGAGCGCGAGCGCGGCCTCGAGCCGGCGGCGGTGGGTCCAGCGGGGGGCGCGAAGCGGCGGGATGCGGCCGACCTGGCTCGCGACGATGCCGAGCCGGCGACTGTGGAAGGCGCCGCCGAGCGGGGCCGGCGTGGTGCCCGCGCCGTACCAGCTCGCCTCGACGATGCGGGCCTCGGTGCCGGCGCAGGCGATGGCGGTGGCTAGGCCGGGGGCGCTGGCGCTCGCGTGGATGACGATGTCGCAATCCGCGGGGGCCTCGGCCGGAGTGGCGAAGCGGCAGCCGAAGGCAGTGGCGAGGGGCGCGCGGGCGGGGTCGATGTCGACGAGCGTGACCTCGGTCCCGGGGATGCGGGCGCAGAGAAAGGCCGCGAGGGCGCCTACGACGCCGGCGCCGATCACGGCGATGCGGTCGCCGGGGGCGGCGGAGGCGTCCCAGACGACGGTAAGCGCCGTCTCCATGTTGGCGGCGAGCACGGCGCGTGCTGGAGGGACGGTGTCGGGGACGGGGACGGCCATGGAAGCGGGGGCGGCGAAGCGGTCCTGGTGGGGGTGGAGGACGAAGACCGTGCAGCCTTGCAGGGGATCGGGGCCCTCCAGGACACAGCCGACGGCGGCGTAGCCGTACTTGACGGGAAAGGGGAAGTCGCCCTCCTGCAGGGGGCAGCGCATGGTGGCGTGTTCGGTGGCGGGGACGCGGCCGGCGGCGATCAGGGACTCGGTGCCGCGGCTGATGCCGGAGAAGAGTGTCTCGACCACGACCTCGCCGGGGCCCGGGCTGACCGTCGCGGGGCGCAGTTCGGAGGTGCCGGGGGAGGTCAGCCAGAAGGCGCGGGCGGTGGTCATGCGCCCTCGGCGACCGGCAGGGGCGCGTCGGCCTTGATGCGGTCCATCACGATCTGGCTGCGGACCCGCGCCACCGCCGGATGCGGCAGGAGCACGTCCTGGACCAGCCGGTTCAGCGCGGCGAGATCGGGGCAATGGACGCGGAGGAGGTAGTCGGAGTCGCCGGTGGTGGTCCAGGCGCCGGTGATGCCGGGCGTGCGGCGGCAGAGCGCGCGGAAATCGGCGGCGTTCTGCGCGGTATGCGCGGCCATGGTCACCTGGATGAAGGCCTCCACATGCAGGCCGAGACGTTCGGGCGAGAGGGTGGCGCGGTAGCCGGTGACGTAGCCTTCGGCCTCGAGCCGCTGGCGGCGGCGGCCGATCTGGCTGGCCGAGAGCGGCAGGGATTCGGCCAGTTCCTGCGCAGTCGCCTGGCCGTTCAGCTGGAGGGCGGCGAGGAGGCGCTGGTCGAGGCTGTCGAGCATGTGGTGCGGATTCCCTGCGTCATTTCGCGCCAAGGTGCGCCATGGTCGCGTGTTGTCAAGCCCGGCGGCCGGATTTCGCGCACACATCGCGGCCGTCTCGGGCTAAAAGCCCCGCAAATCCCGCAAAACGGAGGACATGTCATGGGCCCCTTCCCCCATACCGCCCCGCCTGCCACGATCACCGCCGAGAACCCGGCCGGAACCGACGGGTTCGAGTTCGTCGAATTCGCCCATCCCGAGCCGCAGAAGCTGACGGAGCTGTTCGAGCGCATGGGCTATGCGCCGGTCGCGCGGCACCGGACGAAGAACATCACCCTCTGGCGGCAGGGCGACATCACCTATGTGGTGAATGCCGAGCCGGGCAGCTTCGGCATGCGCTTCGTCGACCTGCACGGCCCCTGCGCCCCGTCGATGGCCTGGCGGGTGGTCGATGCCCGGCACGCCTTCGAACACGCGGTCGCGAAGGGCGCCACGCCTTATGAAGGCGACGACAAGGTGCTGGACGTCCCCGCGATCGTCGGGATCGGGGACAGCCTGATCTATTTCGTCGAAACCTATGGCGCGAAGGGCAGCGCCTATGACGGCGAATACGAATGGCTGGGGGCGCGGGACCCCAAGCCTGCGGGCGTCGGGTTCTATTACCTCGACCACCTGACCCACAACGTCCATCGCGGAAACATGGACAAGTGGTTCGACTTCTACGGAAACATCTTCAATTTCAAGCAGATCCGGTTCTTCGACATCGAGGGCAAGTTCACCGGGCTCTTCAGCCGCGCGCTGACCTCGCCCTGCGGCCGCATCCGCATCCCGATCAACGAGGACCGGGGCGAGAAGGGCCAGATCGTCGAATACCTCAAACGCTACAACGGCGAGGGCATCCAGCACATCGCGGTTGGGACCGACGACATCTATGCCGCGACCGATGCGATCGCCGAGCGGGGCCTGAAGTTCATGCCGGCGCCGCCCGCAACCTATTACGACCTGAGCCACGACCGGGTGAAGGGCCATGAGGAACCGGTCGAGCGGATGAAGAAGCACGGCATCCTGATCGACGGCGAGGGCGTGGTCGACGGTGGCGAGACGAAGGTCCTGCTCCAGATCTTTTCCAAGACCGTGATCGGGCCGATCTTCTTCGAGTTCATCCAGCGCAAGGGCGACGACGGCTTCGGCGAGGGCAATTTCCGGGCGCTGTTCGAGTCGATCGAGGCCGACCAGATCGCCCGCGGCGTGCTGAAACCCGACGCCGCCTGATCCCGCATGATGCCCGGGTCCGGTGCGGATTTTCCGCACCGGGCCGGCGGCAGTTTCGGGGTGTCATTCGGGTGCTATTTGGGTGCTATTTGGTTTGCTGAATATGTCGGCGCTCCGGGGCGCGCCTGGCATCCCCCGGACGCGCCCCGGACCCGCCCCGGAACGGCTCAGAACACCGTCGTCACCGGCTGACCGAGCGCCATCGCGCCGGCGTATTCGGCCTGCGGTCCCTGCTGGAGGGGGTGGTAGCGGGCACCCTGCACGTCGCGGAAGCGCCGCTCGAGCCCCGCGGCCCGGTAGAAGCCCGCACCACCGGCGAGTTCCATCGCCAGTTCCGTCGCGCGGATCGCGTTCTCGGCTACGAGCGTCCGGCCGATCATGACCTCGTTGATCGACTCCGCCGAAGGGTCGTTCCGCCCGGTGGCGGCGAGCATCGCGGCATGGGCGAGCCGGGCGGCGCGGAGCGCGGTGTCCATCCGGCCGGCGAGGGTCAGCGCGTGCGGGCTCGGCGGCTTCTTCTTCGCGAGGCCGACCGCGATGTCGCGCGCGCTTTCGGCGATGCCGAGATAGACCGCGTAGATCAGCGGGAAGGCGAGCGTGGCGAGGGTGTGGAAGAGCGGGTGCCATTCGCCCGCGGGGCGCTTCAGCGCGACGGCGGCCTCGGGGATGAAGAGGTCGTCGATCATCACGTCGTGGCTGCCGGTGCCGCGCATGCCGAGCGTGCGCCAGTTGTCCTCGATCCGCACCTCGGGCGCCTTCATCGGCGCGCCGAAATGCAGCACCGAGCGCACGCCGTCCTCGTCGAGGATCGCGCCGGTCATCAGGATGTCGCCGGCCGGCCCGGCGGAGGTGAAGACCTTGCGCGCCGTGATCCGGTAGCCGCCGTCCACCCTGCGCGCCGTGCCCGAGCCGCCGATCCAGTCCGAGCCACCGCTGGAGAGAAGGATGATGCCTTCGTCCGCGACCCGGCGCAGGATCGGCTCGGCGGCGGCGAAGTTGCGGTGGCGCCAGCGCCAGGCCGGCACCGCGACCTGGTGGCTGTGCATCGAGAAGGCGAGCGCGGTCGAGCCGCAGGCCCGGGCGAGGATGCGCAGCATCCGGGCCAGTTCCGGCAGTTCGGCCCCTGCCCCGCCGAGTTCGCGCGGCACGCCCGCCGCGACGAGGCCCGCGCCGCGCAGGAGGTCGAAGTTCTCGGCGACGAAGCGGTCCTCGGCATCGGCCCGGGCGGCGCCCGCGGCGATGCGCGGGGCGAGTTCCGTGGCCACGGCGACGATGTCGAGTGGGGCGGCGATATCCCTGGGATAGGCGCGTTCTGCAACCGGCGTCATGGTCTGGTGCTCCCGTTTGTGACGTGACGGGGGGATGATCCGCGATGGGCCCGAATCGCTCCAGTCAACGAACTGTACCGGTGCCCCGGGCGGGTATAGACTGCGCGGCCGGGAGGTTCCCCATGCCCGAGGCGTCCGGTTACGGGCAGTTCTGTCCCGTCGCGATGGCGGCCGAGATCCTGTACGGCCGCTGGACCGTGCTGGTGATCCGCGAGATGCTGTGCGGGACGACCCGGTTCAACGACCTTCGCCGCGGGGTGCCGCGGATGTCGCCCTCGCTTCTGTCCAAGCGGCTGAAGGAGCTGGAGCAGGCGGGCGTGGTGCGCGCGGTGCCGAACGCGTCGGGCGTGGTCGAGTACCGGCTGACCGAGGCGGGGGAAGAACTGCGCCCGATCATCATGGGAATCGGGTTCTGGGGCCAGAAATGGGTGGAATCGAAGTCGAGCCTGCGCAATCTCGACCCCTCGCTGCTGATGTGGGACATGCGGCGCAACCTGCGGCCCGAGCCGCTGCCGCCGCGCCGGTGCACGATACATTTTCTGTACCCCGAGCTGAGCGACGCGCGGCGCAACTGGTGGCTGGTGGTGGACGGGGGGACGGTCGACCTCTGCGGATTCGACCCGGGCTTCGAGGTGGACCTGCTGGTCACGGCCTCGCTGCGGTCGATGACGGCGATCTGGATGGGGCTCGCCCGGGTCGGGCAGGAGGTCGCGGCGGGGCGCGTGCAGATCGACGGCGACCCCGCGGTGGCCCGGTCGATGCAGCAGTGGCTGGGGCTGAGCGTCTTCGCCCCGGGCGCGCGGCGGGTGTCGTGAGGCGGGAGGGCCGCGGCGATCCGTGCCGCGCGAGGCCGTTGCGCGGGCGGCGGCGAAGCCGGTAAATGGCGGCGGACCCGCGCCGCTTTCGCGGACGCCGGCAACGAGGGACCCGAGGCTTGACCCAGATCGCGCATGAGCTGGCCGCGCTCGTCGCGCAGTACGGGATTCCGGCGCTGTTCCTCTGCCTCACGCTCGAGACGCTGGGCCTGCCGGTGCCGGGCGAGAGCGCGATCATCGTCGCCGCGGGCGCCGCCGCCGCGGGCGAGCTCGACGTCCGGATGGTGGCGGCGGCGGCCTTCGCCGCCTCGGTGCTCGGCGACAACATCGCCTATCTGATCGGCCGCAGGCTGGGCCGGCCGACGATCGCGCGCTATGGCGGGCGGATCGGCCTGACCGAGGCGGTGCTGGCGAAGACCGAGGACTTCGTCGGGCGCTACGGGCCGCTGATCGTGGTGGTGGCGCGGTTCGTCGTGCCGCTCCGCCAGTTCAACGGGCTGGTGGCGGGCACGAGCGGGATGCACTGGCTGGCGTTTCTGGCCGCGAACGTGGTGGGCGCGGCGCTCTGGGTGGGCGTCTGGGTGACGCTGGCCTACCGCTTCGGGCATACGGTCGACGTGCTGCCCTGGGTGCTGCACCACCTGAGCCTGGTCGCGGCGGTCGCGGTTCTGCTGGCGGTCGCGGGGCTCGTGTGGCTGCGGCTGCGGCGGCGCTGAGGTCATGGGCCTTGCCGCAGTGCGGCAGATCGCCTATGTGAGGCCGAGCTACAGGCGGTGGCGCAACGGGAGGAAGCCTCCCCGCACCGCGCAACATCCCGTTTTCGTCACATGCGCCGGACGAGGGCGACAGCCGCGCGGACCCCGACGGGCCGCCTGCGGAAAGGAACTATTGTGACGAAGACGACATTCGCGGAATTCGGGCTCGCCCGACCGCTCACCGATGCGCTGGCCCGGTCCGGGTTCGACGCGCCGACCCCGATCCAGGCCCGGGCGATCGGGCCCCAGATGGCGGGGCGCGACATCCTCGGCATCGCCCAGACCGGCACCGGCAAGACCGCGGCCTTCGGGCTGCCGATCCTGCACCAGATCCTCGAACTCGGCGGACGGCCGGCGCCGAAGACGGCGCGGGCGCTGATCCTCGCGCCGACGCGGGAGCTGGCGGTGCAGATCGAGGCGAACCTGCGGACCTTCGCGGGGGGCGCCCGGCTTTCGACCTGCCTGGTGCTGGGGGGGACGTCGCGGAGCGCGCAGGTCCGCGCCCTCGCGCGCGGGGTGGACGTGCTGATCGCGACGCCGGGGCGGCTGATCGACCTGATGGACGAGGACGAGCTGCGGCTCGACCAGACGCGCTGGGTGGTGCTGGACGAGGCGGACCGGATGCTCGACATGGGCTTCGTGAAGCCGGTGCGGCGGATCGTGGCCGCGCTGCATCCGCGGCGGCAGTCGGCGCTCTTCTCGGCGACGATGCCGGCGGAGGTGGCGGAACTGGCGCAGGAGTTCCTGAAGGACCCGGTGCGCGTGGAGGTGACCCCGCAGGCGACCACGGTCGAGCGGATCGAGCAGCGCGCGGAGTTGGTGCCGACTTCGGAGAAGCGGGCACGGCTGGCGGAGCTGGTGTCCGCCACGGGCCGGACCATCGTCTTCGCCCGCACCAAGCGCGGCGCCGACCGGGTGGCGGAGAACCTGATGAAGGACGGCATCCCGGCCGAGGTGATCCACGGCAACAAGGCGCAGAACGCAAGGCAGCGGGCGCTGAACCTGTTCCGCACGGGCCAGGTGCGGGTGCTGGTCGCGACCGACATCGTGGCGCGCGGCATCGACGTGCCGGGGATCAGCCACATCGTGAACTACGACCTGCCCGACGAGCCCGAGAACTACGTGCACCGCATCGGCCGCACCGGGCGGAACGGGGCGGAGGGCATCGCCGTCACGCTCTGCGCGCCGGACGAGGTGAAGAAGCTGCGCGCGGTGGAGAAGGTGACGCGACTGGCGCTCCTGCCCGCGTCGATCCGCGGCGAGGAGCCGGCGCCGAAGCCCCAGCGCGGCCGTGGAGGCAACGGCGGGCCGCGGCCGGCCGGTCGGCAGGGTGCACCCAAGGCGGCCCCCGAAGCGGGCGCGCGGCCCGGGAAATCGTTCCACAAGCCCGCCCAGAAGCCGGCGCCGAAGCCCGCGGGTGCGCCGAGCACGCCCGCGGCCGCCGAGCGCGCCGCCCGGCGCCGCCCGCGCCGGACCCAGCGCGCGGCCTGAGGTTCGCAAGCGAGGCATCTGCCCCGCCGGAGGGATCCGGCGGAGCGGCCTGTTGGCCGCAAGACGTTTCTCCCCGCCTGTTGGCGGGGCCCCGTTCCTGCCCGATAGGGTTTCTGCCAGTATGAAACGGGGGGCGGGGAGCCTGCCGGTCGGCAAGCCGTGAAACGGGCGCCGCTCGTATCAGCAGGTTCTTGTTGACGCAGACGAATCCGGCGTGAGGCCGTTCCGGAAGTGTGGAGCGGTGCCCGGATGGAAGATCGGATCGACGACATTCGCCGACATCTCCACGACGGTGCCGATCCGAATGCGGCGGTGGTTTCGATCAGTACCCTGCCTCCGAGCCACGGCCGCGCGCCCCGGTCACCATGCGCGCCTCTCTGACCCGCCAGAGCAATCCGGAGGAGCGGCCTGTTGGCCGCACGGCGTCTCTGCCCGCCTGTTGGCGGGGCCCCGCGACTGCTCGACAGGAATGCATGCCAGTCTGAAACCGGCAGGGGGTCCTGGCGGGAGCGCCGCGACGGCGGGTCTGGCCGGCGGTCTTCCCTTCCTCAGGGAAAGAGCGCGTTGAGGGTTGCCTGGTCGGGGAGGCCGGTGACGGGGAGGCCTTCGGCGGTCTGGAAGGCGCGGATGGCCTCGACGGCGGCGACGGCTGGGTCGCCCTCGGGGGTCTCGGCGAGATGGCCGAGTTCGCGCAGCTTCGCCTCGATCCGGTCGAGCACCGCCTTGTAGAGGAGGCCGCGTTGGGTGCCGACCTGGACCGAGACGATCTCGCTCGGCTCGGTCAGCCGGTCGGGGTAGAGCGCGAGGGCGAGCTGGTTCATGCCGTCCATGAACGGGCTTTCCGGATTGGCCCGGCAGTAGACCTGGAGCTTCAGCACCAGAAGCTCGACCGACTGCCACGGCGTGAGGTCGAAGGTCTCCTCGCGCAGCATGTTGAAGGCGGTCACGTAGCCGTCGACCCAGCCGGCATAGAGCCGCAGGTCGTCGCCCTGCGCCTCGAGCGAGGTGAGGAACTGCTGGCAGGTGGTCTGGCCGGCGCCCTTGGCCGCGAAGCGCCCCTCGGCGTCGCCGGCCGTGGCCACGGCCGGCAGGAGGGCGAGGGAAAGGGCGAGCGCGAGGCCGCGGGCGATGCCCCTGCCCCGTCCGAAGGTCGCGATACCGTGCATCATGCGCTTCTCCTTCCGCCCCGCTTCGCGCGGGGCCCGTTCCGGTTCGCGCGGGATTGTTCCATCATTCGGCGCCGGGGGAAACGGCTTTTCGGCGGCAGGGTTGACGGCCGGCTCAGGCCCGCGCGGCGCGGCCGGAGCGTTCGTCCTCCTCCCCGGCCGCGCTGAACCAGCCCGAGACCATGCCGGTGATGCCGTCGAAGGCGCCGGGCTCGAGCGCGCGGAAGAGGATGCGGTCGGGGTTCGTCGGCGGCGGGAAGTCGATGCCGCGGGCATTGGCATGGGTGAAGCCGAAGCGGCGGTAGTAGGGCTCGTCGCCCACGAGGATCACCCGGGTCCAGCCGCGGTCGCGCGCGCGGTGCAGGCTCTCGTCGATCAGGAGCGCGCCGAGCCCCTCGCCCTGCCGGGTCGGGTGCACGGCGACGGGCCCGAGCAGGAGCGCGGGCGGCCCGCCGGGGCCGATGCGCACCGGCCAGAACCGGATCGCGCCCGCGAGCACGTCGTATTCGTCGCGCGCGACGAGGCAGAGCCCGGCGACCGGATCGACGCCCTCGCGCAGGCGGTAGGAGCTGAGCGCGGTGCGGCCCGGCGCGAAGCAGAGGTCGTAGAGATATTCGACCTCGGGCGCGTCGTGCGGCTGTTCGGTGCGGATGCGGAACATGGGCGGGGCGTGCGGGATGCGGGGAAAGCGAGGGGGCGCCCTCGACAGCCCCCTAGCATGGCCCTACCGTCCGGCGAAAGCCGAAACGACGAGGTCCGATGTTCTACCGCCCCGGGATCGACCCCCACGGTCTGCCGCACAATCCGTTCAACGCCATCGTGAGCCCCCGCCCCGTCGGCTGGATCTCGAGCCGGGGCGCGGACGGGCGGGACAACCTCGCGCCCTATTCGTTCTTCAACGCGATCGCCTATGTGCCGCCGCAGGTGATGTTCGCCTCGACGAGCGCGAAGCCCGACCGGGAGGGCACCAAGGACAGCGTGGCGAACATCCGCGAGACCGGGGTGTTCTGCGCGAACGTGGTCGAATACGCGATGCGCGAGAAGATGAACGCGACCTCGGGCGGCTACGGCCGCGAGGTGGACGAGTTCGATCTGGCCGGGATCGAGCGGGTCGAATGCGAGACGATTCCCTGTTCGAGGGTCGCAGGCGCGCCGGCGGCACTGGAATGCCGGCTGACCCAGGTCGTCCGGCTGCCCGGTGCGGCGAATCTGGTGGTCTTCGGCGAGGTGGTGGGGATTCACATTCGTGACGATTGTCTGCGCGACGGGCGGTTCGACGTGACGCGGTTCCGGCCGGTCGCGCGGCTCGGCTATCGGGATTATGCAGACATTCGAGAGGTTTGGGAGATGATCCGGCCGGAGTGAGGCCGTCGCGAAAAGCGAAGGCGGCTCGCCAAAAAATTGAGTGGCAGCGTTAACGTTAAACCTTTGGTAACCATTTGACCGTTAATTGAGGGTGTCCGGGCAATCGGACGGCTGCTTGCAAAAACAGACCCCCACGTCTGGACAAGGCGCCCCCTCTTCCCCCCCCCGTGAGGGGGCGCCCACTTCCCCACCCCCAGAGCCAGAGATCAGCCGAGAACGGCGCCGGGATTGAGGATGCCGTGCGGGTCGAGCGCCGTCTTGATCGCGCGCATCGCCGCCAGTTTCGCCGGGTCGCCGTAACGCATGAGGTCGCCGGTCTTGAGCCGGCCGATGCCGTGCTCGGCGCTGACCGAGCCGCCGAAGGAATCGACGAGGTCGTGCAGGCATTCGGTGATCCGCGCGCGCTGGTGGTCGTGCCCGGCGCGGTCGCGGCCGGCGGCGGGGAAGGTGTTGTAGTGCAGGTTGCCGTCGCCGAGATGGCCGAAGGCGTTCGCCCGCAGGCCGGGGTCGATGGCGGCGAGTGCTGCATCGGCGCGGGCGATGAAGGCGGGGATCCGGGAGATCGGCAGCGCGAGGTCGTGGCTGGTCACGGCGCCGATCAGGCGGTTCGCCTCGGGGATCGATTCGCGCACGCGCCAGAAGGCGTCGCGCTGGGCGGTGTTCTGGGCGATCAGGGTCTCGCCGGCGAGGCCCGCCTCGATCGCCTCGGCGAGGGCCGCTTCGAACCGGGCCTCCAGCCCCGCGCCGCGGCCGGCGCCGGCCTCGACCAGGACCGACCAGGGGCCGGGATCGGCGATGGGCCGGGGCAGCGCCGGCAGTTTCTCGGCGAGGAAGTCGAGGCCGCGGCGGGCCATGATCTCGAAGCCCGAGAGCGTCTCGCCGAGGCGGTCCTGCAGGTGCTGGAGGAGCGCGAGCGCGGTGGAGGGATCGGCGGTCTCGACCCAGGCGGTGGCGGTCTCGGCGGGGCGCGGGAAGAGGCGCAGGCTCGCCGCGGTGATGATGCCGAGCGTGCCTTCGGAGCCGATCAGCAGGTGGCGCAGGTCGTAGCCGGTGTTGTCCTTGCGCAGGCGCCGCAGGCCGTGGTGGATGGTGCCGTCGGCGAGGACGGCCTCGAGGCCGAGGCAGAGGTCGCGGGCGTTGCCGTAGCGCAGCACGTTCACCCCGCCGGCGTTGGTGGCGAGGTTGCCGCCGATGCGCGCCGTGCCCTCCGCGGCGAGGGAGAGCGGGAAGAGCCGGCCGGCGGCCTCGGCGGCGGACTGCAGGTCGGCGAGCACGACGCCGGCCTCGGCGATGACCACGCCGTCGGTGGTGTCGAGGGCGCGGATGCGGTCGAGACGTTCGAGCGACAGGATCAGCGCGGGCGGGCCTTCGGGGCGGACCTGGCCGCAGACGAGGCCGGTGCCGCCGCCGTAGGGGACGATGCCGACGCGGGCCGCGGCGCAGAGGCGGACGGCGGCGGCGACGGCTTCGGTGTCGGCGGGGCGCAGGACGGCTGCGGCGGTGCCGTGGAAGCGGCCGCGGGGTTCCTCGAGATGGCGCGGCTCGGGCGGGACGACGCCGCCGGGGCCGAGGGCGGATTCGAGCGCGGCGAGGAGGTCCGGCCCTGGGGCGCGGAGGAGATCAGGCATGGGGCGCGCGTCCGCGCCGGTCACCGCGCAGGATGGCGTAGAGCACGTGGTCGCGCCAGCGGCCGTTGATCTGGAGATAGCTCTGGGCGACGCCCTCGTACTTGAAGCCGGCGCGTTCGAGGAGGCCGCGGGAGGGGGCGTTCTCGGGCAGGCAGGCGGCCTCGATCCGGCTGAGGTCGAGCTCGGTGAAGGCGTGGTGGACGACGGCGGAGAGCGCCTCGAACATGTAGCCCTGGCGGGCGAAGTCGGGGCCGATCCAGTAGCCGACATTGGCCATCTGCGCGGGGCCGCGGCGGATGTTGTCGAGGGTGATGGCGCCGAGCAGCGTCTGGTCGGCGCGGCGGATCAGGAAGAGCGCGAGCGTACGGCCTTCCTCGCGCGCGCGGTGGGCCCAGTAGACGCGGTTGCGGAAGGCCTGGCGGGTGAAGTGGTCGTTGGCCCAGGAAGGCTCCCAGTCGCGCAGGAAGGCCTCGCCGGTGCGGCGCAGGTTCGCCCAGGGCAGGTGGTCGGACATCTCGGGCAGGCGCAGGGTCAGCCGCTCGGTCTCGAGCACGGGGGCGGAGGACCTGCGGAACACCAGCATGTCACGCCGCCAGGCGGCCCGCGAGACGGGCGATGTCGGGCGCCTTGCGCACGGGTCCGTAAAGCGCCATGGCGGGCGCGGGGCCGGTGCAGAGCGTCTCGGCGAAGGTGCGGATGTCGTCGCGGGTGACCGCGTCGATCCGGGTGACGGTCTCCTCGACGTCGGGCACGCGGTTCCAGACGGCGATCATCCGGGCGAGGCGTTCGCAGCGGGCGGAAGGGCTTTCGAGGCCCATGAGGAGCCCGGCCTTCATCTGGGCGCGGGCGCGGTCGATCTCGGCGGGGCTGAGACCCTCGGCGGAGCGGCGCAGCTCGTCGACGGTCAGCTCGGCGAGCTCGGCGATCTGGGAGGGACCGGTGCCGGCGTAGATCGTGAGCATGCCGGTATCCTCGTAGGCCGAGGCCTGGGCGAAGATCGTGTAGCACAGGCCGCGGCGTTCGCGCAGTTCCTGGAAGAGCCGCGAGGACATGCCGCCGCCGAGGGCGGCGGTGTAGATCTGGCCGGCATAGACGCCCGCGTCGCGCACCCCGGGGGCGACGAAGCCGAGGGTGAAATGCGCCTGTTCGAGCTTCTTCACCTCGCGCCGCTCGCCGCCCGAGAAGGTCGCGGGCAGGATCAGAGGCCTGCCCCGGACGACCAGCCCGCCGAAGAGCTGTTCCGCCTGGCGCACGATCGCCTCGTGATCCACCGCTCCGGCCGCGGCGAGGATCAGCCGGTCGGGCGCGTAATGTTCCGCGATGAAGGCGGCGAGATCGTCGCGGGAGAAGGCGTTCACCCGTTCGGTCGGGCCGAGGATGGTGCGGCCGAAGGGCTGGTCGGGATAGCTGACTTCCTGCAGCCAGTCGAAGATGATGTCGTCCGGCGTGTCGAGCGCCTGGCCGATCTCCTGCAGGATGACGCCGCGCTCGACCTCGAGCTCGGCCGCGGGCAGGCTCGGGCTGAGCACGATGTCGGCGAGGATGTCGAGGGCGAGGGCTACGTCGGCCTCGAGCACGCGGGCGTAATAGGCCGTCATCTCGCGCCCGGTATAGGCGTTGATGTAGCCGCCGACGTCCTCGATCTCCTCGGCGATCTGGAGCGCGGTCCGCCGGGCGGTGCCCTTGAAGGCCATGTGTTCGAGGAAATGGGCGATTCCGTTCTCCTCGGGGCGCTCGTGCCGGCCGCCCGCCATGACCCAGAGGCCGATGGCGGCCGACTTCAGGCCCGGCATGTGCTCGGTGACGATGCGCAGGCCGTTGGAAAGGGTGTGGGTCTCGACGGTCAAATGCGGATTTCCTGAAGGATGAACTTCTCGATGGCTGCCAGATCGTTCCCAACATAAGTGACGCGCTCGGGCCGGTCAAAGAGGTCGGCCATGCGCGGGGGCAGCGCGGGTCGGATGCCGCAGGCGGCCTCGACCGCCTCGGGGAACTTCGCGGCATGGGCGGTGGCGAGCACGACCATCGGCACCGCGGGATCGCCCCGCCGCTCGGCCGCGGCCTTCACGCCGACGGCGGTGTGCGGGCAGATCACCTGACCGGTCTCGGCCAGCACGCTGCGGATCGTCTCGCGCGTCTCGTCCTCGGAGGCGCGCGCGCTGTCGAACTCGGCGCGCAGGCGGTCGAGGGCACCCTGCGAGAGCGCGTAGCTGCCTTCGGTTTTCAGCGAGGTCATCAGCTGGTCGATCGCCGCGCCCTCGCGGTCGTAGACCTCGAAGAGCAGCCGCTCGAAGTTCGAGCTGACCTGGATGTCCATCGAGGGGCTGATCGAGGGGGCGACGGCTTCCTTTACGTGGCGGCCGGTGGCGAGCGTGCGGTGCAGGATGTCGTTCTGGTTGGTGCCGATCACCAGCCGGTCGATCGGCAATCCCATGCGCTTTGCGACATAGCCCGCGAAGATGTCGCCGAAATTCCCGGTCGGCACCGCGAAGCTGACCTTGCGGTGCGGCGCGCCGAGGCTGACGGCGGTGGTGAAGTAGTAGACGGCCTGGGCGAGCACCCGGGCCCAGTTGATCGAGTTGATGCCGGCGAGATTCACCGCGTCGCGGAAGGCGAAGTCGTTGAACATGTCCTTCACGCGGGCCTGCGCATCGTCGAAATCGCCGGCGATCGCCATGGCGCGCACGTTCGGCTCGTCCGGCGTGGTCATCTGCCGGCGCTGGACCTCGGAGACGCGGCCCTCGGGGAAGAGGATGAAGACGTCGACCGCATCGAGGCCGCGGAAGGCTTCGATGGCGGCCGAGCCGGTGTCGCCGCTGGTGGCGCCGACGATGGTGACGCGGCCGCCGCGGCGGGCGAGCGCCGCCTGGAACATCTGGCCGATGAGCTGCATCGCCACGTCCTTGAAGGCGAGCGTCGGCCCGTGGAACAGTTCCATCAGCCAGTCGTTCGGGCCGATCTGGACCAGCGGCACGCGGGCGACATGGCCGAAGCCGGCATAGGCGCGGGCGAGGATGTCGCGGAACTCGGCATCGGTGAAGGCATTGCCGATGAAGGGGCGCATCACGCGGAAGGCGGCTTCCTCATAAGGCAGGCCCGCGAGCGCGGCGATCTCGTCGTTCGAGAGGTGCGGCCAGGTCTCGGGCACGTAGAGCCCGCCGTCGCGGGCGAGGCCGGCGAACATCGCCTCCTCGAAGCCGAGCCGCGGAGCACGGCCGCGGGTCGAGACGTATTGCATGGAAACGGTCACTCCCCCGGGGTCGGGCGCGGGGCGCCCGGTCAAGCGTTGCGGCGTTTGATACGCCATAGCCAGAAGACTGTCATCACCGCCCAGACCGTGGCGAGGCCGAACCAGGTGACGGCATATTCGAGGTGGTTGTTCACGATGTTCACCGTGACCGGCAGCGGCATGGGTGCGTCGGGGCCCGCGGCGGTGGCGGCGGCGATCATCACCGGCTCGGTTTCGAGCGCGGCGGACATCAGCGCGACGTCGCGGGCGAACCAGATGTTCTTGTCCCGGTCGGGGGGACTCGTCCAGCGGTCGGTCTCGTCGGGCCAGACCAGCGCGCCCTCGGCGGTGGCGGGGACCGGCGGGCGGGGCGCGTCCTTGTCGGCGATCGGCACGAAGCCACGGTCGACGAGGATGCGGCGACCGTCGGCGGTCTCGAAGGGCGCGATGACGCGGTAGCCGACGCCGCGGGGGGGCGCGGAGGTGTAGACGTGGAGCTCGCCCGGCTGGAAGGCGCCCTCGACGGTCACGCGGCGGTAACGGTCGGCCTGCGGGTCGGGCGTGGCGGGAAGGGCCACGGGATCGGCGGCGAGGCGGGCCTCGATCGTCGCGATGATGCCGTTCTTCCAGGCGAGGCGCTGGACCTGCCAGGTGCCGAGGCCGATCAGGACGGCGGTCCCGATCAGTCCGAAGGCAAGCGGCAGGAGCAGGCGTCGCATCGGAGGATCCCCTGAAATGCCAAGGCGCGGGACAGGCCCGCGCCTTGCAGCGTGATGGTCATATGGGGTGTCAGCGGCCCCAGATGTAGATCACCGCGAAGAGGAAGAGCCAGACCACGTCGACGAAGTGCCAGTACCAGGCGGCGGCCTCGAAGCCGACGTGCTTTTCCGGGGTGAAGTGGCCGGCATAGACCCGGGCGAGGCAGACGGCGAGGAAGATCGTGCCGATGATCACGTGCGCGCCGTGGAAGCCCGTCGCCATGAAGAAGTTGGCGCCGTAGATGTTGCCCGCGAAGCCGAAATGCGCGTGGGTGTATTCGTAGATCTGGAAGATCGTGAAGAGCACGCCGAGCCCGATGGCAAGCCAGAGGCCCCATTTCAGGTGGTCGCGGTTGTTCTCGTGCACGAGCGCGTGGTGCGCCCAGGTCGCGGCACAGCCCGAGCAGAGCAGGATCAGGGTGTTGATCAGCGGCAGGTGCCAGGGGTCGAAGGTCTCCACGCCCGCGGGCGGCCAGACGCCGTCGATCCCCGGGCTGAGCCCCTCGGGGTGCATCGGGTAGAGGGCGTGCTTGAAGAACGACCAGAACCAGGCCGAGAAGAACATGATCTCGGAGATGATGAACAGGATGAAGCCCATCCGCAGGCCGATCTGCACCACCGGGGTGTGGTCGCCCACCCGGCTCTCGGCGACGACGTCCGACCACCAGGCGTACATGGTGTAGATGATGATCGCCGCGCCGATCAGAGCGATCCAGGGCGGGCTGCCGTGGAAGTAGAAGACAAGCCCGACCAGCATGACGATGGCGCCGACCGCACCGGTGAAGGGCCAGATGCTTGGCTGGAGGATGTGGTAGTCGTGGTTCTTCTGTCCGGCCATGGCAGGGGTTCCCTAGTTCTGGATCGGCAGGCCGGTGGCGGCCTGGGCGGTGGTCAGCGTCGGCGCCGCGGCGCCGGTGTCGAACGCGGTTTCCTCGGGCAGGGCCGAGGGATGCATGGTGTAGCTGAGCGTGATCGCCTTGACGTGGCGCCCCTCGGGGTCGCGCACGATCGCGGGATCGACGAAGAAGGTGACGGGCATCTCGACCCGTTCGCCGGGCTGGAGCACCTGAAGCTCGAAGCAGAAGCAGGCGATCTTGGCGAAGTAGCTGCCGGCCGCGAAGGGCGTGACGTTGAAGCTGGCGGTGCCGGCGAGCGGCTGGTCGGTGGGGTTGTAGGCCTCGTAGAACATCATGCCCGTCTCGCCGATGCGGACCTCCATCGTCCGCTGCAGCGGGCGGAACTGCCAGCCGAGCTCGGGCGAGGTGTTGGCGTCGAAGCGCACGGTGATGGTCTGGTCGAGGATCTCGTCCGAGCCGGTCTCGGCCACGGTGGTGGTGCCGCCGTAGCCGGTGACGCGGCAGAACCAGTCGTAGAACGGCACTGCGGCGAAGGAGAGGCCGCCCATGACGACCACGAGCCCGACGAGCCGGAAGGCGATGCGGCGGTTCTGGCCCAGTCCCTGCATCTCAGTTCTCCACCGGCGGCAGCATCTGTGGCCGGAAGGTGTGGTCGAACCCCTGCATGGTCTGCCCCTCGTTCAGCTTCACCAGCGTCACCGCGAAGACCAGCACGACGAAGAAGCCGAGGGTGAGGCCGAGGCCGAGGTTCCGGCTGCGCCGGCGTCCGTAGAGTTCATGGCTGTCGGGTCGCATCGTCGTCTCCTTCACATCAGGACCGGCCAGGCGGCGGGCACGAGACCCGCGGCGCGCAGTCCGGCCTCGACCAGGAAGAGGCCGAAGCCGAGGAAGAGGTAGAGGATCGAGAAGCCGAAGAACCGCTTCTCCGCGAGGAACCGGTCGGCCGCGGCGGTGGTCTCGTCACGCCGCCAGACCCGGACGGCGCCGATCAGGAAGAGGGCGTTCAGCACGAGCGCACCGGCGAGATAGACCGGGCCGCCGACGGAGGTGAAGGCCGGCAGCACCGCCACCGGCGCGAGGATCAGCGAATAGCCGAGGATCTGGTTGCGGGTGGCGCGGGGGCCGTTCGTCACCGGCAGCATCGGCACGCCGGCGCGGGTGTAGTCCTCGTTCCGGAAGAGCGCGAGCGCCCAGAAATGCGGCGGGGTCCAGAGGAAGATCAGCGCGAACATCAGCACGCTCTCGACCGCGACGCCGCCCGTGGCGACGGCCCAGCCGATCATCGGGGGGAAGGCCCCGGCGGCGCCGCCGATCACGATGTTCTGGGGCGTCGCGCGCTTCAGCCAGATCGAGTAGATCACCGCATAGAAGAAGATGGTGAAGGCGAGCAGGCCCGCGGCGAAGAGGTTGGCGAAGAGCGCCAGCATCACCACCGAGAAGCCCGAGAGCGCGAGGCCGATCGCCAGCGCCTCGTCCCGGCTGACGCGGCCCGAGGGGATCGGCCGGCCGGCGGTGCGCTTCATCACCGCGTCGATGTCCCAGTCCAGCCACATGTTGAGCGCACCCGAGGCCCCTGCCCCGACCGCGATGCAGACGATGCTGGCGAGCGCGATCACCGGATGGACGGCGACCGGGGCGCAGACCAGCCCGACGAGCGCGGTGAAGATCACCAGCCGCATCACGCGCGGCTTCAGGAGCTCGACGTAATCGCCGAACTGGGCGTCGCGCGTCGCCGTGGTGGAAGGGATGCTCGCGTCGGTCATGCGTCCTCCGGGAGGGGGACCGCCGGGCGGCCCCGCACCTCAAGCCCTCAGTTGGCCGCGGCCACGTCCGCTTCGCCGCGGGTGCCGCCGTACTGGTCGATCGCCCAGTCGAGCCAGGCCTCGTAATCGGCCTCGCTGACGACCTTCACGGTGATCGGCATGAAGGTGTGGTCCTTTCCGCAGAGCTCGGAGCACTGGCCGAAGTAGATGCCCTCCATCTCGGCGCGGAACCAGGTCTCGTTGAGCCGGCCGGGGATGGCGTCCATCTTCACGCCGAAGGAGGGAATGGTCCAGGAATGGATCACGTCGGCGCCGGTGACCTGAAGCTTCACCACCGCGTTCACCGGCACCACCATCGCCGTGTCGGTGGCGAGCAGGTAGAGATTGTCGGCATAGCCGTTCTCGGCGAGCTGGTCGCGGGCCAGCATGTAGCTGTCGAAGTTGAATTCGTTGTCGGGATATTCGTAGTTCCAGTACCACTGGTGGCCGGTGGTCTTGATCGTCAGGTCGGGTTCGGGGATCTCGAGCTGCTTGAAGAGGATGGGCAGCGAGAACGAGCCGATCACGATCAGGATGAGGATCGGGACGACGGTCCAGGCCACCTCGATCTTGGTGTTGTGCGTGAAGCGCGCGGGCGTCGGGTTCGCGCGGCTGTTGAAGCGCACGATGACGATCGCGAGCAGCGCCACCACGAAGAGCACGATGACCAGCATGATCCCGTGGACCATGCCCGACAGCCACTGGATGTCCTGGGCGAGCGAGGTTGCGGCGGGCTGGTAGCCGGTGCCGTCCTGCATGGGCGCGCCGATCACCGGCAGTTCGGTCGACGGTTGCCAGGTCTGGGCGGTCGCCGCCGTTCCGATCGCGCCGAAAAGGGTGCCGAGCGCCGTTGCGAACCTTGCCGTTTTCATGCCGTCTTTCCCATCTGTCCGGCGGCCAGCCGCACCGCCCTTGCCGGGCGGCGCCGCATGCCATGGAATCCCGAGTTGTTTCCGACGCCGCTTGAACCATATTCATAACCGAAGGACAAGACGGCGGCACGTCGCAATCCGCCGCCACGACCTGTTCCAAAGTCGAGTTCCAAAGTCGAGATTCCAGCGGAGACGTCCATGTCCCAGTCGACCCCTCGGGCCACGCCCCGGTTCCGGCCCTTCGAAACGGCGCTCGATCCCGACCGGGCGCTGCGGCTCCTGCGCGAGACGCTGGTGGGGGCGGACGACGGCGAGCTGTTCCTCGAGCGGCGGCGGTCGGAATCGCTCCTGTTCGACGACGGGCGGCTGAAGACGGCGAGCTATGACGCGGCCGAGGGGTTCGGGTTGCGCGCGGTGCGCGGCGAGACGGCGGGATATGCCCATGCCACCGAGATCTCGGAGGCCGCGCTGAAGCGGGCGGCGGAGACCGCGCGGCTGGCGGTCGGTGCGGGCGGCGGTACGCTGGCCGCGCCGCCGAAGCCGACGAACCAGCGGCTCTACACGGATCACGATCCCTTCGACGACGCGGAATTCGCCGTGAAGGTCGAGATGCTGCGCGAGATCGACGGCTATCTGCGCGGGCTCGATCCCCGGGTGGTGCAGGTCTCGGCCTCGGTCGCGGCCTCGATGCAGGAGGTGGAGATCCTGCGGCCCGAGGGGATCCGGCTGGCCGAGGCGCGGCCGATGGTGCGGCTGAACATCTCGGTGATCGTCGAGGAGAACGGCCGGCGCGAATCGGGCAGCGCGGGGGGCGGCGGGCGGCACGGGCTGACGCCGCTGATGGGGACCGACCACTGGCAGGGCGTCGCGCGCGAGGCGCTGCGCGTCGCGCGGGTCAACCTGAAGGCCGAGCCGGCGCCGGCGGGCGTGATGGACGTGGTGCTCGGCCCGGGCTGGCCCGGCATCCTGCTGCACGAGGCGGTGGGCCATGGGCTCGAGGGTGATTTCAACCGGAAGAAGACCTCTGCCTTCGCCGGGCTGATGGGCGAGCGGGTGGCAGCACCGGGCGTGACCGTGGTCGACGACGGCACGATCCCGGACCGGCGAGGCAGCATCAGCTTCGACGACGAGGGCACGCCCTCGGGGCGGAACGTGCTGATCGAGGACGGGATCCTCGTCGGCTACATGCAGGACCGGCAGAACGCCCGGCTGATGGGCGTGCCCGCCACCGGCAACGGCCGGCGCGAGAGCTATGCCCATGCGCCGATGCCGCGCATGACCAACACGATCATGCTCGGCGGGACCGCCGATCCGAGGGACGTGCTGGCGGAACTGAAGGACGGGATCTATGCGGTCGGCTTCGGCGGCGGGCAGGTCGACATCACCAACGGCAAGTTCGTGTTCTCCTGCACCGAGGCCTACCGGGTGAAGGACGGCAAGGTCGGCGCGCCGGTGAAGGGGGCGACCCTGATCGGCGACGGGGCGACGGCGCTGAAGCACGTGCGGGCGATCGGCAACGACATGACGCTCGATCCCGGCATGGGCAACTGCGGCAAGAACGGCCAGTGGGTGCCGGTGGGCGTGGGCCAGCCGACGCTCTTGATCGGCGGGCTGACCGTGGGCGGCAGCGCGGCCTGAGGGGACCCGGGGCCTGCGGGCCCGGGCGGGTCAGCCCGCCGCCGCCTCGCGCAACTCCTCCAGCGTCAGCCATTCCTCCTCGGCGGCGGCGAGGGCGGTCTGGCGCTGGACGAGGGCCTCGGTGGCCTTGTGGAACTTCGCGGGCTCGCGGGTGAAGAGGTCGGGGTCGGCGAGGAGGCCTTCGAGCTTCGCGATCTCGGCGGTCAGGCGGTCGATCTCGGCGGGCAGGGTCTCGAGGCGGTGGGCCTGCTTGAAGCTGAGCCGGGCCGGGCGGGTGTCGGGACGCGTCTCGGGGCGCGGGGCGGGGCCCGCCGCCTTCGGCTTCGCCGCGGGAGCGTCCTCGGGCCCCGCGCCGCGCTGGGCGACGTGGTCGGTCCAGCCGCCGGCATAGACCGTCGCCCGGCCGTCGCCCTCCATCGCCACGGTGGTCGTCGCCACGCGGTCGAGGAAGTCGCGGTCGTGGCTCACGAGGATGACCGTGCCCTCGTAATCGGCGATCAGTTCCTGCAGGAGGTCGAGGGTCTCCACGTCGAGGTCGTTGGTCGGCTCGTCGAGTATCAGGAGGTTCGAATCCTTCGCCATCAGGCGGGCGAGCAGGAGCCGGGCCTTCTCGCCGCCCGAGAGCGCGGAGACCGGGCCGCGGGCCTGGGCCTCGGCGAAGAGGAAGTCCTTGAGGTAGCCGACCACGTGGCGGGGCTTGCCGCGGACCATGACCTGGTCGCCGCGGCCGGATACGCCGATCTCGGCATCGCCGGTCAGCGTGTCCCAGAGCGAGGCCGCGGGGTCGAGGGCGGCGCGGTTCTGGTCGAAGACCGCAGGGACGAGGTTGGTCCCGAGCCGGACGGTGCCGGTGTCGGGGGCGAGCTCGCCCGTGAGCAGCTTCAGGAGCGTGGTCTTGCCGACGCCGTTCGGGCCGACGAGGGCGATCCGCTCGCCGCGCTGGATGCGCAGCGAGAAGTCGCGGACGATCGGGCGGCCGCCGAAGGATTTCGAGATGCCGGTCGCCTCGACGACGAGCTTGCCCGAGCGGCTGGCGCTGTCGAATTCCATGCGCGCGGTGCCCTGGCGGGCGATCTGGGCGCGGCGCTCGGCCCGCATCTCGGCGAGGCGGCGGACGCGGCCCTGGTTGCGCTTGCGCCGGGCGGAGATGCCCTCGACGGCCCAGCGGCCCTCGGCCTTGATGAGCCGGTCGAGCTTGTGGCGGGCCTGATTCTCCTCCTCGAAGGTCTTGTCACGCCATTCCTCGAAGGCGGAGAAACCCTGGTCGAGACGGCGGACGACGCCGCGGTCGACCCAGAGGGTGCGGTCGGTAAGGCGGCGGAGGAAGGCGCGGTCGTGGCTGATGACGACATAGGCGGTGCGGGTCGCGGCGAGGTGATCCTCCAGCCACTGGACCGCGGCGATGTCGAGATGGTTCGTCGGCTCGTCGAGCAGCATCAGGTCGGGCGCCGCGGCGAGGATGCGGGCGAGTGCGGCGCGCCGCCGCTCGCCGCCCGAGGCGCGGGCGGGGTCGAGCGCGCCGTCGAGCTTCACCCCCTCCATCGCCATCTCGGCGCGGTAGTGCTCGGCGGGGTCAAGCCCCTCGGCGACATAGGCGCCGAGCGTGGGATAGCCGGCGAAGTCCGGGTCCTGGGCCATGTAGCCGACCGAAAGGCCGGGCCGGACGAAACGTGTGCCGGAATCGGGCAGGACGAGGCCCGCCATGATCTTCATCAGGGTCGACTTGCCCGAGCCGTTCCGCCCGACCAGCGCGATGCGCTCGGACGGGTGGACGGCCAGCGCGACGCCGGCGAAGAGCGGATCGCCGCCGAAGGTCAGCGACACGTCGGCAAGGGTCAGGATCGGAGGCTCGGCCATGGCGCGGCATATCGGACGCGCCACGCCGGCGGTCAAGGGCGGCGTACAGGAACGGTGCGCAGGGCCCGGGCCTGGGCGTCAGGCCGGGGCGTCAGGCCGGGGCGGTCAGCCCTCGACCCACCGGCCGCCCTTGCAGACGAAACCGCCGATCCGCGTGTCTTCCGCCACCAGCTGGCCGTTGTGCAGGCAGTCGGCGCGGACGGGGCCGGCGAAGCCGAGGACGGCGGCGAGGGTCAGAAACAAAACGAGGTTGCGCATGGGAGGCTCCTATTGCCCGATGCTGAGATAGGAGGCGGAGTGGTGCAGCGGCCGGACCTGGACCCGGGCGCGCAGGCGCATCGGCGGGGTGGCGCCGCTCTCGACCGGTCCCCAGAGCTCCGCAAGGACCGCGTGCGGGAAGCCGAAACGATCGCGCTTGTTGGCGAGGAGTTGCTGCATGCTCGGAGGCGGTCCGGCACAGCTGTCGAAGCGGGTGAGGTCCGCGACCACGCGGGCCGAGACGAGGCCGCTGCGGCCCGCTTCGTCCGGGGTGATGGAGATCTCCTTGTCGACGAAGACGCTGCCGGGACAGGCGTAGACCACCGGCAGGCTGCCGTGCATTGCGGCCGGGCCGGCGATCTGGGCGACCTCGGCGTTGAAGGAACGCGGGGCGAAGAGCCCGCGCTGTTCGAGATTGTCGGCGAGGATGCGGGCGAGGAAGGCATTGGCCACGCCCGGCGCCTCGGCCTCGATGGCGCGGGCCTGCTGCATCAGTGCCTCGAGCGCCGAGATCAGGCGTTCGTCCGCGCCTTCGAAGGTGCGCTCGGCCGGCGCGAAGGGGCCGCGCAGGTCGTAGAGCAGCTCCCGCACGCGCCGGTGCACGGTCTCGTCGGGTGACATGTTGCGCAATGCGTCGACCCAGGCCGTCCCGCTGAGACGGTAATAGCCCTGGGCGGCGAGCACGGCCTCGACCTCGCCGAGCTGCGCGCGTGCGTCGGCGGCGATGGCCTCCCGGATGAAGGCCGCGAAGTTCCGGTCGGCGGGAACCTCGACCTCGACGCCGCTGGTCGAGAAGCGGATGCTGCCGCCCTTGGCGCTGCCAGTGATGCGGTCGACGGCCATCCCGGCGATCACCGCGAGCAATGCCACGACCGCGAGTTTCGTCCAGTCGAGGCCAGCGGGGCGCGGCAGGTCGGGGGCCTTGGCGGGTTTGTCGAAGAGCTGATCCAGAGACATGCAATCCTCCTGATGACAATGCGTCTTCCCGGTCTCTCCCCGACCGCCGGCCCGGATCGGATGCGTCCCGACGCCTGAAGGTGACTTTTGCCGTCCCTTGGCAGGCGTCGGCGGGCCGGTATTGAAATCGTCCTGGTGTCCGCACGCTGTGCGGCTACGGTCAAATGCACGGCAATAATCCTTTAACGATAGCACACCGCCCGGTTCGTCGCCACGGCGCGATTCGCAGAGCGTGGCTTGCGGTTTCGGCGCCGGCCGCTAGGCTGCGCCGCGCCCGACCGGAGGACCGCCGCCATGACCCGCCCCGCCTTCAGCCCGCTGATGACCCGCACGCCGCCGCCGCCGGTGATGGAGGCGCGGCGCTGGGTGATGGGGCGGACGTTTCCCGCGGACATGCCGCTCCTCAACCTCAGCCAGGCCGCCCCGGTCGATCCGCCGCCGAGGGCGTTCCGCGAGGCGATGGCGGAGATGGTGCTGAACGAGGACGACACGCATCTCTACGGGCCGGTTCTGGGCCTGCCGGGGCTGCGCGCGGAGATCGCGATGCAGTGGTCGGCGGCCTATGGCGGGGTGATCGGGCCGGAGGACGTGGCGATCACCGCGGGCTGCAACAAGGCGTTCTGCACGGTGGTGACCGCGATCGCCGAGCCCGGAGCGGCGGTGATGATCCCGGTTCCGTGGTACTTCAACCACAAGATGTGGCTCGACATGATGGGGATCGAGGCGGTCCCCCTGCCCTGCGGTCCCGGCATGCTGCCCGACCTGCGCGCGGCCGAGGCGCTGATGCACAAGGGTGTCCGCGCGATCGCGCTGGTCAGCCCGAACAACCCGACGGGCGCGGAATATCCCGCGGAGCTGGTCGCGGGGTTCGCCGCGCTCGCCCGGCGGCACGGGGCGTGGCTGATCCTCGACGAGACCTATCGCGACTTCGACGCGCGCAGCGAGCGGCCGCACGATCTGTTCGCCGATCCCGACTGGCGCGACGTCCTGATCCATCTCTACTCCTTCTCCAAGGCGTTCCGGCTGACCGGCCATCGGGTCGGTGCGATCGTCGCGGGGCCGGAGCTTCTGGCCGAGGCGGAGAAGTTCCTCGACACCGTGGCGATCTGCGCGCCGCAGCTGGGGCAGAAGGCGGCGCTCTGGGGGTTGCAGAACCTCGGCGGCTGGGTGGCGGGCGAGCGGACGGAGATCCTGCGGCGGCGCGAGGCGGCGGTCGAAGCCTTCTCCGGCCTGCCGGGGTGGAAGCTGCTCGGCTGTGGCGCGTATTTCGCCTATGTGGAGCATCCCTTCGACATTCCATCGGACGCGGTGGCGAAGGCGATGGTCGAGGAGCGTTCGGTTCTGGTGCTGCCCGGCACGATGTTCGGGCCGGCGCGGGCGGAGGGCGGCGACGGCGGGTCCGAGCGACAGCTGCGCGTCGCCTTCGCCAATGCCGATGCCCATGGCCTCGCCGAGCTGGCACGCCGGCTGCACGGCTGGGTGCCGGCGGGCGCCGCGGCCCTTGCCTCGCAGGACGCCAGCGCCTAGAAACCGCCGACGCCGCAGCCCCCAGACGCCAGGACGCCCACCCAGATGCTGAAGTTCTTTCGCGCCTCGACCTCGAGCATCTTCTTCTGGGCGATCATACTGCTGCTGATCGTGGGCCTCGCGGGGTTCGGGATCGGGACCGGCGGGCTGACGAGCGCCTATGTGGCGAAGGTCGGCGACCGGGAGATCTCGGCCGACGACTATGCCCGCGCGCTCGACAACGAGTTGAGGGCGATCACGGCGCAGCTCGGCCGCAGCCTGAGCATGGAGGAGGCGCGGCAGTTCGGGGTCGACCGGGTGGTGCTCGCCCGGCTGGTCAACGACGCGACGCTCGACAACGAGGCGGACCGGCTGGGCATCTCGGTGGGCGACGAGGCGGTGCGCGAGCAGATCCTGGCGACGCCGGCCTTTCAGGGCATCGACGGCAGCTTCGACCGCGAGGCCTACAGCTTTGCGCTCGACCGCGCGGGGTTGAGCGTGCGGGGCTTCGAGGAGCAGGTTCGGCGCGAGATCGTGCGCGAGATGCTGGCGACCGCGATCGAGGCGCCGGTCACCATGCCGGACACCGCGTCGCTGACCATCCTCGGCTTTCTCGGCGAGCGGCGCAGCTTCGACTGGATCGCCCTCGACGCCCAGGACCTCGACACGCCGGTGGCCGAGGCGACCGAGGCGGAGCTCGTCGCCTTCTACGAGGCCGATCCGGAACGGTATGTCCGGCCGGAGACCCGGCGGATCAGCTATGCGGTGCTGACCGTCGAGGGCCTGGCCGCCGGGATCGAGATCGGCGAGGACGAGTTGCGCGCGGCCTTCGAGGCGCGGCGGTCGATGTACGAGACGCCGGAGCGGCGGATCCTCGACCGGATCGTCTTCGGCACCGCCGACGAGGCGGCGACGGCGAAGGCACGGCTCGACGCGGGCGAGATCGACTTTCCCGCGCTGGCGGCGGAACGCGAGCTGACGCCTGCGGAGACCGACATGGGCTTCGTGACGGCGGCGGACCTCGCGGCCGAGGCGCGCGACGTGGTCTTCGGCGCCGAGGGTCCCGGTGTGGTCGGGCCCGCCGTCACGCCGCTGGGGCCCGCGCTCTTCCGGATCAACGGCATCCTGCCGGAGTCGCGGCGCAGCTTCGAGGAGGTGCGCGGCGAGCTCGCCACGGCGCTGGCGCGGGAACAGGCGGCCGATCGCATCCGGGACGAGGTCTTCGGGATCGAGGACCTCGTGGCGGGTGGCGCGACGGTCGAGGAGCTGGCCGCCGAGACGGCGATGGAGCTCGGCACGATCGAGCTGAACGACGAGACGACCGGCGGGCTGGCCGACGACCCGGCGTTCCGCGCCCTCGCCGCCGGGGCCGTGCAGGGCATGGAGACCGATCCGCAGGAACTCGCGGGCGGCGGGATCGTGGTGCTGCGCGTCGATGCGATCGAGCCGGCGCAGCCCCATCCCTTCGAGGAGGTGCGCGAGCGGGTCGCGGCGGACCGGGCGGCCGACGAGGCGGCGCGGCAGCTGACGGAGCTGGCCGAGGGCTACGCCGCAGAACTGGCCGGGGGCATGAGCCTTGCCGCCATCGCCGAAGGGCTCGGCCGGGTGCCGATGCGCGAGGGTCCGCTGACCCGCGGCGAGACGCCGGTGCAGGCGCCGGCGGCGATCGTCGCGGACGTCTTCGCCACCGAGCCGCAGGGCACGGTGATCCGGCGCGACGGCGGGCGGGTGATCCTCGCGCAGGTGGCCGAGGTGCTGCCCTTCGATCCGGCCGAGCCGGCGAACGCGGGCATTCTCGACACGGTGGACCGGCAGCTGCGCCAGCAGAAGGCGGCGGACGTGCTGCAGGTCTTCATCCAGACGCTGCAGGCGCGGGCGGGGGTTTCGGTCAACCAGTCGGTGCTCGACCGGACGCTGGCGCGGTTCCCGTGACGCCATGAAGCTCGCCCCGGCGTTCGAGGACTTCGCGCGCGGCTTCGAGGCGGGCGCGAACCAGGTGGTCTGGACCCGGCTGGTCGCCGACCTCGACACGCCGGTCAGCCTGATGCTGAAGCTGACCGAGGCGCGCAAGGACAGCTTCCTGCTGGAATCGGTCACGGGCGGCGAGGTGCGCGGGCGCTATTCGTTCATGGGGATGAAGCCCGACCTGATCTGGGAATGCCGGGGCACGGCGGCGCGGATCAACCGCTCGGCGCGGTTCGATCCCGAGGCCTGGGTGGCGGAGGAGGCCGATCCGCTGACGAGCCTCCGCCGGCTGATCGCGGAAAGCCGGATCGAGCTGCCGCCCGAGCTGCCGCCGATGTCGGCGGGGCTATACGGCTATCTCGGCTACGACATGGTGCGGCTGGTCGAGAAGCTGCCGGACGTCAATCCCGACCCGCTCGGCCTGCCCGACGCGATCATGCTGCGGCCCTCGGTCGTACTCGTCGTGGACGGGGTGAAGGGCGAGGTGACGGTGATCGCGCCGGCATGGGCGCATTCGGGGCTGAGCGCGCGGGCGGCCTATGCGCAGGCGGCCGAGCGGGTGATGGACGCGGTGCGCGACCTCGACCGCACGCCGACGGTGGCGACGCGTGACCTCGGCGCGGGCACCGACCTCGGCGAGCCGGTGTCGAACACCAGCCGCGCGGATTATCTGGCCATCGTGGAGAAGGCGAAGGACTACATCCGGGCGGGCGACATTTTCCAGGTGGTGCCGAGCCAGCGCTGGGCGCAACGCTTCGACCTGCCGCCCTTCGCGCTCTACCGGGCGCTGCGCCGGACCAATCCCTCGCCCTACATGTTCTACTTCAACTTCGGCGGCTTCCAGGTGATCGGGGCGAGCCCGGAGATCCTCGTGAGGGTCAAGGGCGGGCGGGTGACGATCCGGCCGATCGCCGGGACGCGGCCGAGGGGCGCGACGCCGGCCGAGGACGCGGCGCTGGAGGCGGAGCTGCTGGCCGATCCCAAGGAACGGGCCGAGCATCTGATGCTGCTCGACCTCGGGCGGAACGACGTGGGGCGGGTGTCGAGGATCGGGACGGTGACGCCGACCGAACAGTTCATCATCGAGCGGTATTCGCACGTGATGCACATCGTCTCGAACGTCGAGGGAGAGCTTTCGCCCGGGCAGGACGCGCTGTCGGCGCTGCTCGCAGGGCTGCCAGCCGGAACGGTGTCCGGCGCGCCGAAGGTCCGGGCGATGCAGATCATCGACGAGCTGGAGACCGAGAAGCGCGGGGTCTATGGCGGGGGTGTCGGCTATTTCGCCTCGCAGGGCGACATGGACATCTGCATCGCGCTGCGCACCGCGGTGGTGAAGGACGGCACGCTCTATGTGCAGGCCGGCGGGGGCGTGGTCTATGACAGCGATCCGGCGGCCGAGTACCAGGAGACGGTAAACAAGTCGAAGGCGCTCTTCGCCGCGGCGCGCGACGCGGGGCTCTTCGTGCCGACCCGCGGCGGGCAGGCCTGAGGATCAGTTCCCGGCGCCCGGGACCAGCGAGGGTGAGCCTGCGGGCGGCGGCGTGCCCTCGGCCGGGGGGGTCGCGAGGAGCGGTGCGTCGGTCGCCGGGCGGATGATGCCGCCGCCGGCGGGATTGACGGTGAGGCCCGAGGTCGAGGCGGGGGCAGCCGGGGCCGCGGGCGGCTGGAGCGCCCCGCTGTCGACCGCGGGCGGGAAGCTCGGCAGCGGGTTCAGGACGGCGAGCGCGAGCGCGATCAGGGCGGCGACGATCAGGCCGGACACGAACCCGGCGAGGAAGCCGCGCCGCCGCCGGGATCCGCCGTTCGCACTGGTGTCCGCTGGCGCCATGCCGATCCTCTCCTGCCGGGGCAAACGCCCCCTTGACCCCGTCTCGCCGCCGGGGCCATGTATAGCGCGCAAGGGCTTGAGCGCCAGCCCAAAAACCCTGGAAGGTCCCGGCCGCATGCTGCTGCTGATCGACAATTACGACAGCTTTACTTACAATCTCTTCCACTATCTGGGCGAGCTCGGGGCCGAGATGGAGGTGCGCCGCAACGACGAGATCGACGTGCAGGCGGCGATGGGGATGCGGCCCGACGCGATCCTGCTGTCACCCGGACCCTGCGACCCGGATCAGGCGGGCATCTGCCTCGCCCTGATCGCCGCGGCCGCGGAGACGGGGACGCCGCTGATCGGGGTCTGCCTCGGCCATCAGGCGATCGGCCAGGCCTTCGGCGGAAAGGTGGTGCGCGCCGACGAGATCGTGCACGGCAAGACCGACCTGATCCGGCATGACGGGCGGGGCGTCTTCGCAGGCATTCCGTCGCCGTTCCGGGCGACCCGCTATCACAGCCTGATCGTGGAGCGGGCGAGCCTGCCCGCCGATCTGGAAGTCACCGCCGAGCTGGCCGACGCGACGATCATGGGCCTCCAGCACCGGACGCTGCCGATCCACGGGGTGCAGTTCCACCCCGAGTCGATCGCCTCGGAGCATGGGCACCGGCTGTTGCGGAACTTCCTTGAGCTCGCCCGCGTGCCGCTGCGGCTGCCGGCATGAGCGAACGGCTGAAGCCCCTGATCGCGCGCGCCGCCGAGGCGCCGCTGACCCGTGCCCAGGCCGAGGCGGCCTTTGCGGCGATCATGGACGGCGACGCGACCCCGGCGCAGATCGGGGGGTTCCTGATGGCGCTGCGCACGCGCGGCGAGACGGTGGACGAGTTCGCCGCCGCGGCGACGGTGATGCGCGCGAAATGCATCAGGGTGCATGCGCCCGAGGGGGCGATGGACATCGTGGGCACCGGTGGCGACGGCAAGGGCACGCTGAACATCTCGACCGCCACGGCCTTCGTGGTGGCGGGCGCCGGCGTGACGGTGGCCAAGCACGGCAACCGCAACCTGAGCTCGAAGTCGGGGGCGGCCGACGCGCTGACCGAGCTCGGCATCAACGTGATGGTCGGGCCGCAGGTGGTCGAGCGGGCGCTGACCGAGGTCGGGATCGGCTTCATGATGGCGCCGCTGCACCACCCCGCGACGCGGCATGTGGCGCCGGTGCGGGGCGAGCTCGGCACTCGGACGATCTTCAACATCCTCGGGCCGCTGACCAATCCCGCCTCGGTGCGGCGCCAGCTGACCGGCGCCTATTCGGCGGCGGTGATCCGGCCGATGGCCGAGACGCTGGGCGCGCTCGGCTCGGACCGGGCGTGGATCGTGCATGGCGCGGACGGGACCGACGAGATCTCGATCGCGGGGGAGACGCAGGTGGCCGAATGGCGCGACGGCGCGGTCGCGGAATTCACGCTGCACCCCGAGGCGGCGGGCCTGCCGGTGCATCCCTTCGAGGCGATCCTCGGCGGCACGCCGGCCGAGAACGGGACGGCGCTGCGCGCGCTTCTCGAAGGGGCGCAGTCCGCCTATCGCGACGCGGTGCTCCTGAACGCGGCGGCGGCGCTGGTCGTGGCCGAGCGGGCGGCGGATCTGCACGAGGGTGTGGCGATGGCCCGCGAAAGCCTCGATTCCGGTGCGGCGAAGCGCAAGGTGGCCGCGCTCGCCGCGCTGACCAGGGCGACGGAATAGGGCCGGTACGGAGGCGGGAATGAGCATCCTCGACGAGATCAGGTCCTACAAGCTGGCCGATGTCGAAGCGCGCAAGGCGGCGCGTCCGCTGGCGGAGGTCGAGGCGGCGGCGCGGATGGCGCCGTCGCCGCGGGGCTTTGCCGATGCCTTGCTGCGCGCATCGGGCGGGGGCGGCTACGGGCTGATCGCCGAGATCAAGAAGGCGAGCCCGTCGAAGGGTCTGATCCGCGCGGATTTCGATCCCGTGGCGCTGGCGCAGGCCTACGAGCGCGGCGGCGCGGCCTGCCTGAGCGTGCTGACCGACGCGCCGAGCTTTCAGGGGGAGGACAGCTTCCTGACCGACGCGCGCGAGGCCGTGAGCCTTCCGGTGCTGCGCAAGGACTTCCTCTACGATCCCTGGCAGGTGGCGGAGTCGCGTGCGCTCGGGGCGGACTGCATCCTGATCATCATGGCGAGCGTCTCGGACGCCCAGGCGGCGGAGCTGGAGAACGCGGCGCTCGAATGGGGGATGGACGCGCTGATCGAGGTGCACGACGCGGCGGAACTGGAGCGGGCGAAGCTCCTGAAGTCGTCGCTGATCGGGATCAACAACCGCGACCTCAACACGTTCGAGGTCGATATCGGCACGACGCGCGGGCTGATTCGTTCGGTGCCGGCGAACAAGATCATCATCTCGGAATCGGGCCTCTCGACACGGCAGGACCTCGAACAGCTGGCGCGCTGGGGCGTGCGGTGCTTCCTGATCGGCGAGAGCCTGATGCGGCAGGAGAACGTCGAGGGCGCGACGCGCGAGCTCCTGCGCAGCCCCTGGCGCCCGGAAGCCGAGTGATGGCGGAACTGACCCATTTCGACGCGTCCGGCGCGGCGCACATGGTCGACGTGTCGGAGAAACCCGCGACGGCGCGGCGGGCGGTGGCACGCGGCTGGGTGCGGATGGCGCCCGAGACGCTGGCGCTGGTCGCCGCGGGCAGCGCGAAGAAGGGCGACGTGCTGGGGGTGGCGCGGCTCGCCGGGATCATGGGCGCGAAGCGGACGGCCGAGCTGATCCCGCTCTGCCACCCGTTGCCGGTCACGAAGGTCACGGTCGACCTGCGGCCGGACGCGGCCACGAGCCGGGTGCTGATCGAGGCAGAGGTGCGGACCACGGGCCAGACCGGGGTGGAGATGGAGGCGCTGACCGCGGTCTCGGTGGCGGCGCTGACGGTCTATGACATGCTGAAGGCGGCGGACAAGGCCATGGTGATCGGCGACATCCGCCTGGCGCTCAAGGAAGGCGGCAAGTCCGGCCGGTTCGAGCAGGAGTGATGCTGAGCGTCGCCGAAGCCCATGCGCGGCTGATGCAGCTTTTCACGCCGGTGGGCGTCGAGAAGGTGCCGCTGCGCGCGGCCGCGAGCCGGGTGCTGGCCGAACATGCGGTGGCGCGGCGCGACCAGCCCCCCTTCCCCGCCTCGGCCATGGACGGCTATGCGATCCGGGCGGCGGATGCGGTGGACGGGGCGCGGCTGCGGGTGACGGGGGTGTCCACGGCCGGGGCAGGATTCGAAGGCGCCGTCGGGCCGGGCGAGGCCGTGCGCATCTTCACCGGGGCGCCGGTGCCGGAGGGCGCGGACCGGATCCTGATCCAGGAGGATGCGGAGCGCGAGGGCGACTTCGTGACGCTGCTGCCGGGCCGGGACACGGCCGACTACATCCGCCCGGCCGGCGGCGATTTCCGGGCGGGCAGCCGGCTGCAGGCGCCGCGCCGGCTGACGCCGCAGGAGATCGCGCTCCTCGCCGCGATGAACGTCGATCCCGTGACGGTGGCGCGACGGCCGGTGATCGCGCTGATCCCCACGGGGGACGAACTGGTCTGGCCGGGGGACGTGCCCGGGCGCGACCAGATCGTCAGCTCGAACAACTTCGGCCTGAAGGCGATGCTGGAGGCGCAGGGCGCGGAGGTGCGGCTCCTGCCGATCGCGCGGGACACGGCCGAAAGCCTCGCCGCGGTCTTCGCGCTGGCCGATGGCGCCGACCTGATCGTCACGCTCGGCGGGGCTTCGGTCGGCGACTTCGACCTGGTGCAGAAGACGGCGATCGCGCACGGGCTGACGCTCGATTTCTACAAGGTGGCGATGCGGCCGGGAAAGCCGCTGATGGCCGGCCGGCTCGGGGCGGTGCCGCTGATCGGGCTGCCGGGCAACCCCGTCTCGGCCCTGGTCTGCGGCCTCCAGTTCCTGCGGCCTGCGGTGGACGCGATGCTGGGACTGCGCGCCGGGCTGCCGGCGCTCCAGAGGGCGCGTCTTGCCGAAGCCATCGGCGTGAACGGCCCGCGGGAGCACTACATGCGGGCGACGGTCACGGCCGGAGACGACGGCTGGCTGTGCCGGCCCTTCGAGCGGCAGGACAGCTCGCTCCTGTCGGTCCTCGCGGCGTCGAACGCCCTGATGGTCCGCCCGCCGCGTGACCCGGCGCGGCCGGCGGGAGAACTGGTTGATTTTCTGTGGATTTGATCAACTTTAAATTGTATCGTGCGAATGAACCTTGACGTCCGGCCAGAACGTTAATAGAACAAATTGCGAAACGGGTTCGGGAAACGGCGAGATGCTGACACGCAAGCAATACGACCTGCTGCATTTCATCCACAAGCGGCTGCAGCGGGACGGCGTGCCACCATCCTTCGACGAGATGAAGGAAGCCCTCGAACTCCGGTCGAAATCGGGCATCCACCGCCTGATCACCGCCCTCGAGGAGCGGGGCTTCATCCGGCGGCTGGCCCATCGCGCGCGGGCGATCGAGATCGTGAAGCTGCCCGAGACGCTCGAGGCCGGGTTCAGCCCGGCAGTCATCGACGGCGGGCGGAGCGATCCGCCCACGGGCGCGCTGACGGTGGAGGCCGGCGCGACCGATCTCCCCGTGATGGGACGGATCGCGGCCGGTACGCCGATCGAGGCTATCCAGCACGCCTCGCACCATGTCTCGGTACCGCAGGGCATGCTCGCGAACGCGGGCCGGCACTATGCGCTCGAGGTGAAGGGCGATTCGATGATGAACGCGGGCATCAACAACGGCGACGTCGTGGTGATCCGCGAACAGGGCACGGCGGAGAACGGCGACATCGTCGTCGCGCTGATCGAGGGCGAGGAAGCGACGCTGAAGACCTTTCGCCGGCGCGGCTCGACGATCGCGCTCGAGGCGGCCAACCCCGCCTACGAGACCCGGCTCTACCAGGACCATCAGGTGCGGGTGCAGGGCAAGCTCGTCGGGCTGATCCGGACCTACTGATCCGCGGCTTCGGAATCCGCTGAGGCGTCTTCCGGTCGTTCGGCTGCTATGGCCTGACCGGTCGTCGTGCGGGACGGCGGGCGCGGGCCGCGCGGATCCCGGGTCCAGGGACGCGTCGCGTTGAGTGTCTTCGCGCCGACGACCAGAGGACCCTCGTCGGTGATCCGGATGGCGAGCGCGCCCTCGCGGCGGAGGACCTGCCGGCCCACGAACAGGCAGTCGCCCTCGGGCGCATCACGCCAGTTCGGCGCGACGAGGATCGCGGCCGAGCGGCATTCGTCGAGGTCCCGGGCGTCGGGTTCGCGCGAGCCGCGGTAGACGAGGGTGCCGAGACCTGGAAGCGGCACCTCGGTCCGCCCGCGGCTGTGCTGCATGTCGCCGCGCGCATGGGCCGTCGCCTGATCCGCGAGATCGCCGTCGTTGCGCAGCCAGTTCTCGGCGGCGAAGCCGTTGCCCCGCGGCGTGTTCAGGGCACGACCGTCGGCGGTCATCACGCCGATGAGCCGTCCGTCGTCGGAGACGAGGATCTCGGGACGGTCGACCTGGGTCCAGAGACCGATGCCGGCCGCGATCAGGGCGACGCCGGCCACCCTCCCCCGGCCGATCCAGAGGATCAGCACGAGGCCGCCGAGCGCTATGAGCGGAAGGCTGGCGGTCGGGCCGGCCGGGATTGCGCGGAGGGCCCCGTCGAGCCCCGCGACGAAGGCCGCCACCTTCAGGATGTAGCCGATCCCGAGGTCCATCACCATGAGCGGCAGGCCCGCGAGCCCGACGAGCCCGAGGATGCCGGCGAGGACCGCGGCCGGCATGACCACGAGGCCCATGGCCGGCACGCCGAGGATGTTCGCGAGAAGCCCGTATTGCGACATCTGGTTGAAGTGGAAGGCGGAAATCGGCGCGGTGGCGAGGCCGGCGACGAGCGAGGTCACGGCGACGCCGATCACCGGCTTCGCGAAGCGCCAGGACCGGCCCTGGGTGCGGCGCCACCAGTCGCGATGGCGCAGCCATTCGAAGGTGGCGATCAGCGCCGCGGTCGCGGCGAAGGACATCTGGAAGCCGGCCTCGGTGAGGCTCTCGGGGCGGATCACGAGGATGATCATCGCCGCGAGCGCGACCGAACGCAGGCTGAAGGCCGGCCGGTCGATCAGGACCGCGACGAGGATCACCGACGTCATGATGAAGGCGCGCTGGGTCGCGACGCTCGCGCCCGAGAGCAGCAGGTAGGCGAGGCCGGCGGCGAGCGCGGTCGCGGCGGCGATCTTCTTGAGCGGCAGGCGCAGCGCGAGGACCGGGACGAGCGCGAGGCCGTATCGGATCAGGCCGAAGACGAATCCGGTCAGGAGGCCCATGTGCAGGCCGGAGATCGCGAGCAGATGCGCGAGGTTCGAGGCGCGCAGGTCGACGAGCGAACCGGGATCGATGCCGGAGCGGTCGCCGGTCAGGATCGCCGAGGCGAAGCCGCCGTTCTTGCCCGGGATCGCCGCCTGGATGGTGCGCGACATGCGCAGGCGGAAGCTGTAGACCAGCTGCCGCCATCCGCCCGCGCCGTCGGCCTCGGCCTCGATCATCGGCGATCCGGTGTAGCCCACGGCCCCGAGCCGGGCGAACCAGGCCATCTGGCGGAAGTCGAAGCCGCCCGGCTCGGACGGGGCGGAGGGGGGCGAAAGCCGGGCCTGGCCGATGATGCGCTGTCCGGGCTGGAGCGCATCCTGCGGGGTCGTCTCGTCGACCGAGATGCGGACCTGGGCCGGCGTCTGGTCGGGCTCCATCCCGTGGATCACCACCCGGTCGAGAAGAATGCGCGCCCGGTTCGAGGCGGAGCGGTCGAGTCCGATGATGCGCCCCTCGACGGTCACCGTCATCTCCCACGGCAGCACGGGTGCGGCGACCGACCAGCTGCGCCAGGTCACGAGGGCGAATCCGAGCCCGGTCACGATCAGGAGGACGATCAGGAAGCGCGGTGCCGGCCCGACCCGCCAGGCCGTCGCGGCGAGCAGGAGGAGGGTCGCGCCGAGCGCGGCGAGCATCCATGGCTCGGGTTCGGCCGGGATCAGGAAATAGGCGCCGATGCCCGCGCCGAAGCTCACCGGGTACCAGAGCGGGAGGTGCGGACGCTGTCCCTCGATCAGGGAATCGAGTCTCGGGCCGAGCACGTCCCTTGTTCTCCCGACCGGATTTCGCCTACAGATCGAGGCTAGTCGCGTGATGGTTTCCAGAAAGTTAATGATGACCCCGACCGCATCCGTCGTGACGCGCTTCGCCCCCTCTCCGACCGGCTATCTGCACATCGGAGGGGCGCGGACCGCGCTGTTCAACTGGCTCTTCGCCCGCCACACCGGCGGCCGCTTCCTGCTCCGGATCGAGGATACCGACCGCGCCCGCTCGACGCACGAGGCGACCGAGGCGATCTTCGAGGGGCTGCGCTGGCTGGGGCTCGACTGGGACGGCGAGGCGATCAGCCAGTTCAGCCGTGTCGCCCGCCATGCCGAGGCGGCGCAGGCGATGCTGGAGCGGGGCACCGCCTATCGCTGCTGGTCGAGCCAGGAGGAGATCGAGGCGTTCCGCGAGAAGGCGAAGGCCGAGGGCCGCCCGCCGCTCTTCCGCTCGCCCTGGCGCGATGCGGACCCGGCCACCGCCCCGGACGCGCCCTATGTCATCCGGCTGAAGGCCCCGCGCGACGGCGAGACGGTGGTCGAGGACATGGTGCAGGGCACGGTCACCTGGAAGAACGAGACGCTGGACGATCTGGTGCTGCTGCGCTCGGACGGGACGCCGACCTACATGCTGGCGGTGGTGGTCGACGATCACGACATGGGGGTGACCCATGTGATCCGGGGCGACGACCACCTGACCAACACCGCGCGCCAGACGCTGATCTATCGCGGGCTCGGCTGGGACCTCCCGGTCTTCGCGCATATCCCGCTGATCCACGGACCGGACGGGGCGAAGCTGTCGAAGCGGCACGGCGCGCTCGGGGTCGAGGCCTATCGCGACATGGGATACCTGCCGGTGGCGATGCGGAACTACCTCGCCCGGCTCGGCTGGAGCCATGGCGACAACGAGTTCTTCTCTACCGAGCAGGCGATCGAGTGGTTCACGCTGGAGAAGATCGGCAAGTCGCCGGCCCGATTCGACTTCGCGAAGCTCGAGAATCTCAACGGCCAGCACATGCGCGCGATGGAGGATGCGGCGCTGCTTGGCGAGGTCGAGGCCTTTATTGCATCGCAGAAGATGCCGCAACTCACGGAGGTCCAGCGCGCGCGGATGCTGCAGGCCATGCCCGGCATGAAGGAGCGCGCGAAGACGCTGATCGAACTTCTTGAAATGGGTCGGTTTATTCTGTCGGAACGGCCCTTTGCGCCGGACGAGGCGTCGGGCAAGGCACTCAGTTCGGTATCCCGTGGTATGCTGGAGCGATTGACTTCGCGGCTGCAGCATGCTAACTGGTCCGCGACGGATCTGGAGGCCGAATTGCGCGCATTCGCCGGTGAGGAGGCCCTGTCGCTCGGCAAGATCGCCCAGCCTCTGCGGGTGGCGCTCACCGGGCGGACGGTTTCGCCGAGCGTTTTCGACATGATGGAGATCATCGGCCGCGAAGAGAGCATCGCTCGCATCCAGGACTGCGCGAAATCGTTGAAGAACTAGCCCCGCACCCATGCCCGGGCCCGGGGCACCCGACAGACCGGCGCGCTTGCGCCAATCGGAACGGACCCTCCGACGGGACGGTCGTGAAAATGGGGGAATGAGGATGACGACACAGGACAGCCGCACCGCGAAGCTCACGATCGGCGACAAGACGCTGGACCTGCCGATCTACAAGGGAACGCTCGGGCCCGACGTGGTCGACATCCGGCGCCTCTATACCGACGGCGGGGTCTTCACCTACGATCCCGGCTTCACCTCGACCGGCTCTTGCGAAAGCGCGATCACCTATATCGACGGCGACAAGGGGGAGCTGCTCTATCGCGGCTATCCGATCGAGCAGCTGGCCGAGCGGTCCCATTTCCTCGAGGTCTGTTACCTGCTGCTCTACGGCGAGCTGCCGACCGCGGCCGAGCTCGAGGATTTCGAGGCGCGCGTCACCAAGCACACGATGGTGCACGAGCAGCTGCAGTACTTCTTCCGCGGCTTCCGCCGCGACGCGCATCCGATGGCGGTCGTCTGCGGCGTGGTCGGCGCGATGTCGGCCTTCTATCACGACTCGACCGACATCAACGATCCCTGGCAGCGCGAGGTCGCCTCGATCCGGCTGATCGCCAAGATGCCGACCATCGTGGCCTGGGCCTACAAGTACTCGATCGGCCAGCCGTTCATCTATCCGCGCAACAACCTCGACTACGCGTCGAACTTCCTGCACATGTGCTTCGCGGTTCCCTGCGACGACTACGTGGTCGACCCGATCCTCAGCCGGGCGATGGACCGCATCCTGACGCTGCATGCCGACCACGAGCAGAACGCCTCGACCTCGACGGTGCGGCTTGCCTCGTCGTCGGGCGCGAACCCCTTCGCCTGCATCGCGGCCGGTGTCGCCTGCCTGTGGGGTCCGGCGCATGGCGGGGCGAACCAGGCGACCCTCGAGATGCTGCGCGAGATCGGGACCGTCGACCGGATTCCGGAATACATCGAGAAGGCCAAGGACAAGAACGACCCCTTCCGCCTGATGGGCTTCGGCCACCGGGTCTACAAGAACTTCGACCCGCGGGCGACGGTGATGAAGCAGTCGGCGGACGAGGTCCTCGGGCTGCTCGGGATCGAGAACAACCCGACGCTCCAGGTCGCGAAGGAGTTGGAGCGGATCGCGCTCGAGGACCCGTATTTCGTCGAGAAGAAGCTCTATCCGAACGTCGACTTCTATTCAGGCATCATCCTCGACGCCATGGGCTTCCCGACCTCGATGTTCACGCCGATCTTCGCACTGGCGCGCACCGTCGGCTGGATCAGCCAGTGGAAGGAGATGCTGAACGATCCGCAGCTGAAGATCGGCCGCCCGCGGCAGCTCTACACCGGCGCGACCTATCGCGACTACGTGGATGTCGAGAACCGCTGAGGGGCAGGCGGCCCCGGCGTCGAGCGCATCGGTCGACCGGGTCGTCGCCGATGCCAAGCGCCTCGGGCTCGACATCGATGTGATCCGGCTGGACGCGGGCACGCGGACCGCGGAGGACGCGGCGCGGGCTTGCGGCTGCAACGTGGACCAGATCGTGAAGTCGATCGTCTTTCGCGTCGCGGGGAGCCCGCGGCACGTGCTGTTCCTGACCGCGGGCGGGAACCGGGTCGATCCGGCCAAGGCGGCGGCACTGGTCGGCGCGCCGCTGGAAAAGGCGGATGCAGCGGGGGTGCGGGCGCATACCGGCTTTGCCATCGGCGGCGTCTCGCCGCTGGGGCATCTGACGCCGATCGCCACCTGGCTCGACCCGAAGATCCTGAGCTTCGACCGGATCTGGGCGGCGGCGGGCACGCCGAACCATGTGTTCGCGATCGCGCCCGTGGCGCTTCAGGAGGCGCTCCGCCCCACCGTCGCCGACTTCACCGGCTGATCGCTGCGAGGACCGAACGCGCGGCGCGGAGCCCCGGTGGCTCGCCGCCCCTTCCCAGCAGGTCCATCGCCCGCGCGGCGGCGGCGCGTTGTTCGGCCGCGGCGGCCGGGTCGGCGAGCAGCGACCGCACGGCGGGGGTGATCCGCTCCGGCGTGCAGTTCTCGAACAGGAATTCCGGCACTGCGCGGGTCTCGGTCACCAGATTGACAAGGGTCGCGGTGTCGATACGCACCAGCCGCCGTACGAGGAAGGCGGTGACGGGATTGCCGTCGTAGGCGATGACCATCGGCGTGCCGGCCGCGGCCAGTTCGAGGCTGACCGTGCCCGAGGCGGCGAGTGCGGCCGAGGCGGCGGCGAAGGCCGTGCGCTTTCGGGCCTCCGCCACGGCGGGGGTGAGCCCGCCCGGGTCGAGGATGCGCGGCCAGCCGGCGGCATCGGGCGAGAGGAGTTCGGGCAGGAGCGCGGCGACATTGGCCGCGGCCGGTACGATCACGGCGAGCCGCGGGTCCTCGGCGCGCAGCCGGCGGATCACCTCGGCGAAGACCGGCGCGAGGCGCGTGACCTCGCCGCGGCGCGAGCCGGGCAGGACGCAGAGCAGGCGCTGGTCCGGATCGAGGCCGAGCCCGGCGCGGAAGTCGGCCACCGCCGCCGCATCCGCCTGCGGGACCGCCGCCGCGGGGTGGCCGACGAAGTCGCAGGTCATGCCGGCGGCCTCCATGTAGGGCGGCTCGAAGGGCAGGAGCGCGAGCACGTGGTCGACGACGGGCGCCATCTTCGCCGCCCGGCCGGGGCGCCAGGCCCAGACCGAGGGCGCGACGTAGTGGATCACCCGCAACTCCGGCAGGGCCTTGCGGGCACGGCGCGCCACGCGCAGCGTGAAGTCCGGGCTGTCGATGGTCACGAGCGCGTCTGGCCGTGCCTTGACGACCGCATCGGCCGTCTCGCGGATGCGCCGGAGCAGGTGGAAGGCGCGCGGCAGGACCTCGGCGATGCCCATGACGCTGAGCTCGTCCATCGGAAAGCGGCTCTGCAGCCCCTCCGCCGCCATCGCGGGGCCGCCGATGCCCTCGATCCGCAGGCCGTCGCCGCAAAGCTGGCGCAGCCCCGCGATCAAGGCGCCGCCGAGCTGGTCGCCCGAGGGCTCCCCCGCGATCAGGAAGAGATGCGGGCCGCTCACGCCTCCGCCTCGCGGCCCCACAGGAAGAGACCGGCGGCGTCGGCGGCGGCGATGGTGGCCACTCGGTCGAGGACGAGCACGCCACGGGCCTGGACGACGATGCCGGCGAGGCCGGCCCGCGCCGCCCCCTCGACCGTTGTCGGGCCGATCGCGGGGAGATCGACGCGCCAGTCCTGGGCGGGCTTCGGCGCCTTCAGGAGCACGCCGCGCGCGCCGGCCGTCCGGAAGGGGCCGGCGGTGCGCGCGACGAAATCGAGCAGCGCATCGGTGCCCTGGATCGATTCGAGGCCGAGGCAGATGCCGTTCGCAACCACCGCGGCCTGCCCGACATCCGCCCGGCCGAGGAGCGCCACGATCCCGGCCGCGCGGCGGGCGTCGTTGCGATCGACCTCGGAGGGCTGGGCCCGGGTCGGGATCCCGGCGGGCGCGAGCAGATCGGCGAGGATGTCGTGGGCGGCGCGGATCGTGAAGCCCTCGGCCTCGAAAACCGAGGCGATCAGCCGCAGGGTGGCGTCGTCCCCCTGCTTCAGCCCGGCGAGCAGCCGCGGCGCCAGCCGGATCATCGTCAGGTCGAACCGGAGCGGGTTCAGGTCGGGCCGTCGCATGCCCCCCGCGAAGACGACCGAGCCGCAGCCGGCGGCGCGCAGGTCGGCGAAGAGGCGCCCCGGCTTCTCGAAGCTCGCGCCGATGACCGGATGGCCCTGCAGCCAGTCGAGGGCGATGCCGTCGATCCGCACGACCCGGTAGGGCCGCCCGGTCGCGGCGAGGTGCTCGGCGAGCAGCCGCGGGAGCGCACCGCGGCCGGCGACGATCGCGATGCCGTCGGCCGCCATCCGGCTCAGGCGGGCGGGAGGGTGAAGGAGCGGGCGCTTTCGGAAGTGATGAACCGCACGACGTCCTCGACGAGCGCGTTGCCGGCGTGTCGGTCGGCCGTGGCCTGCACGCGCTCCATGAAGGTGCCCTCGCCCGCGAACATCTCGTCGAAGGCGGCCCTGAGCCCGGCGATCTCGTCGCGGCCGACGTTGCGCCGCTTCAGGCCGACGAGGTTGAGGCCCATAAGGTGCGCCCGCTCGCCATGCACCGTGCCGTAGGGGATGACGTCGGCGACCACGCCGGCGAGGCCGCCGATCATCGCGCCGCGGCCGAGCCGGACGAACTGGTGGATGCCGGCCATGCCGCCCATGACCACGTTGTCCTCGACGATCACGTGCCCGGCGATGGTCGCGCAGTTCGACATGATCACATGGTTGCCGACGATGCAGTCGTGGCCGATGTGGGTGTGCATCATGAAGAGGTTGTCGTCGCCGATACGGGTGATCCCGCCCCCGCCGGCGGTGCCCGGGCTCATGGTGGCGTATTCGCGGATGCGGTTGCGCGCGCCGATGACGAGTTGCGTGCGTTCGCCCCGGTACTTCATGTCCTGCGGGGCGTGGCCGATGGAGGCGAAGGGCCAGACGGTCGTATCCTCGCCGATCGTGGTCTGCCCGGCGATCGCCACGTGGGAATGCAGGGTCACACGAGGGCCGAGCACCACCTCGGGGCCGATCACGCAATACGGGCCGATGCGGCAGCCGGGGCCGATGGAGGCCCCCGCCTCGACGACGGCGGTCGCATGGATCTCGGCGGAGGGATCGACGGCCATGCTCAGCCCTTCGACTCGAGGTCTTCGGGCGACATGATCATCGCCATGAACTCCGCCTCGGCGCAGTCCGTGTCGCCGACCCGGCCGACGCCGGTGAAGCGCCAGACCTTGCTGCGGCCGCGCTGGATGGCGACGTGCAGTTCCAGCACGTCGCCGGGCACGACCGGATGCCGGAAGCGGGCCTTGTCGATGCTCATGAAATAGACCAGCAGGTCGTGATCGGCGACCTTCAGGGTCTTCATGACGAGGACCGCGGCGGTCTGGGCCATCGCCTCGATGATCAGCACCCCGGGCATGACCGGGCGGGCGGGGAAATGGCCCTCGAAATGCGGCTCGTTGTTCGTCACGCACTTGATGCCGACCGCCGAGACGCCCGCCGCGATGTTGGCGACGCGGTCGATCATCAGGAAGGGATAGCGGTGCGGGATCAGCCGCTTGACGGCCAGGGTATCGGCCTGTTCGAGGTCTGGATCGATCACAAGTGGCATGGGCCCTCGCTCATTCTTCTGGGGCGGCCGGGCCGCCTTCTGTCGTTTCAGGCACGGCGAGGGCATCGAGTTCGGCGATGACCTCGTCGGTGATGTTGATCGACTGGTCGGCGAGCAGGACGCTGCTCTCGTCGAGGATCGCATAGGCACCGTAGCGAGACAACAAGCCGACGAGGATCGGGCCCACCTGGTTGTAGAACTGGCGCCGGCGCAGCTCGAGCTGCTGGACGAGCGCGGAGGACCGCATGTCCTGATCCTGTCGCGCCTGGATCACGCTGGTGTCGAAGGCGTCGGCAAGCTCGCGGAACGCGGCGGGGTCGAGGGTGGGCCGCAGGTCGGTGAGCCGCTGTTCCTCCTCCTCGAAGCGCCGGTCGATCTCGCGCGCCTCGGCCCTGAGCGCGTCGCGGGCGGCCTCCTCCTCCGCCAGGAGCGCCTGCCCCGCCTGCGAGCCGGTCAGGATGCGCTCCTGATTGACGAAGAGGAACGGCGGCTTCTCCGCAATCGGCTGGGCCGCCGCGGGCAGTAGCGACACCAGTACCAGAATTGCGGCCCAGCGGATCGCCATGGGGCCTAGAAACGGGTTCCCACCGTGAAGCGGAAGGTCTCGGTCTCGTCGCCGTCGACCTCGCGCAGCGGATAAGCGAAGTTGAACCGCAACGGCGCGAACGGCGTCTCGACGAAGAGGCTGACGCCGACGGAGGCCCGCAATTCGAAATCGTCGTTGACCTTGCCCATGCTGCCATTGGTGTCGTCGAGACCCCAGAGCGAGCCGACGTCCGAGAATACGCCGCCGAAGATGCCGTATTCCTCGGGGATGCCGATGGGGAAGCTCGCGTCGAGGCGCAAAATCGAGAAGAAGTTGCCGCCGAGGGCGTTGTTGACCGATCCCGCATAGTCGATGCATTCGCCGGCGTCGCACTTGTCGCGCGGGCCTATGCCGCTTCGCGCGAAGCCGCGGAACGAGTCGCCGCCGGAGTTGAAGCGGTCGGTGATGCGGGTCCCGTCGTCGGAGAAGATGGCGCCGCCTTCGAGCTGGGCCGAAAGCACCACGTCCTCGTCGAAGAAGCTCGTGTAGACGCGGGCCGAGCCGGAGGACTTCGAATGCGTCACGTCACCGCCGAGGCCGGCGAATTCCTGGTTGAGGGTCAGGATGAACCCCGCCGAGGGATCGACCGGGGAGTTCCGACGATCGAAGGTATAGGTGAAGCCGACGGCCGAGGTGGTGAGCCTGCCCTCCTCGCGCTTGATGATGAGCGAGGTGGCATCGGCGACATCGTAGATGTCGTCCGAGGAGATCCGGTAGCGCACCGTCAGGCGGCCGCGCTCGCTGAGCGGGAAGCCCACGCGCGGTTCGAACCCGTAGTTCTGCGACTTGAAGGTCTGCTCGTCGAAATCGCGCGTCAGGTAATAGATCCTGAAGCCGGCGAGCAGGTCGCGGTCGAAGAGTGCCGGCTCGACGAAGCCGAGATCGAGGTTGGTGAACTGGCTGCTGCCGGTGAAGGCGGCCGAGACGGTCTGTCCGCGCCCGAGGAAGTTCCGTTCGGTGATGCTGATCTGGGCGGCGAAGCCCTCGGCGGTCGAATAGGCGCCGCCGACGTTGAGGCTGCCGGTCGGGGCTTCCTCGACCTCGACCGTCACCAGCGCCTGGTTCGGGGCCGAACCCTCGCGCACCTGCAGGGTGGCCGGCGAGAAGTACTGCAGGCCGCGGATCCGGTTCTCGGCGTTGCGGATCTCGCGCGAGTTGAAGGCATCGCCCTCGACGACCCGGAACTGACGCCGGATCACGCGGTCGAGGGTCCGGGTGTTGCCGACGATGTCGATGCGCTCGATGAAGACGCGCTGGCCCTCGACCAGTTCGAAGGTGATGTCGATCGTCCGGTCGGCCTCGTTCTTGGTGACGCGGGGGACGATCTCGACGAAGGCGAAGCCCTGCTGGCCGGCCTGGAACGCCATGCGCTCGACCACGCGCTCGACCTGGCGGACGTTGTAGACGCTGCCGGTACGAATCTCGGACAGGAGCGGCTCGAACTGGGTGGCATCGAGGGCCGGGGCGAATGAGGCGACCGACATCTGGCCGAAGTTGTAACGCTCGCCCTCGCTGACCGTGAAGGTCACGAAGAAGCCGTTCAGTTCCCGGGAAATCTCGGCCGTCGTCGACACGACCCGGAAATCGACATAGCCGCGTTCGAGATAGAACTGGCGCAGCAGTTCGCGGTCGAGCTCGAGCCGGTCGGGGTCGTATTCGACGTTGCCGAAGATCCAGCTGAGGTAGTTGGCCTGTCCCGTCTGGATGGCGCGGCGCAGGCGGCGGTCCGAGTAGACCTGGTTGCCGATGAAGTTGATGCGCTGGATCTGGGTGACGCGGCCCTCGAAGATCTCGAAGACCAGATCGACCCGGTTGTCCGGCTGGCGGATGATCACGGGGTTCACGGTCGCGCCGAAGCGTCCGGCCTGGCGGTAGGCGTCGATGATCCGCTGGGCGTCGGCCTCGGCGGCGGCGACCGAATAGGCGAGACGCGGGCGCAGTTCGACGATCGCGGCGAGGTCCTCGTCGTCGAGGGAGTCGTTGCCCTCGAAGGCGATCTGGTTGATCGTGGGGTTCTCGACGACCGTGATCACGAGGCGCCCGGCCTCGGGCAGCACTTCGACGCTTTCGAAGAGACCGGTTGCGAAAAGCCTGCGGACCGCGAGGTTCAGCTCCTCCGGGGTGACCGGCCGGCCCGTCTCGATGCCGGCGAAGACGCGGATCGTCTCGGCCTCGATGCGCTGGTTGCCGGCGACGTCGATGCGGGAGAAGGTCGCCGTGCCCTGGGCGCCCGCCGAAAAACCGATGCCGACGAGCATCACCAACAGTACGAACAGAAGGGCCGCGCGATGCACCGCCCCCTTCAATAGCCGCTCAGCCATCGGTGCTGCCTCTCTGCCCCCCGGCGGTTTGCCGCCGTATTATCAACTGATCAGACGCATCACGTCGTTGTAGGTAGCGAATACCATCAGCAGAAGGATCAAGCCAAGGCCAATCGTCATCGCGACCTGCATCGCCTTTTCGCTGGGCGGCCTGCCGCGCACCGCCTCGATGAGGAAGGCGACGAAGTGGCCGCCGTCGAGAACGGGGATCGGAAAGAGGTTCAGCATGCCGATCGCCGTCGAGATGATGGCGATGAGCGAGATGAAGCTGATCAGGCCCTGGGCCGCGGTCTCCCCCGAGATCTGGGCGATGCCGAGGGGGCCCTGCAGGTTCTCGGCGCCGATCGTGCCGAGGATGATGTGCTTCAGCCCGTTGAGCGACATGGCGATCACGTCGACCATGCGCACGAAGCCCGCGCCGAGCGCCGTCCAGGGGGCCGGGGTCTCGGTCGCCGGGGCATAGAGCGAGGCGCCCGCGACTCCGATCATCACCCGCCGCTCGAACCCGCCCGCGCCGTCCTCGACGTCGCGCTCGAGCGGCGTGATGTCGAGGGTGAGCGTCTCGCCCGCGCGCCAGACGACGAGCGGGATCGTGCGGTTGCCCGAGGCGAGGACGGTCTGGCGCAGCTCCTCGAAGGCCGCGAGCGGCCGGCCGTCGGCCTCGAGGATCACGTCGCCCCGGCGCAGGCCCGCGCGGCTGGCGGGCGAGAGCGGCTCGACGCCGAAGACGAGAGGCGGCAGGGCGTAGGGGGCGACGAGATCGATCTCCGTGCCGTCGCGGAGGACCCGGAACCGCATCGGGCCCGGTGTCTCCATGCCCTGGGCGATGGTGTAGATCGCGCCGAAGTCCTCGACCGGCTGGCCCTCGATCGCGAGCAGCACGTCGCCGGTCCGCAGGGCCTGTTCCTGGTTCGGCAGGGGTTCGATCGAGCCGATGGTCGGACGCTCGGTCGGAATGCCCTGCCACATCACCAGCCCGGCGAAGACGACGATGGTCAGCAGGAAGTTGAAGACCGGCCCGGCGAGGACCGTCAGCATGCGCCGGCCGACCGAGGCCCCGTGGAAGCTGCGCGCGCGCGTCGTCGGCGCCATCCGGGAAAGCGCATCCGGGTCCGCCCGGCTCGACCCGTCGGAATCGCCGAGGAACTTCACATAGCCGCCGAGCGGCAGCGCCGCGATCTGCCAGAGCGTCCCGCGCCGGTCCCTGCGCGACCAGATGACCGGCCCGAAGCCGATGGAAAACACCTCGGAATGGATCCCGCACCAGCGCGCGACGATGTAGTGGCCGTATTCGTGGACGAAGACGACGATGGCCAGCACCACGATGAACGGCAGCACCGTCGAGAGGAACCCGCCGACGAACGGGATGGCCGCGATCAGTTCCATGCTCAACGTCCCGTGAATGCCGAAACCCAGACCGATGAAAGGCGCCGTGCGTCCCGGTCGAGGGCGATCACCGCGTCGAGATCGTAGCCCGGGGCAACGCTGGCGGCATCCTCCGCCAGTTCTCCAAGCACATGTTCGACGAGCACCGCCATGTCAAGGAAACCGATCCTGCGGGCGATAAACGCATCGAGAGCGGCTTCCTTGGCCGCGTTGAACACGGCACCGGTCAGCCCTCCGCGTTCCAGCACCTCGCGGGCGAGCCGGAGCGCGGGAAAGCGGTCCGGATCGACGGGCGCGAAATCGAGCCGCCCGAGGTCGGCGAAGTTCAGCCGCTCCACGGGGAGCGGCCGCCGGTCCGGCCAGTTGAGCGCATAGCCGATCGGGCCGCGCATGTCCGAGGGGCCGAGCTGCGCGATGATCGAGCCGTCCTCGAAGCCCACCATGGAATGCACGATCGACTGGGGGTGCAGGATCACCTCGATCTGGTCGGGGCGGACGTCGAAGAGCGCCTGGGCCTCGATCATCTCCAGCGCCTTGTTGAACATGGTGGCGCTGTCGATCGAGATGCGCTCGCCCATCGACCAGTTCGGATGCGCGCGGGCCTCGGCCGGGGTGACGTTCGACATGCTCGCCGAGGACCAGTCGCGGAACGGCCCGCCGGACGCGGTCAGGATGATGCGTTCGACCGCGCGGGCCTGCTCGCCCTGCAGCGCCTGGAAGATTGCGCTGTGCTCGCTGTCGACGGGCAGGAGGTGTGTGCCCGCACGGTCGCAGGCCGCGCGCAGGAGCTGACCCGCGCAGACGAGCGATTCCTTGTTGGCGAGCGCCAGCACGCCGCCTTGCGCGGCGGTGGCGAGCGTCGGGGCGAGGCCGGCGGAGCCGACGATCGCCGACATCGACCAGTCGACGGGCTCGGATGCCGCCTCGAGCAGCCCCCCGACCCCTGCGAGCACGGTGACGTCGGTGCCCGAGAGCGCCGCGCGGAGGTCGTCGAGACGCGACGGATCGGAGGTGACGGCGAAGCGCGCGCCGAGGCGGCGTGCCTGCTCCGCCAGAAGCGCCACATTGTCCGCGGCGGTCAGCGCGACCACGTCATAGACCTCGGACCCGCCCTGATCCTCGAGCAGGCTGACGGTGTTGCGGCCGATGGAGCCGGTCGAGCCGAAGACGGAAACCCTGCGGCGCATGCCTTCAGCCCCCGAAGCCGGCGAGGCCGACCTGATAGAGTGCGAGGAACCACAGGGCACCGAGGACGCCGTCCAGCCGGTCGAGCAGGCCGCCGTGCCCGGGAATGAGGGAACTCGCGTCCTTGACGTTGTAGTGGCGCTTCACCGCCGATTCGAGCAGGTCGCCAAGCTGCGAGGCGATTGCCACCGCGAGGCTCAGGACCGCCACGCCGGGCTGGTCCATCTCGACCCGGGTTCCGACCGCCACGCCGACGAGGACCGCGAGCGCGAGGCCCCCCAGCGCCCCGGACCAGGTCTTTCCCGGGCTGACGGCGGGCCAGAGCCGGGGGCCACCGACGAGGCGCCCGACGAAATAGGCGCCGACATCAGCGGCGATCACCACGAGGATCAGCCAGAGCAGGAGCGCGAGGCCCGCATCGGCGCCGAGCCGGAGCCAGATCAGGAAGCACATCGCGAGCCCGATGTAGAGCATGCCGGGCACGAGCCATCGGGCCCGGGGGCGCGCGATCACGGCCACCGCCGCCGCGCCGAGGACGAGGGCGACGACACCGGCGGCAAGCCCGCTGAGGGCGGTCAGGACGATGGCGAGCACACCCGCGGTACCCATCACCAGCAGCCGTGGTTCGAAGCGGCTCGCCGAGGCGGTGACGAGGCGGTGATATTCCCAGAACATCAGTACCGTTCCGAGCGACGCGAGCGCGACGACCCAGAGGCCGCCCAGCCAGAGGTCGACGAGCACCAGGGCCGCGAGCGCGACACCGGAGGCCAGACGCACACCGAGGTCGCCGAAGCGGATGCGCTTCGGTGGTGCGTCCGTCATCCCGCCAGGGCGCCGAAGCGGCGTTCCCGGTGTCCGAACTTCATGATCTCGGCCGCGAACATCTCGGCGGTGAAGTCCGGCCAGCGCGCCTCGACGAAGGAAAGCTCGGAATAGGCGGACTGCCACGGCAGGAAGCCGGAGAGGCGGCACTCGCCCGAGGTGCGCAGGATCAGGTCGGGGTCGGGCAGGCCCGCGGTGTCGAGAAAGCCTTCGACCGTCCCGGGGTCGATGTCCTCGGGCCGGAGGGTGCCCGCCGCGACCGCTTCCGCCATCCGGCGGGTGGCGCGCACGATCTCGTCGCGGCCGCCGTAGTTCAGGGCTACGGTCAGGAAGAAGCGGTCGTTCTCCCGCGTCCGCTCCTCGAGCCCCTCCATATGGGCGATCACGTCCGGCTCCAGCCGGTCGCGGCTGCCGATGAACCGGACACGGACGCCTTCGGCCACCAGACGCGCCCCTTCCTTGCGGATGTAGCGCCGGAAGAGCCGCATCAGCCCCGTGACCTCGCCCTGCGGCCGCTTCCAGTTCTCGGTCGAGAAGGCGAAGAGCGTCAGATGGGTGATGCCGAGGTCGGGGCAGGCCTCGACGATCTCGCGCACCCGCTCCGCCCCGCGCTTGTGACCCGCGAGCCGAGGAAGGCCCCGGCTCTGCGCCCAGCGACCGTTTCCATCCATGATGATGGCGACATGGGCGGGGCCAGCAGTCCGCGCGCTGGATTTTTCATGCGACATACAAGATACCTGTGGGGCGGTGAGGCGCGGAGGCCGCCTCAAATCTGCATGATCTCTTCTTGCTTCGCGTCGAGCGCCGCATCGATCTTGGCAATGGCGGCGTTGGTCAGTTCCTGGATTTCCTCGGACCAGATCTTCTGGTCGTCCTCGCTCATGCCGGCGGTCTTGGCCTTCTTCAGCTGGTCCATGCCGTCGCGGCGGATGTTGCGCACCGCGACCCGTGCCTGTTCGGCATACTGGCCCGCGACCTTGGCGAGATCGCGGCGGCGTTCCTCGTTCAGCTCGGGGATCGGCAGGCGAAGTATGGTGCCGTCCATCTGCGGATTGATGCCGAGGCCGGAGTTGCGGATCGCCTTGTCGACGGCGTTCACGAGGCTCCTGTCCCAGACGTTGATCAGGACCATGCGCGGCTCGGGCACGGTGATCGTGCCGAGTTGGTTGATCGGCGTCGGGCTGCCGTAAGCCTCGACCGTGACCGGATCCAGCATAGAGGCGGAAGCACGCCCCGTGCGCAGCGACGCGAACTCGGTGCGCAGGGCGTGAAGGGCGCCGTCCATCCGCTTTTGCAGGGCGTCGATATCTATGCCCTCGTCAGACATTCCATTCTCCTTCGATCGACACTCCGCATACCCTAGCGGGGTTCGACAATGGTAAACCGCCCCTTCCCCTGCACGACGCCCGCCAGTCCGTCTGGCGCATCGAGGGAAAAGACGACGATGGGAAGCCCGTTGTCGCGGGCGAGCGCGATGGCCGAGGCATCCATGACCTTGAGGTTCTTCTGCAGGACCTCGTCATAGCTGATCCGGTCGTACCGCCGGGCATCGGGGTTCTTCTTGGGGTCGCTGTCGTAGATCCCGTCGACCTGCGTGCCCTTGAAGATCGCCTCGCAGGACATCTCGGAGGCCCGGAGCGTCGCGGCGGTGTCGGTGGTGAAATACGGATTGCCGGTGCCGGCCGCAAAGATGCAGACGCGCTTCTTCTCCAGATGCCGCACGGCGCGGCGCCGGATGTAGGGCTCGCAGACCTGGTCCATCGGGATGGCCGAGATCACGCGGGTGAAGACGCCCTTGGCCTCGAGCGCGGACTGCATGGCGAGCGCGTTCATCACGGTGGCGAGCATGCCCATGTAGTCAGCCGTGGTCCGCTCCATGCCCTGGGCGGTGCCCTGCAGGCCGCGGAAGATGTTGCCGCCGCCGATCACGAGGCAGATCTCGACGCCGAGATCGCGGACCGCCATGACCTGGTCGGCGAGACGTTCGACGGTCGGCGGGTGCAGGCCGAACTGCAGCGGACCCATGAGGGCCTCGCCCGAGATCTTCAGGAGGACACGACGGTAGGCGGGACGGACCAAGCGGGCAGTCGTAATGGCCGCACTGTCCGTCATTGCCTCAAACTCCGGTCTTGTGATTGCGCGTCAAAATGGACGAAATCAGATAGGGATTCAACGTCTAATCCCGGCGGAATTCCGGCCGCCGCCGCGCACCCCGGCGACCTGCGGGACGGGGAGCGCCCCCCGCGAGGTCTACGGGCGGAGGCATCCCGGGGGCCTCGAGGCCTCCCCTCGCCGGACCCGTCACATCGGCGGTCGCCGCATTCATCCGATCGATCCGTGGGAAAGGACGGGCCGCCCCGGTGTCCGGCCGGCGCGGCCCGTTTCCGCGTCGTCGTCGGTCCTTCAGCGGCCGGCGGTCTTCGCGACCTCGGCGGCGAAATCCTCGACTTCCTTCTCGATGCCCTCGCCCACGGCGAGACGCGCGAAGCCGACGACCTCGACCCCGGCCTCCTTGGCGGCCTGGGCGACCGTGATATCGGGGTTGATGACGAATTTCTGGTTCAGAAGCGTCACTTCCTCGAAGAACTTGTTCATGCGGCCGACGATCATCTTCTCGATCACCGCATCGGGCTTGCCGCTCTCCCGGGCCTGCTCGGTCAGCACGGCCTTCTCGCGCTCGATCAGCGCGGGGTCGAGATCGGCCTCGCTCAGCGAGGCGGGCGAGGTGGCGGCGACATGCATGGCGATCTGCTTGCCGATGCCGTTGTCGGTGCCCTTGAGCGCGACGAGGACGCCGATCTTGCCGAGGTTCTCGGCGACCGCGTTGTGGACATAGGAGGCCACGGTGTCACCCTCGACCGATGCCATCCGGCGCAGGTGCAGGTTCTCGCCGATCGTCACGATCTTGTCGGTCACGGCTTCCTGGACGGTCTTGTCGTCGAGCGGCGCGCCGCGCAGGGCCTCGATGTCGGCGCAGCCGGTCGCCACCTCGGCGATCGCGCGCACGATCGCCTGGAAGTCGGAGTTGCGGGCGACGAAGTCGGTCTCGGAATTGACCTCGACCGCGACGCCGACGCCGCCCTTGACCGCGACGCCGACGAGGCCCTCGGCGGCGGTGCGGCCGGATTTCTTCGCGGCCTTGGCGAGACCCTTGGTGCGCAGCCAGTCGATGGCGGCTTCCATGTCGCCGCCGGTTTCGGTCAGCGCCTTTTTGGCATCCATCATGCCCGCGCCGGAAACGTCGCGCAGTTCCTTCACCATGGTGGCGGTGATCGTCATCAACGCTCTCCTTTGTTCACAATGCGTTATGCGGCCCGGGGCACATCATCCCCGGGTCCCGCGACAGTTCTGCGACGGCGCTCAGGCGGTCTGTTCGGCGGTGGCGTCGGTTTCCGACGGCTCGGCGAGGGCTTCCTCGACCGGGCTTTCCTCCAGCGCGCCGATGTCGACGCCGGCGGCGCCCATCTGGGCGGCCATGCCGTCGAGCGCGGCGCGGGCGATCAGGTCGCAGTAGAGCGCGATCGCGCGGGCGGCGTCGTCGTTGCCCGGGATCGGGTAATCGATGCCGTCAGGCGAAGAATTCGTGTCCAGAATCGCAATCACGGGGATGCCAAGCTTGCGTGCCTCGAGAACCGCGAGGTCCTCCTTGTTGGTGTCGATCACGAAGATCAGGTCCGGCGTGCCGCCCATTTCGCGGATGCCACCGAGGCTCGACTGGAGCTTCTGCTGCTCACGCTCGAGGCCGAGGCGTTCCTTCTTGGTGAGACCTTCGGCGCCGGAGGCGAGCTTCTCGTCGATCGACTTCAGCCGGGCGATCGAGTTCGAGACGGTCTTCCAGTTGGTCAGCGTGCCGCCGAGCCAGCGGTGGTTCATGTAGTACTGGGCGGAGCGTTCGGCGGCCTCGGAGACGGCCTTCTGGGCCTGGCGCTTGGTGCCGACGAAGAGGATGCGGCCGCCCTTGGCGACGGTGTCACGGACGGCCTTAAGTGCCTGATCCAGAAGGGGAACCGTCTGGGTGAGGTCGATGATGTGGATGCCGTTGCGGTCGCCGTAGATGTACGGCGCCATGCGCGGATTCCAGCGGTGGGTCTGGTGGCCGAAGTGAACGCCCGCCTCTAGAAGCTGGCGCAGATTGAAGTCTGGCAGAGCCATTCGGAACTTTCCTTTCCGGTTTCAAGCCTCGGCGGGGAAAGGGCTTTTCGCCCAACCGGTGGACCCTGGGGGCTGTCTGTCCCATGGCCCGAAATCCCGCCTGCGGTTTCGAGTGCGGGGGCATACGCGGTCCGGGACGGAAATGCAAGGCCCGGTTCGGATCGGGCCGCCCGAGGCCCGAAACGGCAGGTGATATTCGGGTGCTATTTGGGTGCTATTTCGGTGCCACGATCCGCGCACGGCCCCCCCGGCGCGTGCTCAGGGTTTCGGCGGGGCGAAGTTCGGGCGCAGCACGCCTTCGGCGAAGCCGCAGCGCAGGATGTTGGCATAGGAATGCTGCGGCTCGCCCGGGACCGCCTCGCCGGTGCAGGTGAAGAGCCGGCGCACGCCCATCCCGAGCGCGATGCGCACCCGATGGGCGAGGAGCGAGAGCTGCACGCCGCGGCCGCGCGCCGCGGGCGCGGTGGCGCCCCAGTCGGTCCAGGCGGTGTCGCCGGCGACGAAGAGCGCGCCGACACCGACCGGCTGGTCGCCGTCGAAGGCGGCGAAGACCCGCCAGCCGGGTTGGCCCGGCAGCCGGGCGAGCCAGCCCTCGGCCGCCTCGCCCAGATCGAAGGCGGCAGCGGCGATGCGGCCGAAGCCTGCCCCCTGCCCCGCCGCGAGCTCGGCGATCGGAAGCGGCACGGGCGCATCGGGTACGGGCGCGTCCCGGCCGCGGGCGAACTTGCGCCAGCCGCGGGCGGGCAGGAGGCCGAGCGCGGCGGCCTCGGCGGCGAAGGCCTCCGCATCCCCCTGCCCCACGCCGTTGACGAAGAACCGGGGGACGCCCGCCGCGCGACAGGCCGCGACGGCGTGTCGCAGGTCCGCGGGCCCCGCGAGGCCGAGCACGCGGTTCACCACGATCGCCGAGGCGGGCAGCCCTGCGGCGATCGAGGCGGTGCCCGCGCCGATCGCCCGGCAATCGAGGCCGAGCGCGGTGCCGAGGCCGGGGTCCGCCGCGGCGTACAGCGACCGGAGCGCCGCGGCTTCGATGTCGTCCGAGGTCATGCGCCCCCCTTTCATGCCGCGTGGCGGTGGCGGCAGGCGGTGCTGATCGCATCCACGTGCCGGTGATCGGTGCCGCAGCAGCCGCCGACCACGCGAAGGTTCGGCAGGATCGCGGCGAGATCGCGATAGTCCGCGCCGAGCGCGACCGGATCGCCGGCGTCGAGTTCCTCGGCGGCGTCGAGTTCGGCATGGCTGAGCCGCGAGGCGTTCGCGCGGATCGACCCGATCCGCCCGAGCCAGTCGCCGGTGCCGAGAGCGGCGCGGAAATGGTCGGGATGGGCGCAGTTGACCATGTAGTAGACCGGGCTGCCGCCGGTCGCGGCCTCGGTCGCCTCGATCGCCTCGCGCAGGGTCGGGCCGGAGATCAGCCGGCCGTCGGTCTCGACCGTGAAGGAGACGCAGAGCGGCACGCCGTGATCGGCGGCGGCGCGGGCGACGCCGACGGCCTCGTCGACATAGGTCATGGTCATCACGCTCGCCATGTCGACACCGCCCGCCTTCAGGCTGGCGATCTGCGGGGCGTGGTAGGCCCGGGCCGCATCGGCGGTCATGAAGGCATCGGGGTTGTAGCCGTCGCCGCGCGGCCCCATCAGGCCGTTGATCACCACCGGGATGCCGGCGCCGTACCGGTCGCGCAGGTCGCGGGCATAGGCGATCGAGGCGCGGTTGATCGCGTCGAGCGCGGCGGCGTCGTGCCCGAGCTGCGCCGCCCAGTCGGGATTGGCCCGCCAGGTCAGCGTGTCGAGCACGAAGCCGCGGCCGTCGCGCCGGGCGATCTCGAAGAACCGCCGGAAATAGCGGTCGAGGGCCGCGCGGCCGGTGTCGGTCTCCAGCAGGGTGAAGGCGGCGAAGCAGGGCAGGTCCAGCCCCTCGTGAAAGATCATCGCGGTCTCGAGCCCGGCGTCGCAGATGTGGAGCAGGTCGCCTTCGTGCGGCAGAAGCGGGCGGGAATCGGTGGTGGTCATGGCATCCTCCGGTGTCGATCAGGGTGTTTGCGAATGCGCGGAACCTGCCGAAATGCGGCTGGCGGCGACAGCGGCTTTGCGGTACAGTCGGTGCGGTCCGGAAAGGTCACTCTTTTCAAGGGATTGCATGAGACGCGGCGAAGGGGCGCCCCGCCACCACGCGAAAACTGCACTTGCGGTACGGTCCCCGCGGGGGACGCGGGCATGAGCAGGAGCAGCGGCCGGCAGCGCATTCTCGACGTGGCGCGCGAGGCGGTGCTGGCCAAGGGCTTCGACGCCACCTCGATCGAGGAGATCGTGGCGGGGGCGGAGATTACGCGGAGCGGCTTCTTCTATCATTTCAGGGACAAGAACGAGCTCGCCCGGGCGCTTCTGGAAGAATACGTGGAGGAGGAGACGGCGATGCTGTCGGGCCTCTTCGCGCGGGGGCGCGAGCTGCACGACGATCCGCTGCACGCCTTCCTGATCGGGCTGAAGCTGCTCGCCGAGCTGACGGCGGACATGCCGAACGGGCATCCGGGCTGTCTGGTCGCGACCGCCTGCTATCAGGACCGGCTGTTCGACGCGGAGATCCGCGAGCTGAACCGGCAGGCGGTGCTGATCTGGCGCGGCGTGATCCTGGCCGAGCTGGAGCGGGTTGCGGCGGCGCATCCGCCGCGGGCCGGGGTCTCGATCGAGGCGCTGGCCGACATGGTGCTGACCACGGTCGAGGGCGCGATCATCATGTCGAAGGCGCTGCGCGACCCGAAGGTGATGGCCGACCAGATCCTGCTTCAGCGCGACTACATCCGCCTGCTGTTCCAGCCGCTGGCGGCCTGAGGGCGGTCCGGGGCCGGCGTGCGAGGCGATCTGCCCATCCTCTGCGCGGGCGCGGCGCTCTGGGACATCATCGCCCGGGCCGGGGCGCCGCTGCATGCCGGCGCGGACGTGCCGGGGCGGATCGAGCGGCGGATGGGGGGCGTGGCGCTGAACGTGGCGCTCGCGCTGGCGGGGCATGGCGCGCGGGCGGCGCTGCTGACCGCGCTCGGCCGCGATTCGCAGGGCGACCGGCTGGTGGCGGCGCTGGAGGCGCGCGGCGTCGACTGCGCCCATGTGACGCGGACCGGCGATCCGACCGACACGTACCTCGCCGTCGAGGATGCCGCGGGCGAGCTCTTTGCCGCGGTCGCCGATTGCGCGGGGCTGGAGCGGGCGGGCGAAGCGGTGCTGGCGCCGCTGCGCGACGGGCGGCTCGGCGATGCGGCGCGGCCGTGGCCCGGAACACTGGTGATCGACGGCAACCTGCCCGAGGCGGTGCTGGCGGGGCTGGCCGGCGATCCGGCACTGGCCGCCGCGCGGCTCGCCTTCGTGCCGGCGAGCCCGGGCAAGGCGGCGCGGCTCGGCCCCACGCTCGGGCTCGGGCGAGCAGTGCTCTACGTGAACCGGCGGGAGGCGGAAGTGATCACTGGCGAGGAATTCCCCGATGCCGCGGCGGCGGCCGAGGCGCTGGTCGCGCGCGGCGCGGCGCGGGCGGTGGTGACGGACGGCGGGCGCATGGCCTGCGCGGCGGGACCGGAGGGCGCGGTGCGCCTGACCCCGCCGCCGGTGGCCGGCGGCGTGACCGGGGCGGGCGACGCGTTTCTCGCCGCGCATCTGGTGGCCGAGGCGCGCGGGCTCGGGGCCGAGGCGGCGCTGGATGCGGCGGTCGGGGCGGCCGCGCGGCACATCGCGAGGGCGTCGTGAGCGCGCCTCTGGTCCTCGCGCCGGAGGTGGCGGCGGCGCGGGCGGCGGGGCGGCCGCTCGTCGCGCTCGAATCGACGATCATCACCCATGGCATGCCCTGGCCCGCGAACGTGGAGACCGCGCGCGCGGTCGAGGACGAGGTGCGGGTGGCGGGCGCGGTGCCGGCGACGATCGCGGTCATGGGCGGGGCGATCCATGTGGGGCTGGAGGCCGCGGCGCTGGAGCGGCTGGCGCGGGCCGAGGGGGTGGCGAAGCTGAGCCGGGCGGATCTGGCCGTGGCGCTGGCGCGGGGAGAGACGGGGGCGACCACGGTGGCGGCGACGATGATCTGCGCGCATCTGGCCGGGATCGAGGTGTTCGCCACGGGCGGGATCGGCGGGGTGCACCGGGGCGCGGAGGCGAGCTTCGACGTCTCGGCGGATTTGCAGGAGCTGGCGGCGACGCCGGTGACGGTGGTGGCGAGCGGGGCGAAGGCGATCCTAGACCTGCCGAAGACGCTGGAGGTGCTGGAGACGCTGGGCGTGCCGGTGATCGCCTTCGGGCAGGATGCGTTTCCGGCGTTCTGGTCGCGCGATTCGGGCCTGCCGGCGCCCCTGCGCATGGACCGGCCGGAGGAGGTGGCGGCCGCGGCGCGGATGCGGCGGCGGCTGGGGCTGCCGGGGGGGCAGCTGGTGGCGAACCCGATCCCGGAGGAAGACGAGATCCCGGCGGCGGCGCTGGCGCCGGTGATCGAGGCGGCGCTGGCCGCCGCGGCGGCCGAGGGGGTGGCGGCGAAGGCGGTCACGCCGTGGCTGCTGGCGCGGATCCTGGAGGCGACCGGGGGCGCGTCGCTGCGCGCGAACGTGGCGCTGGTGCGGTCGAACGCGCGGCTTGCGGCGCGGATCGCGGCGGCGCTGACCGCCGAGGGACCGGCGGCTATTGCCGGGGGGCGGAGGGGGCCATAAATACCTCGCCGAGCGAGAGAGAAGGGGCCGATGGCCAGAACACCGCGCCCGCCGCGCCGCAGCAGGGACATGGGGCCGAGCCTCTGGCAGCGGCTGCGCAATGATTTCCTGACCGGGCTCGTCGTCGTGCTGCCGGTGGCGCTGACGATCTACCTGATCTGGACGGTGGTCGGCATCATCGACGCGCGCGTGCTGCCGCTGGTGCCGGTGCGCTACAATCCCGAGAACATCTTCGGGCGGAACATCTTCGGGCTGGGGCTCCTGATCTTCGTGGTTTTCACCACGCTGGTCGGCGCGCTGACCAAGGGGCTCTTCGGCCGGCAGATCATCCATTTCGGCGAGCGCATCGTCGAGCGGATGCCGATCGTGCGCTCGGTCTACAACGGGCTGAAGCAGATCGTGGAGACGATGCTGTCGAAGTCCGGGACCTCGTTCAGGGAGGCCTGCCTGATCGAGTACCCGCGCAAGGGCATCTGGTCGATCGCCTTTATCTCCACCGATGCCCGCGGCGAGGTGCCGCTGAAGGCGGGGGAGCCGGAACTCGTCAGCGTCTTCCTGCCGACGACGCCGAACCCGACCTCGGGCTTCCTGCTTTTCCTGCCGCGGCGTGACGTGGTGGTGCTGGACATGTCGATCGAGGACGCCGCGAAGCTGGTGATCTCGGCCGGCCTCGTCAGCCCGCCGACCAAGGCCGAGATCGCTGCCGGCCGCCGGGTGGCCGCCGCCGGGCGCTGAGCGGCGGCGCCTTCGCGCCGAAGGATCGGCGCGGCCGGAAAAAACGTTCCTCCGACCCGGGCGAGTGGTGCGAGAATGGGGGCTGCAACGATTCCCTGATGAGGAGGAGTGCATCCCATGAAGATCGCGGTTCTCGGCGGTGACGGCTTCGTCGGCTGGCCGACCTCGCTGCACCTGTCCGACCTCGGGCACGAGGTGCATATCCTCGACAACCTGAGCCGGCGCTGGATCGACACCGAGCTCGGCGTGCAGTCGCTGACGCCGATGGATTCGATCCAGGAGCGCACCCGGATCTGGCATGCCGAGACCGGGCGGCGCATCCGGTTCCACCTGCTCGACCTCGCCAAGGAATACGAGCGGCTGAAAGCGTGGCTGGCCGAGCACCGGCCCGACGCGGTGGTGCATTTCGCCGAGCAGCGTGCCGCGCCCTATTCGATGAAGTCGGACCGGCACAAGAACTACACGGTCTCGAACAACGTCAACGCGACGCACAACCTGCTGAACGCGCTGGTCGAACTCGATCTCGACGCGCATCTCGTGCATCTCGGCACGATGGGCGTCTACGGCTATTCGACGATCGGCGCGGCGATCCCCGAGGGCTATCTGCCGGTGGGCATCGAGACCATGGGCGGCGAGACGGTCCGGCAGGAGATCCTCTACCCCACCCGGCCGGGCTCGATCTACCACATGACCAAGAGCCTCGATCAGATCCTGTTCCAGTTCTACGCCCAGAACGACGGGCTCCGGATCACCGACCTGCACCAGGGGATCGTCTGGGGCACTCATACCGACCAGACGCGGCGGCATGTGCAGCTGATCAACCGCTTCGACTATGACGGCGACTACGGCACGGTGCTGAACCGGTTCCTGATCCAGGCGGCGATCGACTATCCGCTGACGGTGCACGGGACGGGCGGGCAGACCCGTGCCTTCATCCACATCCAGGATTCGGTGCGGTGCATCGAACTCGCGCTCTCCGATCCGCCGAAGCGGGGCGAGCGGGTGAAGATCTTCAACCAGATGACCGAGACGCACCGGGTGCGCGACCTCGCCGAGCTGGTGGCGAAGCTGACCGGGGCGCGGATCGCGTGGCTTCCGAACCCGCGGAAGGAGGCGGCGGAGAACGAGCTCGAGGTGCGGAACGACGGGCTGCTCGGGCTCGGGCTCCAGCCGATCACGCTGGCCGAGGGGCTGCTCGGCGAGGTGGTGGAAGTCGCCCGCAAGTATGCCTATCGCGTGGACCGGAGCCGGGTGCCCGCGGTCTCGGCCTGGACGCGGGAGATCGCGCGGATCGTGGACCACGATCCCGAGCGCAAGGGGCTGCGGTCGGTGTCGTGAGCGATCCCGGCGATCCCCTGGCCGACCGGCCGGCGGGGGCCCGGACGGCATACGTGACACTGGTGACGAACGCCGACTATGCGCTCGGGGCGACGGCGCTGATGCGCTCGCTCTGGGCGACGGGAACGAAGGCCGACCTCGTGGCGCTGCACACGGACGGGGTGGCGGCGGCGGCGCTGGCGCCGCTGGTGGCGCTCGGGGTGCGGCTGGTGCGCTGCGGGCTTCTGCCGACGAGTGCCGCCTTCGACGCGGCGCATGCCCGCGACCGGCTGCACGGCGCGGCGCCGTTCACGAAGGGGGAGAAGCCGGGGTTCCACACGCCGCTCGACAATTTCGTCAAGCTGCGGCTCTGGCAGCTCGACTACGCGCGGGTGGTGTTCCTCGATGCCGACACGCTGGTGCTGCGGCCGATCGATCGGCTGTTCGACTATCCGGAGTTCTGCGCCGCGCCGAATGTCTACGAGAGCCTCGGCGATTTCGGGCGGATGAATTCGGGGGTGTTCACCGCGCGGCCGGCGGCGGCGACCTTTCGGGCGATGCTGGGTGCGCTCGACGTTCCCGGCGCGTTCTGGCGGCGGACCGACCAGACCTTCCTGCAGGCGTATTTCCCCGACTGGCACGGCCTGCCGGTCTACGACAACCTGCTGCAATACGTCTGGCTGAACCTGCCGGAGCTGTGGGACTGGGATCAGGTGCGGGTGGTGCATTACCAGTACGAGAAGCCCTGGGACGAACGCCACGGCAAGCGCGAGGCGCTGGCGCCGCTGATCGCGCTCTGGCGGGCGTACTTCACCGGCGAGGGCGCGCCGGTGGACCCGAGCGCCCTGCCCCGGCCATGCGCGTCCTGATCACCGGGGCGACGGGCCGGGTCGGGCGGTTCATCGCCGCCGACCTGATCGGTGCGGGCCATGCGGTGACGCTGCTCGGGCGGCGGCGGGCGAAGGGGTTTCCGGGGGCGGACTGGCGGCGGTGGGAGCTGGGCGACGCGGGTCCCCTGCCCCCGGCCGAGGCGCTGGTGCATTGCGCGCTCGACCATCGCCCGGGCCTCTATCGCGGCGGCGAGGGCGACGATCCGGAGGGGTTCCTGCGGCGCAACGTGGAGGGCTCGCTGGCGCTGGCGGTGGCGGCGCGGGACGCCGGGGCGGGGCGGTTCGTGTTCCTGTCGAGCCGGGCCGTCTATGGCGACGCCCGGTCAGGATTGCTCGACGAGGCGGACGAATGCCGGCCGGACACGCTCTACGGACAGGCGAAGCTGGCGGTGGAGGCGGGGCTCGCTGCACTGGCCGGACCGGGATTCCGGCCGGTGTCGCTGCGCTCGACGGGGGTCTATGGCTGCGCCCCGGGCCGTGCGGAGCACAAGTGGCAGGGACTGTTCGCGGACTGGCACGCCGGGCGGGCGGTGGCGCCGCGGCGGAGCGGCGAGGTGCACGGGGCGGACGTGGCGGCGGCGGTGCGGCTGGTGCTGGCGGGCGAGACGCCGGCGGTGATGAACGTGGGCGACCTGATGCTCGACCGCCACGACCTCCTCGGCCAGCTCGGGGCGCTGACCGGCTGTCCCCACCCGCCCCCGCCGCGCGCCGCGGGGCCGGGACCGGGGGAGCTTGCGACCTCGCGGCTGCGCGCGCTCGGCTGGGCGCCCGGGGGGACGGCGCGGCTGGAGGCCTTCCTCGCGGAGGTGGCGGGCGGGGCTCAGGGCTCCGACCACCAGACCTCGGGCAGCCAGCCGGTCCAGTCGCCGTAGACCGGCAGCGCCTCGGGATAGCGCAGCTCCGACTTGTGGGCGATGCGGCTGACGTCGGAGAACCAGAGCGGGACGACGTAGCGGCCGGTGGTCAGGACACGGTCGAGGGCCTGCGTGGCGGCGACCATCTCCTCCTCGGTTCCGGATTCGAGGATCGCGGCGATCATCGCCTCGGCGGCGGGGCTGTCGATGCCCATGTAGTTGCGGGTGCCAGGGCTGCCGACCCCGGCGCGGCCCCAGTAGAGATACTGCTCGTTGCCGGGCGAGAGCGACATGTTCCAGGCGTTGATGATCATGTCGTAGTCGTAGGCGTTGCGGCGCTCGTTGTACTGGGCGCTGTCGACGATCTGGACGTTCGCGGTGATGCCGAGCTGGCGCAGGGCGTCCACGTAGAGGTTGGTCACCGCCTCGTTCTGGCCGGATTGCAGCAGGATGGTGAATTCGAAGGCCCGGCCCTCGGCGTTCACCAGCCGGCCGCCCTGCACGGTCCAGCCCGCCTCCGCCAGCCGCTGGCCGGCGATGCGCATGTTGGCGCGGTTGCGCTGCGAGCCGTCGGAGACGGGCAGCGCATAGGCGTCGAGCGCGCCGGGCACGAGGTCGCCGGCGAAGGGCTCCAGCAGTTCGCGCACGCGGCCCTCGGCGGGGCCGGTTTCCATGGCGAGCGCGGAATTGGCGAAATAGCTCGTCCGGCGGGGATAGACGCCGCCGTTCAGCGTCTGGTTGGCGAATTCGAAGTTGAAGGCGTGGATCAGCGCGTCGCGCACCCGCCAGTCGGCGAAGATCGGGCGGCGGGTGTTGAAGACGAAGCCCTCCATGCCCGAGGGGCGGGCGTGGGGGATCTCGGCCTTCACGACCTCGCCCGAGGTGACGGCGGCGAAGCCGTAGTCGTTCGCCCAGCGGCCGGGGTTCGCCTCGCGGAAGACGGAAAGCTCGCCCGCGGTGAAGGCCTGGAAGAGCACGCCCGCGTCGACGAAATAGTCGTAGCGGATCGTGTCGAGATTGTGCTGGCCGCGGTTGAAGGGCAGGTCGCGGCCCCAGTAGTCGGGGTTGCGCTCGAAGGTGATGAAGCGGCCGGGCTCGAAGGCGCCGATGGTGTAGGGGCCGGAGCCGACGGGGACGCGCAGGCTGGAGCGGTCGAATTCCACGCCGTCCCAGTCGGCCTTCTTCAGGATCGGGCGCAGGCCGATGATCAGCGGCAGCTCGTTGTCGACGGCGTTGAAGGTGAAGCGGACGGAGCGTTCGCCGGTCCGTTCGACGAATTCGACCTTTTCCCAGGCATTCCGGTATCTTGGCAGGCCTTTTTCGGAAAGGACTTCCATCGACCAGATCACGTCCTCGACGGTGACCGGGCTGCCGTCTGAGAATCTGGCCTCGGGGCGGAGGGTGAATTCGACCCATTCGCGGGCGGGGCCGACCTCGATTGATTCGGCCAGAAGCCCGTAGAGCGAGAAGGGTTCGTCCCAGTTCCGGCCCATCAGCGGCTCGAAGACATGGGTCTGGATGCCCCAGGGTGCGCGACCCTGGAGGATGTAGGGATTGAGCGAGTCGAAGCCGCCCGTCTCGCCGAAGACGATCGAGCCACCCTTGGGCGCGTCGGGGCTGGCATAGGGCAGCGACACAAAATCCGGTGGGAGGGCCGGCTCGCCGTACATAGCTATGCCGTGGCGGGGTCCCTCGGCCAGTGCCGGGGCGGCCGTCAGGGCGGCCGTCGCGGCGAGCGCGAGCCGCGTCAGGAAGCGTGTCATAAGGGCCACAACCCCTCCTTTCGGTTAACCAAGGCGACCTTAATCCGGGGGCGCGGCGGCCTCCATCACAAATCTTGGCTTGCCGTCAGGTGCTTGATTTCGTATAAGGTCTGCACTGCTCGATAGGTTTCTTGCCTGTATGAAACCTGCCTCAACGACTTGACGCCCTCCTCGTGAGGGCGTCTTTTTTTGCGGTCTCTGGCCCCGGCGGAACGCAACTCGCCTGTTATCTCGCACCTGCAGCATGTATTGTCCGTAGCGAACGGACCGAGCTAGCGAGGAAACATGTCGATATCGGGCAAGACCGCCGTCATCACCGGCTCAAATTCGGGCATCGGCCTCGGCATCGCCGAGGAGCTGGCACGCCTCGGCGCGGACGTGGTGCTCAACTCCTTCACCGACCGCGACGAGGACCATGCGATCGCGAGCCGGATCGCGCAGGAGCACAATGTCCGGGCGATCTATGTCGCCGCGGACATGTCGAAGGGCGAGGAATGCCGCGCGCTGATCGCGCGGGCGAAGGCGGTGATGGGCCGGGTGGACATCCTGGTCAACAACGCCGGCATCCAGCACGTGGCGCCGATCCAGACGTTTCCGACCGAGAAATGGGACCAGATCATCGCCATCAACCTGACCTCGGCCTTCCACACTACGGCCGCGGCGGTCGAGGAGATGCGGGCGCAGGGCTGGGGGCGGATCGTCAGCATCGCCTCGGCGCACGGGCTGACCGCCTCGCCCTTCAAGTCGGCCTATGTGGCGGCGAAGCACGGTGTGGTCGGGCTGACCAAGGTGATCGCGCTCGAGACCGCCGAGGAGCCGATCACCTGCAACGCGATCTGCCCGGGCTACGTGCTGACCCCGCTGGTCGAGGCGCAGATCCCCGACACGATGCGCGAATACGGCTGGGACCGCGACCGGGTGGTGCGCGAGGTGCTGCTGGCGCGCCAGCCGTCGAAGTCCTTCGCGACCACCGCCCAGATCGGCGGCTGCGTCGCGTTCCTGTGTTCCGAGGCGGCCGACCAGATCACCGGCACCACGCTCTCGGTAGATGGCGGGTGGACGGCGCTGTGACGAAGAAGAAGGTCAACCTCGCGCTGCAGGGCGGGGGCGCGCACGGCGCCTTCACCTGGGGCGCGCTCGACCGGCTGCTCGAGGAGGAGCGGATCGAGATCGAGGGCGTCAGCGCGACCTCGGCGGGCTCGATGAACGCGGCGGCACTGAAGGCCGGCTGGATCGAGAACGGCCACGCGGGCGCGCGCGACTGGCTCGAGCGGTTCTGGATGAAGGTCGCGGGGCTCGACGGGCTGGAAGGCCAGATGTCGGACGCGATCATGGAATGGCTGCGGGCGGTGGCGCCCTCGCCCGCCGTGACCGCGCGGACGCTGGAGGCGAGCCCCGGCGTGATGGCGGCCGAGGCGGTCACGCGGGTGATGTCGCCCTACCAGTTCAACCCGGGCAACTGGCATCCGCTGCGCAGCATCGTCGCCGAGATCCTGGACCATGACGAGCTCGCCTCGGCGCGGGGACCGCAGCTGTTCATCGCGGCGACCAACGTGCGCAGCGGCAAGCCGCGGGTGTTCCGGGGCGCGGAGATCACCACCGACGCGATCCTCGCCTCGACCTGCATTCCCACGCTCTACCAGGCGATCGAGATAGACGATCCCAAGACCCGGCGGCGCGAGGCGTACTGGGACGGCGGCTACGTGGGGAACCCCGCGCTCTGGCCGCTGTTCTATCACACCCAGTCGCGCGACGTGATCATCGTGCACGTCACCCCGATCCGCCGCGAGGAAGTGCCACGCACGAACCAGGAGATCCTGAACCGGATCAACGAGATCAGCTTCAACGCCGCGCTGATGCGGGAGCTGCGCAACATCGAGTTCGTCAGCCGGCTGATCCACGAGGGGATCATCGAGGAGGGCCGGATGAAGGACGTGCTGGTGCATTCGGTGCGCGACGACCATCTGATGACCCGGCTCGGCATCGCGACCAAGATGTCGCCGAGCAGGACGCTGATCCTGCAGCTGCGGGACGAGGGGCGGCTGGCGATGGACCGGTTCCTGCGCGACCACTGGGACGACATCGGCAACCGGTGCAGCGTGGACCTGCGCGGCATGATCGCGGCGGACGCGCCGGACGAGTAGTCGAACTGCGCCGGATCGTCTCGGGCCGCGGCCACAAGGCGACCTGTAGCGGCGCCACACCCGGGCGCGAAGGTCGGCGCCCGACCCGGCGGGCGTGAAGCGCCCGCCTGGGGGCGGGGCGGGCGCTGACCGTGCTGACGCACGGTCGGGGCGTTCGGGGAGGGCGCGCGGGCCTTTGGCTCACGCAATCAATCGTCGTCTTTTCAGTTCAGGCGGCGAGCGCCTTCGCCGTGCGCGGCAGGCCGGCGCGTTTCAGGAGCGGGCGGAGTTGCTGCGGGCGGCCGGAGGCGGCCTCGGCGCGGGCGCGGACCCGCGCGGCGACGGCGGCGAGGTCGAGGCCGCCGGCCCGGAGGTCGAGCAGGAATTCGTCGGGCTGGCGCAGCATCACCCCGTGGCGGGCGAGCGTGCGCGGCGGGAAGTCGGCGCGGTTCAGCGTCAGGATCGCCTCCGCCCCGCCGGCGAGGGCGGTGGCGAGCACGTGGCGGTCGTCGGGATCGGGCAGCGACAGGGTTCCGGCGAGATCGGGCGGCGGGTCGATCTCCGCCTCCGGCCAGCGGGCGCGCATGGCGGCGATCTCGGCGCGGGCGATCGCCTCGGCGCCCTCGGGCAGGCGGCGGGTGGCGCGCGCCCATTCCTCGAGGATGCGGGGCGACCAGAGCGGGTCGTAGCCCCCCGCCGCGGCGGCGCCGAGCAGCATCTCGCGCAGGACCGTGGGGAAGAGCACGCAGGCGTCGAGCAGGACCTTCATTCCCGGGATCAGCCGTCGAGGCGGAGGAAGAGCGCCTTCAGATAGGCCGATTCGGCGAGATGGGCGTGCTGGGGATGGTCGGGTCCCGCCCCGCCGGTGGCGAGGATCTGGGCGGTGCGGCCGGCCTTGCCGATGCCGCGCAGCGAGGCCTCGCGGAAGCGGCCGAGATCGGCGGCGTGGGAGCAGGAGCAGAGCACGAGAAAGCCGCCGGGCTCGGTGAGCCGCGCGCCGAGCCGGGCGATGCGTTCGTAGGCGCGAAGGCCGGCCTCGAGCGCGGGCTTCGACGGGGCGAAGGCGGGCGGGTCGCAGACGACGAGGCCGAAGCGGCGGCCCTCCTCGGCGAGTGCTGCCATGGTGTCGAAGGCGTCGCCCTTGGCCGTCTCGAAGCGGTCGGCGACGCCCGTGGCCCCGGCCCCGCGGCGGGCGAGGTCGAGCGCGGGTTCGGAGGCGTCGACGGCAAGCGCATGGGTCGCGCCGGCGGCGAGCGCGGCGAGCGCGAAGCCGCCGACATGGGTGAAGACGTCGAGCATGGTCCGCCCGCGGCCGAGCCGGGCGGCGAAGGCGTGGTTCGGGCGCTGGTCGTAGAAGAGGCCGGTCTTCTGGCCGCCGATCAGGTCGGCGAGATAGGTGGCGCCGTTCATCGGCACCGGGACCGGGCCGTCGAGCGTGCCGCGCAGGAGCGTGGTTTCCTCGGGCAGGCCTTCCAGCCCGCGGGTCCGGCCGGTGCCGTTCTTGACGGCGACCTCGACCCCGGTGACGGCGGCGAGCGCCTCGGCGATCTCGGGCAGCAGGGCCTCGGCCCAGGCGGCATTGGGCTGGACGACGGCGGCGGGGCCGAAGCGGTCGACGATCAGGCCGGGCAGGCCGTCGGCCTCGGCATGAACGAGGCGGTAGAAGGGTGCGTCGAACAGGGTCTCGCGCAGGGCGAGCGCGCGGGCGAGGCGCGCGGCCAGCCAGTCGCGGTCGATGGTGGCGGCGGGGTCGCGGTCGAGCAGGCGCAGCGCGATCTTCGAATGCGCGTTGAAGGCCGCGGCGCCGAGCGGGCGGCGCTCGGCATCCTCGAGCGTGACGATGCTGCCGGGTGCGATGGCGCGGGTGCGCCGGTCGAGCACGATCTGGTCGGCATAGACCCAGGGCGCGCCGAAGCGGATCGGCTGGGCCGGGGCCTTGGGGAGCAGCCGGACGGTGGGCCGTTCGGCCGCGGGGTTCTGCGGGAAGGGTTCGGATGGGACCATGGCCCCTCCCCTAGCCTGCGGCTGCCGCGAAAGGAAGGGCCCCTGCCCCGCGGTCAGGCCTCGGCGGTGTGGGCCGGGGCGGCGCCGCGCAGGCGGGCGACGAGCCGGGCGACGGCGTCGGCGACGAAGCGGGCGCGCAGGCGGCGGGCCTCGGCCACAATCATGTCGAGGTTCTCGGGCTGGGTCGGGATGTCGTTCGGTCGGTTCATGGTCTCTCTCCTTGCCCCCATCGGGGTTCGGGGAAAGATATAGAGTTTATGCTGCGTCGCACCATGGCCACGATGCCAACCCCGCCATGCGCGGGACGCATGGCTCAGCGGGCGCCGAAGGCGGTGAGGTGGCGGAGGTAGCGGCCCTCGAGCCGGCGGAAGATCCAGACCAGCGCGAAGGTGATGGTCATGTAGAGGAGCGCCGCGGTCAGGAATCCCTCGTAGGCGAGGTAGAAGCGGGCGTTGAGCGTGCGCCCGGCCCCGAGGATGTCCTGCAGCGTGATGACGCTCGCCACCACCGAGCCATGCAGCATGAACACGACCTCGTTGCCGTATTGCGGCAGGGCGCGGCGCAGGGCGGAGGGGATCAGCACCAGCCAGTCGACCTGCCGGGGCGAGAGGCCGAGGGCGGTGGCGGCCTCGAGCTCGCCCTTGGGCGTGGTCTCGACCGCGCCGCGGATGATCTCGGTCGCATAGGCGCCGGAGTTGAGCGAGAAGGCGATCAGCGCGCACCACCAGGGGTCGCGCAGATAGGCCCAGGCCCAGGACGAGCGGATGAAGTCGAACTGCGACAGGCCGTAGTAGATCAGGAAGGTCTGCACGAGGAGCGGCGTGCCGCGGAAGAGATAGACATAGCCGTTGATCGCCGGCGAGATCCAGCGCAGGCGCCGCGCCCGGGCGAGGCCGGCGGGCAGCGCGATGCAGAAGCCGATCAGGAGCGCGAGGAAGGTGAGCTGGAGCGTGAGCCAGACGCCCTGGGCGAAGAGCGGCCAGTTGGCGAGGACGAGGTCAACGCGCATGGGGACCCTGCAGCGCGTAGCGGCGTTCCATATGCTCGAAGATCGTGGTCGAGACCCAGGTCAGGAACAGGTAGAAGCCGAGCACGGCGACGAAGAACAGGAAAGGCTCGCGTGTGGTCTTGCCCGCGTCGTTGGCGAGGCCGACGAGGTCCTGCAGCCCGATCACCGAGACGACTGCGGTGGACTTCACCAGCACCTGCCAGACGTTCGCATAACCCGGCAGGGCGAAGCGGATGAGCTGGGGGATCACGACCTTCCACACCAGCGGCAGGGATCGCAGGCCGAGCGCCTGGGCCGCCTCGACCTGGCCGCGCGGGATGGTCATGTAGGCTCCGCGGAAGGTCTCGGTCAGGTAGGCGCCGTAGATGAAGCCGATCGAGAAGACCCCGGCCCAGAACTGCGAGACGGAGACGGCATCCTGGCCCAAGGCGGTCAGGATGGTGTTCAGGAGCCGCTGGCCGCCGAAATAGACGAGGAGCAGCAGCACGAGGTCGGGGATGCCGCGCACGATGGTGGTGTAGCCGGTGACCGCCCAGCGGCCGATCGCGCCGCGCCGGACCCGGAGCGCCGCGCCGATCCCGCCGAGCACGGTGGCGAGCGCAAGCGACAGGAGCGCGAGCGCCAGCGTGACGAGCGCGCCCTGTGCAAGCAGCGGCAGATAGGCGACTAGGATTCCCATCGCTCGCCGTCCCGGAGCGCGAAGGGCCCCGGGACGGTCTCCCCTGATGGATCAGCTGTCGGTGTAGATCTCGAAGTCGAAGTACTTGTCGGCGATCTCGTCGTAGGTGCCGTTGGCGCGGATCGCGGCGATCGCCGCGTTCAGCCGCTCGCGCAGTTCGCCGTCTTCCTTGCGCACGCCGATGCCGGCGCCGTCACCGTGGATCGCGGGGTCGCTGTGCGGGCCGCCGAAGAATGCGAATCCCTCGCCCTGCGCGGTGTTCAGGAAGCCTTCGGAAACGGCGACGCTGTCGGCGATGATCGCATCGAGACGGCCGGCCACGAGGTCGAGATAGGCCTCGTCCTGGCTGGCGTAGAGCGTCAGCCGCGTGTCGGGAAACGCCTTTTCCATGTAGTCGTGATGGATGGTGCCGCGCTGGACGCCGACCACCTTGCCGGCCATGCCCTCGGGCGTGTCCTCGAAACCGGCGTCGGCGCGGGCCGCGAACATCGCCGGAGTGTTGTAGTACTTGTTGGTGAAGTCGATGACCTGCCGGCGCTCGGGCGTGATCGACATGGACGCGACGATCGCGTCGCACTTCCGCTCGAGCAGGGCGGGGATTATGCCGTCCCAGTCGGTCTTGATCAGGTTGCACTCCTCGCCCATCTCGGCGCAGAGCGCGTTCGAGATGTCGATGTCGAAGCCGACGAGCGACCCGTCGGGCGCGGTCTCGGAGAACGGGGGATAGGCGCCCTCGACGCAGATGTTGATGGCATGGGCCTGCGCCGCGGCGAGAAGGGCGGCCGCCGTCAGGGCCGTGGTCAGTTTGCGGTTCATGCGGAAGTCTCCCTGTCTGATTATTGCGGCAAGCCTTAAGTGACTGCCCCGCAACGTCAAGCGGTCAATCCGCGAAATCGCGCGTCCGGACGCCGCTGACGGCGCGGGATCGTCAGAGGAAGCCCGGCAGGCTGCCCGGTGCGGCGGCGGTGCGGAGCCAGGTCTCGGCGAAATCCGCGACCGAGCGGAAGCAGACGAGCTCGAACCGGTCCTCGCCGGTCATCCAGAAGGCCACTGCGATCTGGCCGAGCCGGGTGCGGCGCAGGTCGCCGGGACCGAAGGCCGTGCGCGAGAGGTCGACCGGGGCGCCCTTGGCCAGCACCTCGCGCGCGCCGGGGCCGTCGATCGCGAAGACCGCGCGGGCGTCGGAGACGTCGACGGCGAGGTGATGGACCTCGCCGAGGGCGGCGGAGAGCCGGGCGGCGGTGTCGGCCGCGGTGCCGGGCGCGCAGAGGATCAGGAGCTCGTCCGGCGACATCCAGGCGACGCCGCCCGCGGCGGTGCCGTGGATGCGTCGCGTGTCGGGCACGGCGTGGCCGGTCACCTCGCGCACCGCGGCGCGCAGGGCCTCGGCGCCGAGGTCGCCGCGCAGGGTGACCATGCCGACCGGGTCGATCCGGGCGATGGCGGGGGTCTCAGACATTCTGGCGGATCCCTTCCTTGTCGAGGAAGACCGGGTCGACCACGGTCGCGCGCATCACCTTGTCGCCGGGCAGCGGGAAGGTGAGCTTCTGGCCCATGCGCCCCGCGCCCCCCTCGATCAGCGCCATGGCGATGGAATGGCCGAGGGTGGGCGAGAAGTAGCTGGAGGTCACGTGGCCGATGGTCCGGGTCGCCGCCTTGAACCGCACCGGGCCGTCGACGGCATGGGCGCCGTCCGGCAACACGTCCGCGGGATTCTCGGTGCGCAGGCCGACGAGCTGCTTGCGGTCGGGGCGGGTGAGGTCGGCGCGTTCCTGCGCGCGCTTGCCGATGAAGTCGGCCTTCTTCTTCGAGACCGCCCAGGACAGGCCGAGGTCCTGCGGGATCACCGTGCCGTCGGTCTCGTCGCCGATCATGATGAAGCCCTTCTCGGCGCGCATGACGTGCAGCGCCTCGGTGCCGTAGGGCTGGACACCGAGCGGGCGGCCGGCCTCGAGCGCCGCCTGCCAGAATTCGAGGCCGCGGTTCGCGGGCACCGCGATCTCGTAGGAGAGCTCGCCCGAGAAGGAGATGCGGTAGACGCGCACGGGGACGTCCGCGAGGGTTCCCTCGGCCCAGCCCATGAAGGGAAGTGCCGCGGCCGAGACGTCCATGCCGCCGAGCGATTCGAGCAGGCGGCGGGCCTTCGGCCCGACCACGGCGACCTGGGCGTACTGTTCGGTGAGGTTCGCGACCCAGACCTTGAGGTCCCACCATTCGGTCTGGAGCCATTCCTCCATCCAGGCATGCACCCGGTCCGAGCCGCCCGAGGTGGTGTGGCAGAGGAAGCTGTCCTCGGAGAGCCGCACCACCACGCCGTCGTCGAAGAGGAAGCCGTTCTCGTTGCACATCAGCCCGTAGCGGCACTTGCCCACGGGGAGCGAGGACATCACGCCGGTGTAGAGCAGGTCGAGGAACTTGCCGGCGTCGGGGCCCTTCACGAGGATCTTGCCCAAGGTGGAGGCGTCGAGCAGGCCGACGTGCTGGCGGGTGTTGAGGATCTCGCGCGTCACCGCGGCATGGATCGGCTCGCCCGGCGCGCGGAAGCAGTAGGGGCGGCGCCATTCGGCGACGGGTTCCCAATGCGCGCCGTGGGCCTCGTGCCAGCCGTCCATCGGGGTCCTGCGGGTGGGCTTGAAGAGCGGGCCGCGCGCCTCGCCGGCGAGCGCGCCGAGGGTGACGGGGGTGTAGGGCGGGCGGAAGGTGGTGGTGCCGACCTGCGGGATGGGCGCGTTCAGCGCATCGGCCAGCACCGCGAGGCCGTTGATGTTCGAGAGCTTTCCCTGGTCGGTCGCCATGCCGAGCGTGGTGTAGCGCTTGGTGTGCTCGACGCTCTCGTAGCCCTCCTGCGCGGCGAGGCGCACGTCGGAGACCTTCACGTCGTTCTGGTAGTCGAGGAAGGCCTTCGCCCGCAGGTCCGAACGCGCGCCCTGCGGCATCGACCAGACGGGGAGGATCGGCTCCTCAGGCTCCTCGGCGGCGGTCGGCGGGGGGGTGTCGGCGGCGGTGTGGCCGGTTTCCGACGCGGCGCGGCGTCCGGCGGCATGGGCGTGGGCGAGGACCGCGGCGGTGTCGCGGGCGCCGGAGGCTGAACCGGCGGCGATCGCGAAGCCGGTGCCGTCGTGGCCGAGCGGCGGCCGCTCGGGGTCGGGCACGAACTGGGCGCGCTCGGCGTCCCAGGTCAGCTTGCCGCCGCAATGCGACCAGAGGTGGACGACCGGGGACCAGCCGCCGGACATGGCGACGGCGTCGCAGGCGATCTCCTGCCGTGCCGCGCCCTCGCCGGCCTGCAGGCAGGTGACGACGCCGGTGACGCGCCGGCCGCCCTTGACCGCGGCGATGGCCTGCCCTTCCAGCACCGGGATGCCGCGGGCGCGCACCGCCTCGGGCAGCGCGCCGCGCGCCTGCGGGCGGGCGTCGAGGACCGCGGGCACGTCGAGCCCGGCTTCCGCCAGCATCAGCGCGGTGCGGTAGGCGTCGTCGTTATTGGTGACGATCACCGTCCGGTCGCCGGGGCTGACCCCCCAGAGCGCCACGTAATCGCGCACGGCGGAGGCGAGCATCACCCCGGGCACGTCGTTGCCTGCAAAGGCGAGCGGGCGCTCGATCGCGCCGGTCGCGGTGACGATGCGCCGGGCGCGGATGCGCCAGAGCCGGTGGCGCGGGCGGCCGTCGCCGGGGGTGTGGTCGGCGATCCGCTCCCACGCGAGCACGTAGCCGTGGTCGTTGACCGCGGCGCCCATGGTGCGGGTGCGGACCGAGACGTTCGGCAGGGCGCCGAGGGCGGCGGCCTGCGCGGCGATCCAGTCGGGCGCGGGGGTGCCGTCGATCACCGGCGCGTCGGTCAGCGCGCGGCCGCCGAGATGCGGCGACTGTTCGAGGAGGAGCACGCGCGCGCCCGCGGCGCCGGCGGCACGGGCGGCGGTCAGGCCGGCGATGCCGCCGCCGATCACCAGCACGTCGACATGGGCGTAGAAGTATTCGTAGCGGTCGGCGTCGGGTTTCTCGGGCGGGGCGCCGAGGCCGGCGGACTGGCGGATCACCGGCTCGAAGAGATGCTTCCAGGCGGCGCGGGGCGCCATGAAGGTCTTGTAGTAGAAGCCCGCGGGGAAGAGCTTCGACAGCCACGCGTTGACCGCGCCGATGTCGAACTCGAGGCTCGGCCAGTGGTTCTGGCTGCGGGCGTAGAGCCCGTCGAAGAGCTCGGTGGTGGTGGCGCGCTGGTTCGGCTCGAACCGGCCGCCCTTGCCGAGGTTCACGAGCGCGTTCGGCTCCTCCACCCCCGAGGCGACGATGCCGCGCGGGCGGTGGTACTTGAAGCTGCGCCCGACGAGGGTGCGGCCGTTCGCGAGCAGCGCCGAGGCGAGCGTGTCGCCCTGGAAGCCGTTGAGATAGCGCTCGTTCCACTGGAAGCGGACGGGCTTCGTGCGGTCGATCAGCCGGCCGCCGGTGGCGAGACGGGTGCTCATGCCCGGCCCTCCCAGTCGGGGCGGCGGGCGCGGATCGCGTCGAGGATCGCCTTTGGCGGTTCGGTCACCTGCGCGGGATAGCTGCCGAAGACCTCGAGCGTCGCGGTGCAGCGGGCGACGTGGAACCACTTGCCGCAGCCGTAGGCATGGCGCCAGCGCTCGAAATGCACGCCGCGCGGGTTCTTCCGCATGAAGAGATAGTCGCGGAAATCCTCGTCGCTGGCGCCGGGGCCGAAACGCTTCAGATGCGCCTCGCCGCCGGGGGCGAACTCGGTCTCCTCGCCGGAGACGCCGCAGTTGGGGCAGGTCAGCAGGAGCATGGCAAACCTCGGGAAACGGCGGTGCCGGCGGTGCTCGGCGCCACACCTGCAGTCAGATGTTCACGTTGCGTTCCATTCAGCCATTTTCTGTGGTACGGAGGAACAGGCCAACGGGGAGACTTGGAATGCAACACGGGAACTGGGAACCCTATCTGCGGGCAGTGCTGGAGACGCGGCGGCGGGAGGCGGCGGAGGCCGGGGCGGCGGCGCGGCAGGCGGAGCTGGCGCTCACGCGGCGGCTGATGCCGGGGGTGGACCATCACGACCTGCGGGCGGCGGAGTTGCGCACGGAGCGCGGGCTGAGGGAGGCGCGCGAGGATTTCCGCGAACGCCACCGCCGCCTCGTCACCCTGCGCGACGAATGCGCGGGGCTGGAGGCGGACCTCGAGATGCTGGAGGCGTGAGGCGCGCATCAGTGCGCCACCGCCGCGGCGACGCTCTCGTCGATCATGCGGCCCTCGCGGAAGCGGTCGAGGCTGAAGGGTGCGGCGAGATCGCCGGGCGTGCCCTTCGCGACCAGTTCGGCAGTGGCCCAGCCGGAGCCGGGGATCGCCTTGAAGCCGCCGGTGCCCCAGCCGCAGTTGATGAAGATGCCGGGGACCGGCGTCGTGCCAATGATCGGCGAGCGGTCGCCGGTCATGTCGACGATGCCGCCCCACTGGCGCAGCATCTTCAGCCGCGACAGCATCGGGAAGGTCTCGATCAGCGCGCGCACGGTTTCCTCGATGTGCTGGAAGCTGCCGCGCTGGGTGTAGTTGTTGAACCCGTCCGCGCCGCCGCCGATCACCATCTCGCCCTTGTCGGACTGGCTGATGTAGCCGTGCACGGTATTGGCCATGACCACGCAGTCGAGCGCGGGCTTGATCGGCTCGGAGACGAGCGCCTGGAGTGCGACGGACTCTATGGGCAGGCGGAAGCCGGCGAGATCGGCCAGAACGCCCGACGAGCCGGCGACGACGATGCAGAGCTTGCCGCAGGCGATCGCGCCCTTCGTGGTGCGCACGCCGGTGACGCCGTTCGCATCGCGGTCGACGCCGATGACCTCGCATTGCTGGATGATGTCGACGCCGAGTGCCGCGGCGGCGCGGGCATAGCCCCAGGCGACCGCGTCGTGGCGGGCGGTGCCGCCGCGCGGCTGCCAGAGGCCGCCGAGCACCGGATAGCGCGGGCCGTCGAGGTTGATGATCGGCACGATCCGCTTGATGCGGGCCCGGTCGACGAGCTCGCTCTCGATCCCGGCGAGGCGGTTCGCATGCGCCGTGCGCTTCCACGCGCGCAATTCGTGCTCGGTCTGGGCGAGCATCAGCACGCCGCGGGGCGAGAACATGATGTTGAAGTTGAGCGTCTGGCTCAGTTCCTCGTAGAGGCTGCGCGACAGTTCGTAGATCGCGGCCGAGGGCGGCTGGAGATAGTTCGAGCGGATGATCGTGGTGTTGCGCCCGGTATTGCCGCCGCCGAGCCAGCCCTTTTCCAGCACCGCGACATTGGTGATGCCGTGGTTGCGGGCGAGGTAGTAGGCGGTGGCGAGGCCGTGGCCCCCCGCCCCGACGATCACCACGTCATAGGCGGGCTTCGGCTCCGGCGAGGGCCAGGCGCGTTCCCAGCCCTCGTGATGGCGCAGGGCCTCGCGGGCGATGGCGAAGATGGAATAGCGGCGCATCGGCGGCTCCGGCAGAAGGCTGCGGCCGCCCGGCCCGGACGGCTCCGGCCCAATCTCTAACCGCATCCGCGGCGGGGTCCAAGACCGCGACCGGCACTCGGATTCCATTTCGCGACATCGGCGGGCCGCGGCGGTTCACGGCCCGGCGAGCGGCACCCGATCGCCCGTTGTATCCGCAAGGGCTTGCGGCTAGGGTCCGCGCCGGAACGCGACAGGCACCGGACGGGCGGAATGTGGTTTTGGGTGGCGGCCGCGGCGGTGACCGGCCTGAGTCTGCTTGTGGTGCTGATGCCACTCCTGCGGAGCGGCGCGCGGGCCGAGCGGCGTGCAAGCTATGACATGCAGATCTATCGCGACCAGCTTCGCGAGATCGAGGCGGACGTCGAGCGCGGCGTGCTGACCGAGGCCGAGGCCCAGCCGACGCGGGCCGAGATCTCGCGCCGGCTGCTGGCGGCGGCCGATGCCGAGGCGGTTGAGGCGGCGGCCGGCGCCGCGCCGGGCCGTGTCAGCCGGATCGCCGCGCTGGGCGTGCTGGCGCTGGCGGTGGCGCTGACCGGCTTGCTCTACGGCCGGATCGGCGCGCCGGGTCTGCCGGACCTGCCGCTCGCCACCCGGATGGAGCGGATGGCCGCCGAGCGGGCCAACCGTCCCGGTCAGGCCGAGGTCGAGGCGATCATCGCCTCCATGCCCGAGGACCAGTTGCCACCGCAGCCCGCCCTGCCCCCGGTCAGCGCCGAGGACATGGCGATGGTCGACCGGCTGGCCCGGGCCATGGAGGAAAGGCCCGACGACCTGCGCGGGCAGCAACTGCTGGCCGGGAGCATGGCGACGCTCGGCCGCTGGACCGAGGCGCGCACCGCGCAGGAGCGGGTGGTGACGCTGCTCGGCGATGCGGCGACGGCGGACGATTTCGTCGCCTGGGCGGAGTTCATGATCCTCGCGGTCAACGGCTATGTCTCGCCCGAGGCGGAGAGCGCGCTGTCGCGCGCCATGGTGCTCGACCCGAGGCACCCGCTCGGCCGCTACTATTCCGGCCTCGCGAGCCTGCAGGGCGGGCGGCCCGACCTGACCTGGCGGCTCTGGACCGGCCTGCTGGACGAGGGGCCGGCGGATGCGCCCTGGATCGCTGCGATCGAGGCGGAGATCGCCGAGGTCGCGCGGCTCGCCGGGATGCCCGTGCCGGGTGGCGTGCCGGGCGGCGCCCCCGTTGGCGCACCGGGGCCGACGGCGGCCGAGGTCGAGGCGGCGCAGGCGATGACGCCCGAGGAGCGGCAGGCGATGATCGAGGGCATGGTCGCCCAGCTCGGCGCCCGGCTGGCGAACGAGGGCGGGCCGGTCGAGGACTGGGCGCGGCTCATCCGCGCGCTCGGTGTGCTCGGCCGCACCGGCGAGGCCTCGGCGATCTGGCGCGAGGCGCGAGACGCCTTCGCGGACGACCCCGCGGCGCAGGAGGCGCTGCGCGCGGCCGCACGCGATGCCGAGGTGGCGAATTGAGCGTGATCGAGGCCGCCGCGGATTTCGCCGCGGCGCTCGAACCCGGCCGCGCGCTGATCGGCCTCGACCTCGGGGAAAAGACCATCGGCCTCGCGGTCTCGGACACCTGGCGGCAGGTGGCGAGCCCGCTGCGCACGCTGAAGAGGACGAAGTTCGGCGAGAATGCGGCGCAGCTGCTGGCGGTGATCGGGGAACGGGCGATCGGCGGCATCGTGCTCGGCCTGCCGCGCAACATGGACGGCAGCGAGGGGCCGCGGGCGCAGTCGACCCGGGCGTTCGCGCGCAACCTCGCGGGCGTGACCGACCTGCCGATCACCTTCTGGGACGAGCGGCTGTCGACGGTCGCGGCGGAACGGGCGCTCCTCGAGGCCGATGCCTCGCGCCGGCGCCGCGCCGAGGTCATTGACCATGTGGCGGCGGCCTACATATTGCAGGGCCTGCTGGATCGCATGGGCCATCTGGCGCGGGAGAGGCCGTGATGGCGGACGAGGTCTGGAAGCGCGCGGAGATCGAGAGCCCCTGCGTGAAGCTCTGCGTGGTGCATCCCGAATCGCGGCTCTGCATGGGCTGCCATCGCAGCATCGACGAGATCACCGCCTGGTCGTCCATGACCCCCGAGGCGCGGCGCGCGGTGATGGCGGAACTGCCGGGCCGGGCGGCGCTGGTCAAGGGCGCCCGGCGCGGCGGGCGCGCGGGGCGCCAGCGCTAGGACGCCACCGCCGCGGGCTCGGGCACGGCGACGCGGGTGAGTGCTGCCTCCACCACCTCCGGCCCCGCCCCGGCGCGGTGCGCGTTCTCCGACAGATGCCGGCGCCAGGCCCGCGCCCCGGGCCGTCCGGCGAAGGCGCCGAGCATGTGGCGGGTGATTGCGTGAAGCGCCGTGCCCGCGGCGCGTTCGGCCTCGATATAGGGCAGCATCGCGCGGACGGCTTCCTCGGCGGTCACGTCCGGACCCGCCTCGCCGAAGATCACCCGGTCGGCGGCGCCGAGCAGCGCAGGCGCGTGATAGGCGGCGCGGCCGATCATCACCCCGTCGAGGCCCGCGTCGAGGAAGCCGCGGGCCCGGTCGAGGCTGTCGATGCCGCCGTTGATTGCGATCGAGAGCTGCGGGAAAGCCGCCTTCATCCGCAGCACGAGCCCGTGGTCGAGCGGCGGGATCTCGCGGTTCTCCTTCGGGCTCAGCCCCTGCAGCCAGGCCTTGCGGGCATGGATCGCGAAGCGGCGCACCCCTGCCCCGGCGACGGTCTCCAGAAACGCGGGCAAGACCGTCCCGGGGTCCTGCTCGTCGACGCCGATCCGGCATTTCACCGTGACGGGCACGGGGCCGGCGGCCTCGATCATCGCCGCAACGCAGTCGGCGACCAGTTCCGGCGTCCGCATCAGCGCCGCGCCGAAACAGCCCGACTGCACCCGGTCCGAGGGACAGCCGACGTTGAGGTTCACCTCGTCGAAGCCGAAGCCGCGCGCCACCGTCACCGCCCGGGCAAGCTCCTCCGGCACCGAACCGCCGAGCTGCAGCGCGAGCGGATGCTCCTCCGGGTGATGGGCGAGCAGCCGCTCCACCGGCCCGTGCAGCACCGCCCCTGTGGTGACCATCTCGGTATAGAGCAGCGCCCGCCGGCTGAACCGCCGGTGGAAGTAACGGCAGTGCCGATCGGTCCAGTCCATCATGGGTGCGACGCTGATGCGATGGCTAAAATGCGAGCTGTGCATCCTCACAATATCAACACCTTATGAACCGTCTCTGTCTACTTGTCTGAGCTCTGGCCGACCACGGCAGCACCAGAATCGACCTGATTTCGTGGTGCACTGTGGCCGAAATGTGGCGAGGGGGTATACATGGCGACGATCTCCAAGAAAGGCAAAGGCTGGCAGGTCCAGATCCGGAGGGTCGGGCAGAAGCCGATCTGCAAGTCATTCAAACTGAAAAGCGACGCGAAGACATTCGCAAACGATATCGAGGCCAGGCTCGATCGCGGCGAAATGATCAGCCATAATGACATGACCGTTGCAGGGCTGGTCCGAGCCCTGCGGGACGAGACTCAGGACGGTCGGCTTCTCACGGCGGCCTATCGGACCAGTCTCAACCACATCGATCGACTGCTCGGCCTGAAATGGGTGAGCCAACTGTCGGCGAAAGATGTCAAGGATTTCGCCCAAGCCCGCCGGGAGGGGCTCCCTGAGTTGGGAGGTTCTCTGGGGTCACGGGAGGTCGGTGAAGCGAAGGCCGAGAGGAACGCGGTGACCGTGGTCGCCCCGGCGACGCTCGCGCTCGACATAATGTACCTGAAGAACCTGCTCGAAACCGGGCGTGCGCTCTACAATCTTCCACCCAAAGAGGAGATGCTGAAGGACGCCCGCAAGGAACTGCAGAAACTGCGGTGGATTGGAAAATCGCGGGAGGTTGCTCGGCTCCCCACCGACGAGGAGTTCCAGAAACTTCTGGATTACGCGGTCCGCACTTCCAAGCGCCGGAAGGTGCCTCTGGACATAATTCTCCGGATCGCACGGTCCACGGGGCTGCGCGAAGCCGAAATGTGCCGGATCGTGTGGCCCGATCTCGACCGGACGCGACGGGTGCTCATGGTGCGAGAGCGAAAGAATCCCAAGGAGAAGAAGGATAAGCCGATGCCATTGATCCCTAACCACGGTATCGACCCGCTCGAGGAGCTCCTGTCCCTTCAAGCCCACCAGCCCTCGTCAGTGCCCGCGGCGGATCAACGCATCATTCCCTATGAGCCCGGCTCGATTGGCACGGCGTTTCGACGCGCTTGCAAGGTCCTGGGTATCATTGGGCTACGCTTGCACGATCTTCGGCATGACGCTGCCACCGGACTCGCACGCCGTCGCGAAGTACATGTCAAGGAAACCATGTTGGTGCTCGGCCACGACGACATCAAGTCGATGGCCCGATACACCCATTTCAGCGCCGAGGAGGCCGCTGCGAGGCATGCGCCCCCCGCGCGCGATCCATCATGTAATCCCTAAGCAATGGAATGGGGAAGAACACGCCGTTGCCCTCGGTCGTTGCCGGCGGGCCATAGCCGTTGGTCCGCCATTTCTTCAGCGTCTCGGGCTTGATGCCGAACATCGTCGCCACGAGCGCCTCGGTCATTCAACCAACCAGCAGGGCAGCCGCGGCGGCCCCCCGCTCCTCTGGCGGAAGGCGAGAAACCGCGCCTTCGGCGAGCGACAGAGTGATCATATTCTCATCGACCGGCATCGACTTGCATCCCAACAGGGCCCCGAACAACGAGGAGATCGGTCTGGTCAGAATTATCGAGACGCTCCCAACGGCGGTTCGCAGTCGTAAGCCGAGGTTGTTGCCAGACGGTGGGGATCGGCAACGCCGGCCGCGGCGATCAGAGCCACGACGAGTTGGCTCTTGCAGGTGCCCGGCGGTCCCCGCCGGATCGCGGAGCTGTACCGGGCAAACAACAGGGCCGCCGCCGAGCGCTGGGTCCGTCCAGAAGCTTCTCCCCACCTTGAGAGAAGCTACCCGAGATCATGCCCCTCGGCGGCGACTTCAGCCATTATCAGGAGCGCGGTATGTGCTGTGCGGGGCCGTTGAAAAACGTTCATCGTTCTGATTCGATGTGGATATTGGGCGGCGA
>CAZNSP010000006.1:0-85018 GCA_964575795.1 uncultured Rhodobacterales bacterium
TTCTCAGTGGAAATCTCCCAGCCGCCCGGGTCAGTTCTCAGCGGAAATCAACAGACTCGGGGCAGAGCCCCTTCCTGCTCGGTGACGAGGGTGATCCGGCCGGGCGGCAGCATCTGGCGAACGAGTTCCAGATGCGCCGCCTTCGTGTATATGTCGCGCGTCATAATCCCGGAGAACGGCGCTCGGCGGTCCCGCCGCGACTCGGGCAGGTTGAAGTAGTCCCGGTGGATCGTCCGGATCAGGGCGATCATGTCCTCGATTTCCTGCGCCTTCGCCGCCTTCGCGGCCACGTCCGCCGGCGTCTCCTCCGGCATCCGCGGCACCAGGGTCGCCAGGGCGACCTCGAGTTGGCCGGCGGCCGCCGCGAAGAAGTGCCGCTCGTCGAGCCGGCCCGTCGGCCGCTGGAAGGACATCAGAGGGGCCGTGAATTCCACCCCCGATTTTTGCCGATACGTCCTCCACAGGTTCTGCAGGTTGCCGAGTTCGTCGAGATAGACCTCGCTGAAATGGTCCGCGGGCTCGACACGTGGGTCGAAGTCGGCGTCGAGGCGGAAGACGTAGCCAGAGGGGACATCGGCCGTCGCCGAGACGTTGAGCTGCGTGATGCGACGCTCCGCGGATGTCTCCCAGTTGATCCCGAGCACGATGTCGTCATGCGCGAGATGATGTCGGAGCGTGATACCCGACGCGGCTTCCTTCTCCCGCCAACGCGCGAGTTGCGCCCGCTCGAAGGCCAGCAGGGCCTTCTCGATCCCGAAGATGCGGTTGTAGACTCGGCTAATGCCCATTGCGCGTCCGGTGCCGGCGGGCGCCAGCATGCGTGCGATCGCATTGATCCCGCCGCCGTTCACCAGGGCCTGTACGATCTGCAGATTGTCCTTCGTGATGCGCTGCCGATGATGGTCGAGTCTGACCGAGAACCGCGCCTTCGGCTTGCCCTTGCAGGGGATGTGGATGAGGCGGACACGTTCCGCCCGCGATGTCTTGGCATTCTCACGCGCCGCGCGCCGGCCGTGCGCTCCGTTTAGGATGAACTCTTCCGGAGCCTCGAGATAGGGCTTGCCGCATGCTCCGCACCCGTCGCCGTCGAGCACGCCGTCATAGTTCCGACGCCGATCGACCTCCTCGATGAAATGATCATTCGAGAGGAGCTCGAAGGCCGCGCCGCAGACAACGCCGCCGACGGCACATTGGCATTCGACGATCTTGCGGTCCATCCAGGTGTGAGGATTGTCCTCATACTCGAATGCTGTCGAGACCCGCCGATGCTGCTTCCCCGCATTCGAGCTGAGCTTGTAGTCGCCGACGCCGGTGATCGCGGATGATGCGCGCAGCGCGGCGCGCCGGCTTGCCGCATTTCGACCGAGAATCCGACCGCCCGAGAAGTCGGCCGTGACGCCGAAGTTCGGGCAGTCCGGGTCATGGCAGGTGTTGAGGTCCATCCCGCCGGCAGGGGCGGGGAGGATCTGTTCGAGGGAAAGGTTCGCGCCGCTCTTCACGCCCGGAACTCCGTTCAGCGTCTGGGTCAAGCGCGGAGAGGCGAGTGGAGCAGGGATAGGTTGGCCGTCGTCGGCCCCGACGAAGTCCTTCGGCAAAGATGTCACTCCGGTGTGGCCCGTAGGAATTCCTACGGAGGTGCGCCGCACCAACACCGGATTCGGATGAAGAATCTCTCAAGCAAAACAAGAGCCCGCCGACCTCTCGGGCGGCGGGCTCAGAGGCTATGTCCCGAGGAACGGAATGCGTCGGGCGCAAGTCGAGCCCCTTCCCATAAATGTTGATGGCGTGGCGCCTACCGTCAGTCCGGAAAGCTGCGTCGGCCTATGGCTTCGTCGAGCCAGTTGCGCCCGCCGAAGGCGATTAGAGCGATGCGGATGAGGCGCGCCTCGAGATCGGGTTGGAACACCACGGTGAGCATCCGCCCGCGGCCCCCGTGTCTGACGAGCCATCCCGACAGAGTCCCGTCGAGCCGAACGCCGGAAGCGGGGTTGTCGGCCATTGCCTGGAGCAGGTCGTCGATCTCGTCGAGCCGCCGTTCGGCTGCCGCCAGGTTGCCCTGTGTGGTCTCGAGGACATGGTCGAATATTCCCATCACGTCGCGACGAACGAGCGGATGGCGAATCTGGCGCATCGTCACTCGTGCTTGCCGGCTTGCGTCCGACGAAGCTCGGCGAGGCGGGCCCGCGCCTCGCCCGTGACTTCGGATAGCTCTCCTACCGGCTCCCACTGGTCGACCGGCAGGGCGAGCCGGCGTTCGACCTCGGCGGCGAGCAAGGTTGTCTGCGCGTCGCGTGCCGCCTTGGCGCGGACCATCTCCCCCGATACGGCGGCGCTGATGCTGGGATACTCGCCAGCATCGACGAGGGTCTGGGCATAGGCGAAAGCAGGTTCGGTGAAGCTCACGGTCTGCTTGCGGGCGGTCATCCGAAACTCCTTTGACCGTGGTAGTCCATTAGACTACCACAGGATCCATCATCTGTGATAGTCCGTCAAGCGGCAGGGCGAGCTCTCACAATAATCTTCGAGTTTGCGCTCCGGCGGCACTCGCTTAACCTTTTGTGGATTCCAGAGTTTGGCCCATGGGTGGTCTGCCGAAGTCCGTCGTTCAACATTTACGGTGAGGGGCTGGGGCGCAAGTCCGGGCCCTTTGCGTTGGCGGGTGGCGTCAGACGGCGCGGATCAGCTTCGTCTCGAGCACGCGCAGGACGGTGCGCAGGTCGGCGCCGCGTTTGAGGATGCGGCCGTCCATGCCCACGACCGAATACTGGCCCTGGCGCTGGGCGAGCTTCGGGCGCTTCTCGATCCGGTAGAGCGGGTGTTCGGCGGTGTGGCGGAAGACGGCGAAGACCGCGACCTCGCGCAGCATGGAAAGCCCGTAGTCGCGCCAGAGGCCTGCTGCGACCATGCGCCCATACAATCCGAGGATGATGGAGAGTTCGGCCCTGTCGAAGGCGACCCGGTCCGGCGGACCGGGAAATCGCGCGATCTCGGCACCTGTGTCCATGTCTCGACAATGGTCCGCCCCTTCGGGTTTGGCAAGGGGCCTGTCCGCGGGCCGCGGGGGCGAATTGCCCATTGCCTTGGCGGGTGGTGGCGGATTGAATGCCGGCGGCTGTGAAGAGGTTTCCGACATGCGCGATTTCCAGGCCCCCGGCCGTTCGCTCGTCCATGCGCTGAACGGCATGTGCGCCACATCGCATCCGCTGGCCGCGCAGGTGGCGGTGCGGATGTTGCAGGACGGCGGCAACGCGGTCGATGCGGCGATCGCGGCGGGGCTGGTGCTGGGCTTCTGCGAGCCTCAGATGACCGGGATCGGCGGCGATGCCTTCGTTCTGCTGAAGCCGCCGGGCGAGGACCGGATCGTCGGACTGAACGGGTCGGGGCGGGCGCCGAAGGGGCTGGACGCGGCGGCGCTGCGGGCGGCCGGGCATGGCGCGATGCCTGAGCATCACGCGGCGGCGGTGACGGTGCCGGGGGCGATCGACGCCTTTGCGCGGCTGTCGGCGGACTGGGGCAGGCTGGGGCTGGCGGCGGCGCTGGAGCCCGCGATCCGCTACGCCGAGGAGGGTGTTCCGGTCGCGCAGCGGGTCGCCGAGGACTGGGCCGCGGCGGCGGACATGCTTCAGGGCGATGCGCGCCGGCACTACCTGATGGACGGACGCGCCCCGAAGGTGGGGGCGGTCTTTCGCGCGCCGGGGCAGGCCGAGGTGCTGCGCCGGGTGGCGAAGGAAGGGCGCGCGGGGTTCTACGAGGGCGAAGTGGCCGAGGACATGGTCGCCTCGCTGCGGGCGCTGGGCGGGACCCATACGCTGGAGGACTTTGCCGCGACGGCCTGCGATTATGTCGAGCCGGTGAGCGGGGACTACCGGGGGCACGAGCTGATCGAGATGCCGCCGAACGGGCAGGGTGCCACCGCGATCCTGATGGCGAAGATCCTCGCGCATTTCGAGCTGAGCGGGCTCGATCCCATGGGCGCGGCGCGGGCCCATCTGGAGGCGGAGGCGGGCAAGCTCGCCTATGACGCGCGCAACCGTTTCATCGCCGATCCCGACCATACCCTGCGCCTCGACCACATGCTGGCGGACGAGACCGCGGCCCGGCTGGCGGCGCTGATCGAGCCCGACCGGGCCCTGCCGGACCCGGAGCAGGCGAGCGAGGCCGTGCACCGGGAGACGGTCTATCTCTGCGTGGTGGATCGCGACCGCATGGCGGTGTCGCTGATCTATTCGATCTATCACAGCTTCGGCTCCGGGCTCGCCTCGGCGCGGTTCGGGATCAACTTCCAGAACCGCGGCGCAGGCTTTTCGCTGAAGGCTGGGCATCCGAACGAGGCGGGCGGCGGCAAGCGGCCGATGCACACCATAATTCCCGCGATGCTGCGCGCGGAAGGGCGGTTCCTGATGCCCTTCGGTGTCATGGGCGGGGGCTACCAGCCGCAGGGGCATGTGCGGCTGATCTCGAACCTGATCGACTTCGGGATGGACCCGCAGGCGGCGATCGACGCGCCGCGGAGTTTTTCCGACGCCGGCGTGACCTGGCTGGAGAAGGGATACGAGGAGAAGACGGCCGAGGGTCTGGCGGCCCGGGGGCACGAGGTCCGCCGGCGGGCGATGCCGCTGGGCGGGGCGCAGGCGATCGCGATCGACACGGAGACCGGCGTGCTGACCGGTGCCTCCGACCCGCGCAAGGACGGCTGCGCGCTGGGCTGGTGAGCGGCGCTGACCCCCTTCCATCGGGCGCGGAATCATGGTGGGCTGCCGGCCCATGGAGGGACGGATGACGACGAAGACCGGGGCCGAGGTGCTGGTGGACTGCCTGCTGGCGCAGGGGGTGACGACGGCTTTCGGGGTTCCGGGCGAGAGCTATCTGGCGGTGCTCGACGCGCTTCACGACGTGGGCGACCGCATCCGGCTGATCCCGAACCGCAACGAGGGCGGCGCGGCCTTCATGGCCGAGGCCTGGGGCAAGCTGACGGGTGCGCCCGGCATCTGCTTCGTGACGCGCGGCCCGGGGGCGACGAACGCGTCGATCGGGGTGCATACGGCGATGCAGGATTCCTCGCCGATGATCCTGTTCATCGGGCAAGTCGACACGGCCATGAAGGGGCGGGAGGCGTTCCAGGAGATCGACTACCGCGCCTTCTACGGGACGGTGGCGAAATGGGCGACCGAGATCGAGCATCCCGACCGGGTGCCGGAGATCATCGCCCGCGCCTTCGCGGTGGCGCAGACCGGGCGGCCGGGGCCGGTGGTCGTTGCGCTGCCCGAGGACGTGCTGAGTGCGAACACCTCGGCGGTCGCCGGCCCCCGGGTGCGGATCCCGCGGGCGGCGCCGGCGGCGTCGGACGTGGCCGAGCTGGTCGCGCTGATGGAGAAGGCGGAGGCACCGCTGGTCCTTGCTGGGGGGAGCGGCTGGTCGGACCGGGGGCGGGCCGACCTCCAGGCCTTCGTGGAGGCGAACGCGCTGCCGGTGCTGGCGGGGCCGCGGTTCCAGGACGTGCTCGACAACGATTCGCCGAGCTATGTGGGCGATGCGGGGCTCGGCAAGCTGGCGCATGTGAAGGCGCTGATGGCGGAGGCGGACCTGATCCTCGCGATCAACCTGCGGTTCGGGGAGCTGACGACCGACGGCTACACGATCCTGACGGTTCCCGAGCCGGGCAAGGTGCTGATCCATGCCCATGCGAGCGACGACGAGCTGAACAAGATCTACACCGCCGACCTGCCGATCCATGCCTGCCCGGATCACCTGATGGCGGCGCTGCGCGACGTGTGGCTGGGGGGCCGTGCGCGCTGGGCGGACCGGACGGCGAAGGCGCGGGCGGCCTACGAGGCGAAGCTCGACCTGCCGGCGCCGCCGGGCGATCTCGACATGCGGGAGGTCATGCGGCACCTGGCCGCGACGCTGCCGAAGGACGCGATCGTGACGAACGGTGCGGGCAACTTCGCGATCTGGCCGAACAAGCATTTCGGCTTTTCCAGGGGCCAGAGGCTGCTCGCGCCGCAATCCGGGGCAATGGGCTACGGCCTGCCGGCGGCGGTGGCGGCGAAGGTGGCGCATCCCGATCGCTGCGTCGTGGCCTTTGCGGGCGACGGGGATTTCCAGATGAACTGCCAGGAACTGGGCGCGGCAATGCAGGCGCGGGCCTGTCCGATCGTGCTGATCCTGAACAATGGGAGCTACGGGACGATCCGCATGCACCAGGAGCGGGAGTATCCCGGGCGGGTGAGCTTCACCGATATCGAGAACCCGGATTTCCCTGCGCTGGCACGGGCTTACGGGTTTCACGGCGAACGGGTGACGCGGACGGAGGAGTTCGAGGGCGCGTTCGCGCGGGCGCTGGAATCGCGCAGCGGCGCCGTGCTGGAACTGGTCATCCCGACCGAGGCGATCACACCGCGCCAGACGATCCGCCAGATCCGAGCCGCGGCAAGGGGGAGATAGGGCCATGCCCGAATACAGGCGCATTCTGATCACCGGCGCGGCCGGCAGCCTCGGCAGCCATCTGCGCACGGGGCTGACCCATCTGGCCGAGACGGTGCGGCTGGTGGACGTGAAGCCGATGGGCGAGGCGGCGCCGCATGAGGAGATCGTCGTCTGCGACCTGAGCGACAAGGCGGCCGCGCTGGAGGTAACGCGCGACTGTGACGCGATCCTGCATTTCGCCGGCCACCCGCGCGAGCAGACCTTCGAGGAGATCGTGACCGACACCCTGCCGGCCGCCTACCACGTCTACGAGGGGGCGCGGCTGCACGGGGCGAAGCGGGTGGTCTATGCGAGCTCGATCCACGCGGTCGGCTTCTACGACGTCGAGGCGGTTCCGGACACGACGGTGCCGCACCGGCCGGACACGTTCTACGGCCTGACCAAGACCTTCGTGGAGGATCTGGCGAGCCTCTACTGGGACAAGTTCGGGCTGGAGAGCGTGTGCCTGCGCATCTGCTCGTGCTTTCCCGAGCCGCGGGACCGGCGGATGCTGTGGTCGTGGCTGAGCTTTGCCGACTGCGTCCGGCTGACCGAGGCGGCGCTGACCGCGCCGCGGGTCGGGTTCTCGGTGATCTACGGCACCTCGGCCAACGCGCAGCGCGGGGTGTCGAACGCGCGGGCGAGCCATATCGGCTTCCGCCCGCAGGACAGCGCGGACGGATACGCGGCGGCGGTGATGGCACGGACGGAGCGGCCGGACCCGAAAGCGGTCGGGACGCGGGTGGTCGGCGGCGGCTTCGCCGCGACGGGTCATCCCGACGATGGGAACTAGCGCCGATGTCGTGATCTGCGGCGGCGCGGTCCTCGGCTCGGCGGTGGCGCATTACCTGACGGCCGGCGGGGGCCCGGGGCGCGTCGTGGTCGTCGAACGCGACCCCAGCCTTGCGCGGGCCGCGACGGCGCTGTCGGCGAGCGGCATCCGGCAGCAGTTCTCCAATCCGCTGAACGTGCGGATCTCGGCCTATGGTGTGGAGGTGATCCGTGGGTTCCGTGATCTGGCGGGGATCGACCTGAACCTTCGGGAGCATGGATATCTCTATCTTGCGGCGACCGAGGCGCAGGCGGCGATCCTGCGGGCGAACCGCGCGGTGCAGACCGCCGAGGGGGCGGCGGTGGAGCTGCTGGGACCCGAGGCGCTGAAGACGCGATTTCCGCATCTGGAGGTGGGGGACATCGTGCTGGCCGCCCATGGCACGGCGGGCGAGGGCTGGTTCGACAACATGGGGCTGATGCAGGGTTTCCGGCGCATGGCGCTGGCGGCCGGGGCGGAGTACCGGACCGGCGAGGTTGCGGGGCTGGAGCTGGCCGGCGACCGGGTCGCGTCGGTGCTGCTTGCGGACGGGACGCGGATCGCCTGCGGCCACTTCGTGAACGCGGCGGGCGGCAGGGGGGCGGAGGTCGCGGCCATGGTGGGGATCGCGATCCCCGTCGAGCGGCGGAAGCGGACGGTCTTTGCTTTCTCCGCGGCCGAGCCTCCGGGGGGGCGGCTGCCGCTGATGATCGACCCCTCGGGCGTGTGGTGCCGGCCGGAGGGTACCGGCTTCATCGCCGGATCCGCGCCCGATCCCGATCCAGCCGTCGATCCGGAGGATTTCGAGCCGCGGCACGGGGAATGGGAGGAGGCGGTCTGGCCGGCGCTCGCCGCGCGCAGCCGGGCCTTCGAGGCGCTGAAGCTGACCGGGTTCTGGGCCGGGCATTACGACATGAACACGCTCGATCACAACGTGATCGTCGGGCCGCATCCGGAGGTGGGCAACTTCCATTTCGCCAACGGCTTTTCGGGACATGGGCTGCAACAGGCGCCGGCGATCGGGCGGGGGATTGCCGAGATGATCCTGCACGGGGCGTACCGGAGCCTCGACCTTTCGCCGCTCGGTTTCGCGCGGATCGCCGAGGGGCGGCCCTTTCTCGAACGGTCGGTGATCTGATGGAGCTCTTCGCCGCCCTCGATGCGACCTGGCCGGCTGCGGAAGTGGTCCGGCTGGGGCCGTGGCGCGTGCGGCGGGGCGAGGGCGGGGGGAGCCGGGTGTCGGCGGCGACGCTCGACGGGCCGATCGGCGAGCTCGCTGCGGCCGAAGCCGCCATGCGCGGGTTCGGGCAGCGGCCGCTCTTCATGGTGCGGGACGGTGAGACAGAACTCGACCGGGCACTCGAGGCGCGGGGCTACGCGGTGCTGAGCCCGAGCCTGCTGATGGCCGCGCCGATTGAAGTGGTCGCGCATTCGGTTGCGGACGTGACGACGATCGACTGCACCGCGCCGCTGGTGGCGATGGAGGAACTCTGGGCCGAGGGCGGGATCGGGCCGGCGCGCCTCGCCGTCATGGCGCGGGCGCCGCAGCCCAAGGCCTATTTCCTCGGGCGGCTGGACGAGCGTCCGGCGGGCGTCGCCTTCGTCGCCTGTGCGGGGCCGGTCGCGATGGTGCATGCACTGCAAGTGTCGCCGCGGTTCCGCCGACGGGGGCTCGGGGCGCGGCTGAGCCGGGCGGCGGCGGCCTGGGGCGCGGCGCAGGGGGCGGAGACCTTCGCGTTGGCGGTGGAGGAATCCAATGCGGCGGCCCGTACGCTCTACGAGGCGCTGGGGTTGCGGGTGGCCGCACGCTATCACTATCGCATCGCTCCCGAGGAGGCGCCGTCATGAGCCGACCCACATCGCTGAACCTGCCCGAGGTCGATCCGCTGCCGGAGGAGACGCGCCGGTACTTCGAGATCTGCGAGGAGAAGCTCGGCCTCGTGCCGAACGTGCTGCGGGCCTATGCGCACGACATCGGCAAGCTGAACGCCTTCACCGCCTTCTACAACGACCTGATGCTGGGCGAGAGCGGGCTGACGAAGCTCGAGCGCGAGATGATCGCGGTGGCGGTCTCGGCGGAGAACCGGTGCTTCTACTGTCTCGTGGCGCATGGCGCGGCGGTGCGGGCGTTGTCGGGTGATCCGGTGCTGGGCGAGATGCTGGCGATGAACTATCGCGTCGCGCCGCTGACGCCACGGCAGCGGGCGATGCTCGACTTCGCGGTCCAGGCGACGAAGGCGAGCGCGACGATCGAGGAGACGGATCGCGCGGCGCTGCGCGACCACGGTTTCAGCGACCGGGACATCTGGGACATTGCGGCGGTGGCGGCCTTCTTCAACATGTCGAACCGGATGGCGAGCGCGGTCGGGATGGTTCCGAACCCCGAGTATCACGGCCAGCACCGCTGACCTTGCCCCCCTTGCGGACAGGCAGGCACCCGGTATGGTCCGCAGCAACGAAAAACCGGGGGAAGTGTCGATGCGGGCGGGGTTCGTGTTCCTGGTGCTGGCCTATGTGCTGAGCCAGTTCTTCCGCGCCTTCCTCGCCGTGCTGAGCCCGGTGCTCGGCGCCGATCTCGGGGCGACGGCCTCGGACCTCTCGCTGGCATCCGGACTCTGGTTCGCGGCCTTCGCCGCGATGCAGATACCGGTCGGCATCTGGCTCGACCGCTACGGGCCACGCCGGACGGCGGGGATCATCCTCCTGCTCGGCGGAGGCGGCGGGGCGGCGGTGTTCGCGATGGCCCAGTCCCCCGAGATGATCGTCGCGGCGATGGTGCTGATCGGTATCGGCTGCTCGCCGGTGCTGATGGCGTCGTTCTACATCTTCGCACACACCTTTTCGCCGCGGGTCTTCGCCAGCCTCGCGGGCGCGCTGATCGGCGTGGGCTCGGCGGGGAACCTCGCGAGCTCCGCGCCCATGGCCTGGGCGGTCGAGACCTTCGGCTGGCGGGAGAGCATGGTGGGGCTGGCAGTGGCGAGCCTGATCGTCGGCATCGGCCTGCTGACGACGATCCGCGATCCGGCGCGGATTGAAGAGGGTGCGAACGGGGGGCGGTTCATCGACCTGCTGCGCATGCCCGCGCTCTGGGTGATGGTGCCGCTGCTCGTCTTCAACTATGCGCCAGCGGCCGGGATACGGGGGCTCTGGGCCGGGCCGTACCTCGGCGACGTTTTCGCACTCGATACCGCGGGAATCGGGGTGGTCACGCTCTGGATGGCGGTGGCGATGATCCTCGGCAACTTCGCCTACGGGCCGCTCGACCGTATGCTGGGCACGCGGAAGTGGGTGGTGCTGGCCGGCAACGTCGCCGCCGGGACCTGTCTTGTGGTGCTCGGCCTCGCGCCGGGCGCGGGGGTCTGGCAGGCGGGGCTGCTGCTCGCGGCGGTCGGCTTCTTCGGGGCTTCCTTCCCCATGGTCATGGCCCATGCGCGCAGCTTCTATCCACCGGCCCTGATCGGTCGCGGAGTGACGCTGGCGAACCTCTTGAGCATCGGCGGCGTGGGGCTGATGCAGATCGTCAGCGGGCAGGTGCATGGCGCGGCGCTGGCCCGCGGGGCGACGGCCGAGGCGGCCTATGGCGGGCTGTTCCTGATGTTCGGGGTGCTGCTGCTGGCGGCCTGCGCGGTCTATCTCCTCGCCGAGGACCGGCTGGACTAGCTCCAGACGTCGGGTCCCCTGCCGCGGAAATGATCGGCAAGGTAGTCGATGAAGGCGCGCAGTTTCGGCTGGGTGAAGCGGCCCGCGGGATAGACTGCGTAGATGCCGAGCGGTTCGCTGGTCTGACCGTGCAGCAGTTCGACCGTGCGCCCGGCTGCGACCGAGTCGCGCAGGATGAAGCTGGGGACGAGGCTGATGCCCAGCCCGGCCTCGGCGGCCTTCAGGAGCGACTGGCCGTTGTTCGCGGTGAGCCGGCCGCCGACGCGGACCTGACGCTCCTCGCCCGAGCGGGTGCGCAGGCGCCAGTAGTTTCCGGTCGAGAGGTTCGAATAGTGCAGGAGGGTGTGGTTCGCGAGATCCTCGATCGTCTGAGGGGTGCCCATGCGCTTCAGGTAGTCGGGCGAGGCGACGAGCACCGAACACGCCTCGGCGAGTTTGCGTGCCCGCAGGCTGGAGTCTTCGAGCCGTCCGATGCGGATCGCCATGTCGAAGCCTTCCGCAACCAGTTCCACGAATCGGTCGTCGAGCACCATGTTGATCTCGACATCGGGATAGGCACAGAGGAAGCCGGCGACGGCGTCGGAGACCTCGGTCACGCCAAAGCTGACCGGGGCAGAGATGCGCAGGGTGCCGCGGGGCGAGGCCTGCATCGCGGTGACCATGTCGTCGGCCTCGCTCGCGTCCTTGAGGACCAGCTTGGCGCGGTCGTAGTAGGCGAGGCCGATCTCGGTCGGGCTGACCCGGCGGGTGGTACGGTTGAGAAGACGGACGGCGAGCCGGGCCTCGAGCGCCGCGACGTGTTTCGAGACCGCCGACTTGGAGACGCCCATCTTGCGGGCGGCATCAGTGAAGCCGCCCTGGTCCACGACGTGAACGAAGGCTTCCATTTCGGCGAGACGGTCCATCGGCGGCCCTAATGTTTCCGATTGGGGAACACTAGGCCCCCGAGGCGCCGATCGTCAACCTCAAGCCCGGACCGGGCACCGCTGGAGCTGGGCTTCGTAGCGGTTCGCCCAGTTCTGGACGTCGCGGGCGACGGGCGGCAGCCAGGCCTTTCCGTTGTAGCTGCCGCGCGCGAAGCCGGCCTTGCCCTCATGATAGGCGAGGTACTGGTTGTAGGCGTCGTTGAGCGGAACGCCGTTCAGCCGGTTGTTCAGGCTCATGTACCAGCCGATGAAGTCGGAGGCGTCGGCGAAGTTCGAGCGGTCGGCGCGGCGGTTGCCGGTGTCGCGAATGTACCATTCCCACGTGCCGTCGATCGCCTGGGCGAAGCCGTAGGCGCTGGATCGGGGAACCTCGCGGGCGAAGATGCCGGAACCGACGGTGCGCATGGGGCGGGCGTCGTGGACGAAGCTCGATTCGCGGGCGATGGTGGCCATCTGGACCGAGACCGGCACGCCCCATTTCGCCTCGGTACGCTTCATGGCGCGGAACCAGTGCGGACGCTCGGACTGCATGCGGCAGGCATCGGTGACCGTGCTCGGCGGCCGGTCCCGCCCGCCCGAGCACGAACTTACGAAAATGATCGCCGCAAGGAGGATCCAGCGCCGCATGACTGCCTGCTCATCTCAACTGCCTTGCGTGACGTGCCGCACGCTTTCTGGCATTTTGCCAAACAATGGGGGGCAGATGCAAGCGAAAGCTCAGACGAAGAACGCGAGCATGACCGGTATGGCGATAACCGAGATCAGGGTAGAGACGACGACGAGCCCCGCCACCTCGTCCGACTTCGCCTTGTATTTCTCGGCGAGCATGTAGGAGGTGACCGCGACGGGGGTGGCGACCTGCAGGATGAGGACCCCGAGGGCGACCGGTGGCAGGTCGAACCAGAGACCGACGCCGAGCGGCACGGCCACGCAGATCGCGAGCTTCACGAGCGAGATCCAGATCGCCCGCCGGATCGAGCGGGGCGCGAGGCGTGAGATCGCGACGCCGAGCGTCACCAGCATCAGGGGAATCGCCATCTGCCCCACGAGATCGAGGGCGTTGCCGGCCCAGACCGGGACGGTCCAGTCCATGACGAGGAAGATCGAGCCGAGGACGGTGCCCCAGACCAAGGGCTCGCGGATCGCGGCGACCGGCGATCCGCCGCCGGCGACGACCCAGACGCCGAAGGTGAAGGACAGGATCGCCATCACGGCGAAGATCACCACCGCGAAGTCGAAACCCACCTGTCCGAAGGCGAAGAGCGCGACCGGCAGGCCGAGGTTCCCGGTGTTGCCGAAGGTGATCGGCGCCCAGAAGGTCGGCATGTGCAGCCCGGCCACACGCACGATCGCCCAGGCCAGCGCGCCGACCACGCAATAGGCGATCAGCGCGGCGAGGACCGTGTCGCGCAGAAGGCGCGGGTCGACGTCGGACCTCATCAGGGCCATGAAGATGAGGCAGGGGATGGAGAGCGTCATCGACATGCGCGTGACGAAGGCGACGTCGTAGTTCCATCCGAGCTTCACCCAGGCATAGCCGATGCCGGCCAGCAGGAAGACCGGTGCGACGATCTGAAGGACCTGGAGAAGGAGTTCCATCGGGGGCTTTTGCCGGATGCTGCGCTGCGGCAGTGGCTGTCCCGCAATGTGGACAGGAAGTCAACCGCCCTATATGATGGAGACTGGATCGGGTTCAGGCATAAGGCCATGTTGAAGGTTTCGGCGAAGTTCACCCTCGGACAGGTGGTGCGGCATCGGTTCCACCCGTTCCGGGGGGTCATTTTCGATGTGGACCCGGTGTTCAACAACACCGAGGAATGGTGGCTGTCGATTCCGGAGGACAGCCGGCCGCGCAAGGACCAGCCATTCTATCACCTGCTCGCCGAGAACGAGACCTCGTATTACGTGGCCTACGTCTCGGAGCAGAACCTGGTGCGGGACGAATCCGGCGAGCCGGTCGACCATCCCGAAGTGGCCGAGATGTTCGGCGCGCTGCTGGAAGGCGGCCGTTACGATCTGGACGGCCAACTGCACTGACGCCTACCGGCCGCGGCCGGAATGCTCCACCGTGCGGATGAAGACGTCATTGTCGGCGCAGAGCTGGATGATGGATTTCGGCGGTGCGATATCCGTGAAGAAGCCGTCGAGTTCCGCGAGCGAGGCGATCCGCACCGGCGCGGCCATCTTGAACTTGGTGTGATCGGCGACGAGGAAGCTGCGGCGGGCGTTCTTGATGATCGCCTGGGCGACGCGGACCTCGCGGAAGTCGTAGTCGAGCAGCGATCCGTCGGGGTCGACCGCGGCCGAGCCGATGATCGCGTAATCCACCTTGAACTGGCCGATGAACTCCGCCGTGACGTCGCCGACGAGGGCGCCGTCCGAACGGCGCAGGATGCCGCCGGCCACGATCACCTCGACGTTGGGGCTCTGGGCGAGGATGTTCGCGACGTTCAGGTTGTTGGTGATCACCATCAGGTTGCGGTGCTTCAGGAGCGCGCGGGCTACGGCCTCGGTGGTCGTGCCGATGTTCATGAAGATAGAGACGCCGTCGGGGATCTGCTCGGCGACCATCCGGGCGATCGCCTCCTTCTCGGTCGAGGCGAGGCTGCGGCGCGCCTCGTAGCCGAGCGCGATCACGCCCGAGGGCATCATCGCGCCGCCGTGCACTCGGGTCAGCTGGCCGATGTCGCAGAGTTCGGCGAGGTCGCGGCGGATGGTCTGGGCGGTGACGTTGAAATGCGCCGCGAGGCCCTCGACGGTGACCTTGCCGGTATCGCGCGCGATCGAGAGGATCTCGGCATGTCGGAAGTTCTGGGCCATGCGTCTCCCGCGGCGTCTCGGGACGGACCTTAGGGCGCGTGCCGGCGGCTTGCAAGGAACCGGCTAGGCGGGGGCGTGACGAAGCCGGGCAATGGCCTTATGCAGGGCTGAACGGCCCGGCAGGGGCGGGAGACAGGGAGACCAGCGCATGCGGCACATCTTGGCCATCGACCAGGGCACCACCTCGAGCCGCGCCATCGTCTTCGATGCGGCGATGCAGGTGAAGGCGATCGCGCAGGAGGAGTTCCCGCAGCATTATCCCGCATCGGGCTGGGTCGAGCACGATCTGGGCGACCTGTGGTCGACGACGGCCGGGACCTGCCGCTCGGCGATCGAGCGGGCGCGCCTCGGTCCCGAGGACATCGCCGCGATCGGGATCACTAACCAGCGGGAGACCACGCTGGTCTGGGACCGCAGGACCGGCCAGCCATTGCACAATGCGATCGTCTGGCAGGACCGGCGGACCTCGGGCCTCTGCGCCGATCTGCGCGCAGCGGGGCACGAGGCGATGGTGACGGAACGCACCGGCCTGCTGCTCGATCCGTATTTCTCGGGGACGAAGCTGAAGTGGCTGCTCGACAACGTCGATGGCGCCCGGGCGAGGGCGCAGGCCGGCGAGGTGCTGTTCGGGACGGTCGACAGCTATCTGATCTGGAAGCTCACCGATGGCGCGGTCCATGCGACGGACGCCACGAACGCGGCCCGGACGATGCTCTACAACATCCGGGAAGGGTGCTGGGACGCGGAGATCTGCGGCCTGCTCGACATCCCGATGGAGATCCTGCCCGAGGTGCGGGACTGCGCCGCGGACTACGGCACGACGCGCCCCGATCTTTTCGGACGGCCGATCCCGATCCTCGGCGTGGCGGGTGACCAGCAAGCGGCGACCATCGGTCAGGCGTGCTTCCGCCCGGGCATGATGAAATCGACCTACGGTACGGGCTGCTTCGCGGTGCTCAACACGGGCGGCACGCTGGTCTCCAGCAGGAACCGGCTGCTGGGCACCATCGCCTATCAGCTGGACGGCAGGCCGGTCTATGCGCTGGAGGGGTCGATCTTCATCGCGGGGGCGGTTGTGCAGTGGCTGCGCGACGGGCTGAAGATCATCCGAGAGGCGAAGGAGACCCAGCCGCTGGCGGAAGCGGCGGATCCCGCACAGAACCTCTATCTGGTGCCGGCCTTCACCGGGCTCGGCGCGCCCTACTGGGATGCGGATTGCCGCGGGGCGATCTTCGGGCTGACCCGCAACTCGGGACCGGCGGAGTTCGCCAAGGCCGCGCTCGAAAGCGTCGCCTTCCAGACCCGCGACCTGTGGGAGGCGATGCGTGGGGACTGGCAGGGGGGTGGGGATGCGGCGGTGCTGCGGGTGGACGGCGGCATGTCGGCCAGCGACTGGACCATGCAGTGCCTGTCGGACATCCTCGGCGCCTCGGTCGACCGGCCGAAGGTGAGGGAGACCACCGCGCTCGGGGCCGCGTGGCTTGCGGGGATGCGCGCGGGCCTGTATCCGGGGGCCGACGAATTCGCGGAGTCCTGGGCGCTGGAACGGCGGTTCGAGCCGCTGATGGATATGGACGAGCGGGAACGGAAGTACGCCGGATGGCGGGATGCGGTCAGCCGCACATTGAGCAAGCGGCCGTAAACTGGGAGATAGTGGAATGACGGTGAAGGTTGGCATCAACGGCTTCGGCCGGATCGGTCGGAACGTCCTGCGCGCAATCGTCGAATCCGGCCGGACCGATATCGAGGTGGTTGCGATCAACGACCTCGGGCCGGTCGAGACCAATGCGCATCTGGTACGCTACGACTCGGTGCACGGGCGTTTCCCGGGCAAGGTCACGGTCTCGGGCGACACGATCGACGTCGGCCGCGGCCCGATCCGGGTGACCGCCGAGCGCGATCCCAAGGCGCTGCCGTGGAGCGACGTCGACATCGCGATGGAATGCACCGGCATCTTCACCGACAAGGCGAAGGCCGAGGCGCATCTGGCGAACGGCTCGAAGCGGGTGCTGGTCTCGGCCCCGTCTTCGGGGGCGGACAAGACGATCGTCTACGGGGTGAACCACGGTGTGCTGACCCGGGACGACGTCGTGGTGTCGAACGCGTCCTGCACCACGAACTGCCTCGCGCCCGTCGCCTATGTCCTCAACAAGGCGATCGGGATCGAGAAGGGCTTCATGACCACGATCCACAGCTATACCGGCGACCAGCCGACGCTCGACACCATGCACAAGGACCTCTACCGCGCGCGTGCGGCGGCGATGAGCATGATCCCGACATCGACCGGCGCAGCCAAGGCGGTGGGGCTGGTGCTGCCGGAACTCAACGGCAAGCTCGACGGCGTGGCGATCCGCGTACCGACGCCGAACGTCTCGGTCGTGGACTTCAAGTTCATCGCGAGCCGCAACACCAGTGTCGACGAGATCAACGACGCGATCCGGGCCGAGGCGGAGGGGCCGCTGAAGGGCGTCCTCGGCTATACGACCGAGAAGCTGGTCTCGATGGATTTCAACCACGATCCGCATTCCTCGATCTTTCACATGGACCAGACCAAGGTGATGGACGGCACGTTCTGCCGCATCCTGACGTGGTACGACAACGAGTGGGGCTTCTCGAACCGGATGGCGGACACGGCCGTTGCGATGGCGAAGCTGATCTGAGCCCGCGGGCAGTCGTATCTGCGGAGGGCGGCGCCTCGGCGCCGCCCTTTTTCGTCTGTCGTCGCGAAGGGGCAGGGCGCCCTTAAGGAGTTGGAAAGCGGACCTCGCCATACATGGTCCCCGAGCCGCGGTCGGACTTGCCGCGGGGCGGGGGAGTGGCGATGGCCGAGGCAGAGAACGGGCGCAGGGGGAAGCGGACGCGGGCGCCGGCCGCCGCGGAGCCACCCGACGGACCGACGTGCATCGCCCTCGCCCCGCGGATGACCTATGCCGAAGCGGGGCTGCTGATGGACCGGCTGCGCGCGGCCAAGGATGCCCACGAGGTGGTCCTCGAAGCCGGCGCGGTCGAGCGCATGTCGACCTCGGCAGTCCTGGTCATCGTCAGTTTCCTGAACGCACGTACGGACCGTGTCCCGCCTGCCGCGGTCACGGGAGCGTCCGGGCCCTTCGTCGACGCCTTTTCCGACCTGGGGCTCTTTTCCGATCTGATGAGGATGGAGTTCCGCGCATGACCCGCGTGCTGGCCGTGGACGACTCGGCGCCGCTGCTCGGCATGCTGGTGAAGTGCCTCGAGGAGGGTGGCCACGAGGTGATCACCGCGAAGAACGGACAGCAGGCGCTCGACCAGTTGTGTCTGCACCGGCCGGACATGGTTGTGACGGACCTCAACATGCCGGTGATGACTGGGCTCGACTTCATCGAGGCGGCCCGAAAGGTGCCGGAAGGGCAGGGCGTCCCGATCCTGCTGCTGACCAGCGAGACCGCGAGGGAGCTGCATCAGAGGGCCAGGGCCGTCGCGGCGACGGGGTGGCTGGCGAAGCCTCTGGAGGGCGGGCGGTTGCTCGAACTCGTGCGGCAGCTCGCCTGATTCCGAGGACAGGATGGACGAGGACGAGGATTTCGAGGCGCTGTTCTTCGTCGAATGCGCCGAACTGATCGAGGACCTGCAGGGCCGGCTCGACGCGCTGGCGGCAGGCGACGTGGACCCCGAGACCGTCAATGCGGCCTTTCGGGCGGTACACTCGGTCAAGGGCGGGGCATCGGCCTTCGGCTTCGAGGCGCTGACGTCGTTTACCCACGCCTTCGAGACGGTGATGGACCGGATCCGCTCGGGCGGACTGGTGATGTCGCCCGAGCTTTCGGGCGTGCTGCTGCGCTCGGCGGACGTGATGGCCGCATTGATCGACGCGGCGCGTGAACGGAGCGAGGCGCCCGCCGAGCGCATGAACCAGGTCCTGGAGCAGCTGGAGACGCTGGCGGGGATGCAGAGCGATGCCCATGCCCATGAGGTTACCGCGCCGGCGGAACCCAGCTCCCAGGAAGTCGCGGAGGACCCTTGGGACGCCGGTGAGCCGGCCATGGTCATCGTGCGGGTCGTGCCGGGGCCGGGCTTCCTGCTGGCGGGGTTCGATCCGGCGCGGATGATCCGTGCCGCGCGGGAGTACGGGCTGGTCGCGACGAGGGTCGAGGGGTCGGTGCCGCCGATCGGGGGTTATGTCCTCGGCGACTGTCCGCTCGCCTGGACCCTGGAGTTCGAACTCGACGGTCCGGCCGAAGCGCTGGTCGCATTCTTCGAAACCTATGCCTATCAGGCGGAAGTGACGTACCAGGGCCTGCCCGAGCCCGTGCCGGCGGCGGAGGCCACCGAGGACGGGGCGTCGGGCGAATTGGAGCCGGAAGAGGCGGTGTCGGCCGAGAGCGCCATTCCGCCACCCGCACCGGAAGTAGTCGCTGAAGCGCGGCAGCCCGTCTCCGAGGCGGCGCCAGCGGCCGCGAAGGTCGATCGCAGCGAGGAGGCCCCGCGTGCGGCGGCCAAGACGCTTCGGGTGGATATCGAACGGGTCGACCGGCTGGTGAATCTCGTGGGGGAGGTGCTGATCGCGCAGGGTGCGCTGGTCCAGCGGCTCTCCGAGATGCCGGGCGGCGACGACCATGCCATGGAGCACATGGTCGAGACGCTCTCGCGGCTGACGCGGGATCTGCAGGAGAGCGTGATGTCGATCAGGGCCCAGCCGGTGCGGACCGTGTTCTCGCGCCTGCCGCGGCTGGTGCGGGACCTCGCGGACAAGCTCGGCAAGGATGCCCGACTGATCATGACCGGCGAGGATGTCGAGGTCGACACGACGGTGATCGAGGAACTCTACGAGCCGCTCGTCCACATGCTGCGAAATTCCATGGACCACGGGATCGAGACGCCCGAGGCCCGCGCGGCGGCAGGAAAGGCGAAGGTCGGATCGATCGTGCTCGCGGCCGAGCATCGAGGCGGAAGGGTGCGGATCACCCTTGCGGACGATGGACGTGGCATCGACCGGGCGGTGGTTCTGCGCAAGGCGCGGGAGAAGGGCCTCGTCGCCGACGGGGAGGACCTGACCCCGGAACAGATCGACGCCCTGATCTTCCACCCCGGGTTCTCGACGGCTGCCCAGGTCTCGGCCGTTTCGGGCCGCGGCGTCGGCATGGACGTGGTCCGGCAGAAGATCCAGTCGCTCGGCGGGCGGTGCAGCCTGACGAATCGTCCTGGCCAGGGAACCGAGTTCGTGATCACCCTGCCGCTGACGCTCGCGGTGATGGACGGCATGACCGTCCGGGTGGACGACCAGGACTTCATCCTGCCGGTCTCGAGCGTCGTCGAGGCGCTGCGGATCGAGGATGCGGGCATCGCGGAATTGCCCGAGGGGTCGCGCGTGATCAACCGGCGCGGGGCGTTCCTGCCGCTCCTGTCGCTGCGCGAGGCGCTTCGGTTGCCGAAGGCCGAGGACGGTCGCAGCACGGCGGTGGTGATCGACACCGAGACGCGAGGCCATGTGGCGGTGCTGGTGGACGATCTGATCGGCCAGCGGCAGGTCGTGCTGAAGAGCCTCGAGGCAAACGTCGGCCAGATCGCCGGCGTGTCCGGCGCGACGATCCTCGGCAACGGACGCGTGGCGCTGGTGCTCGACGTGCCGGCCCTGTTCGGGATCGGGGCACATGGCGGTGCGGCTAGTTGGGAGAGGGTGCATTGATGCGGTTCACGGGTTCGGAGGCGCGGGACATGGGGCCGGCCGATGCAGGGAACGAGCCGCCGGCGGACGGCCGGCAGTTCGTCACGTTCACCATCTCGGGCCGAAGCTATGGCGTTGACATCGGCTCGGTGCGCGAGATCATCCGCTGGACGGCGGTCACGCCCTTGCCGAAACAGCCGGCGCACGCGCGCGGCGTGCTGAACCTGCGCGGAACGATCGTGCCGGTGCACGACCTGCGGGCACGCTTCGGCGGTCCCCTGACCGAGACCGGCGAGAACCATGTGATCATCATCGCCTGGATCGGGGCGCAGACCATCGGCATCCTCGTGGACGCGGTCTCGGACATCCTGAGCGTCGCTCCCGAGAGCATTCGCAGAGCGCCCGCGAGCCAAGAGGCACATCTGATCGCGGGGCTGGTGACGGCGGATCAGGACCGCATCGTGACGATCCTCGATCTGCAGGCCCTCTTCGTGGGTACGGATGCCCCTGTGCGATCATGACGGCTGACGACGACGTAACGGATTCCGGACGAGCGGCGCCTGTCGGGAACCCGCGCCAATGGTGACACGCCGCGCGGTTGCTTCGCTCGACCCCGAACGGGACCGCAACACCGACTATCCGATGAGCGATGCCGAGTTCCGACGCGTCGCGGAACGTGCCGAGTCGCGGCTCGGGATCGAGCTGCGCGGCCACAAGCAGCACATGATCCGCGCCCGGCTGTCGCGCCGTCTGCGTGCGTTGGGACTGGAGAGCTTCAGCGCGTATCTCGAGCTCCTGGAAAAGCCGGAGGGCGTCGCGGAGGAGCAACACTTCGCAAATGCGATCACGACGAACCTGACGGCGTTCTTTCGCGAGAGCTACCACTTCGACCATTTCGAACGCAGCATTCTCGAACGTGAGCCGGGCCGGCGCCGGCTGCGCGTCTGGTCGGCCGGATGTTCGACCGGCGAGGAGGCATACTCGATCGCCATGGTGGTCCGGCAGGCGACTGGCATGTCGAGCGGCTGGGACGTGCGGGTGCTCGCGACCGATCTCGACACCGCGGTGCTCGGCGAGGCGAGCAAGGGCTGCTACCCGGCGGACCGGCTGAAGTCGGTTCCGCCACGCTATCGAACGCCGACATTCCTGCGGATCGAGAACGGGCGGATCGTGCCGAGCGAGGAGATCCGGTCGCTGATCAGCTTCCGGCGGCTGAACCTGATCGAATCCTGGCCCATGCGGGGCCCGTTCGACGCGATCTTCTGCCGGAACGTGCTGATCTACTTCAGCGCGGAGATCAAGGAGCGGATCATCGAGCGCTTCGCGGACATGCTGCGCCCCGGCGGCGTTCTGTATCTGGGGCACTCGGAGTCGATCCTCGGGGCCAACCCACGGCTGTCGAGCGAGGGGCATACGATCTATCGCAGGACCGGCGGCTAGCCGATGCGGAGAGGAGAAGGAACATGCTGAAGTCGCTTCAGAATCCCATCCGCGTGGCGATCGTCGACGACAGCCCGCTGATGCTGCGGCTGCTGCGATCGGCGCTCGCCGGGGAGGACGACATCGAGGTCGTGGGCATGGCCAAGGATGCCTACGAGGCGCGCGAGATCATCCGGGCCGAGAACCCCGACGTGGTGACGCTCGACGTCGCCTTGCCGGGGATGAGCGGGATCGAATTCCTTCAGAAGATCATGGACCTTCGGCCGATGCCGGTGATCATGGTCTCCAGCCTGACCGCCGAGGGCGCCGAGACTTCGCTGACGGCGTTGCAGATCGGCGCGGTCGATGTGGTGCAGAAGCCGAGCGGGGCCGATGCGCTGGCCGCGTTCCCGGCGCTGATGCAGCAGAAGGTCCGGCTGGCCGCGAGCGCGCGGCCCGCGATGGCCCGCAGGACCGCCGAGCCGGCCCGGATCGTCGGAGCGGTCGGCGGCGAGACCCGGCTGGCGAGGGCGAGCCGGAGCCTGATCGCCATAGGCGCGTCGACCGGCGGGGTGGGGGCGATCAGCACGCTGCTGTCGGCGCTGCCCCCGTCCCTGCCGCCGGTGGTGATCGTCCAGCACATGCCGAAGGGATATCCGGAGCGGCTGGCATCCCGCCTGCATCAGCAGCTTTCGATCGACGTGGCTGAGGCGCGCGACGGTGAGGCGCTGCGCGCCGGGATGATCCGGATCGCACCGGGGCATTGCCACCTGACCGTGGCGCAGCGGGGCGGAAAGATCGAGACGGTGCTGAGCAACCAGCCGCCGGTGTCGGGGCACTGTCCTTCGGTGGACGTCCTGTTCGAAAGCGTGGCGCGAACCGTCGGCCGGCGCGCCATGGGGATCATCCTGACCGGCATGGGGCGGGACGGTGCGGTCGGCCTCGCGGCGATGCGGCGCAGCGGTGCGATCTGCCTCGGACAGGGACCCGACAGCTGCGTGGTCTACGGGATGCCGAAGGTCGCGCGCGAGGTCGGGGCGGTCGAGGAAGAGGTCGAACTCGACGCCCTTCCGGGCCGGATTTGTCACTTCTTAACGTGTGAGACGCCAGTATCCGGGTCTAGAGTCATGGGGGGAGCCTGACCAATGCCTGCAGCGCGCAGCATCGCCGTCCTTGTGGTCGACGACCAGCAGACCATGCGCGGAATGGCCCGCCAGTGCCTCAAGCAGATCGGCGTGCTCGACGTCGCGCTGGCGGCGAGCGGGGATGCCGCGCTCGAGCAGATGATGGCGAAGAAGTTCGACGTGGTGATCTCGGACCTGAACATGCCGGGCCTGAGCGGCACGGAGCTCGCCCAGAAGATCAAGGCCCATCCCGTGCTGCGCAGCGTGCCGTTTTTCCTCGCGACCTCGGAGGCGTTCCGCGACCGCGCGGGCGATGCGATCGACCATTTCGTGGCGAAGCCCTTTCTCGTCGCCGATCTCAAGCAGGCGCTGGAAGCGCATCTCGGTCCGCTGAGCTGACGGGACCGCGAACCGGCGGGCCGCCTTGAATAGCCCTCGCCGGTGTGATCTGGTATTTTCAACATGATGGCCGCCTCGCCTTCGCGTGGGCGGCATAGTCCGTTTGGAGGAACCAATATGCTCGACCGCACCGATCTCGCCACGCATCTGAGCGACCCCAGCCTGCTCGTGGACAAGGCCTATGTGGCAGGCGAATGGATCGGCGCCGATTCGGGCGGCAGCTTTCCCGTGACCAACCCCGCGCGGGGGGACGTGATCTGCACCGTTCCCGATCTGGGCGAGGCCGAGGTTACCCGTGCGATCGAGGCGGCCCATGCCGCGCAGAAGGGCTGGGCCGCGAAGACCGGCAAGGAACGCTCGGCGGTCCTGCGGAAGTGGTACGAACTGATGGTCGCCAATGCCGACGACCTCGCGGCGATCCTGACCGCCGAGATGGGCAAGCCGCTCGCCGAGGCGAAGGGTGAGATCCTCTATGGTGCCAGCTTCATCGAATGGTTCGCCGAAGAGGCCAAGCGCGTCTATGGCGAGACCATCCCGGGGCATCAGGGTGACAAGCGGCTCGTGGTCATCAAGCAGCCGATCGGTGTCGCGGCATCGATCACGCCGTGGAACTTTCCCAATGCGATGATCGCGCGCAAGGTCGGGCCGGCGCTGGCCGTCGGGTGCGCGATGGTGGCCAAGCCCGCGGGCGAGACGCCGCTTTCTGCCTTGGCGATGGCCGTGCTGGCGGAGCGCGCGGGCGTGCCGAAGGGTGTCTTCAGCGTGGTGACGTCGAAGTCCAGCTCGAAGGTCGGCAAGCTCTTCTGCGAGCATCCGAAGATCCGCAAGCTGACCTTCACCGGATCGACCGAGGTCGGTCGCATCCTGCTGGCGCAGGGGGCGCAGCAGGTTCTGAAGATGTCGATGGAACTGGGGGGCAACGCGCCCTTCATCGTGTTCGACGACGCCGATCTCGACAAGGCGGTCGAGGGGGCGATGATCTCCAAGTACCGCAACAACGGCCAGACCTGTGTCTGCGCGAACCGGATCTACGTGCAGTCCGGCGTCTATGACGCCTTTGCCGAGAAGCTGGCGCGCAAGGTCGCCGAGATGAAGGTGGGCGACGGCTTCGATTCGGGCGTGACCGTGGGGCCGCTGATCACCGCGAGCGCGGTCGAGAAGGTCGAGGAGCACATCGCCGACGCGACCGCGAAGGGCGCGAAGGTCCTCGCCGGCGGAAAGCGCCACGCGCTCGGGGGCACCTTCTTCGAGCCGACGATCCTGACCGGGGTCGACCGTTCGATGATGGTGGCGAGCGACGAGACCTTCGGGCCGGTCGCGCCGCTCTTCCGTTTCGACGACGAGGCGGATGTCATCGAGCAGGCCAACGACACGATCTTCGGGCTGGCGAGCTACTTCTTTGCCCGCGATCTCGGCCGGGTCTGGCGCGTGGCCGAGGCGCTGGAATACGGGATGGTCGGTATCAACACCGGGCTCATTTCGACCGAGGTGGCACCTTTCGGGGGCGTGAAGCAGTCGGGCCTCGGGCGCGAAGGTTCCCACCACGGCGTGGAGGACTATCTGGAAATGAAGTACCTCTGCATGAGCATTTGAGCATAGACGCCAACTAACTGTAATTTCAGCGCGGGACTTGCTAAGACTTGTCGCGGGGCGGCAAGGGGAACGGCTTTGGAGATGGCGGCCGGAGTGTCAGCTGTGCGGACCGACGCCGAGAGCGAAGGTCCTGGCGGTGCGTTGCGGACGCTGTCGGAAGAAGCCGCCCGGAAGGCCGGGCTCGACTGGGTCCTGAGGCTGCCTTCCGGAACCGCGCCGGGCTATGTCTTTCTGGCTGGGGCGGTGGCGGGTGTGTCCGTTGGCGGCGGCGGGGCGACGGTGCAGGAAGCCCTGGCCCGCTGCGCCGGTGAAGCCGCCGAGGTCCGGGCGCAACTGCAGAAGCCGGTGGTCGCCGACCTGCCTCCGGACCCGGCGATCGACGCCGTCTGGTGCGGGGGTGAGGCCGGACGGCGGATCGCCGCGTGGAACCTGGCCTCGGAGCGGTCGGTCGGTGTGCCGGCCGCCGCGGTGCATCTGGATCCGGCTTCAGCGGCGCATCTGCGTCCGGATGCTCCGCCGCGCAGCCTGGGGCTTGCCGCCGGGGCGGACCGGGAAGGTGCGATCGCAGCCGGGCTTCTGGAAGTCGTGGAGCGGGACGCCGTGGCGCGCTGGTGGTACGATGGCGAGGCCGCACGGGTGCCCGATGCCGTGGAAGCCGCCGATGTGGGCGCGTGGCTCGGCCGCATGCGGAACGGGGCGTCCGAGCCGGGCCGGACGACGCAGATGCTGATACTGCCGGCGGTTCTGCCCGTCGCCTGCGCGGTGTCCTTCGATGCCGATGGCGCCGGGTTGGCGGTGGGGTTCAAGGCGGCAGAGGATGTCGAGGGCGCGCTTCACGGGGCGGCCGTCGAACTCCTGCAGATGGAGATCGCGCTTGCCATGGCGCGGCACAGGGATGCCTCGGGAGCCGCCACGCCGGGTGACCGGGCGCATCTCGCCCGGGCGCGCATCCGGTCCGACGACCATCCCGCGTTTCGCCCGCTCCCCCCTTCCCCCCGGTCACAGGCCGGCGGGGAGGTGATTTCGCGGGTACAGGACGCGGGTCACGAGGTGACGGTCGCGGACCTGGGAGGGGCGCCGGACGGTCTGGCGGTCGTCAAGGTCTTCGTCCCGACGTTGCGCACGCTGGCGCGAGAGCGGCCGGCGCGTGCCGACGTGCCCGGCGCCGTGGCGGAACCGATGTGATGGAGGGCGGACTTGCCACCGGCGTGCGCATTTCCACCATCGGGTCGATGCGCCTGCTGGTGGAGGGGCGGGAGATTCCCCTCTCGAGCCGCAAGTCGCTGGCGATCATCGTCTACCTCGCGTTGCAGTCCAGCCGTCAGGAAAGCCGCGAGCGGATCGCTTCGATGCTCTGGAGCGAGTCGGGGCCCGAACAGGGACGTGCGGCGCTGCGGCAGACCATCCGGCGGCTGAAGGCGGACCTCGGTGACGCGGAGGATTTCGTCGACGCCGATCGCATGGTTCTGCGGCTGACGCGTCCCGTGACGCTCGACATCGTCGAGGCGATCGCCGAGGCCGAGCGTGGCATCGCGCCGGGACTGTTCGGTCACGAGAAGGCCGACCTCGTCCGCTGTTTCGCCGAACTGGACGATCTCGATCCGGACTTCAGCCTGTGGGTGGCGGTTCAGCGCGAGCGGCTGAGCGCGCAGATGGTCGCCCGGCTCGAGGCGGCGCTTGCGCATCCGCGGCCGGCGGCCGATCAGCTCGCGCTGGCGGAGGCGCTGATGCATGTCGATCCGACCCACGAGGGGGCCTGCCGGGCGGCGATGGAGGCGCATATCGCGCTCGGCGACGTGGCGCAGGCCATGCGTGTCTACGAGCGTTTGTGGCAGGTGCTCGACGAGGAATTCGATGTCGAACCCTCGGAAAAGACCCAGTCGCTCTACGTCGCGATCAAGCAGGGTCAACACGGTCTCGGACAAGTCGCGGAGGCGCCGACCCCGCAGCAGGACCTTCTCGCGCCGATCGCCATTCTGGTCGAGCCGCCGGATGCGGTCACGCTGCCGGCCGAGCACACCTATTTCGCGACGATCTTCCGCGACGAGATGATCGCGGCGCTGGCGCGGTTCCGTGACTGGCTGGTGATCGACGGCCTGCACGACGGGGGGACTCCGCCGACCTATCGCACCTATGCGCTCAGGATCTCGATGCACGGCCAGCAGGGCGGGATCCTGCTGTCGATGATGCTCCTCGACCGGGCAGATCGCCGCTGCGTCTGGGCCGAGCGCCATACCGCGACGCTGGAGGGGCTCGCGCGGCTGCATCAGATGGCGCTGCGGAACCTGGCTGTGGCGCTCAACGTGCATCTGTCGGCGCCGCGGCTGCAGAATGCCCGCGAGAGCGCCACCCCGATGGGGCGGAAGTACGAGCTCTGGATGCAGGCCCAGGCGCTGATGGGTGAGTGGCGCGCCGATTGCGAGGTCAGGGCGGAGCGCATCCTCCGTGAGCTGATCGAGACCACGCCGAACTTCGCGCCTGCAATGGTGGCACTTGCGCAGATCATCAATGCGCAACCGATCGTCTATCCGGGACGGCACCGGCAGCCGGCGCGGCTGGAGGAGTCGCTGAAGCTGACGTCCAGGGCGGTGAATCTCGACCCGCTGGACAGCCGGACCCATCTGGCGCGGTCCTGGTCCCATGCGATCGCCGGGGCGCATTCGGCGGCGCTCAGCCACCTCGATCTGGCGCTCGATCTCAACGAGAACGACCCCTGGACCATCATTTCCGCGGCGCTCGGCTTCGCCTTTGCCGGCGAGTTGGAGCGGGCGCGGGAACTGGTGGACCAGGCGAGTGTCCTTGGAATGAAGTTCTCGCGCGCGGCACAGGGCTATGTCGCCACGGCACGGTATCTCTGCGGCGACTACGAGGGCGCGGTGGCGGCGGCCGAGGTTGCGGGGGATGCGATCATCAACCTGCCGGCCTGGGCGGCGGCGAGCCATGTCGCGATGGGTGCCGAGGATCGGGCGGCGCAGTCGATGGTGCTGTTCATGGAACTGGCGCGGATGGACTGGCCGAAGGGCCCGCCTCCGGGCGATGGGGAGATCATCGACTGGTTCATGGGCTGCTTCCCGATCCGCAGCGAGGCGGTGAGGGCAGAGTTGCGCCGCCGCCTGACCGTCGCGGCGCAGGCCCGGGAAAAAATGGTGGCCGGCTGAACCGGCCACCCAGTTGGTCAGGGAGAAAGCAAACCGGACGCAACGGTTCGCAGCGGAGCCCGGCGCCTCAGCGGCACTGGGCAATCGTGTAGTCGCCGACCCGGGCGTAGAGCGTTTCGAGCGGCGTCATGACGGGACCGAAGCCGGGGCTGTAGAAGTCCTCGTAGAACTGCGGGAACGGATAGCGGCCGTTCGTCATCGGATCCGAAAGGTGGCGTTCGCTCTCCTCGATCATCTCGCGCACCGGCAGGCGCAGGATCAGGTGATCGAGCGTGCTCTGCACGACGGTCACGCGCTTGATGCGCTCCGGCACGACGGCGATTCCGTCGAGCTGTTCGACCAGTTCCGCGACGTTTTCCGGATGCTTGACCTTGCCGGTCGCCCAGTCGGCGACCAGCCGGCCCATCTCGACGAAGTCCGCGACTTCGATGCGCGGGATCGGGGAGGGCTGGGCGGCAGCGTTGTCGAGCATGTCGGTGATTCCTTCGATCGGCTGACTTGGGGAAGCGGGGTCTGCCTCGAGCCTGTGAAGACGGGCACCTTCGGCGAAGCGGTAGTGGGCCTGGAGGTAGCGGATGACCTCCGCCATCGAGGCGGGGGCGGGCCCGTCGAAGATCCTGGTCATCGAGGCGGGATCGCCGAGCGGCACCGCATCCATCGCGGCGGCGAGCGTCTCGCCCATGATGACCGACCCGAGCATGCCGAGCGACCGGCCGTCCGTGTCCGCTTCGGCCTCCAGCATGAGGAAGAGCGTCAGGGGCGGGTCGGAGGCGAGACGGTCGATCTCGGTCTCCGACAGGCCGGTGCCCGTGAGCCAGTCGCGAACGGCCGCCGACCATGTGGACTCGTCCTGCGCGAAGCACCCCTCAAGCAGACGGGTATCCGCACCTCGCACACGCTCGATCAGGGACCTGACCGAGCGCACCCCATTGCGCGCACTTGCAACCAAGTCGCGCAGGACGAGTCCGTCGGCCGTCTCCCCGGTGCCGGATGCAAAGGGACGCGCGGCATGCGGACCGATCGCGCGCGCCCTCTGCGGCACCGAGGCGCCGATCTCGAAGAACCGGGAGAAGTCGATGAGCCAGTCTTCCGTGACCGGCATGTGACGCGGTCGACCGATGCTGGTATGCCTGCGAATGTCGCGCAGGCCGGCGACCTGGCGCTGGTCGTTCAGGGCGTAGATCTCGCGAACGAGACAGTGGCCCAGCCGGGCGACGCCGGCGATGTATTCGACGGGCACCGGTGCAAATTCCTGCGACAGGCGTTCGGGGCGCTCGGCGCAGTAGCGGGTGCGCAGGCGGGGATGGAGCCAGGTTTCGAGGACGTCCTTGCGAAGGCACGCGTGATAGATCCGGCGGTTCACGCTGCGCGCGACCTCGAAGGCCGGACCGGGCCCCATCGCGGGCGCGAGCCGGTCCGCGAGCGCGTTGTGCATCAGGACCCACACCATCTGGAACTGGGCCAGGATCGCGTTGGAGTCGGAGAAGGCGTTCGGGATCAGCGCCTCGGTGCGATCGTCCGAGGCCCCGTTGTCGAGATGCGGGCAGCTGGCTCTCGGCAGATCGCGGGCGGCCCCCCAGGCGGGCGATTCGGGAGTGGGACGGGTGCGGCCGACGCGCAGCAGGTGGCGCGGCGCCCCCGGACGATCGGGGAGCTGGTAGCAGAAGGTGTCGTGCGTCGGTCCGTCGCCATAGATCAGGCCGAGGTCGAGCCGCCCATGCTCGGCATCGCCGACACGGCCGCGGAAGTCGAGGTCGTGGCTGGCGAACTGGGCGAGATAGGTCGCGCCCGCCGGAATGTCCGAGGCGGCGCCGGGGCGTCGGGTCGCCCCGATCTTGGCCGCGATCCGGCCGAGTGCGGGGTGACCATCCGCATCGGCGTCCGATCCTAGACCGGCAAATGTCTCGCCCTCCGAGGGGGCGCCGAAGAGGTTGCGTTGGTAGAGTGATTCGAACGGCATGGTCTTACCCGGTTGCGCTTTGGTCCGGTTAATCATGTCCAGCGTTACACCAGCGTGACACCGTCTCCGCCGCTCCGTAACGTCCCGCGAAACGGAATCGGGCAGCGAGGGTGGGTCGATGCGGCCATTGCGGCGATGGACGGAGGCGAGGCGGACCCGGAACGGCCTCGCCCTGTGGTTCGAGGGCGGACATTGCCTGGATGTCCGGGTTCTGGAGGCGAACCTGTTCCGGGTGAGCCTGCGGAAGGGCGGGCATTGGCGCCTGCCGCGGACATGGTGCGTGTCGCCGGGGGCTCCGGGACCTATCGAGGGTCGCGGACGGGACGACCTGGCCGGTTTCAGCTGTCCTTCCTTCGACTGCGGCCCGCTCGACGGGGCGAGCCTGTGGATCGCGACGCCCGAGCTTCGGGTGGAGATCGCTGCGCCGCTCGCGTTGCGCTGGACCGGCCCCGAGGGCGTGCCGTTCGCGGCGGACCGGGCGACAGGCGCCTATTACCTTCGCGGCCGCGACTGCGCGCACGAGCACTACATGCTGCGCGGACAGGATGAACCGATCCACGGGCTGGGCGAGAAGGCGGGGAACCTGAACCGGGCCGGGCGGCGCTTCGAGATGCGCAACCTGGATGCGATGGGCTACGACGCGCGGAGCACCGACCCCCTCTACAAGCATGTTCCCTTCATGCTGACCCGGGGGAAGGCGGGAAGCTGGGGGATCTTCTACGACAACATGGCGAGCTGCCGGTTCGACCTCGGCAACGAACTCGACAACTATCACGCGCCCTATCGTGTTCACCGGGCCGAGGACGGCGATCTCGACTATTACCTCTTCCGGGCGGACACGGCGCTGGAGGTCGTGAAGATGCAGACCTGGCTGACCGGCGGCGCCGCTTTCCCGCCGCGATGGTCGCTCGGTTATTCCGGATCGACGATGCAGTACACCGACCTGCCCGACGCGCAGGCGCGGATCGAGGGTTTCGTCGAGCGGGCCGAGGCCGAGGGCATGGCGGCCGAGAGCTTCCAGATGTCCTCGGGCTACACCTCGATCGGGCACAAGCGCTACGTCTTCAACTGGAACAACGACAAGTTCCCGGACGCACCGGGCATGGCGGCGCGGCTCGGGCAGAAGGGCGTGCGGCTGGTGGCGAACATCAAGCCGTGTCTGTTGCAGGACCATCCGCGCTACGAGGAGGCGACTGAGCTGGGGCTTTTCGTGCACGATGCCGAGGGGCGTCCCGAGCGGTCGATGTTCTGGGACGACGAGGGAAGCCATCTCGACTTCACCAACCCCGACACGCAGGCCTGGTGGTCGGAGCAGGTGATGCGGCAGCTGCTCGATCAGGGGATCGTCGCGACCTGGAACGATAACAACGAGTTCGAGATCTGGGACGACGAGGCGGTGTGCCACGGCTTCGGCACGCCCGTCCCCGCGACGTTGATGCGACCGGTGCTGGCGCTGCTGATGGTCCGGGCCTCGCTGGCGGCGCAGCACGCGCACGCTCCGGGCAAACGGCCCTATGCCATCACGCGGTCGGGTGGGCCGGGCCTGCAGGCCCTGGCGCAGACCTGGACCGGCGACAACCGGACGGCCTGGGAGACGATCCGGTACAACACCCGCATGGGCCTCGGGATGGCGCTGTCGGGGATGTCCAACACCGGCCACGACGTGGGCGGGTTCGCGGGACCGCGACCGGGGCCGGAGCTGTTCCTGCGGTGGGTGCAGAACGGGGCGCTGCATCCGCGGTTCACGATCCATTCGTGGAACGAGGACGGCAGCGTGACGGAACCCTGGATGCATCCGGAGGTGAACGACGGCATCCGTGCGGCGATGGCGCTGCGGCGGCGCCTGATGCCGTATCTCTACACGACGCTATGGCGGTACCATGCGGAGCTGGAGCCCATGATCCGGCCGTCGTTCCTCGACCACGAGCATGACGTGGCGATGTGGGAGGAAAGCGACGAGTTCCTGCTCGGGACCGATCTGTTGGTCGCATCGGTGGTCGAGGAGGGACAGAGGGTCAGGCGGGTCCGCCTGCCGGACAATGGTGCGGGATGGTTCGACTTCGAGCGCGGGACCTGGTTCGCGGGCGGGCAGGAGATCGTCCTGCCGGCGCCCCTCGACCGGGTTCCGCTGCTGGTGCGGGCGGGCGCGATTCTACCGCTGGCGGAGGATCAGGGAAGGGTGCTGAGCCTCTGGCCGGGTACCGAGGGGGAATCGCGCGGGGTTCTCTACGAGGACGACGGCGAGACGGCGGAGTGGCAGGCGAATCATCTGCGGCTCGACTTCTGGATGATCGCGACGCCGGATCGGATCGACCTGCACTGGCGGGCACTCGGCGCCTACCGGCCGGACTGGCGGCGGCTGGGCCTGCGGTTGCCGCCGGGGGAAGCCCGTCCGCTGCATGTCAACGGGCGGCCCTCGGAAGGCTACATCGAGATCGGACCTGATTGAGGGCCCGGGGCGCCGGTCAGGCTGCGACCGCCTCGCCCACCGTCCTGCGCGCGAGGGCGGTGCCGTCCGGGGCCCGGAACAGATGGACGAATTCGGGCCGGAAGGCGAGCTGGACGCGGTCCCCGCGCCTGATGGCGGTCTGGCCGGGCATGTGCAGGGTCAGGGCGTGGCCTTCGGGCGTGCGGCAGTAGAGATAGCTCTCGCCGCCCAGCTGCTCGATGCTGGCAACCTCGGCCGGGTGGTCCTCGTTCGCGGCAACCTCGAGATGTTCGGGGCGGATGCCGAGCATGGCGGAGTCGCCCGGCTTCAGACCCTCGGCCGCGACCGCGGCATGGTAGGTGCGGCCCGACGCGTCGCGGAGGCCCACGGCGCCATCGACGGGGCTCTCGACGGTGACGGGCACGAAGTTCATGCGCGGGCTGCCGATGAAGCCGGCGACGAACTGGTTGGCGGGACGGTTGTAGAGCTCGATGGGCGAGCCCGACTGTTCGATGCGGCCCGCGCGCAGGACGACGATCTTGTCGGCCATGGTCATCGCCTCGACCTGGTCGTGGGTGACGTAGACCATGGTGTTGCCGAGCCGGTCGTGCAGGTCGGCGATCTCGCCGCGCATGGTGACGCGGAGTTCGGCGTCGAGGTTCGAGAGCGGCTCGTCGAAGAGGAAGACGCGCGGCTCGCGCACCACCGCGCGGCCGATGGCCACGCGCTGACGCTGTCCGCCTGAAAGCTCCTTGGGGCGGCGGTCGAGATAGGGTTCGAGTTGCAGCATGCGCGCGGCCTCGGCGATGCGGCTGTCGATCTCGGGCCTTGGCGTGCGGATGTTCTCGAGCCCGAAGGCGAGGTTCTGGCGCACCGTCATGTGGGGATAGAGCGCATAGGTCTGGAAGACCATGGCGAGGCCCCGTTCCGAGGCGCGCTGGTCGTTGACGCGCTCGCCGTCGATCAGGAGGTCGCCGCCGGTGATCTCCTCCAGCCCGGCGATCATGCGCAGCAGAGTGGACTTGCCGCAGCCCGAGGGGCCGACGAAGACGCAGAACTCGCCGTCCTCGATGGTCAGGTCGATGCCGTGGATCGTCCGGATCGGGCCGTAGTCCTTCAAGAGTCCCCTGAGTTCGATCCGCGCCATCATTTCACTCCGGATTGGGCGATGCCCTGGGTGATGTATTTCTGCAGGAAGGCGAAGACGATGGTGATCGGCAGGAGCGTGAGTACCGTCATCGCCAGAAGGCTCGACCAGCTGGTCTGAAGCTCGCCCTGGAAGCTGTTGAGCGCGAGCTGGAGCGTGAAGTTCTCGGCCCGGTTCAGCACGATCAGGGGCCACAGGAACTCGTTCCAGCGCCACATGACCGAGAAGATCACCAGAACCGCCAGCGCGGGCGCAGCGAGCGGCAGGACGATCTTCCAGTAGACTCGCCATTCGCTGGCATGGTCCATGCGCGCGGCGTCGAGCAGGTCGTCCGGAATCGTCAGCATGTACTGGCGCAGCAGGAAGACGCCGGTCGGCGTGGCGATCGCGGGCCAGATCACCGCCCAGGGCGAATTGACGAGGCCCATCTGGCTGACCACGAGGTAGGTCGGCACCAGCGTGATGGTCGGCGGGATCATCAGCGTCGCGATGATCAGCACGAACACCACCGTGCGGCCGCGGAAGCGGTACTTCGAGAGCGCGAAGGCCGCCATCGAGTTGAAGAGCACCGTCAGGATCGTGGCGACCACGGTGATGAAGGTCGAGTTCCAGAAGTAGAGCAGGAAATTGAACCGGCTGAAGAGCCCGGTGTAGTTCTCGGTGGCGATCGCGACGACGCGAACGGGCTCCCTGTCGTTGATGTTCACGTCGATCCGGGTTTCGGGGTCGGCCGGATCGATCATCTGGGCATTGAGGCCGACGCGGCGGACCTGGGCGAGGACCCGGCCCTCGTGCTCGCCGCTGGTGACGCGGAAGAGCGGGAGGGGTGCGGGCTGGCCCTCGACCTCGACGGTCTGGGTCGCGAGCGGCATCAGCGTGGGCGGATATTCCTGAAGGCCAGCCTCGGTCTTGAAGGAGGAGAGCCCGAGCCAGGCGACCGGCCCGAGCATCAGCAAGAGGCCGAGCAGCAGGAAACCCCAGGCGAGCCAGTCGGTCAGGTCCATGCGGTTCCGGCCGCGGGTCCGGGTGAGAAAGCCCAGCATCAGCCGCCCTCCGCCCTGCGCCGCGTCGCGGCGAGCTGGATGAGGGTGAGCGTGAAGAGCACCACCGCCATCAGGATCGAGGCTGCGGCGGCAAGCCCGAAGAGGCGCGGCCGTGTCGCGAAGCCCGTGTCGTAGATGTACTGCAGGAGGAGCGTCGTGGCCGAGCCCGGCCCGCCCCCGGTCAGCACGTAGATCTCGTCGAAGGCCTGCACGGCGCGGATCAGGCTGAGCACGATCACCACGACCATTGTCGGCATCAGGAGCGGCAGGGTGATGCGGCTGAAGACCCGCCATTTCGGCGTGCCGTCCATCTCGGCCGCCTCGTAGACATCCGCCGGGATCGCCTGGAGGCCCGCGAGCAGGATCAGCACGTAGAAGCCCATGTGCGCCCAGATCGATATGAAGACCACCCAGAAGAAGGCCCAGTTCGCCTCGACCAGCCAGTTGACCGTGCCGAAGCCGAGGCCGTCGAGGCCGGCGTTCAGGATGCCGTTGCGCTGCAGGATCCATTTCCAGATCAGGGCGACCACGACCGGGGACAGCAGGACCGGGTAGAAGAAGACGGACCGGAAGAAGCCGCGGAGCGGGATGTCCTTGTTGAGGATGAGCGCGGTCAGCAGCGCGAAGAGCACCATGAAGCCGACCTGGAGGACGACGAACCATCCGGTGTTGTGGACCGCGCGCCAGAAGAGGTCGCGGCGGCAGGAATTGGGATCGAGGTAGCTTTCGCAGTCGAGCAGCGAGGCGAAGTTCTCGGCGCCGACATAGGGACGTTCCCAGAGCAGGATCTGGTCGCCGCCGGTGACCGCATAGGCGAAGTTCAGGAAGATCGGGACGAAGGTGAAGAGGCCGAAGATCACGAGATTCGGCAGGAGGAACACCCAGGCGAGACGCTGGACACCCAGTCGTTTCTGAAGGCCGAGCATCGGCCTTTCGAAGAGGTTGAAGGCGGCGGCGTAGAGCCATCCACCGAGGCGGGCGAGGGCGCTCATCCGGGAAGTGGGGGCGGGGACGGCCCGGGAGCCGCCCCCGGACCCTCTTACTGGGCGGCCGCCACGGCCTCGGCAACGTCCTCGTCGAGCCGCGCCAGCGCCTCGTCGAGGGTCAGTTCGCCGACGATCGCCTGGGTGATGCGTGCGGGCGTCGCGGTGAAGATGGCGCGGTTGTTCTTGTAGCCCTGCAGTTGGAAGGCGATGGGGCTGAACGTCGGCACCGATGCTGCGAAGACGGTGAGCGCCTCGATCACGTCCTCGGAGGCGTCGACGTATTCGATGCCCTGCTCCTGCAGCAGCGCGTTGGCGGGGATGTTCTTGGTCTGCGCCAGGACCGCCGCCTGGACGTCGTCGCGGGCGATGAAGTCGATCACCTTGCCCACGGCCTCGGGATGGGCGGTGTGCTTGAAGCCGACGATGCCGGCGCCGCCGGGAATGCCCGTGCAGGCGACGGGGCCGCAGACCGCGCCGGTGGCGACCCAGTCGAAGGCGTCGCCGATGTCGCGGCCGAAGCGGCCGATCTGCCAGGAGCCGGAGTAGTAGAACACGAGGTTTGCGTTGATGAACTCGGCCGCGGCGTCCTGGTAGCTGCCGCCGCCGGCGCCGGCCCAGACGTCCTTGGCCATGGTGCCGTCGTTGTTCCAGGCGACGAACTGCTCGGCGAAGGCGCGGAAGCCGTCGTCCACGACGATCGGCTCGCCGTTCTCGTCGAAGTACTTGGCGCCGTAGCTGATCGCCGGGGCGCCGAAGCGGTGGCCGGTGCGATCGAGCGCCATGGCGAAGTCGACCCCGGTGGCGTCGCGCACCGCGGTGGCGGCCTCGGCCCAGTCGGCCCAGGTCGAGCCCGGGGCGGGCATTTCGACGCCGGCCTGGTCGAACAGCGTCTTGTTGGCGAAGCCGCCGGTGGCGGTGAGCTGGTCGACGATGTTGTAGATGCCGTTGTCGTCGGGGCCGTTCACCCGCGTCCAGGCGAGGCTGGGGCCGTAGCGCTCCTCGATCGCGGCCGCGTCGGAGACGTAGGGACGGACGTCGAGCATGTACTGGGCGAGGCCGCCGAAATCGGTGACGCGGCCGAGATCGGGTCCCTCGCCGACCGCGAGCTGGACCGGCAGGCCCTCGAGCACCGACTGGTAGGGCACGATGTCGACCACGATCGTGATGCCGGGGTTCTCGGCCTCGAAGGCCTTGAACTGCTCGGCCCAGGCGTCGCATTCCACGCCGTCCTGGTAGCAGGAGAAGCGCAATTCCTGTGCGGCGGCGGGCAGCGCGCCGAGGATCGCCACGGCGGCGGCGGTCGACAGGGCAAGTCTCGTGGTCATGTCATTCCTCCCATATGGCCGTCCGGTTATTCCGGATCGACATTGTGATTCGGTAGCAGGTCTGCCGGCCTGCGGCGACCCGTTAGCGCTGGAACATCGGGGATTTGCCTGCGGCCGTCCAGCCTGTTGTGGCCCCCGCACCATCAGGCGCGCGGGGCGGCCGGGACCAGCAGTTCTCCGACGATCCTGTTCAGGTCGCCTACATGGCCGCCGGAGCGCGCCGGCAGGTTGGGGTTCGAGGTGATGGCCACGGACAGGGCGCGGTCGGGCACGATGTAGATCATCTGGCCGCCATAGCCGCGGGCGTAGAAGGTGCGGGCGCCGCCCATCTCGGCGATGAACCAGCCGTAGCCGTAGTCGTGGCCGGAGAAGGGGGAACGCACCCGGGGTTGCCAGCTCGTCTCGACCCATGTCCGGGGGACGACGGGGGCGCCGCCGGTGCGGATCGCCTCGGCAAAGCGGATCATGCCGCGGGGCGACATCGCCATGTTGTTGCCGCCGAGATAGATCCCCTGCGGGTCCCGGTCCCAGGGCGGGAGCTCGATCCCGAGCGGGTCGCCGAGCCAGTCGCGGGCGAGGTCGAGCAGGCTGCGGCCCGAGGCCCGCGTCAGCACGCCGGCGAGCAGGTGGAAGTCGCCGGTCGAATAGCCCATGGCCCGGCCGGGTTCGTCGACGAAGGGCCGGGAAAGCACGTAGCCGACCCAGTCGCGACTGTTGATCCAGGCGCCGTAGTTGGCGCCGGAGGTTCGCTCGAGGCCCGTGGACATGGTCAGGCAATGGGCGACGGTGATGCGCTCGGTGCGCGGATCGAGACCTGCCGGGGCACGCAGGTAGGGCAGGACCGGGGTGTCGACACCGGGCAGGACGCCGCGGTCGATCGCGGCGCCGGTCAGGGTGGCCACGAGCGTCTTGGAGACGGATTTCACGTTGACCGGGCGGTCGAGGGCGGGGCCGCGGAACGCCTCGGCGAGTACGGTCTGACCGTCGACCGCGACGGTGATGCTGTGAAGCTGGTCGAGTGAGCGGGCCCGGCTGCGGACATCGGCGAGCGCGTCGGGGGCGATGCGGGCCGTGGCGGTCAGCGGCCAGAGCGCCGCGGAGGCGAGGCCGGCGGTGAAGATGCGTCGCGTGATGGTCATGGCCGTCCTCCTGCCTCCGAGCATAGGGCGGGGCGGGGCCGCTCCAATTCACAAGCCGGTCAGGCCTCGCCGCGGCGGTTGGCGACCCGGATCACGTAGAACGTCGAGATGAGGCCGAGCGCCGTGGAGCCGAGCATCAGCCACAAGAGCGGCCATGCGCCGCGTTCGGGGGTGAGCAGTGCGCCGGCGAGCACCGCGAGCGCCGCGCCGCCACCGATCATCAGCGCCCCGCCGAGACCGGATGCGCTGCCCGCGAGATGGGGGCGCACGGAGACGATGCCCGCGTTGGCGCTGGGCAGGAGCAGGCCGTTGCCGAGGCCGACGAACAGGATCGACCCGAAGAACGTGACCGGATGCACGACTCCGACGAGGAAGAAGCCCATCGCCAGCAACATTCCGGCGGTCGCGACAATTCCGCCCAGGAGCATCATCCGGTTCAGTCCGACGCCGGCGGCGAATCGTCCCGACAGGTAGTTCCCGAACATGTAACCGGTCGCGATGAATCCGAAGTAAAAGCCGAGCTTGGCCGGGCTCATGCCGAGGATCTCGCTCGCCACCCAGGGGCCGCCGCCGAGGAAGGCGAAGAAGGCGCCCGAGGCCAGTGCGGCAGTCGCCGCGTAGCCCCAGAAGCGGTGCGAGCGGGCAAGCTCGGGATAGGCGCGGAACTGGGCGGCAAAGCTCGCGGAGGGGTGGCGGTTCGTCTCGCCGAGATCGGCCCAGACCAGCGCCATCACCCCGATCCCGACGAGGAAGGTCAGCCAGAAAATCGCTTGCCATCCAAGGGTTTCGTCGAGGAAGCCGCCGACCATCGGTCCCACCATCGGCATGAGCGCCATGCCCATGGTGACGTAGCCGATCATGCTGGCGGCCTCGTGGGGGCCGACCATGTCGCGGACGATGGCGCGGCTGAGGGCCATGCCGGTGGCGACGGAGGCCTGGACGAGGCGGAAGGCGAGGAAGACCTCGACGTTCGGCGCCACCGCGCAGCCGACGGTGGCGGCGAGGAAGACGGCGAAGCCCGCGAGCACCACGGGGCGGCGGCCGTAGCGGTCCGAAAGCGGTCCGATGAGGATCTGGATCAGCGCGGTGACGGCGAGATAGGCCGAGACCGAGAGCGCGACGATGCCGTAGTCCGTACCGAAATGTTGTGCCAGGCGCGGCAACGACGGCAAGATCATGTTCATGTTCAGCGCCGAAACTCCGGCCATCATGACCAGGGTGAAGATGTGGGGCGGCGTCTGGCGGTCGAGCCAGACGGCCTCGGGCTGGGTCGGAACGTCGGACATGAACGTCGGTTCTGCGGCGGGCAGAGTGGCTCCGCAGGTCCGATTTAGCGTCGGCAAGGGCGATTGGCCAGCCTCCGCGCCCCGAGTTGCCGAAAGCCGCCGAGCGGCGCGCGGGGGCCGCAAAGGGGGCCGGAGCGGGCCGCTCCGGTCGGGTGTCATTCAGGTGCTATTTGGGTGCTATTTTGTTTGTTGAATGTGTCGTGCCGCTCGCGACGCAACACCGGCGCCCGCTTCCCATGCAACCCGCTGGTCCGTGCCTAGTGCGCGTGCAGACCTGCCCGGCTGGCGGCCGTGCGCCAGCCGATGAAGCGCTCGGGCGGGATCGCCCGGCGTCCCGCGACACGTTCGACGGCCAGACGGATGTCCTCGACGCTGCCGGCCTCGAGCGCCGCGTCCACGAACAGCTGCTCCAGGACGTCCTGCTGGGCATGGCTGCCGCCGAGCCGGTACATGCCGCCGATCGCCGGTCGCATCAGCGCGACGGCCTCGGCATGGCGGCCGGCGGCATGGGCGAGTTGTGCCTCCGCTATCGGCAGGACGTAGTCGCGCACCAGGGGCGGGACGGTGCCGCGACCGTTGGCATAGGCGCGCATCGCCTCGATCATCCGCTCCGCGGCGGCGGTACGGCCGGTGGCGGTCAGCGCCATCAGCCAGTGCGGAAGCGTGAAGGCGGAGACGCAGTCGCCGATCCGCGCCTCGGCCTTGTCGGCCAGCTCCTCCCAGCGGTCGCCGACGTCCACGCCCAGACGCTGGAGGCGGAAGAGCGTCGACGCCGCGTTCTGCACGTCGATGTAGACGTCCGGCGCGGCCTTCGTGAGGGGCGCGTCGAGGTTGCGGTAGCGGGTATCGTAGAGATCGAGGACGGCGGCGTGGTCGCCGTATTCGAGCTTGAACAGGGCCGCGTGCCACCAGAGATGGTGCTGCAGGTTGTGGCTGCCCTCCCAGTTGGGCGCGAGCGTGGTGAGCCAGGCGATGCCCTCGCTGCGCCGGCCCTGCATCTCCATCACGTGGGCGACGGCGTGCGCGGCCCAGAGGTCGCAGGGGTCGAGTTCGATCGCGCGGCGGCCGGAGGGTTCGGCCGCGAGGTAGTTCCCCGCCTCCTCGTGGGCGAAGGCGTGGCAGGCGAGGATCGCGGAAAAGCCCGGGACGTCCTCGGACCATGCGCCGATCACGCGATCGACGGAGGCGACCATGTCCTGCGGACGGCCGAGCCAGAAGTTGACGAAATGGGCGAGGCGGAACGCCACCACGTCGAGCGGATGCCTGCGCAGGATCGACTCCCAGACGAAGAGGGCGCGGTCGAGCTCGCCCTCGGACCAGGCGGTCAGCGCGGCGACATGGCTGCGCTCGCGCTCGGTGGCGTCGGCGGCGAGGGATCTGGCGGTGCGTGCCGCCTCGACGGCAATCGGGATCGTGGCCTGCTTGAAGGCGAGCATGGCGAAATAGCCCTGCATGCAGTGGGCGAGGGCGAATCCGGGATCGGCCGCCAGCAGGGCGGCGAGACGGGTGGGCGTGTCCGCGCGCTGCGTGAGGTAGCCGGTGACCAGGTGATCGAACGCGGCCGCCGCATCGGCGCTGGACGTGGACAGGGGCAGGCCACGGGCATCGGCATACATTGGGTCGCTCCTCGCGGGGGGCTCCCCCGCCCTTGAACCGGGATGCTTGCAGGCCGGGCGATGCTACAGAAGCCCCTCCAGCGGCGCCATGTCGATCTTGGCCGTGCCGACCGGGAGAACAGGCGCCCGGCGGGCTTTCCTTCGCCGCGGGGAAGGATAGTGTGCGGCGGTCGGCCGTCGCGCCGCGGCCCCTTCAGCATTCTCCGGACCCCGATCATGGCCCCGCTTTCCGACAACATGCGCTCCGCCGCGTTCATGATGCTGAGCATGGCGGGGTTCTCGCTGAACGATGCGCTGATCAAGCTGGTCGCGGACGACATGGGGCTGTTCCAGGCGATCTTCATCCGCGGCGTGATGGCGACGGCGCTGATCGGGATGCTGGCCGCCCAGCAGGGGGCGCTGCGGTTCCGGCCGGGGCGGCCGGACGTGCGGCTCTTGAGCCTGCGCTGCTTCGGCGAGATCGGCGGCACGATCTGCTTCCTGACCGCGCTCTTCAACATGCCGATCGCGAACGCGACCGCGATCCTGCAGAGCGTGCCGCTGGCGGTGACGCTGGGCGCGGCGCTGTTCCTCGGCGAGCGGGTGGGCTGGCGGCGGTATCTCGCGATCGTCGCGGGCTTCATGGGGGTGCTGATCATCGTGCGGCCGGGGACCGAGGGCTTCGACGCCTATGCGCTCTGGGCGCTCGCCTCGATCGTCTTCATCGTGATCCGCGACCTGAGCACAAGGCGGCTGACGCCCGACGTGCCGTCCTTGTTCGTGACCGTGCTGACAGCGGCGGCGATCACCGTGGTGGCGGGCCTCCTCTCCCTCCTTACCGAGTGGCGGCCGGTGTCGGCGGGCAGCGTCGGGGTGCTGGCCGCCGGGGCGGTCTGCCTGCCGATCGGCTATGTCTTCGGGGTGATGTGCATGCGGCTGGGCGAGATCGGCTTCGTGCAGCCGTTCCGTTACACGCTGCTCCTGTGGTCGATCGCGCTCGGCATCCTGTTCTTCGGGGAATACCCCGACGTCTGGATGCTGGTCGGCAGCGCGATCGTGGTGGCGATGGGCCTCTTCACCTTCTACCGCGAGCGCAAGCTGGGCCTGACGGCGCGGCGCTGAAGGCTGGGCAGGAAAGCCGATCCGCGCTAGCGTCCCCGGTCAGCAGGACAGGGGGGACGATGCCGAAGAAGGTTCTGAGCCCGGCCGAGGCCGCGGCGCTGGTGCGGGCGGGGGACACGATCACCACCTCGGGCTTTGTCGGCATCGGCGTGCCGGACGAGCTTCTGGCCGTGATCGAGGCGCGGTTCGTGGAGACGGGCGAGCCGCGCGACCTGACGCTGTTCTTCGCCGCCGGGCAGGGCGACGGCAAGACCCGCGGGCTGAACCGGCTGGGGCACGAGGGGCTCCTGAAACAGGTGATCGGCGGGCACTGGGGGCTGATCCCGAAGGTGGCGAAGCTGGCGGTGGAGGGAAAGATCGCCGGCTGGAACCTGCCGCAGGGGGTGATCAGCCACATGTACCGCGACATCGCGGCGGGCAAGCCCGGCACGCTGACCCGCGTGGGGCTCGACACCTTCGTCGATCCCCGGCGCGACGGCGGGCGGATCAACGCGCTCGCCACCGCGGAGCGGGTGCGGCTGATGGAGATCGACGGGCAGGAATACCTGTTCTACCCGGGCTTCCCGATCGACGTGGCGCTTCTGCGCGGCTCGACGGCGGACGAGGCGGGCAACGTGACCATGGAGCGCGAGGCGCTGATCCTCGACAACCTCGCGCAGGCGATGGCGGCGCGGAACTCGGGCGGGGTGGTGATCGTGCAGGTCGAGCGGGTGGCGGCGCGCGGCAGCCTGAACCCGCGCGACGTGGTGATCCCGGCGACGCTGGTCGATGCGGTGGTGGTGGCGGCACCGGAAAACCACATGCAGACCTATGCCACGGCCTATTCCCCGGCGTTCTCCGGCCGGATCCGGGCGCCGGCGGGGGCGCTGCCGCCGATGGCGCTGGATGCGCGCAAGGTGATCGCGCGGCGGGTGGCCTTCGAGTTGCCGGTGAACGGGGTGGTCAACCTCGGGATCGGGATGCCGGAGGGCGTGGCTGCGGTCGCCGGCGAGGAGGGGCTCTTGGAGCACCTGACGCTGACCGCCGAGCCGGGGGTTCTGGGCGGGCAGCCGGCCTCGGGGCTCGACTTCGGCGCGGCGATCAACACAGACGCGATCATCGCGCAGAACCAGCAGTTCGACTTCTACGACGGCGGCGGGCTCGACATGACCTGTCTCGGGATGGCCGAGGCGGATCGGGAGGGCAACGTCAACGTCTCGCGCTTCGGGCCGAAGCTGGCCGGGGCGGGCGGGTTCATCAACATCAGCCAGAACGCGCGAGCAGTGGTCTTTGCCGGCACGCTGACCGCGGGCGGGCTGGAGGTGCGGATCGGTGACGGCCGGCTGGAGGTGGTGAAGGAAGGCCGCGCGCGGAAGATGCTGGAGCGGGTCGGGCAGGTGACGTTCTCGGGCGCGCGGGCGGCGGCGCTGGGGCGGCCGGTGCTGTATGTGACGGAACGCTGCGTCTTCGAGCTGACGCCCGAGGGGCTGGAGCTGCGCGAGGTGGCGCCGGGGGTGGACGTAGGCCGCGACATCCTGTCGCAGATGGCGTTCCGGCCGCGGATGACCGAGGTCGGCGAGATGGACCCGCGCATCTTCACCGACCGGCCGATGGGGCTGCGCGAGGAGCTCTTGCACCTCGGCCTCGACGACCGGATCCAGCGGGACGACGCGGAGAACCGGCTCTACATCAACTTCGAGAAGCTGCGCATCCGCAACGCCGAGGACGTGGCGCGGATCAGGGCGCGGGTCGAGGCGCTGTGCGCGCAGCAGACCGAGCCGGTCGACGTGATCGTGAACTACGACGGGACGCGGATCGACGAGGACATCGCCGGGGAATACGCGGCGATGGTCGAGGATCTGGAGACGCGGTTCTACGGCACGGTGACGCGGTATTCGGCCTCGGCCTTCACGCGGATGAAGCTCGGGCGGACGCTGACTCGGACCCGGGCGCCGCATGTCTTCGAGACGCGGGAGGATGCGCAGGCGTTTCTGGCGGCGCGGAAAGGTTCGGTCCGGCGTTGACGGATGGGGCGGGTTGTAGCGTAATGGTGGTGATTAGACGTAAGTTAACAACCTCGGGTTTTATTCACCGGGAACGACGGCAATGACCTGAAGGTTGCCGGCCCGGGGTGCGGGGCGGTCCTGCGGGCCGGCGCCGCCATTCCATGCAAGGACGGCATGCCTCAGGAACCGATCAGCCATGTGAGCGATACCTCCGATCCGGCCCTGTCGGCGATCTGCACGGTCGCGGCGGGGCGGCTCGGCCTGCCGCTGGCGGTCGCGGTCCTGCCGCGGAGCGGGGCGTGGGGGGAGAGCGATTCGCAGGGGCTGGTCGACGGGGCGGTGCGGGACGCCGCCGTCTGGGCGGCGCAGGTGCTGGGGCCGCGGGGCTTCTTCCTGGCCGAAGACCTCGCCTCGGCGGAGGCGGGCCCGGCGACGGTGATGGCGCTGCGCGGCGGGAAGCTGCGGTTCTTCGCGGCCTGGGGCCTCGTCGGCGAGGGCGGCGAGGACGGTGCGCTCTGCCTCTTCGGGCGCGAGCCGCGGGACCTCAGCGCCGAGGAGCGGGCGCAGATCCGGCGGCTGGTCTCGACCGAGCGGGAAAGGTCGCGACCGGTGGAGCGCGGCCCGATCTCGCCGCCGATGGACATGATGGACCGGGTGCGCTCGCTCGCGCGGGTGGGGTTCTGGCACATGCACCGGGCGAGCGGGCGCATCTGGTGGTCCGACGAGGTCTACCGGATCAAGGGCTACGACCCCGCCGGCGGTGCGCCGACCCTGGAGATGGCGCTGGCGATCTACACGCCCTCGGCGCAGCTGGCGATGCGCCGGGGCATGGCGCGGACGGCGGAGACCGGCGAGGAGATCTCGCTCGCCGCGTCGCTGGTCGGGCGCGACGGGGTCCGGCGCGAGGTGCTGAACCGGTTCCGCGCCGACACCGACCCGGTCACCGGCGGCCGGCCGACGATCAGCGGCATCCTGATGGACGTGACGGAGGCGCGGTCCTTCGACGAGCGGCTGCAGCGCGAGAAGGACCTGCTGCAGACCACGCTCAACCACATGGACCAGGGGCTGATGGTGGTCGAGCCGGACATGAGCATCCCGGTGCTCAGCATCCGCACGACCGAGCTCCTGTCCCTGCCGCGGGAATTCGCCGAGACGACGCCGAGCTTTCCGGAGCTGCTGGACTACCAGTACGAATCGGGGGCGATCAGCAAGGAGACGCGGGACTCGGGGATCAACACCTTCATCCTGCACCGCGAGGACCTGCCCGAGGCACATGTCTACGAGCGCGAGACCTTCGACGGCAAGGTGCTGGAGGTGCGCACCACGCGGCTGCCATCGGGCGGGTTCGTGCGGACCTTCACCGACGTCACCGCGCGCAAGCGGCGCGAGGAGGAGATCGAGCGGGCGCAGGCGGAGTACCGGCTCCTGTTCGAGAACTCGGTGCTCGGCATCTACCGGACCTCGCTCGAGGGTCGGCAGTTGCGGGCGAACCCGGCGCTGGTCAGGCTGAACGGCTTCTGGACCGAGGAGGAGCTGCTGGCCGCGGCCCGCGACGTGCGCAACGAGTGGTACGTCGAGCCGGGGCGGCGCGACGAGTTCGTGAAGCTGATGCTGAAGAACGGACGGGTCGACGACTTCATCTCGGAGGTCTACCGCTACGGGACGCGCGAGCGGATCTGGGTGTCGGAGACGGCGTGGCTCCTGCGTGACCAGAACGGCAACCCGATCGCCTTCGAGGGCACGATCGTCGATGCGACCGAGCGCAAGACGGCCGAGGACCGCATCCGCCACATGGCGCGGCACGACGCGCTGACCGGGTTGCCGAACCGGATGCAGTTCGCCGAGGAGCTGGAGGCGGCGATGGCGCGCGGCGACCGGCGGGTCGCGGTGCTGTGTCTCGATCTCGACCGGTTCAAGCTCGTCAACGACACGCTGGGCCATCCCGCGGGCGATGCGCTGTTGCAGGCGCTGGCGAAACGCTTTCGCAGCATCGTGCGCGACACGGATACGGTGGCGCGGTTCGGGGGCGACGAATTCGCCATCCTGCTGACGGAGCTGGGGCCGCGCGAGGATGCGGAGCGGCTGGCGCTCCGGGTGATCGAGGCGGTGCATGCGCCGGTGACGATCGAGGGCCGCGAGGTCACCGTGGGCGTGAGCATCGGCATCGCGCTCGCCCCCGAGCACGGGGCCGATCCGACGCAGATCATGAAGAGCGCGGACATGGCGCTCTACAAGGCCAAGGGGTCGGGGCGGGACTGCTTCCGCTTCTACGAGCCGTCGATGAGCGCGGAGGTCAGGCAGGAGCAGCTTCTGGAGACCGACCTGCGGCTGGCGCTGGAGCGTGGCGAGTTCAGCCTGCTCTACCAGCCGGTGGTGGTGGCCGGGGACGGCGCCGTCTCGGGCTACGAGGCGCTCCTGCGCTGGAACCATCCCACGCTCGGCACGATCACGCCCGACCAGTTCATCGCCGTGGCCGAGGAGACCCGGCTGATCGTGCCGATTGGCCGCTGGGTGATGGAGCGGGCCTGCCGGGACGCGATGCAGTGGCCCGTGCACACCTACATCGGCATCAACGTCTCGACGGTGCAGTTCGCCGATCCGGGCTTTGCCTGCGACCTTGCCGGGGTGCTGCGCGAGACCGGGCTGCCGCCGGAGCGGCTGATCCTGGAGGTGACAGAGACGGCGCTGATGGACAAGCGGCTCGACATTGTCGAGCGGCTTGCCAGGCTGCGCAAGCAGGGGATCCTGCTGGCGCTGGACGATTTCGGCACGGGGTATTCCTCGCTCGACTATCTGCGGCGCTATGCCTTCGACATGCTGAAGATCGACGGTTCGTTCATCGCGGCGCTCGACAGCGACGCGACTGCGGCGATCGTCGAGGCGCTGATCGCGCTGGGCGGTCGGCTCGGTATCGACGTCATCGCCGAGGGCGTGGAGACCGCGGCGCAGGTCGAGTGGCTGCGCGCGCAGGGCTGCGGCTATCTGCAGGGCCATGCGATCGGCGCGCCGATCCCGCAGGCGGAGGTTGTGGCGGTGATCGCCGCGGAGGGCCGGCGTCAGGTGGGCTGAGCGGCGCGCCAGGCGGCGAGGATCATCCGGCCGGTCATCAGGTCGAGATGCGCGCCGCCGCCGTTCTTGAAGAGCGTGATCTCGTCCGATGACCGGCGGCCGGCGCGGCCGGCCACGAGGTCGTGGAGGTCGCCGCGGATGTCCGCCTCGGCGATCACCCCGGCGGCGAGCGGGATGGTCAGTTCCCCTATGTGGTGGATCGTGGTCTTGCGGCTGTCCACGAAGAGGCTGGCGCGGCGCAGGGCCTCGTCGTCGGCCTCGCGCATGTCGGCCTTGTAGGCGCCGATCAGGTCGAGATGCTGTCCGGGGCGGAGCCATGCGCCGCGCAGCACGGGCTCCGCCGACATGGTGGCGGTGGCGACGATGTCGGCGGCGGCGACGGCTTCGGGCAGGTCGGTGGCGACGGCGACCGTGAAGCGCGGGGCGAGGGCGGCGGCGAGGGCCTCCGCCCGGTCGGGCGTGCGGTTCCAGAGGGTGACGGCGATGCCGGGGAAGGCGGCGGAATAGGCCTCGACCAGCGAGGCGGCGACCGCGCCGGCGCCGAGGATCAGGAGGCGGCGCGCGTCAGGGCGGGCGAGCAGGCGGGCGCCGAGGATCGAATCGCCCGCGGTCTTCCATTTCGTGACGAGGGCGGAGTCGATCACCGCCTCGACCGCGCCGGTCGCGTCGTCGAAGACGAGCATTGCGCCCTGGACCGTGGGCAGGCCGCGGGCGGCGTTGCCGGCCATCACCGTCACCGACTTCACCGCGACGCCGAGTCCGTCGATCCAGGCGGCGCGGGAGAGGAGCGTGTCGGTGCCGCGGCTGACGAACTGGTCGGAAATCTCGGGCTTCGGTCCGCGGTGGCCCTCGGCCAGCGCGTCGGCGAGGCGGTTCCAGTCGAGGAGCGGCTCGACGGTCTCGGCGGTGAGGAAGGGGACGGTCATGGCGTCGGTCCTCGCGGAACGGTCGGGTTGCGCCTGGACGGGCAGCGTCCGCCCGGGTGGGCGCGTAAGCGACCGCCGGGGGGCGGGCGGTCGCTGCCCGTGCTGGCGCACGGGCGAAGGGGTCTAGACCCCCGCGGCGGCGATCGCCTTGGCCAGCCGGTCGAGGCCGTCGGCAGGCAGGCCGGCGATGTTCACCCGGCTGTCGCCGACCATGTAGATGCCATGCTGTTCGCGCAGCTGGGCGACCTGTTCGGGGCTGGCGCCGAGGCGGGAGAACATGCCGCGGTGCTCGGCCACGAAGTCGAAGCGGTCGGAGTTCGTCTCGCGCCGGAGCGCGTCGCGCAGGCCGCGGCGGAGCGTGAGCATGTTCTGGCGCATTTCCTCGAGCTCGGCCGTCCATTCGGCGCGGAGCGCGGGGTCGGAGAGGATGATCTCGACGAGCTTCGCGCCGTGGTCGGGCGGGAAGGAATAGTTGAGCCGGTTGAGCATGGCGAGGTTGCCGCGGGCGATCGCGGTCAGGTTCGACGCCTGCACCACGGTGAAGGCGGCGCCGACGCGGTCGCGGTAGAGGCCGAAGTTCTTGGAGCAGGAGGCGGCGATCAGCATCTCCGGCACCTGGCCGGCCATGTAGCGCAGGCCGGCGACGTCTTCCTCGAGCCCGTCGCCGAAGCCCTGGTAGGCGAGGTCGATCATCGGCACGACGCCGCGGCCCACGGCGAATTCGGTCAGGGTGCGCCACTGTTCCAGCGAGAGGTTCGCGCCGGTCGGGTTGTGGCAGCAGCCGTGCAGCAGGAGCACGTCGCCGGTCTTCATGCCGGCGAGATCGGCGAGCATCCCCTCGAAATCGACGCCGCGGCTGGCCGCGTCGAAGTAGCGGTAGGTGCGCGCGGGGATGCCGAGGTATTTCAGGATCGCCGGGTGGTTCGGCCAGGTCGGGTCGGAGTACCAGACGGTCGCCTCGGGACTGGCGATGCGCACGAGTTCGAGGAGCTGGCGCACCGCGCCGGTGCCGCCGGGGGTCTGGGCGCCGGCGATGCGGTCGGCGGGCAGGCTGTCGGCGAAGATCAGGTCGCGCATGGCGTCGACGAAGCCGAGGTCGCCGAGGAGGCCGACATAGGTCTTGGTGGTCTGGGACTGCCAGAGCTTCTGCTCGGCGGCCTTGACCGCGCGCATGACCGGGGTGTTGCCGTGGGCGTCCTTGTAGACGCCGACGCCGAGGTCGACCTTGTCGGTCCGCGGATCGGCGGCGTAGAGGCCCATCAGTTCGATGATCTTGTCGGGGGCGGGGGCGGTGAGCGCCTCGAGCATGGGGTCGGTCCTTCGGATGGGACGGCGTCAGTCGCCGATCGTGTCGCGGTCGCGGGTCAGGATGCGCGAGCGGGTTTCGCGCCGGACGGGGACGAAGCCCGCCTGCTGGTAGAGGGGCAGCGCCCGGGGGTGGTCGAGCGAATTGGTGTTGACCGTCACCTTTTCGGTGCCCGGCCGGTCCCAGGCCATGTGCACCGCCGTCTGCACGAGGAAGCGGCCGAGGCCCTGGCCGATCGCCTCGGGCACGAGGCCGAAATACGCGAGGTCGCAGACCGCGGGGTCGCGGCTGTCGAGGATGAAGAACCCGTGCGGCCAGCCGGCGCGCAGGAAGGTGTAGAGCGTGACCGCGGGATGGGAGAGGAAATCCTCGAGCTGACCCCTCGGCACGTGGTGCTGGTCGGTCCATTCGTAGGCGGCGCCGACCGCGTCGTAGAGCGAGAGGAAGTACCAGACCGGCGGCGTCTCGGCCGCGATCAGCGCCGAGACCGGGCCCGGCGGCAGGTGCGGGCGCGGCTGGGCGGGGCGCCCCTCCATCTCGAGGAAGGTGACGACGTAGTCGACCCGCTCGCCGGCCTTGTGCATCATCCCTTTTCGACCTTCAGGTCCGGATAGGCGCCCCATTCCGCCCAGGAGCCGTCGTAGAGCGCGTGCTGGCGGTTGCCGAGGCGTTCGAGGGCGAGGCTGAGGATCGCGGCGGTGATGCCGGAGCCGCAGGTGGTGATGACCGGCCCGGCGGGGTCGACGCCGGCGGCCTCGAAGGCGGCGCGCAGGCCGGCCTCGTCCTTGAGCGTGCCGTCGTCGTTGAGCACGGTGCGGAAGGGCACGTTCTTTGCGCCGGGGATGTGGCCGGCGCGCAGGCCGGGGCGCGGCTCCTCCTCCTCGCCGCGGAAGCGGCCGGGGCTGCGGGCGTCGACGATCTGGGCGTCGCCGAGCTTCGCCGTGGCCGCGACCTGGGTCACGTCGCGCACGAGGCTGGCGTTCCGGCGCGCGGTGAAGTGGCGGTCGCGCAGGAGCGGCACGCCGTCCTCGACCGGGCGGCCCTCGGCCCGCCATTTCGGCAGGCCGCCGTCGAGCACGGCGACGTCCTCCTTGCCGAAGAGGCGGAAGAGCCACCAGACCCGCGGCGCGCTGAAGATGCCGTGGGTGTCGTAGATCACCACGCGGTGGCCGTCGCCGATGCCCATGGCGCGCATCCGGGAGATGAACTTCTCGACCGGCGGGGCCATGTGCGGCAGGCTCGACTGGCTGTCGGAGATGTCGTCGATGTCGAAGAAGCGGGCGCCGGGGATGTGGGCGGCCTCGTATTCCGCGCGGGCGTCGCGGCCGGAGTCGGGCATGTGCCAGCTGGCGTCGAGGATGCGGACATCCGGGGCGTTGAGATGGGCGGCGAGCCAGTCGGTCGTGACCAGGAGTTGCGGGTCGCTGGTGGTCATGGGCTGGTTCCGTCCTGAAAGCGCGGGCATTTCCGCCATAGCGGGGTTGCCCCGGCGGTTCAAGGGCGGGCGGGGGGCGTCCCTTCGGGCCTGAGGCAAAGGCGCTGGCCGACCAGCGCGAGCGTCTCGGCCAGCGTCGCCGGGTCGATCCGGCCGAGAATCCTGGCCCGGCCACAGTCGATCGTGGCGATCTTGGCGGTACGGATGACGGAAGGCGCTGGCAGGCCGGCCTCGACCAGATCGGGGATTACCACGTCGTCCGGCCAGCGACGGTGCGCGGCGGAGGTGATCATCAGGACCCAGAGCAGGAACGGCTCGGCACCCTCGCCCGCCGTCGCGACGACAAGGGCAGGGCGGTGCTGTTTGGTCTCGGCGTCGGTATAGGGAAAAGGTACCTGTACTACGGTCCCGGCCGGGTACCCGACCTCAGAGGTTGCCATACGCGGCCCTGTCCTCCGGGCTGTCCCACTCCGAGAAGGTTGCGAACGGATCGTCCTGCGCGGTCTCGGCACGTGTCATCACGACCTGTCCCGCTTCGATGCGGTAGGTCACGAGGTCACCTTCCCTCAGCCCGAGTGCCTTGCGCACGGGGGCGGGGATGGTCGTCTGAGACTTGCTGGTGATTCGGCTCTGGATCATCGGTCACTCCGTTCAGCCGAAAACGTAAGGATTATCCTTACCGATGTAAAGCGATCCGGCCGGTTCGCGCCGGACCCTTGGCAAGCGGCGGCGGCTGGTGCAGGGGAGGGGCGGACGGACAGGAGGACGGGGCGATGAACGCGAACCTCTACGAGCGGTTGCGGGCGCGGCTGGCGGCGGCGCCGGAGCGGGAGGCGCTGGTCTGGCGGGGCGCGCCGGTGACCGGGGCGGATCTGATGGCGGCCGCCGGGCGGATGGCGGCGGAGTTGCGTGCGCTGGGCGTCGTGCCGGGCGACCGGGTGGCGGTGCAGGTGGCGAAGTCGCTCGGCAACGTGGAGCTCTATCTCGGTGCGTTGCAGGTGGGTGCCGTCTATCTGCCGCTCAACACCGGCTACACGCTGGCCGAGCTCGATTACTTCCTGACCGATGCCGAGCCGAAGGTGGTGGTCTGCGACCCGGCGGCGGCGGAGGGGCTGGCGCCGCTCGCCGCGCGGATCGGGGCGCGGGTGGTGACGATGGATGCGGACGGCGCGGGGACCCTGGCCGAGGGCGCGGCAGGGCGCGCGCCGCTGGCGGAGGTGGTGGCGCGGGGGCCGGACGACATCGCGGCGATCCTCTACACCTCGGGCACCACGGGGCGTTCGAAGGGGGCGATGCTGTCGAACGACAACCTCGGCTCGAACATCGCGGCGCTGATCGAGGCCTGGGGCTTCACGGACCGGGACGTGCTGATCCATGCGCTGCCGCTCTTCCACACCCATGGCCTCTTCGTGGCGCTGAACATGGCGCTGGGCTGCGGGGCGAAGGTGCTCCTGTTGCCGAGGTTCGATCCCGACGAGGTGATCGGGCTGATGGGCGAGGCGACGGTGCTGATGGGGGTGCCGACCTTCTACACGCGGCTGCTCGCCCATCCCGGGTTGACGCGGGAGGCCTGCGCGCGCATGCGGCTCTTCGTCTCGGGCTCCGCCCCGCTTCTGGCCGAGACGCACCGGGCGTTCACCGCGCGGACGGGCCACGCGATCCTGGAACGCTACGGGATGACCGAGACCTGCATGAACACGTCGAACCCGCTCGACGGCGAGCGGCGGCCGGGCAGCGTCGGGCCGGCGCTGCCGGGGATCGAGGTGCGGGTGACGGACCGGGAGGGGCGGGTTCTGCCCCCGGGCGAGATCGGCGGGATCGAGGTGCGGGGGCCGAACGTCTTCAAGGGCTACTGGCGGATGCCGGAGAAGACGAAGGCGGAGTTCCGGCCGGACGGGTTCTTCATCACCGGCGATCTGGGGGTGATGGGGGCGGACGGCTATGTGTCGATCGTCGGGCGGGACAAGGACCTGATCATCTCGGGCGGCTACAACGTCTATCCCAAGGAGGTCGAGGACGTGCTGAACGACCTGCCGGGTGTCGCGGAATCGGCGGTGATCGGCGTGCCGCATCCGGATTTCGGCGAGGCGGTCGTGGCGGTGGTGGTGCCGGCGGAAGGGGCAGTGCCGGCGGAGGACGTGCTGATCGCGGCGGCGGGCCAGCGGCTGGCGGCGTTCAAGCGGCCGAAGCGGGTGTTCGTCGATGAGGCGCTGCCGCGGAACACGATGGGCAAGGTGCAGAAGGCGGCGCTGCGGGAGCGGTGGAAGGGGCTCTACGGGGCGGGGTGAGGCCGATTTCTGGCGCTGCGTGAGAGACAATGTTGCGATCGCCCCCGCCCTTGCGACCGTGCGTCAGCACGGTCAGCGCCCGCCCCGCCCCCAGGCGGGCGCTTCACGCCCGCCGGGTCGGGCGCTGACCTCTGAGCCCGGGACCAGCGCCGCTACAGTTCATGTTCCCGGCCCGAGGCGACAGGTCAGGCTTTATCCCAGCGCCGGCGGCCGGACGCGGCGGGTCCAGTCGGTCGCCCGCTCGTAGGCGCGGGAGGCCTGGAGGAGGGCGAATTCGGAGCGCCAGGGGCCCCAGAGCTGGATTCCGGCGGGGCGCCCGCGGGCGTCGAAGCCGGCGGGCAGCGCGATCGCCGGGCAGCCGGACATGGTGACGGGGATCACCACCTCCATCCAGCGGTGGTAGGTGTCCATGGGGCGGCCGGCGATCTCCGTCGGCCAGCGGGTCTCGACCGGGAAGGGGAAGACCTGCGCCGCGGGCAGGACGAGGAAGTCGTAACGGGCGAAGAGCGCGCGGACCGCCTGGTACCAGGCCGAGCGGACGGCACTGTCGGCCGAGACGTCGAAGGCGGAGAGCTTCAGGCCCTCCTCGACCTCCCACACGGCTTCGGGCTTCATCAGGGCGCGATGCTCGGGGTTGCGCCAGAGGGGGGCGAGGCCGCTGCCGGCCTGCCAGTGGCGCAGGCGCTTCCACGACTGGAAGAGCGCCTCCATGTCGAAGCCGGGCAGCGCGGGCTCGACGGTGCAGCCGAGGTCCTCGAAGACGCGGGTGGCAGTGGTGCAGAGATCGAGGAGGCCCGGTTCCATCGGCAGATGGCCGTCGAGATCGCCGAGCCAGCCGATGCGCAGGCCCTTCGGGTCGCGGTCGAGGGGCGCGCGGAAGCGGGCCGGGTCCTCGTCGAGCGAGAGCGGCGCGCGCGGGTCGGGGCCGGCCTGGGTGGCGAGGAGCGCGGCGAGGTCGGCGACGCTGCGCGCCATCGGGCCCGAGACGGCGAGGCGGGGCAGGAAGACCTCGTCGGTCTGGTCGACGACGCGGCCAAAGCCCGGGCGCATCCCGATGACGTTGTTGAAGGCGGCGGGGTTGCGGAGCGAGCCGGCGTGGTCGCTGCCGTCCGCGACGGGCAGGAGGCGCAGCGCGAGGGCGACGGCGGCGCCGCCGCTGGAGCCGCCGGCGGTCAGTGCGGGGTCCCAGGCGTTGCGGGTGGCCCCGAAGACCGGGTTGAAGGTCTGCGAGCCGAGGCCGAATTCCGGGGTGTTGGTCTTGGCCGTGAAGATCGCGCCTGCGGCGCGCATCCGGGCGACGAAGGGGTCGTCGGCGGTGGAGACATGGTCGCGGAAGATCGGCGAGCCCTGGGTGCAGGGCAGGCCGGCGGCCTCGGCGAGGTCCTTGATCGCCTGCGGCATGCCGTGCATCCAGCCGCGCGACCGGCCGGCGGCGAGTTCGGCATCGGCAGCGGCGGCCTCGGCGAGGAGGTCGTCCTCGGGGCGGAGCGAGACGATCGCGTTGAAGGTCGGGTTGAGGCGGGAGATGGCGGCGAGATGGGCCTGCATCACCTCCACGCAGGAGACGGTGCGGGCGTGGATTGCGGCGGAGAGGTCGAGTGCGTCCATCGCGAGGATGTCGTGCGGCTGCGGCATGTTCCCCCTCCATTTTGCGCGGAGAATGACAGGGCGCGCGGCGTTGCGCCAGCGGCTGGACCTCGGCTGTGCGGCGTGGCATGAGGGGGCCATGCGATCACTGTTCCATCTGGCCTATCACGTGACCGACCTCGACGCCGCGCGAGCGTTCTATGGCGGCGTGCTCGGCTGTGCCGAGGGGCGCAGCACCGAGACCTGGGTCGATTTCGACTTCTTCGGGCACCAGATCTCGCTGCATCTGGGCCAACCCTTCGCGACCACGAACACCGGACGGGTGGGCGAGCACATGGTGCCGATGCCGCATCTGGGCGTGGTCCTTCCCCTCGACGACTGGAAGGCGCTGGTGGCGCGGCTCGAGGCGCATGGGGTGGCGATGGAAATCCCGCCGCAGGTGCGGTTCGAGGGCGAGCCCGGCGAGCAGCGCACGGCGTTCTTCCGCGATCCCAGCGGGAACCCGATCGAGGTCAAGGGCTTCGCCGACTTCGAGGGCGTCTTCGCGCACTGATTCGGCGCGGTTTTTCCTGAAACAACTGAAACCCTTCTCGGCCACGTGCGACGCGGGGCTGAAATGAGGCGCGTCTAGAAATCTCTCCATCGCAAGGGCAGGCCGCGGGCCGGTCCCTCGATACCGAAACCTTTCGCATGGAGAGAGACATGACCACCGTTGCAGTCGAGAAGGCCCCCCTCAACGGCGTGAACACGCCCGTCCTCGTCGCCACGCTCAAGGCCGTGGACGGGGCGCGCGAGCTGGCGAAGTTCCAGTTCCGCGCCCGGTCGAAATGGGTCTCGGGCACCCACAGCCGCATCACCGTGGACGACTTCTACGGCGCGGGCAGCGAGCACCGCCACGAGGTGGCCGCGGTGTTCGACGGCGACCATCCGGCGGTGCTGGTCGGGCAGGACAACGGTCCGACGCCGGTCGAGTACCTTCCGGTCGGCCTCGCCGCCTGCATCACCACGGGCATCGGCAACATCGCCGCGGTACGCGGGATCGAGCTGACCGAGGTGGAATCGACCATCACCGGCGACATCGACCTGCTCGGCATCTTCGGCATGAGCAAGGAAGTCCGGAACGGCTATTCCGGGATCAAGGCGAGCTTCAGGATCCGCGGGAACGCGCCGGAGGAGCAGCTGCGCGCGCTCGTCGAGCAGAGCCGTGCGCGCTCGGCCGTCTTCGACGTGCTGACGAACGGCGTGCCGGTCGACCTCGAGATCGACGCCGGCTGAGCCGGATCCCCGGGCGCCGGGTCGGTTCGGCGCCCCTTCCCTCCCCATTCCCAACGGAGCCAGCGCCATGATGCAGCGCATGTCCTTTCACCCGGTCGCACCGGGGCCCGTCCCGAAGACCGGCTTCGGGTTCGACGCGATCATGCAGAACCCCGACTAGGACCGGTTCCTCGACTGGTACCACGCCAACAGCTTCTTATCGTCCCGCCGGGACGGGGCGATGGCGGCGGGCGCGGAGCCCGAGGTCGCGGTCTTCGACGAAGCCGCCTGAGGCGGCGAGGCCCGGGCCGGGGAGACCCGCCCGGGTCGGAGCCATTTTCCGAAGAGCGGAGCGAGACGATGCGCAGGAGCGACGTGCTGGTCGTGGGCGCGGGGCAGGCGGGCCTCGCGCTGAGCGCCTGCCTGGGCCAGGCCGGGATCGGACATGTGCTGATCGAGCGCGGGCGGGTGGCGGAACGCTGGCGGTCGGAGCGGTGGGATTCGCTGCGGCTGCTGACGCCGAACTGGATGACGCGGCTGCCGGGGCATCGCCATGACGGGCCGGACCCGGAGGGATTCATGGGCCGGGACGTGGTGGTGGAGCTGCTCGAGGGTTATGCGGCCGCCATCGCCGCGCCGGTCGAGGAGGGCACGGCGGTCCTGTCGGTGCGGCCGGCCGAGGACGGATTCGCGGTCGAGACCGACAGGGGCGCATGGCGCGCGCGGGCGGTGGTGGTGGCGATGGGGGCCTGCGACCTGCCGGCGGTGCCGGGCTGGGCGGCGGACCTGTCGCCGGAGATCGCGCAGGTGGTGCCGGGCGCCTACCGCAATCCGGCGGGCCTGACGGCGGGCGGGGTGCTGGTCGTCGGCGCCTCGGCCACCGGCGTGCAGTTCGCGCGCGAGATCCATGCCTCGGGGCGGCCGGTGACGCTGGCGGTGGGGCGGCACATCCGCCTGCCGCGGCGCCATCGCGGGCGCGACATCATGGAATGGATGGACCGGGCCGGCATCCTGGACGAGCCGTGGTGGGAGGTGCCCGACCTCGCCGCCGCGCGGCGGCAGCCGTCGCTGCAGCTTTCGGGCGCGGCGGACGGGGTGGGCCTCGACCTGATGCGGCTGCGCGCGATGGGCGTGCGGCTGGTCGGCAGGGCGCCGGGGGCGGGCGCGTGCGCTTCGGCCCCGACCTCGCGGCCGCCTGCGCCGAGGCGGAGCGACGGCGCCGGCGGGTGCTGGCCCGGATCGACGTGGTGGCGCGCGACGCGCCGGGGGATGCGGTGGCCTGGACGGCGCCCGAATTCCCGACAAGCCCGGCGCAGGAGATCGACCTGCGTGCCGAGGGGATCGCGACGGTGCTCTGGGCGACCGGGTACCGCCGCGACCACCGCTGGCGGCAGGTACCGGGCGTGGTCCGGGGCGGCGAGATCGCCCATGCCGGCGGGCGCACCGCCTGGCCGGGGCTCTATGCGCTCAGGCTGCCGTTCCTGCAGCGGCGCAGTTCGACCTTCATCGACGGGGTGGGCCGCGACGCCGAGGCGATCGCGGCGATGATCGCCCTGCATCTGGACCACCGCCGGCCGCTGGCCGCCTGAGGGGAGCATGGAGACATGGCTACGGTTCTTCCGCTGGCCCAGCGTTACGACGCGGTCGTCGTCGGCGCGCGCTGTGCCGGGGCGGCCACGGGGATGCTGCTGGCCCGCGCCGGTGCGCGGGTGCTGATCGTCGACCGCGAGGCGCCGGGCATGGACACGCTGTCCACCCATGCGCTGATGCGCGGGGCGGTCATGCAGCTGCACCGCTGGGGTCTTCTGGAGCGGATCCGGGCGGCGGGCACGCCGCCGGTGCGGCGATCACGCTTCGTCTATGGTGCGGAGGGTGTCGAGCTGGCGATCAAGCCGTCGCACGGGGTGGATGCGCTCTGCGCGCCGCGGCGCACGGTGCTCGACCCGGTGCTGGCCGACGGTGCGGCGGAGGCCGGGGCCGAGCTGCGCTGGGGGGTCTCGGCGCACGAGCTGCTGCGCGGGCGCCACGGGCGGGTGACCGACCGGATCGCGGGGCTCGACTGGGACATGGAGACGGTGCAGGGCCTGCACCGCGACCTGAGCCGGGCGATGAAGGCGGAGCAGGACTGGATGGCCGAAGCCTGGGCGGGGCCGGCAAGGGCGGCGTGAGCGGAGGTATCTCGCAGGAACGGCCCCGTCGCATGTCGCGGCGGGGCTTTCGCTTTCGCGGAGGTGGGACGCAAAAAAGCGCACCCGTTGCCGGGTGCGCAAGTCGGGAGGAAGGTCGGGAAGGGTCAGCCGCGGTGGCGGCCGTTGCGGGCGGCGTCGTGGACGTCGCCGCGGGCGATGCCGATGTCCTGGAGGATGCGGTCGTCCTGCATCATCAGGATCTGGTAGTCGCGCCGTTTCTGGGCCTCGTCGCGCATCTGGCCGATGGCGCTGCGGAATGCGGTGATCATCGTGGTCTCCTTCTGGTTCCGAGATGGGCGGAGACTGGGGTCCGGGTGTTTCGGGGAAATTTCGCAAGGGCCGCGTTCGTGTTTCATTTGTCACGGCGCGCGGCGGCGTCCGGCGGCGTTACAATTGAAACAAAGCACTCCTCGCGCAGACATGATGCGGAAACGGTGCGTCCCTAGACCGGCGGACCACGGAGCCGCATGGATCGAGGGAGGCGACGGGTGGCCTATCTGAACGCGAACGGCGCCCGGCTGCATTTCCGCGAGGCCGGCACCGGTGCGCCGGTGATCGCGCTGCACGGCTCGGCGAGCACGGGGGCGCAATGGCGCAGCCTGAGCGGTTGTCTCGAGGGGCGCTGGCGGGTGATCACGCCGGACCTGCCCGGATACGGCCTGTCCGAGCCGGTGCGCGGGTCGGGCCTCGGGGCGGATGCGGCGCAGATCGCGGCGCTGGCGGCGCGGCTCGGCGGGCCGGTGCATCTGGTGGGGCATTCCTATGGCGGGGCGGTGGCGCTGAAGCTGGCGCGGGTCGCACCGGAACTGGTGCGAAGCCTGACGGTGATCGAGCCGGCGGCGTTTCACCTGTTGCGCGACGCGGGGCCGGCGGACCGGGCGCTGATGGTCGAGGTCGAGGCGGTGGGGCGGCGGGTCGCGGCCCATGCCGGTCGGGGGCGGACGGATGCGGCGATCCGGTGCTTCATCGACTTCTGGAACGGCGAGGGTGCGTGGGAGCGGTCGAGTCCGCGGCTCAAGGCGGCGCTGGCCCAAGGGGTCGATGCGGTCGTCGCGAATTTCGTGGCGATCGGCCGGGAGCCCGACCGGATGGCGGATCTCGCGGGGATCGGCGTGCCGCTGCTGGCGGTCATGGGGCTCGAGTCCCGTCCCGTCACCATGCGGCTGACCGAGATGCTGGCGGAGGCGGTGGCGGGGGCGGAGCTGCGGATGATCCCTGAGGCCGGGCACATGGCGCCGCTGACCGATCCGCATCTGGTGGACCCGATGACCGCCGCGCATCTGGCGCGGGTGGAGGCGCGGGAGACCCTGCGCGGCGCAGTGCCGGCGCGCGCGGCCTGAGGGAGATCCTCCCTGTCGGGTGCGACCGCGCCCGATTCCGGTGGCCTGCGGGCGGCAAAAGTCCTATGATGCAGTGTCCGGGAACGGCTGCGCCGCCGAGGGGAAACGGCAAGTGCTGCGCAGTCTCGACATCGGTGCGCTGCGATCGCTGCTGACCGTCGCGGAGGTCGGCGGGATCACCCGCGCGGCGCAGCGGCTCAACCTCTCGGAATCGGCGGTGTCCCTGCAGGTCAAGCGGCTGGAGGAGACCTTCGGCCAGCGGCTGCTGGCGCGGCAGGGACGTGGCATCGTGCTGACCGCGCATGGCGAGCAGCTGGTCGCGCTCGCCCGGCGGCTGGTCGCGGTCAACGACGAGACCTGGGAGCGGATGACCGCGGCGACGGTTGCCCGGGGCGAGATCCGGCTGGGCTCGCCCGACGACATCATGCACCCGCGGGTCCCGCAGGCGATGCGGGTCCATGCGCTGGCCCAGCCGGGCGTCACCGTGCACCTGCAGTCCGGCCAGACGGCGACGCTGAAGGAGCGCTTCGCGCGCGGCGAACTGGACGTGATCCTGACGACCGAGGCCGAGACCGGCCTGGAGGCCGAGTGCCTTGTGCGCGAGCCGCTGGTCTGGATCGGTGCGCCCGGCGGGCGGGCGTGGCGCAGACGGCCGCTGCCGCTCGGGACCGTCGGGGGCTGCATCTTCAACCGCGCGGCGATCGACAGCCTGAACGCCGCGGGGTTCGACTGGCAACTCGCGCTCGATTCGGTGTCGAACCCGGCGATGGACGCGAGCATCCTCGCCGACATGGTGGTGCGGTTGCAGATGCGGAGCACGGTGCCGGCGCATTTCGAGACGATCGCGCATGGCGGGCAGCTGCCGGCGCTGCCGGACTTCAGCATCAACATGTACCTCGCCGGCGGGCCGCGGCGGCGGCAGATCGAGCCGCTGGCCGAGGCGCTGAGGGCTGCCTGGCGCGCGGGCGGGCTGCGCGCGGCGGAGTAGGCGGGGCGCGCGATCCATCAGCGTTGATCATGTGTTCCATTGCGATACGTCGTTGGACAAAACGAACCAAGTCGCGCACAAACGATTGCATTGTGAAAGCCTGCATTTGACGTCTCCGGCCCGTGCGCCGCGTCCGAACGGTCCTTGCGCGGGGCTGCGTCCGCAGCAATCGAAGGAAGTGCCAAAGTGACCTCTCGTCCCCTGACGGCGGCGCAGCATGCCGCCTTGCCGCTGAATCCCGTCCCGGACCCCGAACGCCACCGTCCTGGGCGGTCTCGTACTCGTCGATCTGTCCTCGGGCCGTGCGGAACGCTGGGGTGGGCCGGCCGCCGGGGATCTGCCGCTGCTGGTGCTGGCGCGCGGGGCCGGGCCGCAAGAGGGCGGCGGCGAGATGCTGGCGCGGCTGATGACGGCGCTCGGACCGGCGGCGCCCGCGAATGCGGTGACGCCGGCGAATGCGGCGGGGCCGGAGCGGCACCGCTTCGGCAAGGCATGGCTCGACCTGTCGTCGGCGCGGCTGACGGACGGGGCCGGCGCGGAGATTCCGATCACCGCGATGGAGTTCTTCCTGCTGCGGCTGTTCGCGCGGAACCCGGGCCGGGTGCTGAACCGCGACCAGATCCTCGAAGGGGCGCATGACCGTCCATGGAACCCGTTCGACCGGTCGGTCGACATCCGGATCAGCCGGATCCGGCGCAAGATCGAGTTCAATCCGGCCAAGCCCACGGCGATCCGGACCGTGCGGGGGATCGGCTATGTCTATGACCCGAGGTAGCGCATGCCCGGGCGGGTCGTGCCGGCGAGGTGGCGATGTCTGACGGCTGGGCGGGGACGGTGAAGGGGCGGCCGGAGGTCGGCGCCGTGGCAGAGCGGAGCCGGGTGACGCGGGCGGAGGACATCACGGCCTTCACGGAGATCACCGGGGACCGCAACCCGCTGCATTACGACCGGGAGCTGGCCGAGGCCTCGGTCTTCGGCAGGCTGATCGTGCAGGGCGGCGTGACCTCGGGATTGCTGAACGCGCTGGTGGCGGAGGACCTGCCGGGGCCGGGCACGGTGTTCCTGGAGGTCGCGTGGAAGTTCGTCAAGGCGGTGGGCGTGGACGAGGCGCTGACCGCGCGGGCCGAGGTGAAGGGCGTGCGGGGGGACAAGCCGATCTGCACGCTGGCGACCACGATCCTCGACGGGTCGGGCGCGCCGGTGCTGACCGGGACGGCGACGACCTACACGGTGCCGCTGCGGGGCAAGGAGGGCCGGCCGTGACGCCGTTCTTCGGGCGGCCGGTTCGCGGGAGACGCCTGCGCGATCCGCGCCGGCGGCTGCGCGACCTGCCGGAGCAGGTGCTGCGCGACATCGGGGTGATCGACTGGAGCCAGCCGCGCTGACTCAGGCGGCGCTTTCGTCGGCGTCCTCGTCGTGGAGGATGCGGAGGAAGGCCTCGCCGAAGCGTTCGGCCTTCTGCGGTCCCATGCCGGGGATGCGTTCCAGCTCCGCGAGGGTGCGGGGGCGGGACTCGGCGATCTTCGCGAGGGTGAGCGAGGTGCAGTCGAGAGGCTTGGCTGTGCCGTTCAGGCCGCGGGCGAGCGCGACATGTGCGGCCTGCAGGCGGTCGAAGAGGCTGCCCTCCGGCCGGCCGGCGAGGCGGCGGCGGGCGGGGTGGAGCGGCTCGGGCGCCTCGCCGTTGATTACCGCGAGGAAGGTCGCACCGTAGCGTTCGAGCTTGGTGGCGCCGACGCCGCTGATCCCGCGGAGGGCGTCGAGGGTGCGCGGCCGCTGGGTCGCCATCTCGATCAGCGTGCGGTCGGGGAAGATCACGTAGGCGGGCGCGCCGGCGGCCTCGGCCAGTTCGCGGCGCTTCGCCTTCAGCGCGGAGAGCAGGCCCTCGTCCTCCTCGGCGACGAGCGCGACCGGGGCAGAGCGGCCGGGGTCGCGGGCGGCGCGCGCCACGGTATCCTCGCGCAGCTCCAGCGTCGTCTCGCCGCGCAGGAGCGGGCGCGCGGCCTCGGTCAGGCGCAGGGCGCCGTGGCGCGAGGGGTCGGGGCGGATCAGGTCGAGGCCCATGAGCTGGCGGAAGATCGTCTGCCATTGCGGGCGGGTGTATTCCTGCCCGACGCCGAAGGTCGGCAGGCGGTCGTGGCCGCGGCGGGCGATCTTTTCGGTGGAGTCGCCGCGCAGGATGCCGATCAGGTGCTCCGCCCCGAAGCTCTCGCCGGTGCGCAGGATCGCCGAGAAGGCCTTGCGGGCGGCCTCGGTCGCGTCGAAGAGCACCGGGCGGTCGGCGCAGAGGTCGCAGTTGCCGCAGGGTTGGGCCAGTTCCTCGGCGAAATAGGCGAGGAGCGTCTGGCGGCGGCAGTGCTTGGCCTCGGCGAGGCCCATCAGCGCGTTCAGGCGCTTGTGCTCGGCCTCCTTGCGCTCCATCGGGGCGGTGCCCTCGTCGATCTGGGCGCGCCGCAGGCGGATGTCATCGGGGCCGTAGAGGGTGAGTGTGTCGGCGGGGGCGCCGTCGCGGCCGGCGCGCCCGATCTCCTGGTAATAGGCCTCGATCGACTTCGGCAGGTCGGCATGGACGACGAAGCGGATGTCGGGCTTGTCGATGCCCATGCCGAAGGCGATCGTCGCGCAGACGACGAGGCCGTCCTCGCGCTGGAAGCGTTCCTCGGCCCAGCGGCGTTCGTCGGCCTCGAGCCCGGCGTGATAGGCCATCGCGGAATGGCCGGCCTCGGTCAGGGCCCGGGCCAGCGTCTCGGTGCGGGCGCGGGTGGCGCAGTAGACGATGCCGGAGCGGCCGCGGCGTCGATCGACGAAGTCCATCAGCTGCTGGCGGGGACGGTCCTTGGCCTGGAAGGCGAGGCGCAGGTTCGGCCGGTCGAAGCCGCGCAGGAAGGTGCGCGGTGCGGTGCCGCCGAAGAGCCGGGCGGTGATCTCGGCGCGGGTCTCGGCATCGGCGGTGGCGGTGAGCGCGACGGTCTGGACGCCGTCGAGGAAGCGCCGCAGCTCGCCGATGCGCAGGTAGTCGGGGCGGAAGTCGTGGCCCCACTGGCTGACGCAATGCGCCTCGTCCACGGCCAGCAGGCTGACGCCGATGCGGCGCAGGAGGCTGCCGGTGCCGGGGGAGGCGAGGCGTTCGGGCGCCATGTAGAGGAGCTTCAGCTCGCCCCGGCCGAGCGCGGCCATCACGGCCTCGGTCTCCTCGGGGCGGTTTCCGGAGGTGAGCGCGCCGGCGGCGACGCCGGCCTCGGTCAGCGCGCGGACCTGGTCGCGCATGAGTGCGATGAGCGGCGAGATCACGACGGTGACGCCGTCGCGGCAGAGCGCGGGCAGCTGGAAGCAGAGCGACTTGCCGCCGCCGGTCGGCATGATGGCGAGCACGTCCTCGCCCGCGGTGACGGCGGCGACGATCTCGGCCTGGCCGGGGCGGAATTCGGAATAGCCGAAGACCTCGGAGAGCAGCGCCTCGGGTGTCATTCGGCGACCGGGTCGCGGCGCAGGATCGAGATCATGGTGTCTCCATACCGGCGGGAATCGAGAAGGGTCAAGCCGGCCGGCGGGGTGATCGGCGCGCTCTCTTCCCAGACGATCAGTGCGCCGGGGGCGATCCAGCCGCCAGCGAGGGCGGCGGCGAGCGCGCGTTCGCCGAGGCCGCGGCCGTAGGGCGGGTCGAGGAAGATCAGGGTGAAGGGGGCCTCGGGGCAGCGGCCGAGGCGAGTGGCGTCGCGGGCGAGGAAGCGCGCCTCGGTGGCGTCGAGCGTGGCGATGTTGCGGCGGATGAGATCGGCGGCCTTCGCGCCCGTGTCGACAAGGAGCGCGACTGTGGCGCCGCGAGAGAGCGCCTCGAGCCCGAGTGCGCCGGTGCCGGAAAAGAGGTCGAGGACGCGCGCGCCTTCGGGTGGTGGCGGGTCGCCGTAGGCCCCGTGGGCGATGAGGTTGAAGAGGCTCTCGCGCACGCGGTCTGAGGTGGGGCGCAGGCGGGCGGCGGCGTCGCCCGCGCCGAGCCCGGCGAGCGCCCGCCCGCGCCAGAGCCCGGCGACGATGCGCATCAGGCGAGCGTCTTGAGGTCGGTGGCGGGGTCGGCGATGCGCTCGGGATCGGGCGAGAGGCCGGCCTCGATCCAGCGCTTTGCCGTCATGTAGGCGCGCGGATCGTTCATCGCGTCGACGGCGAGGAGTTCGGTGCCGCGGAAGTACCAGACGGACTGGGTGCCGGGGCGGGCGCCGGGGCGGAGGACGGTGCGGTCGTAGCCGGCGTTGAGGCCGGCGATCTGGAGCTTCACGTCGTATTGGTCGGACCAGAACCACGGGCGGGCCACGTAGTCGACGGGCGTGCCCAGCATCGCCTCGGCCACCGCCTCGGCCTGGTCGATGGCGTGGGGGACGCTTTCGAGGCGGATGCGCCGGCCGCGATACGGGAAGCTGGCGCAGTCGCCGGCGGCGAAGATCGCGGGGTCGGAGGTGCGGCCCGCGGCGTCGACGCGGATGCCGTTCTCTGTGGCGAGGCCGGCTTCGCGCGCGAGGCGGTCGTCGGGTTCGATGCCGATGCCGGCGAGCACGAAGTCGGTCTCGATCTCCGTCCCGTCGCTCAGGATCGCGCCGGCGACGCGGCCGTCGGTGGCGGTCAGGCGCACGAGGCCGGTGCCTTCGCGGATCGTGACGCCGTGGGCGGTGTGGAGGGCGCGGAAGAAGTCTGCCGTCTGAGGTGCCGCGACGCGGGCGAGGATGCGGTCGGCCATCTCGATCAGGGTGACGCGCAGGCCGGCGGAGGCGGCGACGGCGGCGGCCTCGAGCCCGATGTAGCCGCCGCCCACGACGAGGACGCGGCGGCCGGCCAGCATCTCGCGCGCCAGCGTATCGGCATCGGAGAGGACGCGCATGGTGAAGACCCCGGCGAGATCGCCACCCATCGCGGCGGGCAGGCGCCGGGGGTGCGAGCCGGTGGTGAGCGCGAGCAGGTCGAAGGGGAGCGTGCGGCCGTCGGCGAGGCGGATGCTGCGGGCGGTCCGGTCGATGGCGGTGACGCGGGCGCCGGTGACGAGGTCGATCCCTTCCTGTTCGTAGAACGAGAGCGGGCGCAGGTAGAGGCGTTCGAGCGCCATCTCGCCCTTCAGATAGGCCTTGGAGAGCGGCGGGCGCTGGTAGGGCGGCACGGGTTCGTCGCCGATCAGCGTGAGTGGGCCGGTGTGGCCGAGCGCGCGCAGCCGCGCCACGAGCGAGGCTCCCGCCTGACCGGCGCCCACCACCACGATCCGTGCCGATTTCGGGTCCATGCGGCGCCTCCGGCGGGTTTGTTTTCGCGTTCCGCTCGTCTATATGAGCAGCCGACCTCAGTACAACCTCGCAAAGAGAGTTCCAGACATGACCCTGACCGTCGGCGACCGGCTGCCCGAAGCGACCTTCCTGGAGTTCACCGGCGGTGCGCCGGTCGAGGTGCCGGCGGCGGAGCTCTTCGCCGGGCGCGTGGCGGTCTTCGCCATGCCCGGGGCCTTCACCCGGACCTGCGACGGGGCGCATCTGCCGAGCGTGATCCGCACCGCCGACGCGCTGCGGGCGGAGGGCGTGGACCGGGTGGTGGTGATCGCGGTCAACGATCCCTTCGTGATGGCGGCCTGGCGGGACAGTTCGGGCGCGGGCGACGCCGGGGTGCGGATGCTGTCCGATCCGGCGGGTGACTTCACCAAGGCTGTGGGCATGGATTTCGATGCGCCGCCGGTCGGGTTCCACGGCCGGTCGCGCCGCTACGGCATGCTGGTCGAGGATGGGGTCGTGACGGTCCTCAACATCGAGGAGAGCCGCAGCGAATGCACGATGAGCGGCGGCGAGAACCTGCTCGACGCGGTGCGCAAGGCGGCGGGCCGGGCGGCCTGAGGCGCGGCGCCGCCGCCGATATTTCGCGCGGCCTCTGGAAAACGGCGGGCGGCAGGGTCACATGACCGCGCGCCGGTGCCCGCGAGCGAGTCGCGGGACGGCGATCGGAGGCCGCCCGCGCGGAAGCCTGCATGTGCCGTTCCGTTCCCCCTGAACCGGTTTTCCGCCGCCCCGAGCGGCGCGCGCCCGAAGGCTGGGCATCACCATGGCGGTGAAGCGTAGGCCAAGGCGGGTGCGGCCCGGCCTCATGGCCCAGTTGCGGGCGGATTTCCTGACCGGGCTTGCGGTGGTGCTGCCGGTGGGCCTGACCATCGGGCTCGTCTGGTGGGCGGTCGGCTTCATCGACGACAAGATCACGCCGCTGGTGCCTGCGGCCTACAATCCCGCGACCTATCTGGAGCACGACATCGCGGGCTTCGGTCTGGTGGTGTTCCTGGTCTTCACCACGCTGGTCGGGGCATTGACGAAGGGCTTCGTCGGGCGGCGGATCCTGCGCACGGCCGAGGGATGGGTCGACCGGCTGCCGGTGGTACGCTCGCTCTACAACGGGTTGAAGCAGATCGTGGAGACGGTCTTTGCCCAGTCCGACCAGTCGTTCCGGCAGACCTGCCTGATCGAGTATCCGCGCAAGGGCAGCTGGGCGCTCGCCTTCATCGCGGCGGATGCGCGGGGCGAGCTGCCGGTCAAGGCAGGCGAGCCGGATCTGCTGGCGGTGTTCATGCCGACGACGCCGAACCCGACCTCGGGGTTCCTGCTGTTCGTGCCGCGGCGCGACGTGATCGTGCTCGACATGGGCCTCGAGGAGGGGGCGAAGACGATCATCTCGGCGGGGCTGGTCACGCCGCCGGCGAAGCCCGCGCTCGCGTCCGGGGCGGCGCCGCGCTGAGGGTTCAGCCGCCGGCGTGGTGGAGCTTGCAGAGGCATTCCACCGGTTCGGAATGGTTGCGCTGCACCTCGACCTCCGCGCCGGCGAGCTTGTCCATCTTCTTAGCTAGGTCGATGTCGAGCTGGCTCAGGCCGTCGCAGGAATGGGTCGTCAGGGTCACGTCGACGACGTTGTAGACGTTCAGCCATTCGGGGTGGTGGTTCATCTTCTCGGCGATGAGCGCGGCGCGGGACATGAAGCCCCAGGCCTCGACGAAGCTGCGGAACTTCCAGATCTTGCGGATCGCGTCGCGGTCGGGCAGCGCGCCCCAGCCGGCCTCGCCGAGGGCGGGCAGCTGGGCGTCGCGTTCGGTTTCGGTCAGGCGGGCGGTCATGGGGGTCACTCCGGTCGGGGCTCTGCCGTGGAGATGGGGCGCGGCGGCGCGCTGCCCAGTGCCGTCAGGTCGCGGGCGGCGGCAGGGCGGCGTTGTCGAGGCGGTCGGCGCGGATGCGGGCGGGGCGGTCCTTGATGCGGTCCCAGTAGTCGACGAGCGCGGGGCGGTGCTCGATCGTGCCGAACTGCAGGCCCCAGCCGATCTGCGAGCCGGCGTAGACGTCGGCGGCGGAGAAGTCCTCGCCGGCGAAATAGGGCGATTCGGTTACGGCGTGTTCGAGCGTGGAGAGCATCCGGTCGTAGGTGCCGTAGCCCACCATGCCGCGGCGTTCCGGTGGGACCTCGACGCCGAGCGCGCGGTTGGTGACGGCGGCCTCGAGCGGGCCGGCGGCGAAGAACAGCCAGCGGTAGTAGGCGGCGCGCTGGGCGGGCGCGGGGGCCAGCCCGGCCTCGGGGAAGGCGTCGGCGAGATAGGCGCAGATCGCGGCCCCCTCGGTCACGACCCGGTCGCCGTGCACCAGCGTCGGCACCTTGCCCATCGGGTTGAGCGCGAGATAGTCGGGCGCCTGCATGTCCGGGCCGAAGTCGATGATGCGCACCGTGTAGGGTGCGCCCACCTCCTCGAGCATCCAGCGCGCGACGCGGCCGCGGGACATGGGGTTGGTATAGAGGATCAGGTCGTCGGACATCGGATGGTCTCCCGGCGAATCTGGCGCGATCATAGCGCCTGCGGGGGCCGGTGTCCCGGTGCGGGCCGGGGTGCGCGCGGGGTTTGGCCGAGGGGCGGCGGGGAGAGGCTACTCGCCCTCCTCCTCCACCGAGCGGTCGCGGCGGAAGGGGCCGTAGGCGGTGAGGACCTCGATCTCCTCGTCCACGGCGCGGCGCTCGGCGTCGAGATACTGGGCGATGGCGCGTTCGAGGCCGGGGTCGGCGATCCAGTGCAGGCTGTGGGTCTCGACCGGCAGGTAGCCGCGGGCGAGCTTGTGCGCGCCCTGGGCGCCGGCCTCGACGCGGGCCATGCCCTGCGCTATCGCGTGGTCGATGGCGCGGTAGTAGCAGAGCTCGAAATGCAGGCAGGGGTGATCCTCGATGCAGCCCCAGTAACGGCCGTAGAGCGTGTCCCGGCCGATGAAGTTGAGCGCGCCGGCGACCCAGCGTCCGTCGCGGCGGGCGAGGATCAGGAGCATGTCTTCGCGCAGGGTTTCCTGGGCGCAATCGAAGAAGGCGCGGGTCAGATAGGGCGAGCCCCATTTGCGGGCGCCGGTGTCCTGGTAGAAGCGCCAGAAGGCGTCCCAGTGCGCCGGTTCGATCGCGTCGCCGGTCAGGGCGACGATCTCGCCGCCGAAGGCGTTCGCGGTGGCGCGTTCCTTGCGGATCGCCTTGCGCTTGCGCGAGGAGAGTTCGGCTAGGAAGGCGTCGAAATCGGCGTAGTCGCGGTTCAGCCAGTGGAACTGCTGGGTGGTGCGGGCGAGCAGACCCTGCGCCGCGCCCCAGGCGCGTTCCTCGGCGGTGCAGAAGGTGACGTGGAACGAGGAGACCCGGTTCTGGCTGGCGAGCCGGACCGCTCCCTCGACCAGCGCGGTGCGGCCGATCGCCTCCTGCCCGGGGCGGGTGAGGAAGCGGCGGCCGGTCGCGGGGGTGAAGGGCACGGCGGCCTGGAGCTTCGGGTAGTAGCGGCCGCCGGCGCGTTCGTAGGCATGCGCCCAGTTGTGGTCGAAGATGTATTCGCCCTGGCTGTGGGACTTCGCATAGAGCGGCAGGACGGCGTTGACCGCGCCGTCCTGGCGGGCGACGAGGTGGCGGGGCTGCCAGCCGGTGCCGGGTCCGACTGAGCCGCTGTCCTCGAGCGCCTTCAGGAACCGGTGGGTGGTGAAGGGGTCGGCAGGGCGGCCGGGGCCGTGAACGGCGCAGGCGTCCCACTCGGCGGCCGCGATCTCGTCGAGGCCGCCGAGGACCGTGATCTCGATGTGCCCGCCGCCGTCCATGCCCGCCTCCTGCCGTCTCGCCCTGCATGTGGCGGTCGGCGCACGGCAGTCAATCCGGGCGCCGCAGAATGTGGGCGGCGCGCGACCGGGATCAGGCGGGGCGCGGCGGGTGGTAGCCCTCGAAGGTGACGTTGTCGGCGACGCGCCGGGCGGCGGCTTCCTGCTCGGGGCTGCGGATGGTCCAGCAGAGGATCGGCACGCCGCGCGCCTTCAGCCGGGCGACGGCGGCGTTGGCGAGGTCCTTGTGGTCGTGGGAGATGAAGCTGGCACCGGTGCGGTCGAAGTCGGAGAGGGCGGCCAGTTCGGCGCGGCGGTAGTCGGGCAGGGCCCAGTCCGCGCCTTCGAAGCTGCAGGAGGTGAGGCCGCGCGGGCGGTCCGGCGCGGCTTCGGCGAGGGCTGCGACCGAATGGGGGTTGAAGGACATCAGCGCCACGGGGCCGGCATAGCCCGCGAGCACCTCCGCGACGCGGCGTTCCAGCGGGCCGACGCCGGTGCCGAGATGGCCGTCCTGATCCTTGATCTCGATGAGGAGCGGCACGCGGCCGGCGACGATTCCGAGGAATTCGCCGAGGGTCGGGATGGTCTCGTCGCTGCCGGCGAGGGTGACCATGCCGAGGTCGGCGGCCGAATGCTCGGCCACGAGGCCGGGGTGGCCGGTGAGCCGCTTCAGCGTCTCGTCGTGGAAAACCATCGCCTCGCCGCAGCCGGCGCGCTGGATGTCGATCTCGATGCCGTAGCCGTGCTCGATGGCGGCCTCGGCGGCGGCGCGGCTGTTCTCGATGATGCCGTTCGCCCGGTCGTGGAGGCCGCGATGGGCGATCGGGCGGGTCAGGAAGGCGGGATCGAGCTCAGGCAATCTCGAAGATCCCCTCGATCTCGACCGCGACGCCGAGCGGCAGCGACGGGGCGCCGACCGCGGCGCGGGCATGGCGGCCGGCGTCGCCGAAGACCGCGACCATCAGGTCCGAGGCACCGTTCACCACCTGCGGCTGGTCGGTGAAGTCGGCCGTGCAGTTGACGAAGGCGGTGAGTTTCACCACCCGGCGCAGGCGGTCGAGATCGCCCCCGCAGGCAGCGCGCAGCTGGGCGATCAGCGCCAGCGCGCAGGCCCGGGCCGCATCCTGGCCCTGTTCCAAGGTCATGCCACCACCGAGCTTGCCGGTGATCAGGCCGTTCTCGTCGCGGCTGATCTGGCCGGAGACGAAGACGAGCGGGCCGGAGATCACGTAGGGCACGTAGTTCGCGGCGGGGGCGGGCGCCTCGGGCAGCGTGATGCCGAGTTCCTTCAGGCGGGCGTCGATCGACATGGGGTTCGGTCCTGATTTGATACGGGCGCACGCTAGCCAGAAACGAGGGCCGGGGGAATTGCAAACTTGCAACGCGTCGGGGCGGTCCGCGACGGGCGCGGTGGCCATTTCCGGGGAATTCCGTATAACCGCCGGGCGATCATTCGAGAGGGTCCTGCCGTTGCCGATCAGACGCGCCGCCACATCGCCGGTTCCGGCATTGGTCGTGATGCTCGGGCTTGCGGGTTGTGCGGTGTCGCCCGAGCCCGCCAGCCTCGATTTCGATCCGTTCGAGGACTTCAACCGCTCGGCACATGCGGTGAACCTGGCGGTGGACAGCACGGCCTTCGGGCCGGCGGCGCGGGCTTGGGGACAGGTCGTGCCGCAGCCGGTCCGCACCGGCATCAGCAACGTGAACAACCACTGGAGCCTGCCGCGCGAGACGATCCAGAGGGCGTTGCAGGGCCGGCCGCTGAAGGTAGCGGAGAACTCGATGCGTTTCGCGGTCAACACGGTCTTCGGCTTCGGCGGGCTGCTCGATCCGGCGAAGGAGATGGGGCTGCCCTATCGCGAGACGAATTTCGACGAGACCTTCTTCATCTGGGGCTTTCCCGAGGGCGGCTATCTGGAGCTGCCGCTGGGCGGCCCGGGCACGCAGCGGGACTGGCTGGGCTGGGCGCTCGACATCGGGCTCGATCCGATGGTCTACGTGCTTCCCTCGGGCGCGGTCGACGCGCTGTTCGCGGTCGGTGCGCTCGACATCGTGAATGACCGGTATGCGATCGATCCGGTGCTCGCGACGTTGCTCTATGAATCGGCCGACAGCTACACGTCCCAACGCATAAGTTATTTGCAAAACATGCGCGTACGACTGCAGGGTGAGACCAGCCTCGACGTTCTGGAGGACATCTATGCGGATTACTGATCCCGACCTGACCCGGCGCCGGCTGCTGATCGCGGGCGGTGCGGTGGCGTTGCTCGCGGCCGCGCCGATGCGGGCGGCGGCCACGGCCGTCGACCGGGCGCAGTCGCTGGTGACGAATCTGAGCGCGGAGCTGCTGTCGCTCGTCAATTCCGGCCGGCCGGAGGCGCAGGTCTATGCCGGGTTCGAGCAGATCCTCGTCCGCTACGGCGACATGCCGGCGGTGGCGGCGAGCGTGCTCGGCCCGCCCTGGCGCAGTGCCTCGGCGGCCCAGCGGCAGGCCTTCGTCGGGGCCTTCCAGGCCTATTTCTCGCGGCGGTACGGGCGGCAGTTCCGCGAATACCAGAACGCGCGGATCAACGTGGCCCGGGTGCGGGACGCGGGCAATTCCGGCGTGCTGGTGCAGACGGTGGTCGTGCGTCCGAACCAGCCGGACATAAACGTCGAGTGGCAGGTCAGTGAGCGCAGCGGCAGCGCCAAGGTGGTCAACCTGATCATCGAAGGTGTGTCGATGCTCGCGAACGAGCGCGCGGAGATCGGCGCGATGCTCGAGGCGGAGAGGGGCAGCATCGACGGGCTGATCGGGGCGATGCGCGCGCGGGCGTGACCCGGGCTCAGTCGCCGTCCATACGTTCGGCGCCGGCGATCCAGGCGAGGCCGAGTCGGGTCTTGGCCCCATCGTCGAGACCGGCCGCATCGAGCGATTCCCAGGTCGGAAAGGTCAGCAGGTGGGCGATCGTGACGCGCACCAGCGGTGCGCGCCCTGCGGAGAGATCGTCCGCCAGGCCGTCGAGATACGCGCGGAACCGGCGCATCGGCTCCTGCAGTGCGGGGACGTGGTCGACGTCGCGGTGCGAGGCCGACCACGTCCCCGCGCTGGAGGAGGCTGCCTGAAGGTCGATCGTGCCGGTGCCGGAGGCGTCCGGCGTCTGCGCGATAGAGAAGTGGTCGGAGGCTGTCGAAAGGGCGGCCTTCGTCCTTTCAGGCCCATCGCAAGTGCGCCACGGACACGTGCAACGGGCCCTGGGCGCCCCGCCCGCTCAGTTGAGGCCGAGCAGGCCGCGCATCACGTCCTCGACGATGGTGCGGACCGTCGACTCGATCCCGGAGACGGGGGTGGGGCCTGCGGGCTGCTGGCCGGCGGGGGGCCGCGTGCCGGGCGTGCCGGGCGTGCCCGCGACCACGGCCGGGGGCGTGTATTGCGGTGCCAGCATGGGCAGCGGGCGGACCGGAAGGCCCTCGTGTACGCGGAGCATCGTCTCGCGCCAGATTTCGGCGGGCAGGCCGCCGCCGGTGACGCCGGTGAGCGGGGTGTTGTCGTCGTAGCCCATCCAGACGCCGGTCACGTAGTCGGCGGTGAAGCCGACGAACCACGCGTCGCGGGCCGCCGAGGTCGTGCCGGTCTTGCCCCCGGCAGGCCGTTCGCCGAGGCGGGCGCGGGTGCCGGTGCCACGGTCGATCACCTGGTTCATCATCCAGACGAGCTGCTGGGCGGCGCGTTCGTCCATGGCGCGCACCGGCGTGGTGCGGTCGCCGCCGAGGAGCAGGCTGCCGTCGGACTTCAGCCGCAGTTCGCGCATTCCGTAGGGCCGGGCGCGCATGCCGCCGTTGAGGATGCTGGCATAGGCGCCGGTGACCTCGAGCAGGGTTGCCTCGGAAGAGCCGAGCGCGATCGCGGGGCCCGGGGCGATGGGGGATTCGATGCCGAGCGCCTGGGCGATGTTGCGGACCTTGTCACGGCCGACGCCCTCGGACACCCGGACCGCGGAGGTGTTGATCGAATGGGCAAAGGCCTCGGTCAGGTCGATCAGCCCGCGGAAGTCGCGGGTGTAGTTCTGCGGCGACCAGGGTCCGGAGCCCGGAACATTGATGGTCAGCGGCGCATCGTGGACCTGGTCGTAGGGGCTGGCGCCGGCCTCGAGTGCCGCGGCATAGACGAAGGTCTTGAAGAGCGAGCCCGTCTGGCGGAGGGCCTGGGTCGCGCGGTTGAACTGGCCGGAGCTGTCCCCGAGCCGGCGCCCGCCGACCATGGCCCGGACCGCGCCGTCGGGCGACATCACGACGATGGCGGCCTGGGCGTTCGAACCCTCGCGCACCTTGGTCTCGAAGACGTAGGAGAGCGCCTCCTCCGCCGCGCGCTGGAGGCGCGCGTCGAAGGTGGTCAGGACCTCCACGTCCTCGGTCGTCGAGCGGGTGAGGAAGTCGGGGCCCGCCGACATGATCCAGTCCGCGAAGTCGCCACCGGCTCGCGCCGCCGCCGCGTCGGAGAGGCGCGCGGGATTGGTGCGCGCCTCCTCGGCCTGAGCGGCGGTGAGGTATCCCTCGCGTTCCATCACGCCGACGATCGTGTTGGCGCGTTCGCGGGCGCGGGCGAGGTTGTTGGTGGGCGCGTAGCGCGAGGGCGCGCGCAGGAGGCCGGCCAGCATCGCCGCCTCGGCCGGGTTCACCTCGGCCGCGGACTTGCCGAAGTAGCGTTGCGCCGCGGCCTCGAATCCGGTCGCGCCGGCGCCGAGATAGGCCCGGTTGAGGTAGATCGACAGGATCTCGTTCTTGCTGAACTTGAGCTCGAGCGCGAGTGCCGCGGGGATTTCCTTGAGCTTGCGTTCGATCGTGCGGGTGTTGTCGAACCAGATGAGCTTCGCGGCCTGCTGGGTGATCGAGGAGCCGCCCTGGACGGTGGCGCCCTCGCGCAGGTTGACGAGCGCGGCGCGCAGCGTGCCGCGGATGTCGATACCGAAGTGCCAGTAGAAGCGCCGGTCCTCGGTCGCGATGATCGCGTTGATCAGATGTGGCGAGACCGCCTCTGCCCGGGTCAGGCCCAGTTGCTCGCCTCGCCAGGCGAAGACGTCGCCGCGATGGTCGATGAGGGTGACGGATCCGCGTTCGCGCCCGTCGAGCAGGGCGGAATAGTCCGGCATCCGGACGTAATAATAGGCCGTCGCCACGCCGAGCACGAGGCCGACGACGATCGCGACGCGCAGGCCGATCCACCACACGATCCGGAACACGCTGGCGAAAAACCAGCGGAAGCTGCGTTCGATTAAGCCATGCCGCGGCCGCCGGGCGGCCGGTCGCTTGCCTGTCTGGGCCATCGGGGCCGCCTGCTCATTGTTGTTGAGGCATGTTACGCGGAATGCCCCGCGAGTGCCAGCGATTTGCGGGAAGGATGCTGCGGTGCACCCAAGTGTTATCTGCCTGTTTTCCGGGCAGCATCGGAAACATGCACATTATTTGATCGATTGAAAATGCATGGAAGCGGCGCGGGAGTGTGCCGGTGCAGATATTGTTACGTTGGATCAATTGGTTAGGTGATCTCCCCCGAATTGGCACGAGTCTTGCTGGTGTCCCTGCGAGCGAGCATGCGCCGCCGGGAAGCAGTGAGGAGCCTCATGAAGTTGATCATAGCAGTCATCAAGCCCTTCAAGCTGGAGGAGGTCCGCGAGGCGCTGACCGCCATCGGCGTGCAGGGGCTGATGGTTTCCGAGGTGAAGGGCTACGGCCGACAATCGGGCCATACCGAGATCTACCGTGGCGCCGAGTACGTCGTGAACTTCGTGCCCAAGATCAAGCTGGAACTCGTGGTGCCGGACGGGTCGGTGGCGCAGGTGGTCGACACGCTCGCGACCACCGCCAAGACCGGCAAGATCGGCGACGGCAAGGTCTTCGTGCTCGACGTCGAGCAGGCGCTGCGCGTCCGGACCGGCGAGACCGGCGACGAGGCCCTTTGAGTAGAATCCAGACAGAGTTGGGGACGATGAAAACAATGCCTGAACTTAGGAAAATTGCCGGCCTCGCCGTGCTGGGCCTCATGGCGGCCATGCCTGCATCCGCTCAGGAGGCCGAGGTGGTCGAGGAGGTCGTCGCCGCCGTGAGCGGCGCGCCGGCCGAGCACACGGTCTTCATCCTGAACACGCTGCTCTTCCTGATCGGCGGGTTCCTCGTATTCTTCATGGCCGCCGGCTTCTGCATGCTGGAGTCGGGGCTGGTGCGGTCGAAGAACGTGACCATGCAGCTGACGAAGAACGTCGCGCTCTTCGGTACGGCGTCGATTGCCTATTACCTGATCGGCTTCAACCTGATGTATCCCGGCGAATTCAACGGCTGGCTGGCCTTCGGGAACCTGTTCTCGCCGGTTTCGCTGGAGCCGGTCGGGGTGACGGCCGAGGAGGTGGGCGACATCACCTATGCCTCGGTGGGGTCGGACTTCTTCTTCCAGCTGATGTTCTGCGCGGCGACGGCGTCGATCGTGTCCGGTGCGCTCGCCGAGCGGATCAGGCTGGTGCCGTTCCTGATCTTCACGCTGATCCTGACCGCCCTGATCTATCCGATCCAGGCGAGCTGGAAGTGGGGCGGAGGCTTCCTGGACGAGGCGGGCTTCCTCGACTTCGCCGGCTCCACCGTGGTGCATGCGCTCGGCGGATGGGCGGCGCTTGCGGGTGCGATCGTTCTCGGCGCGCGGACCGGCAAGTACGGCCCGAACGGGCGTGTGAACCCGATGCCCGGCTCCAACCTCGCGATCGCGACGCTCGGCATGTTCATCCTGTGGCTGGGCTGGTTCGGGTTCAACGGCGGGTCGCAGCTGGCGATGGGCACGATCGGCGACGTGGCGGACGTGAGCCGGATCTTCGTGAACACCAACATGGCCGCCGCCGCGGGCGCCATGGCCGCGCTGATCATGACCATGGTGATCTACAAGAAGCCGGACCTGACCATGATCCTGAACGGCGCGCTCGCCGGACTCGTCTCGATCACGGCCGAGCCGCTGACCCCGAGCATCGGGATGGCGGTCATCATCGGCGCGATCGGCGGCATCATCGTGGTGCTTGCGGTTCCGGTGCTCGACCGGTTCAAGATCGACGACGTGGTGGGCGCCATTCCGGTGCACCTCTTCGCGGGCATCTGGGGGACGCTGGCGGTTGTGCTGACCAACGAGGACGCGAGCCTCTTCACCCAGATCTACGGCATCGCCGTGGTCGGCGCCTTCGGCTTCGTGGTGTCGCTGGTACTCTGGTACATCCTGAAGGCCACGATGGGCATCCGCGTGAGCCGGGAGGCGGAGGTCAACGGGCTCGATGTCGAGGAGCTCGGCATGGAGGCCTATCCGGAATTCGCCAAGGCGACGTGAGCGATCCCCCCGGGCGCGCCCGGGGGGCATCCTTGACGACAGGCCCGGGCCGAAAGGTCCGGGCCTTTTCGTCGGCTTGCGGAGCCGGCGCCGGCGCGGCAGAAGGAGGCAGGAGGGGCAGGGATGCATGAGAGATACGCCGAGGTGGCAGGCCGGATCCGCGCGGTCTGCGACGGGGAAACCGATGACGTGGCGCTGATGGCGACCGTGGCCTGCGAGCTCTATCACGGGTTCGGGCATTTCGACTGGGTCGGGTTCTATCGCGTGACCGGGCCGGAGATGCTGAAGATCGGGCCCTATCAGGGCGGGCACGGCTGCCTGAGCATTCCCTTCACGCGCGGGGTCTGCGGCGCGACGGCGCGGGAGCGGCGGACCCAGATCGTGCCGGATGTGGACCTGTTTCCGGGGCACATCGCCTGCGCGTCGAGCACGCGGTCGGAGATCGTGGTGCCGGTCTTCGACGGGACGGGCGCGCTGATCGCGGTGCTGGACGTGGACAGCGACACGCCGGCGGCCTTCGACGAGGTGGATGCCGAGGCGCTGGAGGCGATCTGCGCGGAAATCTTCGCGGGCGCGAGGGAACGGGCTTGATCGGCCGGAGCGTTGCGGCGAGTCTGCGTCCATGAGCACAGCACCGCAACCCTGGTCCGAGGTCGCAGCCGAACTGATCGCCGTCGCGGCGGGCCGGGCACCCGCGGACATGGTGATCCGGAATTGCGCCTGGGTGAACGTGCACAGCCGCGAGGTCATCGAGGGAAGCGACATCGCCATCAAGGCGGGGCGCTTCGCCTGCTGCGGGCGGGATGCCTCGCGGATGATCGGACCCGACACGCAGGTGATCGACGCGGGCGGGCGCTACCTGATCCCCGGGCTCTGCGACGGGCACATGCACATCGAGTCCGGCATGCTGACCGTCAGCCAGTTCGCGCGGGCGGTGATCCCGCACGGCACGACGACGATGTTCGTCGATCCGCACGAGGTGACGAACGTGCTGGGCCTCGACGGCGTGCGGCTGATGCATGACGAGGCGGCGGTGCAGCCGGTGAACGTCTGGGTTCAGATGCCGTCGTGCTGTCCCTCGGCCCCGGGGCTGGAGACGCCGGGGGCCGAGATCGGTCCCGCCGACGTGGCCGAGGCGATGACCTGGCCCGGGATCATCGGGCTCGGCGAGATGATGAACTATCCCGGCGTCGTGCACGGCGATGCGAAGATGCTGGCCGAGATCGCGGCGACGCAGGCGGCGGGCAAGACCGTCGGCGGCCATTACGCGAGCCCCGATCTGCGCGACTTTCCGGCCTATGCGGCGGGTGGGCCGGCGGACGATCACGAGGGCACGCGCGAGGAGGATGCGATCATGCGCGTCCGGCAGGGCATGCGCGCGATGCTGCGGCTGGGCAGCGCCTGGTACGACGTGAAGGCGCAGATCACCGCGGTGACGGAAAAGGGGCTCGACCCTCGGAACTTCATCCTCTGCACCGACGACTGCCATTCCGGCACGCTGGTGAACGAGGGGCACATGAACCGGGTGGTGCGCCATGCGATCGACTGCGGGCTCGATCCGCTGGTGGCGCTGCAGATGGCGACGATCAACACCGCGACGCATTTCGGGCTGGAGCGCGAGGTCGGATCGATCGCGCCGGGGCGCCGGGCGGACTGCATCCTGACCTCGGACCTGCGGACACTGCCGATCGAGACGGTGATCGCACGCGGGGCGGTGGTGGCCGAGCACGGGCAATGCCTGGCGCCGATGCCGGATTTCACCTGGCCCGAGGCGGCGCGGCGGACGGTGAACATGAAGCGCGACCTGGTGGCGGCGGATTTCGACATCGCCGCGCCGGAAGGGGCGGAGAAGGTGCGGGCGCGGGTGATCGGCGTGGTCGAGAACCAGGCGCCCACGCGGGCGCTCGAGCGCGACCTGCTGGTACGTGACGGGCTGGTCGAGGCGGCCGGGGCGGTCGCGCAGATCGCGCTGGTCGAGCGGCACCGGGCGACTGGCGGCGTGGTCAACGGCTTTGTCGAGGGCTTCGGCTATGACGTGCCTTGTGCCGTCGCCTCGACGGTCGCGCATGACAGCCACCACATGATCGTGGTCGGGACCTCGAAGGCGGACATGGCGGCGGCGGCGAACCGGCTGCGTGCGCTCGGCGGCGGGGTGACGGTCTGGCGCGACGGGATCGAGATCGCGCATGTGGCGCTGCCGATCGCGGGCCTGATGTCGGACGCCCCGGCCGAGTTCGTGGCCGAATGCGCGCAGGGCATCGTCTCGGCCATGGCGGCCTGCGGCTGCCGGCTGAACAACGCCTACATGCAGCATTCGCTGCTGGCGCTCGTGGTGATCCCGTCGCTGCGGATCTCTGATCTCGGGCTGATCGACGTGGATCGCTTCGAGAAGACCGATCTGTTCCTTACCGCCTGAGGTGCTGTCTTGCGCATGGTCACACCCCTTCCGGAACTGCCGGTGATCGCGCCCGGGACGGAGAGCCCGCAGGAGTTCGGCGATGCGGTGGCGGCCGTGCGCGAGTTGCAGCGCCGCTATGCGCGGGCGACGGCCTTCCTGCGCGAGCGGTTCGCGGCGATCATGGAGGGGCAGACACCCGAGGGGCGCTTTCGGGCCTACTATCCCGAGGTGCGGCTCGCCACGGCGAGTTTCGCCAAGGTCGACAGCCGCCTGTCCTTCGGGCATGTGACCGAGCCCGGCCGCTATGCGACGACGATCACCCGGCCCGACCTCTTCGAGGGGTATCTGACCCAGCAGATCGGCCTCCTGATCCAGAACCACGGCATGCCGGTCTCGATCGGCGATTCCGACACGGCGATCCCGCTTCATTTCGCGATGGAGGAGGGGGCGCATGTGGAGGGGTCGATCGAGGACACGCTGCACCGGCCGCTGCGCGACATCTTCGACGTGCCCGACCTGAACACGACGGACGATCACATCGTGAACGGCCTGCCGCGCCCGTCGATCGACGGCACGCGGGCGCTGGCGCCGTTCACGGCGCAGCGGATCGACTATTCGCTGGCGCGGCTGGCGCATTACACCGCGACGAGCCCGACGCATTTCCAGAACCACGTGCTGTTCACCAACTACCAGTTCTACATGGACGAGTTCGTGGACTTCGCGCGGCGGGCGCTGGCCGATCCGGACTCGGGCTACGAGGCCTTCATCGAGCCCGGCGGTGTCGTCACCACGCGCGAGGGCACGGTGGGCGTGCCGCTGGCCAAGCAGCCGCAGATGCCGACCTATCACCTCACACGGGCGCGGCAGGCGGGCATCACGCTGGTGAACATCGGGGTCGGCCCCTCGAACGCCAAGACGATCACCGACCATATCGCCGTCCTGCGTCCGCATGTCTGGCTGATGCTGGGCCATTGCGCGGGGCTGCGGAATTCGCAGTCACTGGGGGACTACGTGCTGGCGCATGCCTACATGCGCGAGGATCACGTGCTGGACGACGACCTGCCGATCTGGGTGCCGATCCCGCCTCTGGCCGAGGTGCAGGTGGCGCTGGAGAACGCGGTGGCCGAGGTGACTGGGCTGAGCGGGTTCGAGCTGAAGAAGATCATGCGGACGGGAACGGTCGCGACCATCGACAACCGCAACTGGGAGCTGCGCGACCAGTCCGGCCCCGTCGCGCGGCTGAGCCAGGCGCGGGCGATCGCGCTGGACATGGAGAGCGCGACGATCGCGGCCAACGGTTTCCGGTTCCGGGTGCCCTACGGCACGCTGCTCTGCGTCTCGGATAAGCCGCTGCACGGCGAGCTGAAGCTGCCGGGGATGGCGACGGCCTTCTACAAGCGGCAGGTGGCCCAGCATCTGCAGATCGGCATAAGGGCCATGGAATCGCTGCGGGAAATGCCGCTCGAGAAGCTGCATTCGCGGAAGCTGCGCAGTTTCGACGAGACCGCGTTTCTCTAGCCGAGCGTCGCCGGCTTTCGAATGACGCGAATCCTTTCTGCAACAGTCGCGCCAAGATTGCGCAAAGAACCAATGAAAAAAGGCTTGTGCGACGATTCAGTGATTGAGTTTGGGCTGCAATGCGGCTTAGGTTTCCGCCCACCGGCGCAGTCGCCGACCGCTTAACGACAGAATTTCAACACGGGGGACCCGTACGGATGTCACAGAAGCCCATGACGAAGACCCAGCTGGTCGCAGCCATCGCCGAGGTCGCCTCGCTGGACAAGGCGAGCGCGAACCGCGCCCTCGACGCGCTGACCCAGGTCGTGACCAAGGAAGTCGCGTCGGGTGGATCGGTGAACATTCCCGGTCTGGGCAAGTTCGCCTGCCGCTCCCGTCCCGAGCGCATGGTCCGCAATCCCGCGACCGGCGAGCAGATGAAGAAGCCGGCGGACCGCGTCGCGAAGGTGACGATCGCCAAGGCGCTCAAGGACGTCATCAACGCCTGACACCCGCCCGACGGCAGGGGATCGCAGGTCGCCCCCGGGGCGGCCTGTTGCATTTGGGGGGGCGAATGGACCTGCGCGCGCTCGTCATGGGCATCGTCTTCGTCACGATGTGGAGTTCGGCCTTCACCTCGGCGCGGATCGTCGTGGCGGATGCGCCGCCCTTCCTCGCGCTCTCGGTCCGGTTCCTGATTTCGGGGCTGATCGCGCTCGGCATCGGCTGGGCGCTGGGGCAGCGTATCCGGCTGGGCCGGTCGCAATGGGCCGCGGTGGTGATCTTCGGCCTGTGCCAGAACGCGCTTTACCTCGGGCTGAACTTCGAGGCGATGCGCACCGTCGAGGCGAGCGTGGCGGTGATCATCGCGAGCCTTCTGCCGCTGGTCGTGGCGACGTTCGGCAGGCTGTTCCTGGGCGAGCGACTGAGCCGGCTCGCGGTGGCGGGGCTTGTGGCGGGCCTTGCGGGGGTGCTGGTGATCATGGCGGCGCGCCTCGGGGCGGGGATCGACCTGCGCGGCGTCATGCTGTGCGTCGCGGGGGTGCTGGCGCTCTCGATCGCGACGCTGCTGGTGCGCGGCGCGTCGGGCGAGGGGAACCTCTGGATGATCGTCGGGTTGCAGATGCTGGTCGGAAGCGCGGCGCTGCTGCCGCCCGCCGTCCTGTTCGAGGACTGGGTGGTCAACTGGACATGGTCGCTGGCGATCGCCTTCGCCTACACGGTCCTCGTGCCGGGACTGGCCGCCACGATGATCTGGTTCGTGCTGGTCCGCCGGATCGGTGCGACGCGGGCCGCGACCTTCCACTTCCTGAACCCGTTCATCGGCGTCGCGGTCGCGGCGGTGGTCCTGGGCGAGCAGGTGACCGCCCGCGACCTCGTCGGCGTGGCCATCATCATGGCCGGCATCCTGGCGGTGCAGTTCGGCCGGATGCCCGCGCGGACGGGATCCTAGGGCGGACCGCCGACTCGGCGCCGCGGGTCAATCGGTCCGGATGGAGGGGCCGGCCGGCCGGTCGGCCTCGACGGAGGGCGGCTCGGTCGACCGGCGGCGGTGACGCGCGGCGCGTGGCCGGCGGTGATCTTCCCAGAACCGCTCCATGGAGAGATAGGTGAAGGAGGTGGACCAGCCGATGAGGACCAGGCCGTTCAGCGACTCGACGCCGGCGAGCAGGCGCATCGGTCCCGTGACGACGAGATCGCCGGTCCCGAGCGTCGTGAACATCGCGATCGAGAAATAGAAATAGTCGAGCAGGTTGCCCTCGACGGAGCCGCTGAGCGCGCCCAGTCCCAACCGGGTCTCCAGCAGGTAGTATGCCACGGCGTAGAGGCTGACCTCGGCGACATGGGCGAGGAATACCGCGGCGAGCACGACAAGAATGCGGGAGCGCGGGGGGATCGCGAGGCGCGGGACGAGGTCCGAGGTGAGGCGGAGGGCCTCGTAGTGCACGATCACCGTCGCGATGACGAGAGCAATCGAGATGATCGTTACGAGGCCCATGTTTTGCGTCCGGATGGCGCCCGCACCATGCGGAACCGCGTGCAGGGTATTTTACGGCGTTCGCCGCGACAATGACCCGCCGGCGCTCAGCGCCAGAGCAGGCCGGAGTTCCCGCGCTTGCCCCAGGGACCCACGACGACGTTCTGATCGGCCAGATCCTCGCGCGCGGTCTGGCTGCCGGCGCGGGCGCGGTCGATCAGGATGCGGCCGTCACCGCCCCGCCGCCCGGCCGCGGTCGCGATCACGTCCCGCATGTGGATGAAGCCATAGGCCTGCTCGGTCATGTGCGCGGCATCGTAGGTCATCTGGCCGAGGCCCACGTAGTGCCGGACGGTCCCCTGACGGGCGAGACGTTCCTCGAAGAAGGCGCAGGCGATCAGGCATTCGTCGGCGAGATCGCGCATGGTATCGGTGGGGGCGTTCTGGTCCATTGCGCGCGTGACCCGGACCGTGAGCAGGTCGACGGTGATCGTCTTGCCGATGAAGCGCGCGAAGGTGATGGAGAGATAGGCTTCCAGCGTCTCGGTGAGCGGGATGCCGGCCTTGTCGATGCCGGCCTTCACGAATTCCGCAGCGATACCGAGCGACGCGTCGTTCATGGCACCAGGGCTTTTCCGATCCGTCCCGGGCCGGCGCGGAGGGGCGCAGTCCCACATCTGTGTTGCGATGTCATGCCTTGGTCACCTGCGCGTCACGAACCTTTCCGGGCTTCGGGAAAATGTCGTATCATGAATGTGTTAAATCTTGCTGCATGTCGGTCCGGTGTACCGAATCGGAGGAGGTCGGAATGACGACGCCCGCGCAGCTTCATGAAGGAAGCCTAGCATGATTCCGGCGATCAAAACAACGGCTTGCCCCGGGCTGTGACAATCGTGATCAGGCGCTGAGCATGCGGGAGATCGAACTGAAGGTCATGCTGGACGCCGAATCCGACCGGCGTCTGCGGCGGCATCCGGCGCTTGCGGCGATGCGCGAGGGCAAGCCGCGGAGCGCCGCGCTGGTCTCGGTCTATTTCGACACGCCCGATCAGGTGCTGGCCCGCGCCGGAATCGCGCTGCGGCTGCGACGCGAGAGTCGCCGCTGGATCCAGTACGTCAAGCTGGGCGGCGGCGGCCGGGGCGGGGTGTTCTCGAACCGCGAGATCGACTTTCCGGCACCGGGCGGGCGGCTCGACCTGACGCGGGACGACCCGGACGGCGTCTATCGCCGCATCGCGGCGCTGCTCGACGGACGCGCGCCTTCGGCCCTGTTCGAGACGAACGTGCACCGGACGACCCAGATGCTGCGCCCGCCCGGTGGCGGGCTGGTGGAATTCGCCCTCGACCGCGGCGAGATCGTTGCGGGCACGGCGCGGGCGCCCATCCTGGAGGCCGAGTTCGAGCTGGTCGAAGGGGAGGTGACCGCGCTCTTCGAGGTGGCGCGGCGGTTGTTCGACCGGGGGCCGGTCCGGTTCTCGACGCTCAACAAGGCGGCGCGCGGGCGGCGGCTGCTCGAGCAGGGTGTGGCGGACCCGCCGTTCGAGCCGCGCAAGGCCGGCACACCGCGCTTCGCCGCCTCGGCCACCGTCGAGAGCGTCGCGCGCGATGTCCTGCGCGACTGCTTTGCGCAGATCGCCGAGAACATGGTCGTGGTGGCGGCGAGCGACGCGATCGAGGGGCCGCACCAGTTGCGGGTCGGCCTGCGGCGGCTGCGCACGGCGTTCGCCGTCTTCGGGCCGAGCCTCGGGAAGGAGGCCTTCGCCCCGCTGAATGCGACGGCGCGGCGGCTCGGGCAGGTGGTCGGGGCGTTGCGCGACCTCGACGTGCTGGTCGAGGAGGTCGTCGCGGAACAGGCGGCGCTGGGCCTCGACGCCCCGGCGCTGGAGGCGCTGACCGCGGCGCTCGAGCCGCGCCGGAGGGCGGTGCGCGCCGAGGTTCGTGCCGCGCTGGCGGCGCCGGAATCGGTCGGTTTCCTGTTCGATCTGGGCCAGATGATCGAGGGTCGGGGCTGGTTGAGCCCGTCGGACTACACGCAGACCGAACGCCTCGCCGCACCGATCGTGACGGAGGCGCGGTCGATCCTGACCAAGCGGCTGACGCGGGTCAGGAAGCGGGGAGGCAAGCCCGAGAAACTGAGCGCCGAGGAACTGCACGAGCTGCGCAAGGAGCTGAAGAAGCTGCGCTATGCCGCGGACATGCTCTCGCCGGTGTTCGCGGCGCGGCGCGTCGAGGGGCATCTCAAGGCGCTCCGGCGGTTGCAGGATACGTTCGGGAGTCTCAACGACGCCGCGATGGCCC
>CAZNSP010000006.1:85118-127896 GCA_964575795.1 uncultured Rhodobacterales bacterium
TGCAGCTTGCCGCTGCGCGCCGCCACCGCCATGGAATCGTCGGGCAGGGCGAAGTGGTCGAGCCCGATCGCCACGTAGCCCGCGTCGAGGAGCGCCTCGGCGGCGCGGGCGGCCTGGTCGGCGCGGGCGGGGCCGTCGGGCAGCGTGTCCTCGGGGATCAGGCGCTGGTTCTTGGCCATCCAGGGCACATGGGCGTAGCCGAAGAGCGCGATGCGGTCGGGGCGTATCCCGGCGCAGAGGCGGACGGTTTCGAGGAGCTTTTCCGTCGTCTGGTGCGGGAGGCCGTAGATGAGGTCGAAGTTTATGCCCGTGACGCCGGCGTCGCGCAGCGCGTCGACCGTGCGCGCGACCATGTCCGGGGGCTGGATCCGGTTGATCGCGGCCTGCACCTCGGGGTCGAATTCCTGCACGCCGAAGCTGGCGCGGGTGAAGCCCTGACGTCCGATTTCCTCGATCATTCCGTCGGTTAGCGTCCGGGGGTCCGATTCGATGGCGATCTCGGCTTCGGGGGTGAAGTCGAAATGGGTGCGCAGGCGGTCCATGGCGCGGGCGAGATCCTCGGGCGCGAGGGCGGTGGGGGTGCCGCCGCCCCAGTGCAGATGGCCGACCTCGAGCCGTCCGGGCAGGTGTGCGGCGACGAGCGTGATCTCGGCGAGCAGGGTCTCGACATAGGAGGCGACCGGGCCGTATCGGGTGGCCAGCTTCATGTTGCAGCCGCAGTACCAGCACATCTGGCGGCAGAAAGGCACGTGAAGATAAAGGCTTACCGGCTCGCACAGGTCGAGCGCGCCGAGCCATTGCGCATAGGTCGCCGGCGGGAAACCGGCGCGGAAATGCGGGGCGGTGGGGTAGCTCGTGTAGCGCGGGACGGCGCGACGGGCGTATTTGGCGAGGAGCTCGGTCATGGTCCTTCGGGCCTTGTTCGGGTCCCATGCTGCCGCGGCGGGCCGGGGGGCGCCTTGACCCATGTCAATCCGCAGGGCCGGAATCGGCAGGTGTCATTCGGGTGCTATTTGGGTGCTATTTGGGTCCCCTTCCCGGGCTTGCGGGCGCGTGCTAGCAGGGGCGGGGGAGGAACGGACCATGAAGCGATCGAAGGTCAACGAGATCATGCGCGAGGCGGACGAGTTCATCCGCTCGTTCGGCTTCGTCCTGCCGCCCTTCGCCTACTGGAGCCCCGCCGAGATGCGGGCGCGGCGGGCGGAGATCGGCGGGATCGTGGACGCGCGGCTCGGCTGGGACATCACCGACTATGGCGAGGGGCGTTTCGAGAAGATGGGTCTCTTCCTGTTCACCGTGCGCAACGGGTCGGAAGCCGACCTGAAGCGCGGCGGGGGCATGTGCTATGCGGAGAAGATCATGATCTCGCGCCAGGACCAGGTGTCGCCGATGCACCGGCATGTGGTTAAGGCCGAGGACATCATCAACCGCGGGGGGGCGACGCTGGCGCTGAAGCTCTACGAGAGCGATGCGGAAGGGCGGATCGACCACAAGGCCGAGGTGGTCGTGGCCACCGACGGGGTGATCCGCCGGCAGGGGCCGGGCGAGGTCCTGCGGCTCGCCCCCGGCGAGAGCGTCACGCTGATGCCGGGCAACTGGCATGCCTTCTGGGGCGAGGGGGGCGACGTGCTGATCGGCGAGGTCTCGACGGTCAACAACGACCTGACCGACAACATCTTCGCCGAGCCGATCGGGCGGTTCTCGGAGATCGAGGAGGACGAGGAGCCCTGGCACCTCCTGGTGTCGGACTATCCGAAATGGCTGGGGTGATCCGGCGGGTGTGACCCGGTTGAGCGGCCTGTTGGCCGCACGACGTTTTCTCCCCGCCTGTTGGCGGGGCCCCGCGACTGCCCGATAGGGTATCTGCCAGTATGAAAGCCTGAAGGGGCGCGGGCGGTCAGGCCGGGGCGCTCCGGCCCTTGCGCGGGCGGCGCGGATCGGCATCGTCGGTGAAGGCCTTTCCCGGTGCGGGACGGCGGCGGGGAGGGACGCATGCGCTATGGTTTCATCGGTCTGGGCAATCTGGGCGGGGCGCTCGCCACCTGTCTGGTGCGCGGCGGGTTCGACCTGGCGGTCCACGACCGGGATCCGGCGGCGGTGGCGCGGCTCGCGGCGCTCGGGGCGGTGCCGGCGGATGGGATCGCGGAGGCGGCGCGGGGGCGGGACGGGGTGATCACCTGCCTGCCGTCGCCGGCGGTGTCGGAGGCGGTGCTGGAGGCGGTGCTGCCGGCGATGGCGCCGGGGGCGACCTGGATCGAGATGTCGACGCTGGGACGGGACGACATCCTGCGGCTGGCCGCGCGGGCCGAGGCGGCGGGGGTGCGGGTGCTGGAGGCGCCGGTGACGGGGGGCGTGCACCTGGCGGCGCGCGGCGAGATCACGGTGCTGGCCGGGGGCGATGCGGAGCTGCTGGCCGCGCACGAGCCGGCCTTGCGGGCGATCGGCGGGCGGATGTTCCACATGGGGCCGCTCGGGTCGGCGGCGGTGATCAAGGTGATCACCAACATGCTCGCCTTCATCCATCTGGTGGCCGATGGCGAGGCGCTGATGCTGGCGAAGCGGGCGGGGCTCGACCTCGGGCAGGCCTGGGCGGCGATCGCGGCGAGTTCGGGGTCGAGCTTCGTGCACGAGACCGAGGGGCAGCTGATTCTCAATGGCAGCTACGACGTTGGGTTCAGCATGGACCTCGCGCTGAAGGACCTCGGCTTCGCGCTGGGCTTCGGGCGGGAGTTCGGGGTGCCGCTGGAGCTGGCCGAGCGGACGGCGGCGATCTTCGCGGAGGGGCGGGCTGCCTATGGCGGCGCGGCGCAGTCGACGCAGATCGTGAAGCTGCTGGAGGATGCGCTGGGGACGGACCTGCGCGCGCCGGGGTTTCCGGCGCGGCTGGAGTAGGGCGTCAGTCCTTGCGCCCCTCGGAGCGCAGGACCACCGGGCGGAGCGGGGGGGCCGGGGGGAGGAGGGCGCGGATGTCGGCGAAGGGAAAGCGGGGTTCGAAGCGGAAGGCCTCGGCGCGGGCGGAGGGGCCGCCGTAGCACTGGCCGGCGCGGAAGGCGGCCTGGGTCGTGGCCATGGCGACGAAACGCTCGGGGTCCTGGCTGGCGTGCAGGCGGATCGCGGCGAGCTTCGTCTCGAAATGCGCGGTGACGTCGATCCAGTGGGTCGGCGTGAAGCCGGTGCCGCCGAGGGTGTCGAACCAGAGGAGTGGCGCGGCGAAGTTCACCGCATGGGAGGTGGCGGCGGAAAGCGCGCGGTGGTCGGAATGGTAGTCGTCGGGTGCGTGGGTGAGCACGAGGTCGGGACGGGTGTCGCGGATCAGCGACCGGAGGGTGTCGGTCAGCGCGCGGTCGGGCAGGAGCGTGCCGTCGGGGAAGTCGAGGAGGCGCGGCTCGGCGTCGAGGAGCGCGGCGGCTGCGGTCGCCTCGGCACGGCGGGCGGTGCGCAGGGTGGCGGGGTCGGCCTGGCCGCCGCCGGCGCCGTCGGTGGCGACGGCGGGGATGACTTCGGCGCCCATCGCCCGCCAGGCGAGCAGCGATCCGAAGGCGAAGATCTCCAGATCGTCGGGATGGGCGCCGAGGGCGAGGACCTTCATGCGGCCTCGGCGCGGAGGAACTCGAGCACCATCGCGGCGGTCCAGGTGAAGCGGCCGCCGCCGAGGCCCTCGCCGGTTACGGGATCGTAGTATTCGGCGAAGCCGCTCTCGTGGATCAGGTCGAGGCTGGAGCGGGTGATCGCCGCGGCGGCCTCGTGTTCGCCGGCGCGGGCGAGGCCGTCGGCGATCATGTAGTTGACCACCAGCCAGACCGGGCCGCGCCAGTACCGCTTGGCGTCGAAGCGGGGGTCGGCGGGGTCGTGGCTCGGCACGATGTAGCGGGCCTCGCCGGCGAGGCGCTGCACGGTCCGGGCGAGGGCGGTGGCGCGGTTCTTCGGGATGGCGGCGAAGGCGGGGAGGATGCCGCCGGACGACGCGCTGTCGATCAGGTTGCCGGTGGTGCGGTCGCGGCAGAGGTACTGGCCGTGTTTGTCCGACCAGAGGGACTCCAGCGCGGCGAGGCCGCGGGTGGCGTAGTCGCGGTTCTCGTTGGCGATCGCGGTCTCGCCCAGTGCGTCGGCCATCTGGGCGAGGTCGTGGCAGGAGCGGATCAGGATGGCGTTGAAGCCGGGGTCGACCACCTGGAAGGGCGAGGCGTCGTGGAGGCGCGCATTGTCCCAGGAGAGGCCGCGGAAATGCTCCACGAGCCAGAGGTAGCGGTCGTACTGTTCCTTGGTCGGGCGGTGGGCCGGGTTGGCATGCTGGGTGTCGCGGCGGGTGTAGGGGGCGATCCCCTCGGTCGGCACGCGCTCGAAGGGTTCGTCCCAGTCGATCGAGTTGTCGCGGCCGGCTTCCCAGGGGTGGAGGATGGCGACGAGCCCCTCGCCGTGGGGATCGCGGCAGCGGTAGAACCAGCGGTGCCAGGCGGCGATCTTCGGCAGGAGCGCGCGGGCGCGGGCCGCGGCGGGCTCGGGGTCGTGGGCCTGTTCCCAGAGACGGCGCACGGCGAAGCCGGCGACCGCCGGCTGGGTGATGCCGGAGGTCGGCACCGGGCGGCCGGTGGCCCAGACGTTCGGACCGGGGAAGTAGCCGTCGTCCATCACGTGGAACACGATGTGCGGCACCATGCCGTCGGGCCACTGGTGGGCGAAGAGCGTCTCGATCTCGGTCCAGGCGCGGGGTTCGTCGAAATGCCGCTGGCCGAGGGCGGTGAGGCAGCTGTCCCAGTTCCACTGGAAGGGATAGAGGCCCTTCGTCGGGATGGTGTAGCTGCCGCGGTCGTTCTCGCGCAGGATGGCGATGGCGTGTTCGGTGAAGTCGGGTTCGGTCATTGGATGGCCTGCGAGGTTTCGGGGTCGAACCAGCGGATGCGGTCCTGGTGGGGGCGGAGGCTGAGGCTGTCGCCGGGGGCGACCTGGGCGTCGGATTCGAGGATGGCGCGGAAGAGGCTGCCGCCGACATCGGCGGTGACGAGGATGTGGGGGCCGAGCGGCTCCACCACGCGGACGGTGGCGGGGATGCCGCCCTCGCCCAGCGTCATGTCCTCGGGGCGGATGGCGAATTCGATGCGCTCGCGGCCGGCGTCGGGGCCGGGGACCACCCGGCCCGCGACCTGCCACTGGCCGGGGCCGGCGCGGGTGGCGGCGAGGAAGTTCATCGGCGGATTGCCGATGAAGGAGCCGACGAAGCGGGCGGCGGGGTTGCGGTAGACCTCGACCGGATTGTCGGCCTGAACGATCCGGCCCTGGTTCATCACCGCGATGCGGTCGGCGAGCGACATCGCCTCGACCTGGTCGTGGGTGACGTAGATCGTGGTGGTCTTGGAGGCGGCGAGCACGCCCTTCAGTTCCGCGCGCATCTCGAGCCGTAGGAGCGCGTCGAGGTTGGAGAGCGGCTCGTCCATCAGGATCACGTCGGGCTCCATGGCGAGCGCGCGGGCGACCGCGACGCGCTGGCGCTGGCCGCCGGAGAGCTGGCCGGAATAGCGCTTCAGGAGCTGCTCGATATGCATGAGTTCGGCCGTGCGGTTGACGCGGCGGTCGACCTCGGCCTGGGGCGTCTTCGCCATGCGCAGACCGAAGGCGATGTTCTCGAAGACGGTCAGATGCGGGAAGACCGCGTAGTTCTGGAACACCATCGCGATGCCGCGATCGCGCGGGGGCAGGCGGTCGACGCGGCGGTCGCCGATCCAGACCTCGCCCTGGCTGGGCGTCTCGAGCCCCGCGATGATGCGAAGGAGCGTGGTCTTGCCGCAGCCCGAGGCGCCGAGCAGGACCATGAATTCCTGGTCCTGGATGGTCAGGTCGACGGAATGCAGCGCGGTGAACGAGCCGAAGGACTTGGCAACGTTGCGGATGCGGATCTCGGCCATGGGCGGGCTCCTATCGGTTGGCGATGCCCCACATCGCGAAGAGGTACTTGCGGACGGCGAAGATGAAGAGGAGCGCCGGCAGGACCAGCGCGGCGCCGCCGGCGAATTTCAGCGGGAGCGGCGAGACGTTGAGCGACTGGAGCAGGAAGGCGGTGAGCGTGCGGTTCTCGATCATCAGCACCGCGGCGGCGAAGACCTCGTTCCAGGAGATGACGAAGGCGAAGATCGCCGAGGCGGCGATGCCCGGGAGCGCGAGCGGCAGGACCACCTTGGTGAAGGCCTGCACCCGGGTGCAGCCGAGGGTCCATGCGGCTTCCTCGAGTTCGACGGGGATGCCGGAGAAGAGCGAGAAGGTGATGAGGACGGCGAAGGGCAGCGCGAGCGTGGTGTGCACGAGCGCGAGGCCGAGGATCGTGTCGTCGAGCCCGGTTCGGATGAAGAGCACCGCGAGCGGGAGCGCGAGGAGCGGCAGCGGGAAGGCGCGGGTCATGATGACGAGGAAGCGGAACGCCTCCTTGCCGGGGAAGTCGAAGCGCGACAGCGCGTAGCCCGCGGGCGCGCCGATGCCGATCGAGAGGATCATGGTTACGGCGGCGACCTGCGCCGAGTTCCAGAGCGCGCGGGTCACGCCCTGGAAGTTCCAGAAGAACGACAGGGAGGCGAGGTCGAAGGAGGGCCAGAACCGCTTGGGGAAGCCGGTGACCTCGGCGGGTGCCGAAAGCGCGTTGACCAGCAGGAGGTAGATCGGCAGCAGCACCCAGATGATCAGCAGGATCACCGAGGCGGCGAAGACCCAGGAGCCGGCATGGCGGACGTCCGGGGCGGCGGGGGCGGTCGTGGTGGCGTCGGTCATATCCGGGCCTCCTTGGGCACGTGCAGGAGCCGCAGGATCAGGAGGGTGAAGGCGATGGAGATGCCGAGGATCACCATGGCATAGGCCGCCGCGACCCCCCGGTCCTGGAGCGTGAACTGCCAGTGGTAGGTCTCGCCCATCAGCACCGGGAACTGGGTGCCGCCGAGCGCCATGACCACGGCGAAGACCTCGAAGGCGAGGATCACCCGCAGGATCAGCGCGGTCTGGAGCGAGGGTTTCAGCATCGGCAGGGTCACCTTGGTGAAGCGCTGCCAGCGGGAGGCGCCGAAGACCTCGGCGGCCTCGCCGTATTCCTTGGGGATGAGGCCCATGCCGGCGACGATGATCACCATCATGATCGCGGTGGCCCGCCAGATTTCGGCGAGCGCGATGGCGATGAAGATGATCATCGGGCTCTGGTAGCCGAGGAAGAGGATCGGCCGGTCGATCAGGCCGAGGCCGGCGAGGAGCGAGTTGAGGAAGCCCGACTGCTCGAAGATCGCCAGCCAGATCAGGCCGGCGGCGAGATCGGAGATGCCGAGCGGGATGGCGAAGATGTAGAGGATCGTCGTGCGGCCGGTCTGGAGGCGCGTGACGACCGAGGCCATGGCGAGCGCCATGGCGAGCTGGACCGGGACGACGACCGCGGCGAGGAGGAGCGTGTTCCGGAAGGTCTGGCCGAACTTCCAGTGGTCGAACATCCGCTGGAAGTTGTCGGTGGTCCAGGCGCCGCCGCGGGTGAGCGATTCCACCGCCACCAGAACGAAGGGGTAGAGGAAGAACAGGCAGAGGAAGACCGTGGCGGGCAGCAGCAGGAGATAGGGCAGCGCGCGGGGCATGGGACGGTTCTCCCCCCTTCGGCTCGGGTCCGGATGGGGGCGCCGCGGCGGGCGCCCCCGGTGACGGGTCGGCTCAGTTGACCGGGCAGGCGCCTTCGGACGGGGCGTCGGGGGCCCAGCAGGGCGCGCCGCTCTCGTCCATGATCCGGCGCAGCGCCTCGGCCTGGCCGTCGAGCGCCTGGCGGATGTCCTGGCCGCCGAGGATGATGCGCTCGAAGGTGTCGATGTAGATCTGGTTGAACTGGCCGCCGAGATCGCCGAGGCCGACCGGCAGGAGTGCCGGCAGGGCATCGGGCGCGCCGGTCATCGCCGCGATGGCCGGGCCGGAGGCGCGGACCGAGGGGGGCATGTCGTCGGGCAGGTCGACCTCGACCACCGGGTAGAAGTTGGTGGCGCGCAGGGTGGCGATCTGGGTCTCGGGCTGGAGCATGTACTCGATCAGCGCCTTTGCCGTGTCCATGTCGGGCGAGGTGGCCGGGATCGCCATGCCGGCGATCACCGGCATGAAGGCGCGGCCCGCGGGGCCGGCCGGCGCCGGGAAGGCCACGAAGTCGTCGGGGCGCTGGTTGAAGGCGTCGGCGAGCCGCGCGGTATGGTCGAAGGCGACCCAGACCTCGCCGGAGATCAGCTGTTCCTGGAGGAAGCCGTAGTTGGTGGAGGCGGGGTTGGTGTACTGCCAGAGCTCGCGGAACATCTCCCAGGCGGCGACGGCCTCGTCGGAGCGGAACTCCGTGACCATCGAGCCGGTGTAGGAGGGCAGGAGGTAGCCCTGGAAGAAGCGGTGCTTCAGGCCCTGCGGCCCGGCGGGGAAGCCGAACTTCGGCCCGCCCGTCTCCTCGGCCAGCACGCGCATCCAGTCGGTGAGCTGGTCGTAGGTGAGCGCGTTCAGGTCCACGCCCTCGGGCAGGTAGTCGAGCGCCTGGCGATGGGCGGCCATGATGTAGGTGGCCTGCATCCAGGGGACGTACTTCTGCTCGCCGGTGCCGAGCTCGCCCAGTTCGAGGAGCGCGGGCAGGACCGCGCCGGTGTCGACCTCGGCGGTGGCGAGGTTGCCGACGAGTGAGGCGAAGTCGCCGTGCAGCGCCCCGAGCAGCACGATCGTGCCCGAGCCGGCCTGGGCCTCGGCCTGGATGCGGGTGAGCCAGGGGCCGGGGTCGGAGGCCTGGTAGTCGACGCCGCCGGGGAAGCCGGCCAGCACCTGCTCGCGCATGGCCTGGGTTTCCTCGATCGGCTGGGCCTGGGTGGACCAGAAGAGCGGCTGGGCCAGCGCGGGGCCGGCGACGGTCACGGCCAGTGCCGTGGCGAGGAGGTGGGTTCTGAGTGGTAGCATGGGTCTCTCTCCCTGGTTTTCTTGTCGGCGGGGTCAGGCGGCAGTCGGGGCTGGTCCGTGGCTCGCCCGGGGGACGAACCTCGGCTGGACGACGCGGGTGATCGGCCGGGGCGGCTGGGCGGCCATCACCTGGGCGAGCATGCCGGCGATCTCGAGCGCGCAGTCGTGGATCGCGGCGTCGAAGGTGGTGAGCGCGGGGCGGGCGTGTTCCGCGGCGCCGATGTTGTCGAAGCCGATCACCGAGAGGTCGCGGGGCACGGCGAGGCCGAGCCGCTGCGCCTCGACGAGGACCGAGAGCGCGAGGCCGTCGAAGAGGCCGAGCACGGCGGTCGGCCGGTCGGGACGGGCGAGGAGGCCGTGGGCCGCAGCCGCGCGGCCGCGGTCGTCGAACCGTGGCGCCGAGACCACCGCGAGCGTGACCTCGGGGTCGCCGCGGCGCGCGATGGCGGCGCGCAGCCCCTCCTCGCGCAGGCGGCGGAAGGTCATCGGTTCGTCGATGGTGACGAGGCCGAACCGGCGGTGGCCGAGGCCGTAGAGCAGGTCGAAGGCCTCGGAAAAGGCCCAGGCGCCGTCGGTGTCGAGCCAGTGGTGGAAGGGCAGCGTCGCCATCACCCGTCCGTGCGAGACGAAGGGGAAGCCGCGGCCGGAGAGATAGGTGATGCGGGGATCGTCCTCGGTGGTGCGGGCGAGCACGAGGCCGTCGGCGCGGCGCGACTCGACGAGGTTCTGGATCACCTGCAATTCGGTCCGGCCCTCGGGCACGGTGGCGAGGAAGACGTCGGTTCCCTGGGCCGAGAGCCCCTCGGTCAGCCCGGTGAGAAACTCGCCCAGGAAGGGATCGACGAGGCCGGAGCCGCGCATCGGCAGGACGAGGCCGGCAAAGCCGGAGCGGCCGGAGACGAGGGCGCGGGCGGCGGTGTTGGGGACATAGCCGTATTCGCGGGCAGCCTCGGCCACCCGCTCGCGCGTGGCCTTGGCGATGCGGCTGTGGCCGGCGAGGGCGCGCGAGGCCGTCGCCACAGAGATGTCCAGCTTTTCGGCCAGTTCCTTGAGCGTCGTCACTCGCCCGGACACGGTCCGCTTCCCCCTGACGTTTTTTGGCATGATACACGTCGCGGGGATTTGTGCAAACGATTTAACACGATTTGCGGCCGGAAAAACGAAGAAGGGCCGGTGCTTGGCACCGGCCCCCCGAAGGCTCGTCGCTGGCGTTCGGCGTTATTCGCGGTTGCCGAAGAGTTGCAGCAGCAGCATGAACATGTTGATGAAGTTCAGGTAGAGGCTGAGCGCGCCGAGGATCGCGGCCTTGCCGAGATAGGCCTCACCCTCGGTGCCGGCGAGCTGCAGATACTCGGTCTTCAGGCGCTGGGTGTCGTAGGCGGTCAGGCCCGCGAAGACCAGCACGCCGATCACCGACACCGCGAACATCAGCGCCGGCGAGCCGAGGAAGATGTTCACGATCGAGGCGACCACGACGCCGATCAGGCCCATGAAGAGGAACGTGCCCCAGGCGGACAGGTCCTTCTGGGTGGTGTAGCCCCAGAGGCTGAGCGACGCGAAGGCGATCGCGGTCACGAGGAAGACCTGCACGATCGAGAGCCCGGTGAACACCAGGAAGATCGAGCTGATCGAGAGGCCCATCACCGCCGCGAAGGCGTAGAACGCCGTCTGCGCCGTCGCCGTGGCCATCCGGTTGATGCCGGCGGACAGGCCGAAGACGAAGATGAGCGGGGCGAACATGATCACCCACTTCAGCGGCGAGGCGTAGATCGCCGCGCCGAAGGGCGTCAGGTACGTCCCCTCGCGGATCATGATCTCGGTCGGGGTGCCCGTGGTGGCGAGGCCCGACACGGCCCATGCGGCCAGCGCGGTGATCACCATGCCGACCGACATGGTGCCATAGACCTTGTTCAGATGTGCGCGCAGACCCTGGTCGATCTGCGCGGTGCGCACCCCGGCGCCGACGCCGGTCCGGCGGACAGTCTCGAATTCGGCCATCAATCCCTCCGTGCAAGCCGTGAAGCCCGCGGACCCCTCCGCGGACTTGCATTCCATATTGGACCGCGGGAGGCGCCTTTCAACGTCCCCGCGGGTCGGATGCGACATTTATGACCAAAAAAGTTATGTTTGTCACCGGCGTTTTGCGGAAGGCTTTCGCGATTGCCGGCGCGGACGCCGCGGGGCGGGTCATTCGCGGGCGCGGAGGACGCGCGCGGGCCGGGCGGCGAGGGGGCGCAGGGCGAAGGCGAGGCCGGCGAGAAGGCTCGCCAAGGCGCCGCCGGTGACGATGGCAAGCGCGGAAACCGGCTCGAACCGGTAGCCCGCCTCCATCACGAAGGTGGTCACGGCCCAGCCCGCGATCCCGCCGGCGAGGATCGCGACCACGCCGGCCGCGGCGCCGAGCATCGCCGAGCGCAGGGCGAAGGAGGACAGGATGCGGCCACGGGTCGCACCCAGCGTCTTGAGCACGGCGGATTCGAAGACGCGCCGGCGCTCGCCCGCCGCGGCGGCGCCGATCAGCACCACGAAGCCGGTGACGAGGGTGGCGGCCGCGGCCCAGCGGGTGGCGTCGGTCAGGCTGTCGAGCGATTCGCCGACCCGGTCGATCGCCTCGCGCACGCCGACGGCGGTGATGTTCGGATAGGCGCCGGCGACCGAGCGCAGGAGGGGCGCCTCGGCCTCGGGCTCGGCATAGACGGTGGCGATGTGGGTATGCGGCGCGCCGGCGAGTGCGCCGGGGTTCAGCGCGATCAGGAAGTTGATGCCCATGGTCTCGAACTTCACCTCGCGGAAGCTCGCGATCGTGGCGGTGAGCTCGCGGCCGAGGATGTTGAGGGTCATGGTGTCGCCGAGCTGCAGGCCCATCTCGCGGCCCTCCTCCTCGGAGAAGCTCATCAGCGGCGGGCCGTCGTAGTCCTCGGGCCACCACGCGCCCTCGGTGATGACGGTGCCCTCGGGCGGGGTGGCTGAATAGGTGACGCCGCGGTCGCCGCGCAGGGTCCAGTGCTCGCCCACCACCTCGCGCGCGGGGCGGTCGTTGATGCGGGTGATGATGCCGCGCAGCATCGGCGCGGTCTGGATCTCGCCCACGCCGGGCTCGGCCTCGCTGCGCTCGAGGAAGCCGGGAAGCTGGTCGTTCTGGATGTCGACGAAGAAGAAGGCCGGGGCGCGTTCGGGGAGTTCGGAGGAAATGAGGTTGCGCAGGTTGGAATCGATCTGGCCTACCGCGGCGAGGACGGTCAGGCCGAGGCCGAGCGAGAGCACGACCGAGGCGGTCTCGCCGCCCGGACCGCCGACGGCACCGAGCGCGAGGCGGAGCGCGGGGCGGCCGCGGGTCAGCCGGCTGGAGGCGGCGCGGCGGGCGAGCGCGCGGGCGCCGCGGGCGGCGAGGAAGAGGAGAAAGAGCGCGGCAATGACGCCGGCGGCGGAATAGAGCGCGAGTTCCGGCGCACCGGAAAGCAGCGTCGCGAGCGCAACCAGCAGGGCGGCGAGCCAGGCGGTGAGCGCGATGTAGGGCGGGCGGGGCAGGCCGCGGGCGGCCGAGGTGAGGTCGCGGAAGAGGCCCGCCGCGCGGATGTCGCGGGCGCGGGCGAGCGGCCAGACGGTGAAGATGAGCGCGGTCAGGAGGCCGTAGGCGGCGGCCTCGACCAGCGGGCCGGCGTAGACGGTGAAGGCGGCCGGCACCGGCAGTCGGTCGGCGAGGAAGGGACCGGCGATGGCGGGGAGTGCGGCGCCGAGGACGAGGCCGATGGCGACGCCGAGGAGGGCGAGCAGGCCGATCTGGATCAGGTAGACGGCGAAGACGGTGCGGCCGGTGGCGCCGAGGGTCTTGAGCGTGGCGATGGTCTCGGTCTTGCCCTCGAGATGGGCGCGCACCGCGGCCGAGACGCCGACGCCGCCGACGGCGAGCCCGGCGAGGCCCATCAGCACGAGGAAGGCGCCGAGGCGGTCGACGAAGCGGCTGACGCCCGGGGCGCCGTTGCGGCTGTCGCGCCAGCGCAGGCCGCTGTCGGGCCAGTCGGCCTCGGCCTTCGCGCGGAGGGCGGCGAGGTCGGTGCCAGGGGCGAGGCGCAGGCGGTAGTGGGAATCGAAGAGCGTGCCTTCGGTGAGGAGGCCGCTGTCGGCGAGGGCCGTGCGTTCGACGATCACCCGCGGGCCGAAGCCGAAGCCGCCGGCGGCGCCATCGGGTTCGACGACGAGCGTGGCGGTCAGGCGGAAGTCCTGGGTGCCGAGGCGGAGCGTATCGCCGAGGGCGAGGCCGAGGCGGTCGATCAGCGCCTGCTGGGCGACGAGGCCCGGCAGGTCGTCGCCGGCGAGCGCCGTGGCGAGGTCGGGGGCGCCGTCGAGCACGACCTGGCCGTAGAGCGGGTAGAGGCCGTCGATGCCCTTGACCTGCACCAGCGCGCGGTCGGCCTCGCCATCCGGGCGGGTGACGGTGGCCATGGAGCGGAAGTCGACGATCTCGGACACGTCGAGGGCGTTCGCCGCCATCCAGGCGCGTTCCTCGGGCGTGGCGAAGCGGTAGGTGTAGCGGATCTCGGCGTCGCCGCCGAGGATGGCGCCGGCCTCGCGCGTCAGTCCCTCCTGGATCGCCATGCGCACCGAGCCGACCGCGGCGATCGCGGCGACGCCGAGGGCGAGGCAGGCGAGGAAGATGCGGAAGCCGCGCAGGCCGCCGCGCAGTTCGCGGAGCGCGATGCGGAGGGGGACGGGCAGGCGGGACTGCATCAGTTGAGCGCCCAGATCGTGCCGTTCAGCACCGAGGCGAAGGCGACCCAGGCGGCATAGGGCAGGAAGAGCCCGGCCGCCACGCGGTCGACCCGCCAGGCGGAGACGATGAAGGCGAGGATGGCGCCGAGCATCGCGAGGATGACGAGGAAGGCGAAGCCGATCTGGTGCGCGCCGAAATAGACCGGCGACCAGAGGAAGTTGAGCGCGAGCTGCGCCCACCAGAGCTTCATCGGCAAGCCGTGGCGGTCGCGCTGCCAGATGCGCCAGCCGGCGATGGCGATGAGGACGTAGAGCATCGTCCAGACCGACCCGAAGACCCAGGCGGGCGGGTTGAAGGAGGGCTTGGCGAGGCTGGCGTACCAGGCGCCCGGCGTGGTCAGGCCGCCGAGGATCAGGCCGCCGCCCACGACGAGCAGGAGGAACGGGATCAGCGATACGTAGCGGGTCATGGCGTGGGACGGCGTCATGTCACTCGGCGGCCTCGGCGAGGCGCTCCTCGAGGCGGCCGTCACGCAGATGGATGATGCGGTCGCAGCGGGCGGCGAGTTCGGGGGCGTGGGTGACGAGGACCAGCGTGGCGCCGTGGCGGTCGCGCAGGCCGAAGAGAAGCTCGATGATCGCCTCGCCGGTGGTGCCGTCGAGATTGCCGGTGGGCTCGTCGGCGAGCAGGATCTCCGGCCGGGTGACGGCGGCGCGGGCGAGGGCAACGCGCTGCTGCTCGCCGCCGGAAAGCTGGGCGGGGTAGTGGCCGGTGCGGGACCCGAGGCCGACGGCGCGCAGTTCCGCCTCGGCCTTGTCGAAGGCGTCGAGGTCGCCGGCGAGTTCCAGCGGGGTCGCCACGTTCTCGAGCGCGGTCATGGTCGGGATCAGGTGGAAGGACTGGAAGACGACGCCCATGTGGTCGCGGCGGAAGCGGGCGAGCGCGTCCTCGTCCATCGCGGTCAGCTCCTGGCCGAGGGCCATGACGCTGCCCCCGGTCGCGGTCTCGAGCCCGCCCATCAGCATCAGGAGCGAGGACTTGCCGGAGCCGGATGGCCCGACGAGGCCGAGCGTCTCGCCCTTGCGGACGTCGAGGGAGATGCCGCGCAGGATGTTGACCGGGCCGGCATTGCCCATGAGCGTGAGCTCCACATCTCTGAGGGAAATGACCGGAGAGGACATGCGGATGACGACCTGTGCTGCGAACGGCTTTGCCCGGGGATATGGGGCGACCGGTTGGATGCGCAACCTTGCGCTGGCGTCGGTGCTGGTGTGGGCGGGGCTGCCCGCGGCTGCGGAGGAGGGGCCCACCATCCTCGCGCTCGGCGATTCGCTGACGCAGGGCTACGGGCTGCCGGAGGCGGAGGGTTTCGTTCCGCAGCTGCAGGGCTGGCTGCGCGAGAACGGCGTGCCTGACGCGATCGTGATCAATGGCGGGGTGTCGGGGGACACCACCGCGGGCGGGCTCGCCCGGATCGGCTGGTCGCTGACCGACGAGGTCGATGCGGTGATCGTGGCGCTGGGCGGCAACGACCTCTTGCGCGGGATCGATCCGGCGGCGAGCCGTGCGAACCTCGACGGCATCCTGTCGGAGGTGGGGGGCCGGGGGCTGCCGGTCCTGCTGGCCGGGCTGCCGGCGCCGTCGAACTACGGGCCGGAATACAAGGCGGAGTTCGAGGCGATGTTCCCGGAGCTGGCCGAGGAGCACGGGGCGCTTTACTACCCGTCGTTCCTGGCAGGCATGGGCGAGGGGCGCGACATCGCCGCGGTGCGGGCGCTGATGCAGCCCGACGGCATCCACCCCAATGCGGAGGGGGTGGCGGCCATCGTGGCGGGCATCGGGCCCGTGGTGCTAGAACTGCTTGCCGCGGCCCATCAGGATTAGGCGCAGATGCTCGCCGGGATGGCTGAGCGCGTCGTCCACGTCGGCACGGGTCACGCCGATGTCGCTGAGCGCGCGGTCGTCGAGCGCGGCGAGGTCGTGCCGTTCGCGGTGGAGCCGGTCCGCGGCGAGCACCCAGTCGCGAAGGCGCCGGACCGGGAACCGCGGGAACGCGAGGAAGCGGGACAGGGTCTGCGTGGTCATCACGATCTCCATTCGATCTGGTGAAGCGGGTGAGCTGTTGGATCAATTTCCTTGATGCTTGCTACACCCTGTGGCAGCATATGAAAAACGAATGTTTGTGAGATGATGCATCAGGGATCGTGATATGCCGCGGAACTTCGACCTGACGGCCCTGCGCTCGTTCGTGACAGTGGCGGATTCGGGCGGGGTGACCCGCGCGGCGGGACAGCTGAACCTGACCCAGTCGGCGGTTTCCATGCAGCTGAAGCGGCTGGAGGATTCGCTCGGGCGGCCGCTGCTCGACCGGTCGGGCCGAGGCATCGCGCTGACCGCCGAGGGCGAGCAGCTGGTCGGTTATGCGCGGCGGATGCTGGCGCTGAACGACGAGGCGTGGGGGCGGATGACGAATCAGGCCTTCGAGGGCGAGATCAATTTCGGCGTGCCGCACGACGTGATCTATCCGCACGTGCCGCGCGTGGTGCAGCGGTTTGCGGCGGAATATCCCCGGGTGCGGGTGCGGCTGCATTCGCACTATACCGCCGATCTGAAGGAGATGCTGCCGCGCGGCGAGATGGACTTGATCATGACCACCGAGACCGAGGTGAGCCCGGGCGGCGAGACGCTGAAGCGGGAGCCGCTGGTCTGGGCGGGGGCGCAGGGCGGGCAGATCTGGCGGGCGCGGCCGGTGCGCTTTGCCTCGGTGACGCGCTGCATGTTCAAGCGCACGGCGATCGAGGCGCTGGAGGCGGCCGGCACGCCCTGGGAACTGGTGGTCGATTCGGTGTCGTTCTCGGCCGTGGAGGCGAGTGTGGCGGCGGATCTGGGGATCTTCGTGCATCTGCGCGGCTCGGTGCCGGCGCAATGCGAGGAGATCCGGCACGGCGGCGCGCTGCCGGAACTGCCGGACTATCTGGTCAACATGTATCTGGGCGGGACCGGGCGGCGGGCGGAACTGGCCGAGCGGCTGGCGGCCGAGGTGCGGGCAGCCTACTGCTGTCCGGAGCCGGAGCGGATCGCCGCGGAATGACGGTCGGCGGAATGCAAGCGGCCCCGGCGCAGCACCACCGGGGCCGGCAGGGGCGGGCCGGAGAGCTTCAGCTTCCGGGGTGCCCGCCGACGCGCGAACGCACTGCGTACTGTCTGGGAAAACTGGCGTAATCGGGCTTGCGCATCATCTCGGTGAAGTCGGTCAGGGTTCTCCGGGGTCTCGGCCGGATGTCCTTGTGGCAGAGTGCACCCCGGAGCGAATCGCTTCCGTGATCCAGTTCACAGAAGGCTGCGTTTTTTCGCGCGTCCGCGGTTGCGTCAGTCGGCGATCCTGACCACGACCTTGCCGGTCGCCGCGCGCGTGCGCAGCAGGTCGAGGGCCTCGTTTGCCCGGTCGAGCGGCAGGACATGGCTGACATGGGGTTTCAGCCGGCCCTCGGCATACCAGGCGAAGAGCTGTGCGAAGCTGTCGGTCAGGACCGAGGGGCGGAGCGTGGCATAGGCGCCCCAGTAGACGCCGATGACGGTCAGGTTCTTCACCAGCAGGATGTTCGCGGGGATCTGCGGGACGGTGCCGCTGGCAAAGCCGAGCGGCAGGAGGCGCGCCTCCGGCTTGCAGGCGCGCAGTGCGGCGTCGAACTGGGCGCCGCCGACGGGATCGTAGACGACGTCGGCGCCCCCGAGCGCCCGGACCGCGGCGCGGATGTCGTCCTCGCTGTCGATCAGGTGGTCGGCGCCGGCGCGGCGGGCGACCTCGAGCTTGTCGGCGCCGCGGGCGCAGGCGATGACCGTCGCGCCCATCAGCTTGCCGAGCTCGACCGCGGTCAGCCCCACGCCGCCCGAGGCACCGAGGACGAGCAGGGTCTCGCCGGGTTGCAGGCGGGCGCGATGGTCGAGCGCCACGTGCGAGGTTCCGTAGGCGACGAGAAAGGCCGCCACGTCGGTGTCGGGCATCGCGTCGGGCACCGCCACGCAGCGGTCGGCCGGCACGACTACCGCCTCGGCGAAGCCGCCGGAGCCGCAGAAGCAGGCGACGCGGGTGCCGACTGGAATGGACGTGCCCGCGCCGGCGGCCTCGACCGTGCCGCAGACCTCCATGCCCGGCGTGAGCGGGAGCGGCGGCTTTTCCTGGTAGCTGCCCTTCACCATCAGCGTGTCGGCGAAGTTGACGCCGCAGGTGTGGATGCGCAGGCGCAGTTCGCCCGGGCCGGGTTCGGGAAGCGGCACCTCGTCGAGGGTGAGGCTGCCGCCGAGTTCGTGGAGCCGCATCGCGCGCATGTGCCTGTTCCCTTGTCCGACCTGCGGCGACTATGCCGTCGCGCCGGGCCGACTTCCATGCGCGGCGATTGCCTTTTGAGGGTGGCGGCCCTATTGGCACCGGCAAAGGGCCTGTGCGGCACGCCGGGCGGCAAGGGATTCACGAAATGGATTTGCGCAACATCGCGATCATCGCGCATGTCGACCATGGCAAGACCACGCTGGTCGACGAGCTCTTGAAGCAGTCGGGCACCTATCGCGAGAATCAGGCCACGGTCGAACGGGCGATGGATTCTAACGATCTGGAGCGCGAACGGGGGATCACCATCCTCGCCAAGGCGACCTCGGTCGAATGGCAGGGGGTGCGGATCAACATCGTCGACACGCCGGGCCACGCGGATTTCGGCGGCGAGGTGGAGCGCATCCTCGGCATGGTCGACGGGGTGGTGCTGCTGGTCGACGCGGCCGAGGGGCCGATGCCGCAGACGAAGTTCGTGACCTCCAAGGCGCTGAACCTCGGGCTGCGGCCGATCGTGGTGCTGAACAAGGTGGACCGGCCGGATGCCGAGCCGGACCGGGCGCTCGACGAGGTTTTCGACCTGTTCGTGACGCTGGACGCGACGCCCGAGCAGCTGGATTTCCCGGTGCTCTACGCCTCGGGGCGCAGCGGCTGGGCGGATGCGGAGCTGACCGGGCCGCGCAAGGACCTGAGCGCGCTCTTCCGGATGATCGTCGATCACGTGCCGCCGCCGAGCCAGGTGGCGCACCGGGGCGAGCCGTTCTCGATGCTGGCGACGACGCTCGCGGCCGATCCGTTCCTCGGGCGGCTGCTGACCGGGCGGGTCGAGACCGGCACGCTGAAGGCCGGGGCGACGGTGCATGCGCTGTCGCGCGACGGCAAGGAGATCGAGCGGTTCCGCGTGTCGAAGATCCTCGCGTTCCGGGGGCTGGCGCGCGTGCCGATCGACGCGGCGGAGGGGGGCGACATCGTGAGCCTGTCGGGCATGTCGAAGGCGACGGTCGCGGACACGATCGCCGATCTGTCGGTGGCGGTGCCGCTGCCGGCGCAGCCGATCGACCCGCCGACGATCAGCGTGACCTTCGGGATCAACGACAGCCCGCTGGCGGGCCGTGACGGCGACAAGGTCCAGAGCCGGGTGATCCGGGACCGGCTGATGCGCGAGGCGGAATCGAACGTGGCGATCCGGGTCAGCGACACGCCGGGCGGCGAGGCCTTCGAGGTGGCCGGCCGGGGCGAGCTGCAGATGGGCGTCCTGATCGAGAACATGCGGCGCGAGGGGTTCGAGTTGTCGATCTCGCGGCCGCGGGTGCTGTTCCGCGAGGAGGGCGGCGAGCGGCTGGAGCCGATCGAGGAGGTCACGGTCGACGTGGACGAGGAATTCGCCGGCGTCGTCGTGGACAAGCTGAACCAGCGCAAGGGCGAGCTGAGCGAGATGCGGACCGGGGCCGGGGGCAAGACCCGGATCGTGGCGCTGGTGCCGTCGCGCGGGCTGATCGGCTATCACGGCGAGTTCCTGACCGACACGCGGGGTACCGGGGTGCTGAACCGGGTGTTCCACGGCTGGTCGCCCTACAAGGGGCCGATCCCGGGGCGGCGGAACGGGGTGCTGATCTCGATGGAGGACGGGGTTTCGGTCTCCTACGCGATCTTCAACCTTGAGGATCGGGGCCGGTTCTTCATCGGCGGTGGCGAGCAGGTCTACAATGGCATGATCCTCGGCGAGCACAACCGGGACAACGACCTGGAGGTCAACCCGCTCAAGGGCAAGAAGCTGACCAACATCCGCGCGGCGGGCAAGGACGAGGCGGTCGTGCTGACGCCGCCGGTGCGGCTGACGCTGGAACAGGCCATCGCCTATATCGAGGACGACGAGCTGGTAGAGGTCACGCCGCATCACATTCGCTTGCGCAAGCGCCATCTCGACCCGCACGAGCGCAAGCGCGTGTCCCGTCAGGCGGCGTCCTGACCGCCGATCCGTCGCAATTTGCGAAAAGCTTTGCAAAACCGGGAGGGGATTCCTTTACGGTTTTGCAATGCTGCGAGGATTCGCCCGTCGGTTGTGTCGCTGCGAGTGGGCTTCTGCCCGGTAAAACCCTAGATTGAGTGCCGAACGGGCCTGACAGCCTGTGTTAGAGAAGTTGGCACGGAAATTGCATGTACCCGTGCAGTGACACCTGTAACTGCGGAGCCTAGAGTATGAAACATCCTGTAGACGTGCATGTTGGCAAGCGGGTTCGGCACCGGCGCTGGATGGTGGGCATGACCCAGCAGCAGCTCGGCGACATAGTCGGAATCAAGTTTCAGCAGATTCAGAAGTACGAGACGGGCATGAACCGGATCAGCGCCTCGCGGCTCTGGGACATTGCCCAGGCGCTCGGCGTGAGCATCAGTTTCTTCTTCGAGGGCTTCGAGGGCGAGGAAGTCGCGGCGGAGACGCGCGAGCCGGTGCAGGCCGACGGGCCGAGGGGCGACCTTCTGGCCGACAAGGAAGCACTGGAGCTGGTGCGGTCCTACTACAGCATTCCGGAGGCGCAGCGCCGCCGGCTGTTCGATCTTGCACGGGTGCTGAGCGACGTCGCTTGAGCCCGGTTCCCCGAGGGGGATGTGACCGGGCGTTGACGTTCGCAATCATTCGTGGGAACCCGGTGCCGGGTTGGGGTCTGCGGCACCGGGTTTTTCTTTGATATGACGATCGCGCCGTCGCTGCATGCGGAACTGATCGAGACCGCCGAGGCGCTGGCCGACGCGGCCGCGGCCCGGGCGCTGCCGTTGTTCCGGAGCCGGGACCTGGTGGCGGACAACAAGGCCGGCGGTCTGCGGTTCGATCCGGTGACCGAGGCCGACCGCGAGGCCGAGCGGGCGATGCGGGCGATCCTGGCGGTCCGGCGGCCCGAGGACGGGATCCTCGGCGAGGAATTCGGCAATGTGGCGGGGGACTCGGGCCTGACCTGGGTGCTCGATCCGATCGACGGCACGCGGGCCTTCCTGTCCGGCGCGCCGAGCTGGGGCATCCTGATCGGGCTCGATGCCGGGGCGGGGCCGGTGATGGGGCTGATCGACCAGCCCTATACGCGGGAGCGGTTCATCGGCGGTTTCGGCAGGGCCTTCCTGCGGCGCGACGGGCGGGAGACGCCGCTCGCCGTCCGGCCCTGCGCGGCACTGGCGGACGCGGTGCTCTACACGACCTTTCCCGAGATCGGCACCGAGGCCGAGCGCCGTGGCTTCGACGAGGTCAAGGCGCAGGTTCGGCTGACCCGCTACGGGCTCGACTGCTATGCCTATGCGCTGGTCGCGATGGGGCAGGTCGACCTGGTGATCGAGGCGGGGCTCTACCCTTACGACGTGCAGGGGCCGCAGGCGGTGATCGAGGCGGCGGGCGGCATCGTCACCGACTGGCGCGGCGGGCCGGCGCATCGGGGCGGGCGCATCCTCGCCGCGGGGGACCGAAGGGTCCATGCCGCAGCGCTCGAGGTGCTGGCCGCGGTCGAATAGCGGCTCAGCCGCTGGCCGAGAGGCGGTGGCGGCGGGAGGGCACCCGGTCGAGGAAATCGTCGACCTCGGACCAGACCTGCGTCTGAATCTCGGGCCGTTCCATCCAGATCTCGTGCTTGGCGCGGTCGAGGACGACGAGGCGGCCGTTCTGCATCTTTTCCATCTGGCCGCGGATCACGCTGGTGGAGACGACGATCTCCTCGGTTCCCATGAAGGTGAGCACCGGCACCACCGGCAGCGGCGCCACGTAGAGGCGGGCCATTTCCTCGAGCGCGGCATAGGTCCATTGCACGCTGGGGCCGGCGAGGCCGAGTTCGGGATGGGCGGTGAGTTGGCGCCCGAACCAGCGGAAATGCTCCTCGTCGGAGGTGAGCATGTTGCCCTCGAAGGAGAGGGCGAGCGCGGAGGGCTCGCGCAGGGTGCCGGGCATGCGCCGGTGCCCGACACCGACGAGATTGGCGAACTGGGCGATGCTGGTGGTGAGCTGACGGGTGGCGCCGCGCATCTGCAGGTGCCACATCGGCGCGGAGAAGAGCGCGCCGACGAAATCCGTGCCTTCGAGCAGGGTGCGCAGGCCGATGCAGGCGCCCATGGAATGGCCGAACATGTACCAGGGCCGCGGCAGGTCCTCGGCATCGGCATGGGCGGCGACGGCGGACCAGTCGCGCTGGTAGTCGCGGAAATCCTCGACATGGCCCTGGGAGGGATGCGTCCGTTGGGACAGGCCCTGACCGCGCCAGTCGAAGGCGACCACTGTGAGGTTGCGTTCGACCAGCCGGCCGATCATGCGGCCGTACTTCTCGATGTATTCGCTGCGGCCGGAGAAGACGAAGGCGGTGCCGCGCCCGCCGCCGGCCCAGATGCCGACGCGCAGGCGCATGCCGTCGCGGCTGTGCAGCCAGAGCACCCGCCCGCCCGGTGGCGCGTCTGCCACTTCGGCGAAGAGGGGTGCCTCGACGGTCATGCCAGCAGTGTGCCGAGCTTCATGGCGAGGCCCATGTCGCCGTGGATCTTCAACCTGCCCGACATGAAGGCCATGGTCGGATTGATGTCGCCCTCGAGGATCCCGCGGAAGGTGTCGGTGCTGGCGGTCATCGTGCAGTCGGCCGGGCCGTCGGCAGCCGACGCGCCGTCCTCGTCGATCAGTACGGTGCCTTCGCCCTCGATCACGAACTTGACAGTGCCGGGGAGACCCTGGCCGTTCATTCGGTCGTTGAGGGCCCGCACGGCCGCGTCTACGATATCGGTCATGAGAATCTCTCTCCGTCTCGGGCTTCGGCCCCTCGAATTCCGGTCGCGAGCCCTTAGCTTAATGGCCATGACGGGGTTTCAAAAGCGTCAACTTGGACTGGCCGCGCTGGTGCTGGCAGCCTTCATGGCGGCCGGGCCTTCGCCGGCACAGGACGACCCCGACGAACGGATCGACACGCTGCTGTCGCAGCTGGCCGAGCCCGACCGAGGCGACTGGGCGATGGTCGAGAACCAGATCATGCGCATCTGGTCGCGCTCGGGTTCTGAGGCGATGGACATGCTCCTGCGACGGGGACGGGACGCGATCGAGGCGGAGGACTATGCCGCGGCCGTGGAACATCTGACCGCGCTGACCGACCATGCCCCAGATTTCGCCGAAGGGTGGCACGCCCGGGCGACGGCCTTCTACATGCAGGGCGAGTTCTCGCTGGCGATGGCCGATGTCGAGCGGGTGCTGGCGCTGAACCCGCGTCACTACCGGGCGATGAGCGGGCTCGGCTTCATGCTGGAGGACATGGGCGAGACGGCGCATGCGCTGACCGCGTTCCGCGCGGCCGAGACGCTGAATCCGCACATGCCTGACGTCCGGAGCGCGATCGAGCGGCTCGAGCGCAGGTCGGGGGGCGCCGAGCTCTGAGGAGCCGGCCCGTCGGAGAAGGATCATGGCACTCGACAGGGTTTCCCGCGTCACCGCGGTGCTGGGTCCGACCAACACCGGCAAGACGCATTATGCGATCGAGCGGATGCTCGGGCACCGGACGGGTGTCTTCGGCCTGCCGCTGCGGCTTCTCGCGCGCGAGGTCTACGACAAGGTCGTCGCGCTGCGCGGGCCGTCGGTGGTGGCGCTCGTCACCGGCGAGGAGCGGATCGTGCCGGCGCGGGCGGCCTACTGGGTCTGCACCGTCGAGGCGATGCCGGTCGATCTGGGGGCGGATTTCCTGGCCGTCGACGAGATCCAGCTCTGCGCCGATCCCGACCGCGGCCACATCTTCACCGACCGGCTGCTGAACGCGCGGGGGCTCAACGAGACGCTGTTCCTCGGCTCGGACACGATGCGGGGACGGATTGCGGCGCTCATCCCGCAGGCGACGTTTCTGCGCCGGGAGCGGTTCTCGCGCCTCAGCTACACCGGCGTGCGCAAGATCAGCCGGATGCCGCCGCGCAGCGCGATCGTCGGGTTCTCGGTCGAGGACGTCTATGCGATCGCCGAGCTGATCCGGCGGCAGAAGGGCGGCGCGGCGGTGGTGATGGGGGCGCTGTCGCCGCGGACGCGGAACGCGCAGGTCGACCTCTACCAGAATGGCGACGTGGACCACCTGGTGGCGACGGATGCGATCGGGATGGGGCTGAACCTCGACATCGCGCATGTGGCGTTTTCGGGGCTGGTGAAGTTCGACGGGCGGCGCCACCGGCATCTGGCGCCGAACGAGCTCGGCCAGATCGCCGGGCGCGCGGGGCGCTACACGACCGACGGGACCTTCGGGGCGACGGGCGATGCAGGCGTGCTGGAGCCCGAGGTGGCCGATGCGATCGAGAACCACCGTTTCGCGCCGGTGCGCAAGCTGCAGTGGCGGAACGGGCGGCTCGACTTCGGCACGCCCGAGGCGCTGATCCGCTCGCTCGAGGCGATGCCCGACCATCCCGACCTCGTGCGGGCGCGCGAGGCGGACGATCTGCTGACCCTGCGCACGCTGCACGACCTGCCGGCGATGCGCGACCGGGTGCGCGGGGCGCAGGACGTCCGGCTTCTGTGGGACGTCTGCCAGATCCCGGACTTCCGCAAGGTCTCGCCGGCCGAGCATGCGAGCCTCTGCGTGCGGCTCTACCAGTTCCTGCACGACGGCGGACGCATCCCGACCGACTGGCTCGCGCGGCAGATCGAGCGCATCGACCGGACCGAGGGAGATATCGACGCGCTGTCGAAGCGGCTGGCCTATATCCGGACCTGGACATATGTGGCGCAGCGGCGGGGATGGGTCGATGACGCGGACCATTGGCGCGACGAAACCCGTGCAGTAGAAGACCGGTTGTCGGACGCGCTGCATGCGCGGCTGACGCAACGATTCGTCGACCGGCGCACCAGCGTTCTGATGCGGCGGTTGAAGCAGAGGGAGAGCCTGGTGGCGCAAGTGACAGAGAACGGCGAGGTCCGGATCGACGACCAGTTCGTCGGCCATCTCGAGGGGTTCCGCTTCCGGCTCGACCCCGCCGCGGCGGGGCAGGAGGCGCAGACGCTGCGCGCCGCGGCCTTCGCGGCGCTGGCGCCGGCGTTCTCGTTGCGCGCAGACAAGTTCTACAACGCGCCCGATCCCGAGATCGACGTGACCGAGCAGGGCGGGCTGATGTGGGGCGAGCTGGCGGTCGGCCGGCTGGTTCCGGGGCCCGACCCGCTGTCGCCGCAGGTTCTGCCCTTCGTCGACGAGGAGGCGGGACCGGAGGTTGCCGAGAAGGTGCGCCGCCGCCTCGGGCACTGGATCGACCGGCGGATCGGCGCGCTCTTCGAGCCGCTGAACGCGCTGAAGGGCGACGAGACGCTGACCGGCATGGCCCGCGGCATCGCCTTCCGGCTGGTCGAGGCGATGGGCATCCTGCCGCGGTCCGAGATCGCCGAGGAGGTGAAGGCGCTCGATCAGGACCAGCGGGCGGGACTGCGCAAGCATGGCGTTCGCTTCGGCCAGTACACGGTGTTCCTGCCGACGATGCTGAAACCGGCGCCGACGCGGCTGCGGCTGGTGCTCTGGTCGCTGGCCGAGGGTTTCGACGAGTTTCCGGAATCACCGCCGCCCGGCCTCGTGACCATCGCGGCGCGGCCGGGCGTGCCGCAGGGATATTATGCGCGGGCGGGCTATCGGCTTGCGGGCGATCGGGCGATCCGGATCGACATGCTGGAGCGGCTGGCGGACATGGTGCGGGGGCTGGACGCGCGCGCCGGGTTCGAGGCGACGCCGGACATGCTGTCGATCACCGGGCTGACGCTGGAGCAGTTCGCGCGGCTGATGGAAGGCATGGGCTATCGCGCCGAGCAGGGCACGCGGCCGAAGGTGCGCCCGGCGCCGGTGGCGGAGGCGCCGAAGGCCGAGAGCGGGGCGCAGGCGGAGTCTGCCGCGGCAGAGCCGGCCGAGGTGGCCGAGGACGCAGCCGCAACGGCGGAACCGGGGGGCGAGGGCGCGGAGGAAGTGGTCGAGGGCGCCGCCGAGACGGCTGCCGTCGAGGCCACCGAGGACAACGCCGTGGCCGGGGAGGCGCCGGTGGCCGGGCCGGCGGAGGATGCCGTTGCAGGGGAGGGCGATGCGCCCGCGGTCGCGGAAGCGGAGATGGAGGTTTTCTACACCTTCGTCCGTGCCCCGCGGCAGCGCCCGCGTCACGGTGGCGGTGGCCAGCCGCAGCGCGGTGCGGAGCCGCGCGGCGAGGTGCAGGAGCGCGGCGGCTTCCGGGGGCGGCGTGGCCGCGAGGGCAAGCCGGCCGAGCGGGCCGAGGGCAAGCCGCATCAGAAGTCCGGAGGCGGCAAGGGCAAGCCGCAGGGCAAGCCCGCGATGAGCGCGCGGCCTCCGCGGGCCGAGAAGCCGATCGATCCCGACAATCCCTTCGCCGCACTGCTCGCCCTGAAGCAGCGCGGGTAGGGGATGACGGCCGGGGCTGCGGCGATCTGATGTCCGATCCCGGCGGGACGATCCGGCTCGACAAGTGGCTGTGGCAGGCGCGGTTCTTCAAGTCGCGGGGGCTGGCCGCGCGCTGCATCTCCGAGGGAATGGTGCGGGTGAACGCGGTGCGGGTGACCAAGCCCGCTGCGGTGGTGCGGGTCGGCGACGGCCTGACCTTCGTGCAGGGCGGGAACGTGCGGATCCTGCGCATCCTCGACCTCGGCACACGCCGCGGCCCGGCGCCCGAGGCACGGGCGCTCTACGAGGACCTGGGCGCGGCCCCGGCGGCGGTGTCCCCGCCGACCGATGCGGCCCTTGAACCCGGGGGTCAGGCTGGTAAATAGCCGGTGCGGAGTGTGACAGGCTTTGCGTTCGGTCGAGGTCAAATCGGGGATCGGGACGACATGACCTATGTGGTGACGGAGAACTGCATAGCCTGCAAGTACACGGACTGCGTCGAGGTCTGTCCGGTGGACTGCTTCTACGAGGGCGAGAACATGCTCGTCATCCATCCGGACGAATGCATCGACTGCGGGGTCTGCGAACCGGAATGCCCGGCGGACGCGATCCGGCCCGACACCGAGCCGGACATGGAGAAGTGGGTGGAGTTCAACCGCAAGTACTCCGAAGCCTGGCCGGTGCTGGTGACCAAGCGCGACCCGCTGCCCGATGCCGAGAGCCGGGACGGCGAGGCCGGGAAGATGGAGAAGTACTTCTCGGAAGCCCCCGGCAGCGGGGGGTAGGAACGAATCGAGACACCTCTGCGTCACCGCGTCGGGGTGTCCGCGGCCGGAGATTTCGTCCTTGCAAACGCAAGATTCTGCTGGGAAGTGCCTTCCGGCTCGTCGTTTGTGACAGTAAGGCTTCCCTTTCCCCCCTTTTTCTGGTATTCAATAGTTCCTACATAATGGACCAGGAGCAAGGCCGAGGTGCAATTGGCCTAGCTAGAGTGTCAGCCTGACGAAGGACATCCGTGCAAGGTTGCTGCCGCAGCCGATACGGATTTTTGCGTACGGCGGCCTGGTGATAACCTGGTGTCAGTCAGAAGGATAAGACGCGCATCATGAGCAAGACCAAGAAAGCGGCGGAGTTCCGACCGAACGACTTTGTTGTCTATCCCGCGCACGGCGTGGGCAAGATCGTCTCGATCGAGGAGCAGGAGGTCGCGGGCCTCAAGCTCGAGATGTTCGTGATATCCTTCGAAAAAGACAAGATGACCCTGCGTGTTCCGATCGCGAAGGCGAGTTCGGTCGGCATGCGTCCGCTGTCCTCGGCCGACATCGTCGACCGGGCCATGGAGACGCTGAAGGGCCGTGCCCGGGTCAAGCGCGCCATGTGGTCGCGCCGCGCGCAGGAATACGAGCAGAAGATCAACTCCGGCGACCTGATCTCGATCGCCGAGGTGGTGCGCGACCTGCACCGCAACGACGACCAGCGCGAGCAGTCCTATTCGGAGCGGCAGCTCTACGAGGCGGCGCTCGAGCGTCTGACCCGCGAGGTGGCGGCGGTCAGCGGTATCGCCGAGACCAAGGCGCAGGCGCAGGTGGACGAGGTGCTCGGCGGACGCGTCGCCGCCTGAGCCGCATCTGCAAGGAAGAAGACCCCGGAGGGCGATGCCGTCCGGGGTTTCTCGTGTCGGGATCGGTGGTCTCGGTCCGACCGGGTCTTAAGTAGTCGTGATGACTCAGGCCGGGGCCGTCCGGTCGAGGACCTCGACGGCGAGGATCGTCGGCATGTGGCGGGCGACCTCGGCCCATGTCTCGCCTTCGTCGAGGCTCGCGAAGACCGAGCCGCTGTTCGTGCCGAAGTAGACGCCGGCGGGGTCGCGGGTATCCCCGGCCATGGCCTGGCGCAGCACGGTGAAGAAGCAGGCGGTCTGCGGAAGTCCGTCTCGCAGGGCCTGCCAGCTTCGCCCGCCGTCGCTGGATCGCCACACCGCCGCGGCGGCGTCCGGCGGGAAGCGGCCGGCGCTGTCGCCGTTGAGCGGCAGGGTCCAGATCGTGTCGGGGTCGCGCGGGTGGACCCGGATCGGGAAGCCGAAGGTCGAGGGCAGGCCTTCGGTGATGTCGTCCCAGCTGCGGCCGCCGTCGGCCGAGCGCCAGACGCCGTGGTGGTTCTGTTGGTAGAGAAGGTCGTCGGAACCCGGCGCGCGCATCATGTTGTGCACGCAGTGCCCGGTCTCGCCGTCGCGCGGGCCGGCGGGGTGGTCGTGGTGCCGGGGGTTCGCGGTGTTCGACAGGCGGTTGCGTCGTTCCCAGGTCGCGCCGCCGTCCTCGGTGGCGAAGACGCCCGCGGCCGATATGCCGATCCAGAGCTTCTGCGGGTCGGCGGGATCCGCGACGATCGTGTGCAGGACGAGGCCGGCGGCACCGGGATTCCAGCTGCCGGCGGAGGGATGCTCGGTCAGGCCGTCGAGCCTTTCCCAGCTGTGGCCGTCATCGACGCTTCGCAGCAGGCTCGCCGGCTTCGTCCCGGCATAGAGCCGGCCGTGGGCCTGGCAGAGCGACCAAACTTGCGCGAATTCGTCGCCGAAGGGCAGGGCCTGCTCGGTCCAGCCGATCATCGCGGCGAAGTCGGGGTCGTTGGCGGCCCATTCGTCCATCGTGCCCCGGGTGAGTCGCGTCACCTGCCAGCTTGCGCCGCCGTCCACGGAGCGCCAGACGCCGGCGCCGTGCCAGTCGCTGCCGCCGCCGGCCCAGATCGTTCCCGAGGCCGGGTCGCCGACGATGTGGTTGATCGGCCAGCCGTCGCAATGCGGGCCAGTCACGTTCCAGCCGTCGCGGTCGGTGCCGCCGGAGATCAGGAAGGCGCCCTTGGTGGTCCCGACGAGGATAGTGATGTCGTGCGAAGTCATGGCGTGCCCCGTGCCGCCGCGCCGCGCGATGATATCACACGGGGTTCCGGCGGCCTAGGAGCACGCGGGCGAACGGCGGGTTGCCGCCTGCACCGCGCATGGCCGGGTGCGGCGCCGATATGGCGGGGACGATGCGGCGCGCCGGTGACGGAGGCCGGGCGTCCGGCCTGCCGTCATCCTGCCGGCCCGGCGGTGCCGCTCAGGACTTCAGCTTGCCGCTCTTCTTGCCGATATGGGTCGCGATCGCGTCCATGAGCGGCGGCGACAGGGCGTCGTAGGGTTCGAGGCCGAGCTCGCGCAGGCGGCCGCGCACGCCTTCCATCTTCGAGGGATCGAAACCCTGCTCGATGATGGACGACACGAAGGCGGCGAACTCGGGTGGCGCCCAGCCCTTTTCGGTCGAAAGCTCCGTATGGACGAAATCGAGGCCGTAGAACGGATGTTCGGTGTTCTCGATCCGGCCGAACATGTGCGTGCCGCACTCCTTGCAGGCATGCCGCTGGATCGTCGCGCTTTCGTCGACGATGTGCAGCTTGTCGCCGTTCTCGAGGACCTGGACCTTGTCCTTGCCGACGACCGCGATCTGGGCGAAGAGCGCGCCCGCGGGCTTCCAGCACTTCGAGCAGCCGCAGACATGGTTGTGGGCGACCTGGGCGCCGACCTTTACCTTCACGGGGTTGGTCTTGCACTTGCATGTGAGGGTGCCGCCGGAGAACCCGGGCATCGCACCCGGGAAGCCGTTGTCGACTGCCGGGTGGATTTTCACATGCGCATAGGACGGTTTCGGCGGTGCCTTGGTCTCGGCCCCGCCGCCAAAGAGGTTAGACAGAATTCCCATGGAGTTCCTCCCCCGCTGTTAGTCGTGACGACAGTCGAGCCTGCGCCCTCGCGCACACCTGCGCAATTCGCCAAAAGTCCCGGTCGGTGCACCCGTTTGGTCAGAGAGTAACGGGGTAACGCGACATTGCAGCCGGAGTGCCTATTCGCTCGCCGCGGGCCCGCGCCCCCGCCGTCCGATCAGGCCCTTGGACGGATCGTAGGCGAAGAGGGCGGCGCCCATGAAGGCGAGCGTGCAGCCCACGACGACGGCGAGTGCGAGGCCGTTCACCTGCCCGTAGAGCGCGAAGCGGATCAGTTCCACGGCATGGGTGAAGGGGTTGGCCGCGGCGATGTCGTAGAGCAGCACCGAGGATTCCCGCAGCCTCCAGAGGGGATAGAGTGCCGAGGAGGCGAAGAAGACGGGGAAGATGACGAAGTTCATCACCCCGGCGAAGTTCTCGAGCTGACGGATGGTCGAGGACAGCATCAGCCCGATCGCGCCGAGCATCATGCCGGACAGCACCAGCGCCGGCAGCACCGTCACGAAGCCTGAAACAGGCCAGCGGATCCCCCACCACCAGCAGATCGCGAGGAAGGCATAGACCTGCAGGATCGACACCGCGACGCCAGCGAGCAGCTTGGCCGTCAGGAGGAACCAGCGCGGGAACGGGCTGACCAGGAAGGTGCGCATGGCTCCGGTCTCGCGGTCGTAGACCATCGAGAGCGAGGACTGCATCCCGTTGAAGAGCTGGATCATCGCGACGAGGCCGGGCGTCACGTAGACCTCGTAGAGGACGTAGGTCTGGTAGGGTGGGGTGATCGACAGGCCGAGGACTGCGCGGAACCCGGCGGCGAAGATGAAGAGCCAGACGAGGGGCCGCACGAGCGCCGAGAGGAACCGCTCGCGCTGGCGGGTGAAGCGCAGGGTCTCGCGCCAGACGACACCGCCGAAGGCGCGTATCCGGCCGCGCCATGAAAGATCACTGAGGCTCATGCCAGCACCTCCCGCTCGAGTCCGGTCAGGGCGAGGAAGGCTTCGGCGAGGCCGCGTCCGGCCGCCAGCCGCTCAGCGCGGTCGCTGGCGAGCACGCGTCCCTGGTGGAGGACCACGACGGTGTCCTGCGGTTCGATCTCGTCGAGAAGATGGGTGGCCCAGAGGACGCCGACCCCGGCTTCGCCCGCGAGATCGCGGACGAGGCGGACGACCTCCCGCCGGGCGCGCACGTCGAGGCCGACCGTGGCCTCGTCGAGCAGCAGCAGGCGGGGGCGGTGCAGGAGCGCGCGGGCGATCTCGGCCCGGCGCTGCTGACCGCCGGAGAGCGCGGCGACCCGGACCTTCGCCCGGTCGGCCAGACCGACCTGGGCGAGCACTTCGGACGCGCGTTCGCGGGCGAGCTTGCGGGGCAGGCCGTGCAGCGCAGCGTGATAGGCGAGGTTCTGCGCGACGGTCAGGTCGGCGTCGAGCGCCCGGCTCTGGAACACGATGCCGAGCTGGGCGAGCGCCGGGCCGGGGTTTCGGCGCATGTCCTCGCCGCAGACCTCGATCGTTCCCGAGACGCTGTCGTAGAGGCGGGTGACGAGCGAGAAGAGCGTGGTCTTGCCCGCCCCGTTGATGCCGAGGAGCGCGACGAATTCGCCTTCGCCCACGACGAGACTGACGTCCTGCAGGGCCTTGAAGGCCCCGAAGGAGTGGCTGACGCCGGCGATGCGGAGGGCTTCGGTCATCCGATCGACCGCATGCAGGACCGTCGCGCCGGCAGGGCGTGCGCGGTCGTGGTTGCGAGGCACATCATCCGCCCGGGGAGGGCGCGGCCCACGATCGCGGACCGCGCCCCCACCGTCCCGTCAGCGGATGTGGAAGGTCGCGCGCTGGCTTTCGCCGCTCGCACCGCGGATCCGGAATTCGTAGCTGCCCGGAACGACCGCGATGAACGAGATGCGGGCCGAGCCACCCGCGTCGAACTCGATGGAATCGATGCCGCCCATAGGCCGGATCTCGATGTCATTGATGACGATCTCGTTGACCCAGATGTTGCGAAAGAAGTTGGGTCCCTCGACGGCGAGTTCCTGCGTGCCGTCCGACGTGACGGTGATGCGGTAGTAGCCGCCGGACAGAAGCTCGTATTCGCCGGGCGACTGCATCGCGCCCGCGGTCAGGTTGATGTCCTCGAGTTCGGTCCGGTTGCGGTTGTCCATCAGCCCCGCGAAGCCGAGCTCGAGCGTGCGGGCGCCGAAGGTCTGGGCCGCCGGGGCCGCCGCCTCCTCGGCATCATCGTCGTCGTCTTCGGCCCAGGCCATCGGTGCGGTCGTTGCGAGCAGCATGGCCGCCACGGCTATGGTGAGTTTCTTCATCTCGTCCTCCCTTGTTTCTTCAGGATCAGTGATCCGCGATGATCACGCCCCAGGGCAGTTCGCCGACCTGGATCGTGCGCACCACCACGTCGTTCTCCACGTCGATCACCGAGACGTCGTTCGAAATCCCGTTGGTCGTGTAGAGAAACTTCTCGTCCGGCGTGAAGTAGAGCTGCCAGACCCGTTGGCCGACCAGGAAGTACTGATCGACCTCCCAGCTTTCGCCGTCGTGGAGCACCAGCGCGACGCGATTCGACGGGCCGAGGGCAACGTAGATTTTCGAGCCGTCCTCGGTCACGCGCACGCCGACCGGCTGGATGGCTTCCTGCGGCACGCCGGGAATCTCGAATTCGATCTTGTGGATGATCTCGGGCACCGAGGGGTCGAGGACGCTGACCGTCCCGCCAATCTCGGAGGAGACGTAGAGGAGCGAGCCGTCGGTGGTGTATTCGGCGATGCGCGGCCGCTGGTCGACCAGGACGTTGGCGAAGATCTGAAAGGTCTCGGTGTCGATGAAATGCGCCATGTTGGTCGTCTCGGACGTGTTCACCACGACCTTGCCGTCCGGGCTGACACCCATTCCCTCGGGTTCGATGCCGACCGGGATCTCGGCGAGGATGCGGCGCTCCTCGACGTCGATCACCGACACGAGGTTGTCGTCCTCGTTCGACACGTAGAGCGGGTTCCCCGAGGGATGGAGCGCACTCAGCTCCGGGTCCGGGCCGGCGGGCAGCGTGTGGATGATCTGCCGCGTCTCGGTATCCATCACGTCAATGCGGTCGTCGTCACCGACGAGGATGTAGAGATGGCGGCCGTCGGGGCTTATGCTCATGCCGCGCGGGCGCTGGCCGACCGCAACGGTGTCGATCACCTCGCCGGATTCGTGGTCGATGACGGTGATCGTGTTGCCGCGTTCGTTCGACACATAGACGGTGTAGCCGACTGCTGGTTGTGCAAGAGCCAGGGCGGCCGCTCCGGCGAGCAGGGTGCGCATCATCATCGTGGTGTCTCTCCTCCCGATGTCAGAACCGGCATTCGCTCTCGGGCCGATCGGTGCCCAGAGTGTCGAGCGGGGACACCTGATGCACGTACTGGTCCTGAGGCGATACCGTTACAACCATGTTGTCGTTGGCGAGCGGGATCGGCTGGCGGAGCTGGTTGTCCCAGTCGCGAAAGCTGACCGCCTGGCCCTTGAAGACGCCGAGCTGGAATTCCGGGCTCTTGATGTAGGCCTCGAGCGTCTCGAACTCGGTCGAACTGGTGCGCTGGGCGGCCTCGCCGATCGTGCGCAGCGCCATCCAGACGTTGTAGTCCTCGGGCCGCATGTGCCGGCCGGCTGCGCGTTCGAACCGGGACTGCATCTGACGCGCGCCCCAGGCCTCGTGCGCCGCGTGCCATGTGACCGGTCGCAGGCCGGCCGAGCCGGCGATGGGCCGTGCATCCCAGGTATGGAACGGCAGATAGGCGGCGAAGACCTGGCTTTCGTCGGCGGCGACCAGCACGTCATGGGCGGGCGCGCGCTGGGTGAAGACCGGCATCTCGGCCTGGACCTGGGCGGTGCCCGCGTCGGTGCTGCGCGCGCCGCCGCGGTCCTCGTAGGCGCGGGTCTCGACGATGCGCGCGCCGAACTTGTTGGCGGCCTTGGCGTAGGACTCGCCCAGCAGGATGTCGCGGTCGTGGCTGCCCTGGATCAGGAACCACTCGTCCCAGCGCTTGACCATCAGGAACTGGGCGAGGGCGTCGGCCATCATCGACCGGCTCGGGGCGAGATGCAGCATGTTCGCCCGGCAGTCTACGCCGCGCAGCCGGTCGTCGGGGGCGAGCGCGTTCAGGACGAGCGCGCGGTCGGCCGCGGCATCGGCAAGCGCGAGCGTCGTGTCCGCATCGGCCATGGTGGCGACGAAGCGCACGCCCTGGCCGATCAGTTCCTCGAGCGCGCCCACGGCCTCGGCTGGCGGGACCGAGACTTCGGCGAGGGTGAACTCCTGTCCCATGAAGGTGCCGGTCGTCTGGTTGTCGGCGGTGGCGAGCCGTGCGCCGGCGATGCCGAGGTCCTCGGGCGGGAGGTCGAGGCGCGAGATCGGCAGGGGCACCTCGTGCTCGACGCGCAGGATCGCCGCGGCGATGGTGCTGGTGTCCTGCGCCATTGCCGGAGTGGCAAGGGTCGCGAGCAATGCTGCGCAGGCGACGAGGTTCCGAGACCGGACTTCCATGGCGTTTTTCCTCCCCAGCCTATGGGGGTTGGAGGAACGCCGAACGTCAATCCCCGGGGCGCGGCTAAATTGCGCTAAGAAAATAATAATCGAGTGAGATCAATGCGGCTCGCGACTTTGGTCTAGATTGCGGCGGTGGCCGTGGTGGGCACAGGGTCGGATCATGCGAAGTGTCCTCTCCATCGCGTTTCTCGCCCTGACGCTCGTCGGGGGACCGGCACGGGCGGAGGAACCCGCGTGGCAGGGCCAGACCGCCGCCTTCTTCGGGGTGACGCTGATCGACACCTCGCGGGACGACCGGTACGGCGCGCCGTCCGAAGCGGAGGCGGCGCGCCTCGCGATGATCGAGGACTTCATCCGGCAGACGCTGGAAGAGCAGGGGCTGGTGCTGGTCGATCTGGGGCCGGTCGCCGAAGAGATGGCCCGGACGGTCAATCCCTCGGACTGCAACAACTGCGAGCTGCGGATGGCCCAGCGGCTCGGGGCGCGGTATGCGGTGATCTCGGAGGTTCAGAAGGTGTCGAACCTGATCCTGTCGATGAACCTCTACATTCGCGATGCCGAGACCGGCGCCAATCTGCGTGGCCTTGCGGTCGATATCCGGGGAAACACCGACGAGAGCTGGCTGCGCGGGATGCGCTACATCCTGCGGAACGCGGTCTTTCGCGAAGGCTAGGGCGTGAAGGGCTGCGCCGCCTCCAGCGGCAGGCCGAATGCGGCCCATCCGTCGGTGCCGGCGGGATACCAGTAGACCCGCGCGTACCCCAGTTCGTGCGCCCGCTTGGCCGCATTCCAGGACATCCAGCAGTCCTGCTGGCAGAAGAACACGACGGGCGCGGTCGGGTCGCCCTCGGTCGCGGTGGCGAGACCGGTGCGGAAATATTCCAGCGTCTCCTCCGCCAGCGCCTCGTAGCCGGTGTTCGGCAGCCAGAGCGCGCCGGGGATGGTGGAATGCGGCGGGTCGCGCCACAGGGTCCCTTCCGGCAGACCTTCGGGGCGGGGGGCGTGGGGCAGCACGTCGATGAAGGCGACCCGGCCGGACCACCAGAGCGCATGTGCCGTTTCGTCGTCGACCACGACGGCCCCGCGGAGGGTCTCGGGGACGGGCGCGCGGTAGGGCTCGCCCCGATAGCCCGGGGGTTCCGCCTCGGCAGCCAGCGCCGCACCCGCACCTGCGATCGCCAGGAGGGCGACCGCGGTGCGGGCGAGGTTCACTGCGAGACCTCGGCCTTGAGCGCGGTGCCCATGTCGTCGACGAGCGGGACGCCATGGCGCAGGAGGATTTCGTCGATGGCCTCCTGGTTGCGCCGGATCATCGAGTTGAGCTCGCGCTTCCAGGCATCCTCGCCCATCCGGACGCCCATGGTGATCCGGTAGAACAGCCGCGGTGCCCCCGATTCATAGAGCAGGGGTGCGACGACGAGATCCGCCCCCGCGTTCCGGGCCAGCGGACCGCCGATGGGTCCCCACATCAGGGCCGCGTCGATCTTGCCGGAGATGAGGTCGGCGATCATGTCCTCGTTCGGCGACTCGACCCTGCGGTCGACCATCAGGCGATAGCCGTGGATCTGGTCGACGAGCCCGTGCCGCGCCAGGTGGCTGGCCGGCGGGCTTCCGGCGATGACGCCGATGGGCCGGTCGCTGAGCCGCGGATCGGAGAGCGTCGTCACATCGGCGATGTCGCTGTCGGCCAGGGTCACGAGGACATACGCCGAGGTGTAGTAATGGTTCGTGTTGAGCACCAGTTCGTCACCTTGGGCATAGCCGATGATGACGTCGCAGCGGTTGTCCGCGAGCGTGCGGCGCACGAAGCCGGTGGCCATCGGAAACCAAGTGTACTGCAGCTCGCGGTCGAGTTCCGTCGCGAAGAGTTCGGCGATCTCGTTCTCGAAGCCTTCACCCTTGTCGTTGGAAAAAGGCATGTTGGCCGGGTCGGAGCAGACGCGGAAGGCGGTGCGCGAGACGAGGTCGGTCAGCTGTGCCAAGGCCGGCGCTCCTCCTAGGAGCGCCGCCCCGATCACGGCTGCGGTCAGTCTAGCCCATGCAGGCATGTTCGGCCTCGGTTGCGCCAGCGGGTTTTTCGGCGCGTTTCGCGGGACGGCCGCGCGGAATTGCCTCGGTCCCGACCGCCTTGAGGTATACGTAGATATCGTCGATGTAGCACATCACGTTCAGGTTGGTTCCGAAGCTCGGCATCACCGAGTTGCCCCGCTCGCGGCCCTGGGCGACCGTGCCAACGAATTCGTAATAGTCCATCCTCAGCACGGATTCGCCCAGCGCCGGGGCGAAGGACGATCCTTGGCCGTCGGGTCCGTGGCAGACGTGGCATTCCGCGTGATAGCGCCGGAAACCGGAGAAGGTGTACCAGTCGACGGTGCCGTCCTCGGCGACATTGAAGGTCGGCACGTCCTCGTCCGTGAAGAACTTGCCGTCCACCTCGTAGGCGGCGGTGAAATTGTCGGCCATGGCTGCCGTCCCGGTCGCGACGGCAGCCGCCACCAGTCCGGCACATATCCTCTTCACGGACACCATGATGATCCTCCCAGATACCTTGTCAGATGGATGTTGCTGTCGGACTTTTCCGTCCGTTGAGACCAGTCTACCGACAGGAAAGGGCGGAACACCAGTATGTTCCGCCCCCTCTTTTGGTCGTAGTCGGTCAGTTTGTCGCGTCAGTTCGGCAGTGCGAAGACCGTCAGCTGACCGCCGAGCGCGGTGTAGTCCGCGAGCGCAGCGTAACCGCCGACCGCTCCGAGACCCTCGTTCGGGTTGGTCAGGCCGGCCGCGAGACCGATTCCGGCCCAGCCGCCGATGCCGGACAGGATGCCGACATACTGACGCCCGCCATGCTCGTAGGTCATGACGTTGCCGATGATGCCCGAGGGGGTCTTGAAGCTGTAGAGTTCTTCACCCGTCTCGGCGTCGACCGCCTTCAGGAAGCCTTCCAGCGTCCCGTAGAACACGACATCGCCTGCCGTCGCCAGAGCGCCCGACCAGACCGAGAACTGCTCGGGGAGCGACCAGACGATTTCACCCTTGGTGGCGTCCCAGGCGATGAAGTTGCCCATGCCGCCGTGGCTGTCCGGCGCCGGGAACATCGACAGCGTGGCGCCGACATAGGGCTGACCGGCGGTGTAGCTGACGCGATAGGGTTCGTAGTCCATGCAGACGTGGTTCGTCGGCACGTAGAACAGCCCCGTGCGCGGCGAGAAGGATGCCGGCTGCTGGTCCTTGGTGCCGAGCGCCGCCGGGCAGATGCCGGTGACGTTTACGTCCTCGCCTGCCTGCGCGGTCGAGAATTCGGGCACCACCTGCGGCCGGCCGTAGGTCGGCGAGGACGGATCCATGTCGACATGGGTCGCCCAATTGACGACCGGATCGAACTTCTCCGCCACCAGCAGTTCGCCGGTCTCGCGGTCCATCGTGTAGGCGAAGCCGTTGCGGTCGAAGTTGACGAGCAGCTTGCGCATCTGGCCGTCAATCTCCTGGTCGACCAGGATGTTCTCGTTGACGCCGTCGTAGTCCCACTCGTCGTGCGGGGTCTTCTGGTAGAACCATTTCGCCATGCCGGTGTCGGCATCGCGGGCCATGATGGTCATCGACCACTTGTTGTCACCGGGACGCTGCGCGGGGTTCCAGGTGCTGGGGTTGCCGGTCCCGTAGTAGATCAGGTTGAGTTCGGGATCGTAGCTGTACCAGCCCCAGGTGGTGCCGCCGCCGATCTGCCAGGCGTCGCCTTCCCAGCTGTCGAGGCTGGAGTTCGCGCCGATCGGGGTGCCGAGATGGGTCGTGTTCTCCGGATCGACGAGCATCTCGTCGTCCGGGCCGGTCGAATAGGCGCGCCACACGAGCTCGCCGGTCTCGATGCTGTAGGCGGTGACATGACCGCGTACGCCGAATTCACCGCCGGAGATGCCGACGATGATCTTGTCCTTGACCGGCATGACGGTCGCTGTGTTGGTTTCGCCGATCGCGGGATCGCCGTTGACCGCGGTCCAGACCACCTCGCCCGATTCGGCGTCCAGGGCGACGATCGTGGTGTCGGCCTGATGGAGGAAGATCTTGCCATCGGCAAAGGCGAGACCGCGGTTCACCGTGTCGCAGCACATCACGGCGATCACGTCGGGATCCTGCCGCGGTTCGTACTTCCAGATGATGCGGCCGTTGTCGTTCAGGTCGAGCGCGTAAACGACGTTCGGGAACGGCGTATGCACGTACATCGTGTCGCCGATCACGAGCGGCGAGCCTTCGTGCCCGCGGAGGACGCCCGTCGAGAAGGTCCAGGCCACCTGCAGGTTGCCGACGTTCTCGCGGTTGATCTGATCGAGTTCGGAATAGCGGGTATTGGCGTAGTCGCCGGTCTGGATCGCCCAGTTCGCCGGATCGGATTTCGCCTGGATCACGCTGTCGTTGGCGAGAGCCGCCAGGCTCGTCGACATCAGCAGCGCGGCGCCAGCAGGCAACAGGTATCGCATTGCGTCACTTCCTCCCGAAAGAGAGCCCCGCCGACGGTGTAAAGGAGCGCCCGGAGGCTCGGCAGACGCTCCCTTTTCGCCGACCGGTTGAGTCCGGACCGGCATGACCTCGCGATCATCTTTGTTTTGTGAGTTTCATAAGGAACCGATGCGCCCCCAACGGTCAACTGGAAAGGACGACGATAGCCCGAAAGTCGTAGGGCCAAAGGTCGCAGCAGGGCGGCAGCCTTCGATCCCTGCAAACCCACGTAAATTGTAGGAAATCGGATGATCGGCCCGGGACCGGCCATTCGGCGGGTCGGCCTCGGCCGGGGGCGGTGCGACCACGTGCGGACCGCCGTCGTGTGACGCCCGCCGGAGCCGGTCCGGCGGGCGTCGGGACGTCAGTAGACCACCACCGAGCGGATCGACTCGCCGGCATGCATGAGGTCGAAGCCCTTGTTGATTTCGTCGAGCTTCAGCGTGTGGGTGATCATCGGATCGATCTGGATCTTGCCTTCCATGTACCAGTCGACGATGCGCGGCACGTCGGTGCGCCCGCGTGCGCCGCCGAAGGCGGTGCCCTTCCAGACCCGCCCGGTCACCAACTGGAACGGCCGCGTGGAGATCTCGGCCCCCGCGGGCGCGACGCCGATGATCACCGAGACGCCCCAGCCGCGGTGGCTGCATTCGAGCGCCTGCCGCATCACCTTCACGTTGCCGGTGCAGTCGAAGGTGTAGTCGGCGCCACCGATCTGGTCGGCTCCGCGCTTGGTCAGGTTGACGAGGTAGGGTACGATGTCCTCGCCGATCTCGGTCGGGTTGACGAAATGCGTCATGCCGAAGCGCTCGCCCCATTCCTTCTTGGAATTGTTGAGGTCGACGCCGATGATCATGTCCGCGCCGGCGAGCTTCAGGCCCTGGATCACGTTCAGGCCGATGCCGCCGAGGCCGAAGACCACGGCGGTCGAGCCCACCTCGACCTTGGCGGTGTGGAGCACCGCGCCGACGCCGGTCGTCACGCCGCAGCCGATGTAGCAGATCTTGTCGAAGGGCGCATCCTCGCGCACCTTCGCCACCGCGATCTCCGGCAGGACGGTGTAGTTCGAGAAGGTCGAGCAGCCCATGTAGTGGTGGATCGGCTTGCCATCGAGCGAGAAGCGGGACGTGCCGTCCGGCATCAGCCCCTGGCCCTGGGTCGCGCGAATCGCGGTGCAGAGGTTCGTCTTCTGGCTGAGGCAGGAGGGGCACTGCCGGCATTCCGGCGTGTAGAGCGGGATGACGTGATCGCCCTTCTTGACGCTGGTCACGCCCGGTCCGACGTCGACCACCACGCCGGCGCCTTCATGGCCGAGGATCGCGGGGAAGAGGCCCTCGGGATCGGCGCCCGACAGGGTGAACTCGTCGGTGTGGCAGATTCCGGTGGCCTTGATCTCCACCAGGACCTCGCCCGCCTTCGGTCCTTCGAGGTCCACCTCGGCGATCTCGAGCGGTTTGCCCGCCTTAAAGGCGATCGCTGCACGCGTCTTCATGGGCCTTATCCTCCCCTGGTCCAACAATGGTAGCGGAACGGGCACATGCCGGCTCCGTGCTCGCGCCCGAGTCTCGACATGGCTCTGCGCCAGTCCAGCCCTTTCGCTTTGCGATGGCTACTACCTTAGTCCAGAGACCCGTGCCGGGGGCTCCGGGCCGTGCCGGAACAAGCGGCTGAGCGGCCGTCGAAAAGCGCTCTCGTCCGCCGCAAGCCGGAAATCTTATGAGAATCTTATTAGGACAAAGGCTTTGACGGCAAACCGGATTCGCCCAAGCGTTGGTTGCGCCTTCAGGCGCGTCTACGGAGGAAAGAAACTATGGCTTGGACCACCCCTGAACTCGAGGAAGTGACCTGCGGCATGGAAATCAACATGTACGCGCCGGCCGACGACGAGCCGGTCCTCTTCTGAACTCGCCGGCCGCGCGTCGAATCGAGGTGGCTTCCGCGTCGCGGAATGATCCGCGGTTCGATTCGCGGCCACTTCCGGTTCGCGCCGGGCCGCGCTCGCGACGATCGTGACGATGCATATCCGGATCCTCGGTGCGGGCGCCGGTGGCGGGCTTCCGCAGTGGAATTGCGGCTGCCCGAACTGCCGGGCGGCTCGTTCGGGCCGCATACCGGTGATGACGCAGTCGTCGATCGCCGTCAGCGGAGACGGCGTCTCCTGGGCGGTGATCAATGCCTCGCCCGACATCCGGGACCAGATGGGCGCGTTTCCGGGGCTTCATCCGACCGGCCCGCGTGCCGTGCCGCTGGCCTCGGTCCTGCTGACGAACGGTGACATCGACCACGTGGCGGGCCTTCTGGGCCTGCGCGAGAAGCAGCCGTTCCGGCTGTGTGCGACAGCGGAGATCCATGCCGTGATCGAAGCCAACCCGATCTTCGCAGCCCTCGATCCGGCCATGGTCCGGCGCGAGTCCATCGCACTCGATGAGCGTTTCGGCCTCGCGCCCGGAATCGACGCGCGGCTCTTCGCGGTGCCGGGCAAGGTTCCGCTGTATCTCGAGGGCGAGGTGGTGGCGACGGACCTCGAAGGCGAACAGACCGTCGGCGTTGAACTCATGTCCGGCACGGTGCGCGTGGCCTATGTGCCGGGCTGTGCCCGCGTCACCCCGCAACTGGCCGAGCGGCTGCGCGGCCTGCCGCTGGTGCTTTTCGACGGAACCCTCTGGACCGACGACGAGATGATCCGGGCCGGTCTGGGGCAGAAGACCGGTCGCCGGATGGGCCACATGCCGATCGCAGGACCTGAGGGCTCGATGGCGGCGCTCGCCCCGCTCGGCATCGGGCGGAAGATCTACGTCCACCTCAACAATTCCAATCCCGCCGTCGACCCTTCCAGCGCGGAGGCAGCCGAAGCCCACGCCGCAGGCTGGGAAATCGGGCGGGACGGCATGGAGATCACCCTATGAAAGCCCCGGAGAGCCGGGCCGCGTTCGAGGCCCGCTTGCGCCGCATCGGCGACGAGCGCTATCACGACAAGCATCCGTTCCACGCGCTGCTGCACGGCGGGGGCTGCACGCCCGACCAGGTGCGGGCATGGGTGATCAACCGCTACTATTATCAGTCGCGCATCCCGATGAAGGATGCCGCCTTCATGAGCCGGGTCGAGGACTCCGCGCTGCGCCGTGCCTGGCGCAAGCGGATCGAGGATCACGACGGCGCGGAGGGGCGCGAGGGCGGCATCGTGCGCTGGCTGCGGCTGGCCGAGGCGGTCGGGCTCGATCCTGCCTATGTGGCCTCGTGCCGGGGTGTGATGCCCGCCACGCGATTTGCCGTGGACGCCTATGTCCGCTTCGTGCGCGAGGCAAGCCTGCTCGAGGCCGTCGCGGCTTCGCTGACCGAGCTCTTCGCGCCGAAGATCCATGCCGAGCGCATCGAGGGCTTGCTCCGGCATTATGCCTTCGCCGACGACCGCTCGCTCGCCTATTTCCGCAACCGACTGCGGGAGGCGCCGGAGGATGTGGCCTTCGGTCTCGCCTATGTGCTCGACCATGCCGATACGGCCGAGAAGCAGGATGCGGCGGCCGCGGCGCTCATCTTCAAGACGGATGTGCTCTGGGCGCAGCTCGACGCGCTGCATTCGGCCTATGTGACTCCGGCCCGAATCCCCCCCGGCGCGTGGGTACCGGGCGAGGGGCTGCGGGAGGCGGCAGCCTAATGCGTCAGTCAAGCGGCCATTTTGAAGTTTTCGCGGAAGGGCTC
>CAZNSP010000007.1:0-126440 GCA_964575795.1 uncultured Rhodobacterales bacterium
CAAGCTCATGACACGCCGGATCGCCCGATTCAGGGACTTTTGAGTCAGACTCTTATAAGGGTGGGCGCGTTTCGACTGCACGTGTGCTGGCCAATCTAGCGCGCCTGCGCGACGCTGGGATTCCCTTTGATTTAGAGTGTACGTTCTCCAAGATACATTGGGCAAAGGGCTACACAGCTCTCCGGACCTTCCTCTATCTAGCCGAACTAGGCCCGTGTCTAGTAAAGATGACCAATGTTACCCATCCCGATCCAACAATAGGCTTCAATGCCCCTCCGGATACGGCGCGCGTACTAAAAGAGAATCTGGAACTACTCGATTTCGCCCTCAAAGCCTTGGTGAACGAGCACTGTTTCTTGCCGCTGGGCTTCATGTCTGAGCTTCTGAATACGATAAAGGCGAAGGCGCACGACCCGAATGAGGCCGGGGGTTGCTGTGGTACTGGAGGCGCGTATTGCAACGCAAGTTTTGGTAACATCGCCATCTCATCGGACGCAAAGATCTATCCCTGTCATATGTTTACTGCCAACAGCGCGTTTGAGATGGAGATTGCCGACGGCCAGGTGCTGCGCGCTCCGCGGATGGCCTCAAAAGCCGACCACGCCGAATGCGGCTCATGCTGGGCGTCGAAGTGGTGCGTTGCCTGTCCCGGCGCTATGGAATTTCGACGCCCCGGCCAGACGGGTCCATCGCCAATCCATTGCGGTCTCATGCGCGGCGGCCTAAAGCACACCTTCGACGCTTTATTAGGCCAATCAATATTTAATTAGGACAGCTGACACAGTTTGTGCATTCGCTATACAAATTAACCGGAAATAAAGACTTCACCTGAAAGTATTCAATCAGTTTGGTTTTTTGGAAGTTCGTTAGAATTGACGTGGATATGCGCCGTCGTTTATTTGGCAAACGGACTCATGCGTCGCGGTCGATAGGTACCACCCCTCTACCCCGGCTGCCCCCCGATCGCCCGCGTGATCCGGTCGGCGGCGGCGCGGACGCGGGTGCCGTAGGCGGCGGCCTTGTCGCGGGCGACGCGGACCGTGGGGCCGGAGACCGAGACGCCGGCCACCGCCTCGCGGAACTCGTTGAAGATCGGTGCGGCGATGCAGCGCATGCCCTCGGTGCGCTCCTCGTCGTCGATCGCCCAGCCGCGGGCCCGGGTCAGCGCCATCTCGTCGATCAGCCGCGCGCGGTCGGTGATCGTGTGCGGCGTGTAGGCGGGCAGGCCCTGGTCGCGGATGATCCGGTCGAGCCGCTCCACGGGATAATAGGCGAGCAGCGCCTTGCCGATGCCGCTCGCATGGATCGGGCCGCGGGTGCCGGGGCGGAAGAAGGCGCGGATCGGCTCGTGGGTCTCGACCTGGCTCAGGAACACCACCTGCCCGCCGTCGGCGATGGCGAGGTTCGCGGTCTCGCCGGTCTCGGTCATCAGCTCGCGCATCACCGCGCGGGCCTGTTCGACGAGGCTCGACCGGCCGAGGAAGGCCGAGCCGATACGGAACGCCTCGCGCCCGACGAACCAGAGCTGCTGGGCGGGCTGGAACTCGGCGATGCCGTGGGATTCCAGCGTCTGGAGCACGCGGTAGACCGTGGCGGGCGACTGGCCGGCGGCCTCGGAGAGCTCGGTCAGCGACATGCCCTCGCCCTCGGCCAGAACCTTGAGGATATGGAGCGCCCGGTCGAGCGACTGGATCGTCGTCTGCTCGGGGGCGGCGTTGAAGGCGCGCGGGCGCCCGCGCGAGCGTTTCTGTACGGTTTCCATGGCGGTTCCGGTCTCGGGTCGCCGGGGAACATGGCGCGGGGCGGACGCAAAATCCAGAACTGAAAAAATACTCCGTCAGATGAAAAACGGATCACCGCGCGTTTTCAACGGCTTGTCCACCATCCGCACGGATTGAAAAATTATTTCAAAAAAATTGCCGATTCGCCGGGCAGTTGCTATACCCGCCCCAACGATCAGGAGGAAACGCCCATGTTCAGCCAGAATCCGGTCTTCATCCCGGGCCCGACCAACATCCCCGAACGGTTGCGCCATGCCGTCAACGTGCCGACCATCGACCACCGCTCGGCCAGCTTCGGCACCATGTTCAAGCCGCTCTTCGCCGGCGTGAAGGAGGTGCTGAAGACCAAACCCGGCGAGGTCGTGCTGTTCCCCGCGACCGGCACCGCCGGCTGGGAGGCCGCCATCTCCAACACGCTCTCGCCCGGCGACAAGGTCCTCGCCTGCCGGCACGGCATGTTCTCGCACCGCTGGATCGACATGTGCCAGCGCCACGGCCTCGACGTTCAGGTCCTGACCGCGCCCTGGGGCGCCGGCGCCCCGGCGGCGGCCTTCGAGGCGGCGCTGCGGGCCGATGCGAACCACGACATCAAGGCGGTCCTCGTCACCCATAACGAGACCGCGACCGGCGTGCGGTCCGACGTCGCGGCGATCCGGCGGGCGATGAACGCGGCCGGGCACCCGGCGCTCCTCCTCGTCGACGGGGTCAGCTCGATCGCCTCCATGGACTTCCGAATGGACGAATGGGGCGTCGACGTCGCGGTCACCGGCAGCCAGAAGGGCTTCATGCTGCCCGCCGGCCTCGCCATCGTCGGCGTCTCGCCCAAGGCGATCGCGGCGATGGAGACCGCGAAGCTGCCGCGCTGCTTCCTCGACTTCCGCGACATGCTGAACGCCAATCCCAAGGGCGGCTATCCCTACACGCCCCCGGTGGGCCTCCTCTACGGGCTCGGCACCGCGCTCGACATGCTGCGCGAGGAGGGGCTGGAGAACGTCTTCGCCCGGCACCACCGCATCGCCGAGGGCGTGCGGCGGGCGGTCGCGGCCTGGGGGCTGAAGCTCTGCGCCCAGTCGCCGGACCTCTGGTCCGACACGGTCAGCGCCGTCGTCGTGCCCGAGGGCTTCGACGGGACCCGGGTCGTGACCCATGCCGCCGAGAAGTACCACGTCGCCTTCGGCGTCGGCCTCGGCGAGGTCGCGGGCAAGGTGTTCCGCATCGGCCATCTCGGCATGCTGACCGACGTGCTCGCGCTCTCGGGCATCGCGACGGCCGAGATGGTCATGGCCGATCTCGGCATGCCGGTGAAGCTCGGCTCTGGCGTTGCGGCCGCAGCGGATTACTATCGCCTGAACGGCGACGCCGCGCTCTCCAAGGTTGCGTGAGGACAAGATGACCGACCAGGCCGTGGCCGAAAGGCTGCAGATCCCGACCTTCGACGACATGCTGGCCGCCCACGAGCGGATCAGGCCCTACATCCACCGCACGCCGGTGCTGACCTCGAGCTACCTCAACTCGCTGGTCGGCGCCGAGATGTTCTTCAAGTGCGAGAACTTCCAGAAGGCCGGCGCCTTCAAGGTGCGGGGCGCCTCGAACGCGGTCTTCGGCCTCTCCGACGAGATGGCGAAGAAGGGCGTGGCCACGCATTCGAGCGGGAACCACGCCCTCTCGCTCAGCTACGCCGCCGGCCGGCGCGGCATCCCCTGCCACGTGGTCATGCCGCGCACGGCACCCCAGGCCAAGAAGGACGCGGTCCGCGGCTACGGCGGGATCATCACCGAATGCGAACCCTCGACCTCCTCGCGCGAGGCGGTCTTCGCCGAGGTTCAGGCCCGCACCGGCGCCGAATTCGTGCATCCCTACAACGACCCCCGGGTGATAGCCGGCCAGGGCACCTGCTCGCGCGAGCTGATGGAACAGGTCGAGGGGCTCGACGCGGTCATCGCGCCGATTGGCGGCGGCGGCATGATCTCCGGCACCTGCCTGACCCTCTCGCACCTCGCGCCGAAGGTCGAGATCTTCGCCGCCGAGCCGGAACAGGCCGACGACGCCTACCGCAGCTTCAAGGCCGGCCACATCATCGCCGACGACGCGCCGGAAACGGTCGCGGACGGGCTGAAGGTCCCGCTCAAGGAGTTGACCTGGCACTTCGTCCGCAACTACGTCACCGACATCCTGACCGCCAGCGAGCAGGAGATCATCGACGCGATGAAGCTGACCTGGCAGCGGATGAAGATCGTGATGGAGCCGAGCTGCGCCGTGCCGCTGGCCACCATCCTCAAGAACAAGGAACGGTTCGCGGGCAAGCGGGTGGGTGTCATCATCACCGGCGGCAACGTGGACCTGGACAAGCTGCCCTGGATCAAGGGCTGAAACGGGAGAAAGACGATGAATGCACCGGTGAAACTCGAGGGGCTGGAAGTCGGCTACGACATCCCCGCCCTGCCCGGCATGTCCGAGAACGACATCCAGACGCCCTGCCTGATCCTCGACCTCGACGCGCTCGAGCGCAACATCAGGAAGATGGGCGACTATGCCAAGGCGCACGGCATGCGCCACCGCGTCCACGGCAAGATGCACAAGTCCGTCGACGTGGCGCTCCTGCAGGAGAAGCTCGGCGGCGCCGTCGGCGTCTGCTGCCAGAAGGTGAGTGAGGCCGAGGTCTTCGCCCGCGGCGGCATCAAGGACGTGCTCGTGTCGAACCAGGTCCGGGATCCGGCCAAGATCGACCGTCTGGCCCGCATGCCGAAGCTCGGCGCGCGCACCATCGTCTGCGTCGACGACCTCGCCAACGTGGCCGACCTGTCGGCCGCGGCGGTGAAGCACGGCACCACCATCGAATGCCTCGTCGAGATCGACTGCGGCGCGGGCCGCTGCGGCGTGACGACGACGCCCGCGGTCGTCGAGATCGCCAAGGCGATCGACGCGGCGCCGGGCCTGAAGTTCAGCGGCATCCAGGCCTATCAGGGCGCGATGCAGCACATGGACAAGTACGAGGACCGCAAGGCCAAGATCGACGTGGCGGTGGCCATGGTGAAGGACGCGGTCGACGCGCTGAAGGCCGAGGGGCTGGAATGCGACATCGTCGGCGGCGGCGGCACCGGCAGCTACTATTTCGAGTCGACCTCGGGCGTCTACAACGAGCTGCAGTGCGGCTCCTACGCCTTCATGGATGCCGACTACGGCCGCATCCTCGACAAGGACGGCAACCGCATCGACCACGGCGAGTGGGAGAACGCGCTCTTCATCCTGACGAGCGTGATGAGCCATGCCAAGCCCGGCAAGGCGATCTGCGACGCCGGCCTGAAGGCGCAGTCGGTCGACAGCGGCCTGCCCTTCGTCTACGGCCGCGACGACGTGAAATACGTCAAGTGCTCAGACGAGCACGGCGTGATCGAGGACCCGAACAACGTCCTGAAGATCAACGAGAAGCTGCGCCTCGTCCCGGGCCACTGCGATCCGACCTGCAACGTGCACGACTGGTATGTCGGCGTGCGCAATGGCAAGGTCGAGACCGTCTGGCCGGTCAGCGCCCGCGGCAAGGCCTACTGAGAGGCGTGATCCTGTGGCACGGGCCGGCCTGCGCGGGGCCGGTCCGATAGCAGCTGTAGTAGCCCACCCCTGTGTTCGTTATCCCGAATACCGCTGCCTTCGGAGGCCACTCCGAAGGCGTCAGACAATTGCGGCCCGAAGGGCCCGTGTCCTGGGGAGGACAACATGACTTCGATCGAACACGAAACCGTCGTGCACGGCGGCACGCTCGACCCCGAGGGGAACACTCTCAACCCGGTCGGCAAGGATGAAAAGACCTGGGGCTGGTTCGCCATCTTCAACGTCTGGGCGAACGACGTGCAGTCGCTCTTCGGCTATTCGCTGGTCGCCTCGCTCTTCATCTCCTACGGCGTCGGCGGGTGGACGGCCTTCGCGGCGCTGATCGTCGCAGCACTCTTCGTGATGTGGATGGTCAACCTCTCGGGCGCCCCGGGCGAGAAATACGGCATCCCCTATCCGGTGCTGGCGCGCGCCAGCCTGGGCACTGCCGGGGCGAAGCTGCCGGCCATTCTCCGCTCCACGGTCGCGGTCTTCTGGTACGGGGTGCAGGTCTACTTCGCCTCGACCGCGCTCGCGCTCCTGATCCGTTCGGTCACCGGCGCCAGCGGCGGCGCGGAATTCCTCGGGCTGACCGGCATCGACTGGGCGTCCTTCCTGATCGTCTGGGCGTTCCACATCGTCATCTTCTGGCAGGGGATGAACTGGGTCGAGACCTTCCTGAACATCGCCGGACCCTTCGTCTATCTGGTGATGATCGGCCTCGTCGTCGTGCTCTGGCAGCGTTCCGACGGCCAGCTCCTCTCGGCGACCGCCACGATCTTCGCCAATCCCGAGGCCACCTTCGCCACCGAGTTCCGCGGCTTCATCGCCATCGTCGGCACCATGGTCGCCTATTTCGCCGCGGTGATGATCAACTTCAGCGACTTCTCACGCTATGCGAAGGACAAGCGGACGGTGACGCTCGGCAACCTCGCGGGCCTGCCGTTCAACATGATCCTGTTCTCGGCACTCGCGCTCCTGACCACCGGCGGCGCCGCGGTGGTCTTCGGTGAGGCGATCATCAACCCGACCGAGATCGTCGAGCGCACCGACAGCGTGCTCCTCAGCGTGATCGCCGCGATCACCTTCTTCGCGGCGACGGTCGGCATCAACCTCGTGGCGAACTTCATCCCGGCGGTGAACGGCATCGCGAATCTGGCGCCCGAGAAGATCAGCTTCCGCCGGGCCGGTCTCATCACTTCGTTCTTCGCGCTGGTGATCGGCGGGTTCTGGAACAGCTTCATCAGCCAGTTCGGGATCGCCGGCTTCGTCAACACGCTCGGCGCGACGCTCGCCCCGATCTTCGGCATCATGATTGTCGACTACTACCTGCACCGCCGGCAGCAGCTCGATCTCGACGGCCTCTACGACATGACCGGCGGCCCCTATCACTACCGCGACGGCTGGAACGACGCCGCGGTCAAGGCCTTCGGCCTCGCCGCCGTCTTCTCGGTCGCGACCGTCTGGGTGCCATGGTTCGCGGTGCTCGAAGGATACAACTGGGTGATCGGCGCGATCCTCGGCGGGGTGATCTACAACGCCATGGCGAGGGGCCGCGCCGCCGCCTGACCCACGACCGACGCCCCGGCGGCAGCGACACCGCCGGGGCGACCGACTTCAACGACATCCCGAAGCAGGAGAGCATGATGCACATCGTCCCCGAAGCCGTCTGTCCCGAACTGATCTCGATGGAGGACGCCTTCACGGCGGTCGAGGCGGTGTTCGGCGCCATGGCCCGCAACGACGCCTACAACTTTCCCGTGGTGCGCGAGGCGATCGGGCATGTCGACGCGCTCTACGGCTTCAAGGGCGGCTTCGACCGCGCGGGCATGACGCTGGGGGTCAAGGCCGGCGGCTACTGGCCGCACAACCTCGAACGGCACAAGGGCATCATCAACCACCAGTCGTCGGTCTTCCTGTTCGATCCCGACACCGGGCGGGTCTCGGCCATGGTCGGCGGCAACTACCTGACCGCCGCCCGCACCGCGGCGGCGAGCGCGGTCTCGATCGCCCATCTCGCGCGCAAGGACGCGAAGGTGCTCGGCATGGTCGGCGCGGGCCACCAGGCCGGCTTCCAGCTGCGCGCCGCGGCGAAGCAGCGCAACTTCGAGCGGGTCGTCGCCTGGAACCTGCATCCCGAGATGCTGCCGAACCTCGCCAAGGTCGCGGCCGAGGTCGGCCTGCCCTTCGAATCGGTGGAGCTCGAGGGCCTGCAGGCCGCGGACGCGATCATCACCATCACCTCGAGCTTCGCCCCCACCCTCCTGAAGCGCCACGTGAAACCGGGCACCCACCTCGCCTGCATGGGCACCGACACCAAGGGCAAGCAGGAGATCGAGGCCGCGCTCCTCGCCTCGGCCACCGTCTTCACCGACGAGATCGCCCAGGCCGTCACCATCGGCGAAAGCCAGCACGCCATCGCCGCCGGCCTTATCGCCGAAGAGGCGATCACCCCGATCGGCGCGGTGGTGAACGGCACGCATCCCGGTCGCAGCTCGGACGACGAGATCACCCTCTTCGACGGAACCGGCGTCGGGCTTCAGGACCTCGCCGTCGCGGCCCGCGCGGTCGAGATCGCGCGGGAACGCGGCAAGGCCATCACCGTCGAGGTCTGACCCTGCGGCGGCTCAGTCGCCCTGGGCCTCCAGCCACGCCCGCAGGAAGGCGATCTCCGCCTCCTGCGCCTCGATGATCTCCTCGGCGAGCGCGCGCAGCTCCGGATCCTGCCCGTGTTCCAGCACCACCCGGGCCATGTCGATCGCGCCCTGGTGGTGCGGGATCATGCCGAGCGCGAAGTCCACGTCGGCATCGCCGGTGAACTCGATCGCCATGCCCTCATGCATCCGCTCGTTCGCCGCCATGTAAGCGGCGGTCGAGGGGCTCGCATCCGCCGGCGCCGCCCCGTGACCCGAATGGTCCATCTGCGCCAGCACGACGCCCGCCGACAGCACGGCGCTACCCGCCAGCGCGGCGAGGGTGATCTTCCGCATCTCTCTCTCCTTCCGTTCTCAGCCCGTGATCTCGGCGGGATAGCCGGCTCCGCGCACTGCCTCGGCCAGCGCGGCCGGCGCGGCGGCGCTCTCGATCTCGACCCGGCCCGCGGCCCGGTCGATGGTGACGCGGGCGGTCGGATCGACCGCGGCGATCGCCTTGCCAACGGCCTTCTCGCAATGCCCGCAGGTCATGTCCTGCACGCTCAGCCGGATCATCCCGTCCTCCATTCGTTGGTTCATGCGACGAAATGAGGCTTCCCATCGTGGGAAGGTCAAGGCCCATTCGCCTGTTGCCATCCCCCGCGCGCCGCCCCCATAAACGGAGGATTTCCGCCGCTCCGCCGAGGATCCGAATGACCGACCTGCCCGCCCGCAAGCTCCGCTCCCGCGCCTGGTTCGACAACCCGTCGAACCCGGACATGACCGCGCTCTATCTCGAGCGCTACCTCAACTTCGGCATCAGCCGCGAGGAGCTGCAGTCCGGCAAGCCGATCATCGGCATCGCACAGACCGGCTCGGACCTCTCGCCCTGCAACCGCCACCATATCGAGCTGGCCAAGCGCGTGCGCGACGGCATCCGCGACGCCGGCGGCATCGCCATCGAATTTCCCGTCCACCCGATCCAGGAAACCGGGAAGCGCCCCACCGCCGGCCTCGACCGCAACCTCGCCTATCTCGGCCTCGTCGAGACGCTTTACGGCTATCCGATCGACGGCGTCGTGCTGACCATCGGCTGCGACAAGACCACGCCCGCCCTCCTGATGGCGGCGGCGACGGTCAACATCCCCGCCATCGCGCTCTCGGTCGGCCCGATGCTGAACGGCTGGTTCCGGGGCGAACGCACCGGCTCCGGCACCATCGTCTGGAAGGCGCGCGAGATGATGGCGCGCGGCGAGATCGACTACACCGGCTTCCTCGACCTCGTCGCCTCCTCCGCCCCCTCGACCGGCTACTGCAACACCATGGGCACGGCGACCACGATGAACTCGCTCGCCGAGGCGCTCGGCATGCAGCTCCCGGGCTCCGCCGCCATCCCTGCGCCCTACCGCGACCGGGCCGAGATGGCCTGGCGCACCGGCCAGCGCGCGGTCCAGATCGTGCACGAGGACCTGAAACCCTCCGACATCATGACCCTCGGCGCGTTCCGCAACGCGATCCGGGTCAATTCCGCCATCGGTGGCTCCTCCAACGCGCCCATCCACCTCAACGCCATCGCCCGCCATCTCGGCCTCGACCTCAGGATCGAGCACTGGCAGGAATGGGGCGAGGAGATCCCGCTTCTCGTCAACCTCCAGCCCGCCGGCGAATACCTCGGCGAGGACTACTACCACGCCGGCGGCGTGCCCGCCGTCATGGGCCAGCTGATCGAGCGCGGCCTGATCGACGAAGGCGCGATGACCATCGGCGGCAAGACCGTGGGCGAGGCCTATCGCGGCGCGGTCATCATGGACGAGAACGTGATCCGCCCCTTCGACCGGCCGCTCAAGGAACGCGCTGGCTTCCGGGTGCTGACCGGCAACATCTTCCACTCCGCAGTGATGAAGATGAGCGTCATCAGCCAGGAATTCCGCGACCGTTACCTGTCGCATCCCGATCATCCCAACCGCTTCGAGGGCCGCGCCGTCGTCTTCGACGGCCCCGAGGACTATCACGCCCGCATCGACGATCCCGCGCTCGCCATCGACGAGAACACGCTCCTCTTCATGCGCGGCGCCGGCCCCAAGGGCTATCCCGGCGCGGCCGAGGTGGTGAACATGCGCGCGCCCGACTACCTCCTGAAACGCGGGGTGACGAGCCTCGTCTGCATCGGCGACGGCCGGCAGTCCGGCACCTCCGGCTCGCCCTCGATCCTGAACGCCTCGCCCGAGGCCGCGTCGAACGGCGGGCTGGCGCTCGTCCAGACCGGCGACCGCGTGGTGCTCGACCTCAACGCAGGACGGCTCGACCTCCTCGTGGACGATGCGGAACTCGCCCGGCGGCGCACGGCGCTCGAGGCTTCCGGCGGCTACCAGTACCCCGACCACCAGACCCCCTGGCAGGAGATCCAGCGCGCCTTCGTGGGTGAGCTCGAAACCGGTGCCGTGCTGGAACCCGCGGTGAAATACCAGCGCATCGCCCAGACCAAGGGGCTGCCCCGCGACAATCATTGACGCGGAAAGGCCTTTCAGATCAGACTGTTACCGGCTCAGCACCTGGCAGAGCCGGTCCAGTTCCTCCAGCGTGCCATAACTGATGCGAACCTCGCCCGCACCAGTGGCCTTGTGGTCGATCCGCACCGACAGCCCGATGTTCGCCGCCAGATCGCGCTCCAGCGCCTCGGTATCGGCGTCGCGCTGTGCCGCCGGGCGCGGGCTGCGCGGCGCGGTCTCGCGCGCCAGCGCCTCGGTCTGCCGCACCGACAGATCCTTTTCCACCACCTGACGCGCCAGCGCCGCGGGATCCGGCGCGGTGACGAGGGCGCGCGCATGTCCCGCGCTCAACCGCCCGTCCCGCAGCAGGGCCTGCACCGGCTCGGGCAGGGTCAGCAGCCGCAGCAGGTTCGCGATATGGCTCCGGCTCTTTCCGAGCGCCTCGGCCAGCTTCTCCTGCGTATGGCCGAAACGGTCCATCAGCTGGCGGTAACCCTGCGCCTCCTCCAGCGCGTTCAGGTCGGCGCGCTGGATATTCTCGATTATGGCGAGCTCCAGCACCTCGGTATCGTCGAGATCGCGCACCAGCGCCGGCAGCTCGTGCACACCCGCAAGTTGTGCCGCCCGCCAGCGCCGTTCCCCCGCGACGATCTCGTAGCGCCCAGCCTCGCCCGGATGCGGGCGCAGGATCAGCGGCTGGATCACCCCCTTCTCGCGGATCGAGGAGGCCAGTTCCTGCAGTTCCTTCTCGGCGAAATGCCGGCGGGGCTGGTCCGGGTTCGGCTGGATCAGCTCGATCGGGATCGGCTTCGCCCCGCCCTGGGGCGCCGGCCGGCCCGGTTCCGGCGCCTCCGCCGGCGCGATATCGGCGAGCAGCGCCGAAAGGCCGCGTCCCAGTCCCTTCTTTTCCATTCGGTCCCTCCCCTCAGGCCGGTTCCGCCACGGCCCGGTCGTTCAGCCGCGCCAGCACCTCGCCGGCCAGCTTCTGATAGGCAAGGCTGCCGCTGCTGGTGTGGTCGTAGATCAGCGCCGGCACCGCGTGGGACGGCGCCTCGCTCAGCCGCACATTGCGCGGAATGATCGTCTCGTAGACCAGCCCGCCGAGATTCTCCCGCACATCCGCCGCCACCTGACCCGACAGGTTGTTCCGCCGGTCGTACATCGTCAGCACGATGCCCTGGATCCGCAGTTCCGGGTTCGAGCTCTGCCGCACCATCTGCACCGTGCGCATCAGCTGCGACAGCCCTTCGAGCGCGAAGAACTCGCATTGCAGCGGCACGAGCACCGAGCGCGCCGCGACCATCGCGTTGATCGTCAGCAGGTTCAGCGACGGCGGGCAGTCGATCAGGATGTAATCCTGCCCAGCCAGCGCCGGGACCGGGCGCGCCAGCGCCCGGCGCAGCTTGTAGAGCCGCTGGGTATCGCCCACCATGTCCACATCGGCCGAGCTCAGGTCCGCCGTGGCCGGGATCACCGTCAGGCCGGGCACCACCGTCTCCTGCGTCACCGGCTCCACCTCCGGGTCGCCGAACAGCAGGTCATAGGATGTGAAGGTCCGCGCCGCCGTGGCGATGCCGAGCCCGGTCGAGGCATTGCCCTGCGGGTCGAGGTCGATCAGGAGCACCTTCTTGCCGAGCGCGGCCAGCGCGGTGCCCAGGTTGATCGCCGTCGTGGTCTTGCCGACGCCGCCCTTCTGGTTGGCGATCGCAAAGATATGGGGTTCAGAGCGCATCTCGGACACCATATATCGCTCCAATTTTCACGATGGCTGCCTGCGGATCGGTCCGGCTTGGGATTGTCCGGTGCTCGAATTTCCGGACCGACAGCGCCTCTTCGATCTCAATATGCACCGTTTCCCCCTTCGGAAACAAGCCGGTCCCGCCGGGTAGGCGGTGGATTTCCGCGTATCCGATCAGCTCCTTCAACGGCGCCAGCGCCCGGGCCGAGATCACGTCCGCCCCCTGCGGCGGCAACGCCTCGATCCGTTCGGCATGGATACGCACGTCCACCCCCATCGCCCGCCGGGCCGCCTCCAGAAAGGCGCCCTTGCGCAGGTCGCTCTCGACCAGCGCAACCCGCATCTCCGGCGCCTTCTCCGCAGCGATCGCCGCGATCACCAGCCCCGGCAGGCCCGCCCCCGACCCCAGATCGAGCCACAGCCGCGCCCCCTCCGGCGCCAGATCCCAGAGCTGCGCCGAGTCCGCGATATGCCGGTGCCACAGGTCAGGCAGCGTTGAACGGCCGACCAAGTTGATCCGCCGGTTCCATTTCTCGAGCAATTCCGCATAGTTGATCAGCCGAGCCAATGTTTCACGTGAAACAACGAAGGCTTCGCGAAAGGCCTCGGGCCCGTCGATATGCCGCATTCCGGGTCTCAGGTCCCGGTCGCGCGGCCGGCGCGCTGGCGCAGTTTCATCAGAATCAGCGTCAGAGCCGCGGGCGTCATGCCCTCGATCCGCGCCGCCTGGCCGAGGCTCCGCGGCCGGATCCGGCTCAGCTTCGCCTTCAGTTCGTTCGACAATCCCGGCAGCGCGTCATAATTCAGATCCTCCGGCAGGACCTCGGACTCCTCCCGCCGCAAGACCTCCACATCCGCCCGTTGGCGCTCGATATAGGGCGCGTAGCGCGCATCATGTGCAAGCTGCTGGAGGATCGGCTCCGGCACATCCGCGATTTCCGGAAACGCCGCACGCAGCGCCGGAAGGCTCGCCTCCGGATAGGCCATCAGGTCGAGCACGCTTCGCCGCACCCCATCCCGGTTGACCGCAAACCCCCGCGCCGCCGCCTCGTCCGGCGTGACCCTCAACCCCGCGGCGGTCTCCCGCGCAGCGGCAAGCGCCTCCATCTTCTCCCCGAACACCCGCGACCGCTCTTCCCCGACGCAGCCGACCGCCAGTCCAAGCGGCGTCAACCGCTGGTCGGCATTGTCCGCCCTCAGCGACAGTCTGAACTCGGCGCGGGAGGTGAACATCCGGTAGGGTTCCGTCACCCCTCGCGTCACCAGATCGTCGATCATCACCGCGATATAGGCCTGCGCCCGGTCGAGAACGAAGGGCTCCCGTCCCGCCGCCGCCAGTGCCGCATTGAGCCCAGCGACCAGACCCTGCCCCGCGGCCTCCTCATATCCTGTGGTCCCGTTGATCTGACCCGCAAGATACAGTCCCTCAACCCCCTTGACCCGCAAGGTGTTGTCGAGCGCCCGCGGGTCCACATAGTCATATTCGATCGCATAGCCCGGCTGCAGGATAGTCACCGCCTCCAGCCCCGGGATCGTCCGGACATAGTCCACCTGCACGTCGACCGGCAGCGACGTCGAAATCCCGTTCGGATAGACCGTGTGATCCTCCAGCCCCTCCGGCTCCAGAAACACCTGATGCGACACCTTTTCCGCGAACCGCACCACCTTGTCCTCGATCGACGGGCAATACCGCGGCCCCACCCCCTCGATCCGCCCGCCGTAAATCGCAGACCGGGCCAGGTTCGCGCGAATGATCTCGTGCGTCGCCTCGGTCGTCGCCGTGATGCCGCAAGATACCTGCCGGGCCTGCGGACCCGTGGACAGGAACGAGAACATCACCGCCTCGTCATCCGCCGGCTGCATCTCCAGCCGGTCCCAGGCGATCGTCCGCCCGTCCAGCCGCGGCGGGGTCCCCGTCTTCAGCCGCCCGAGCGGCAGGCCCAACCCCTCGATCCGCTCCGCGAGCCGGACCGAGGCCTTGTCGCCCATCCGGCCCGCCGGCCGCCGCTCCTCGCCCAGATGGATCACCCCGCGCAGGAACGTCCCGGTGGTCAGCACCACCGCTCGCGCCCCGAGCACGATCCTGTCGGCCAGTTCCACCCCGGTGATCCGATCACCCGCCATGACCAGATCTGTCACTTCCCCCTCGATCACCGCCAGATCGGGCCGGGACCGGAACTCCGCCTGCATCGCCGCGCGGTAGAGCGCCCGGTCGGCTTGCGTGCGCGGCCCCTGCGCGGCCGGTCCCTTTGTCCGGTTCAGCAGCCGGAACTGGATCCCGGCGCGATCCGCCACCCGCCCCATCGCCCCGTCCAGCGCGTCGATCTCGCGCACTATATGGCCCTTGCCGAGCCCGCCGATTGCCGGGTTGCAGGACATTTCACCAATGCGATCAAAGCGATGGGTGACGAGGGCGGCGCGCGCGCCGAGCCGGTACGCGGCAAGAGCGGCTTCTGCCCCGGCATGGCCCCCGCCGATCACGATCACGTCGAAATCCTGCTGTTTCACGTGAAACAATCCCTATTTCCCCAGGCAGAAACTGGCAAAAATCACGTCCAGCACCGCCTCTACATCGACCCGCCCAATCAGGAAATCAAGCGCACGCAGCGCCTGTTGCAGCGAATCCGCCGCCAGCTCACTCTGCGCCGGCTCCGTCACCAGGAACCCCTCGCCCGCATCGATCGCCGCCACCGCCCGGGCGATCGCCTCCCGCTGGCGCGCATGGGACAGCGACCCGGCCCCCGCCGCGCGCTTCTCCAGCACCCCGGCGATCCGGTCGAGTAGTTCCGCAATCCCCGCCCCCGTCAGCCCCGAGACCGCGAGGCCCCCGGCCCCCGGCGCGAGGTCCGCCTTGCCCCACACCACGATATCCTCCGGCGCAAGATCCAGTCCCAGCGCCGCCACATCCCCCGCATCCTCGGCCAGCACCACCCGCAGGTCCGCCGCCGCCGCCCGGTCCCGGGCGCGCTCCACCCCGATCCGCTCCACCGCGTCGCCGGTCGCGCGCAGCCCCGCGGTGTCGAGCAGCGTCACCGGCAGGCCGCGCAGGTCCATCCGCACCTCGATCACGTCGCGCGTCGTGCCCGCCACCTCGGAGGTGATCGCCACGTCCCGCCCGGCGAGCGCATTCAGGAGCGTCGATTTCCCCGCGTTCGGCGCACCGACCAGCGCGACCTCGAACCCCTCGCGCAGCCGTTCGGCCATCGCCCCGCCGGCCAGCTCCCGCGACATCGACGCACGAACCTCCGCCAGCCGGGGCAGGACCTGCGGCCGCAAGTCGTCGGGGATGTCCTCGTCCCCGAAATCGATGCTCGCCTCGATCAGCGCGAGCGCCGCCACCAGCCCCGCACGCCACTCCGCCGCCAGCCGCCCGACCGCGCCCTGCATCATGCGCAGCGCCGCGCGCCGCTGCGCCTCGGTCTCCGCCTCGATCAGATCGCCGAGCCCTTCGACCTGGGCGAGGTCGAGCCGCCCGTTCATCAGCGCGCGTCGGGTGAACTCGCCCGGCTCGGCCGGCCGCAGCCCGGGCAGACGGGTCAGCGCCTCGGTCACTGCGCGGGTGACGGCCAGGCTGCCGTGCAGCTGGAACTCGACCACATCCTCGCCGGTGAAACTCGCCGGCGCCTCGAAGCGCAGGATCAGCGCGGAATCGATCGGCTCGCGCGTAGCGGGATCGTGCAGCATGCGCAGCACCGCCCGCCGGGCCGGAACCGGCGCCGCGCCGAAATCTTCAACGATCCCGCGCGCGCATGGACCCGAGATGCGGATGACGGCAACGCCGGACCGGCCACGGGCAGTCGCCTGTGCAAATATCGTATCCGGCATCGCAAGTAATCATCCCGTGCAGGGGAGATCAGCTGTTCATCGAATCGAAGAATTCGGAGTTAGTCTTGGTCTGCTTCAGCTTGCCGAGCAGGAATTCGATTGCGTCCGTCGTGCCCATCGGGTTCAGGATGCGCCGCAATACGAACATCTTGGTCAGGTCGGACTTCTCGACCAGCAGTTCTTCCTTGCGGGTGCCCGACTTCAGGATGTCCACCGCCGGGAAGACGCGCTTGTCAGCGATCTTGCGGTCGAGCACCAGTTCCGAGTTGCCGGTGCCCTTGAACTCCTCGAAGATCACCTCGTCCATGCGGCTGCCGGTGTCGATCAGCGCGGTCGCGATGATGGTCAGCGACCCGCCCTCCTCGATGTTGCGCGCGGCACCAAAGAACCGCTTCGGGCGCTGGAGCGCGTTCGCGTCGACGCCGCCGGTCAGCACCTTGCCGCTCGACGGCACCACGGTGTTGTAGGCGCGGCCGAGGCGGGTGATCGAATCGAGCAGGATCACCACGTCGCGCTTGTGCTCCACCAGGCGCTTCGCCTTCTCGATCACCATCTCGGCCACCGCGACATGGCGCGTGGCGGGTTCGTCGAAGGTCGAGGCGACCACCTCGCCCTTGACCGAGCGCTGCATGTCGGTGACCTCCTCGGGCCGCTCGTCGACGAGCAGCACGATCAGGTAGCATTCGGGATGGTTGGTGGCGATCGAGGCCGCGATGTTCTGCAGGATCACCGTCTTGCCGGTGCGCGGCGGCGCCACGATCAGCCCGCGCTGGCCCTTGCCGATCGGCGCCACGAGGTCGATCACCCGCGTGGTCTTGTCCTTGATCGTCGGGTCCTCGATCTCGAGCTTCAGCCGCTCGTCGGGATAGAGCGGCGTGAGGTTGTCGAAATGGACCTTGTGCCGGGCCTTCTCGGGATCCTCGAAGTTGATGCGGCTGACCTTCACCAGCCCGAAATACCGCTCGCCCTCTTTCGGCGCGCGGATCACGCCCTCGACCGTGTCGCCGGTGCGCAGCGCAAACTTCCGGATCTGGTTGGGGCTGACGTAGATGTCGTCGGGACCGGCGAGATAGTTCGCTTCCGGTGACCGCAGGAAGCCGAAGCCGTCCTGCAAGACCTCCAGCACCCCGTCGCCCGAGATCTCGACCCCTTCCTCGGCCATGTCCTTGAGGATGGCGAACATCATGTCGCCCTTGCGCATCGAGGAGGCGTTCTCGATCTCCAGCTCCTCGGCCATCTCGAGGAGGTCGGCAGGGGTCTTGGCCTTGAGGTCGGCAAGCGACAGCTGGCTGAAATCAGCAGACAAATCCATGTGGTGCTCTAATGATGGAACGTCGGGGGGATGGTCTTTTGGGGGAGCGTCGCGCAGACCTGCGCTCGATTGCCGGTTGTCTGTCATAACTTGAATGCTTTGTCAAACGGCTCCGATCCGGACGTGTCAGAACGGCTTGACCACCACCATCGCCACGATGACCAGAAGCGCGAGCGTCGGCACCTCGTTCATCAGCCGGTAGTCCCGCCCGCTCCGGCTGTTGGCATCGGCGAGGAACTCCTTGCGCCGCCGGCCGAGCCAGTGGTGGAACCAGGTCAGCCCGCCGACGAGCGCCAGCTTCACCCAGATCCAGATGTCCGACCCCCAGGCGACTAGCCCCGGCGTGAAGAGGAGCGCGAGGCCGAAGACCCAGGTGGCGATCATCGCGGGATTCATGATCAGCCGGAAGAGCTTCAGTTCCATCACCTTGAAGACCTCGGCTACCTCGCCGCCGGCATTCGCGCGTTCCGCGTGATAGACAAAGATGCGCGGCAGGTAGAACAGCCCCGCCATCCACGCCACCATCGACACGATGTGCAACGTCTTCGTCCAGGGATAGGCGGCGGTCAGGAATGCGGTCACCGGCAGCTCCGTCCTTCATGGCGGTGTCCCTTGCCTAGCACAGGACGCAGGTCGCGCAAGCACGGTGCAACCCTCCTGAATCCCTGAAAGGAATCCTGAAAGGTGGTGAAGAAGGTAGCACTGGGAATCCCGGGGATTAAATTCCGTTCAGGGTTGCACACAGGGTTTTCCACAGGTACGCCGGAGCTGTCGATTTCCGCACCACACAACCAAAGGTTGCATTCTGGGCCAGATATCGAAATGATTTCAATACCTTCCAAAACGAACTTTCCAGAGTTTTCGCCATGCGCGTGTATGCAAGCGGTGCTTTTCACACCTCCTCGCGCGAGTTATCCGCAATCCCCACCGTCAAACGATCATGCACTCGCCCCGTGTGGACGGCCGTTCCCCGGAGCGGGGAGAACTCGGCACCCGTGGAGTCATCCACCGGCTACACCCGGCCCCTACACGGGTTTTGCACACGCTTATCCACCGGAATCTGCGCGCTCCGGCCGTCCCGCGGCCGGGCCGACGGCAAGACCCGGTCCGGAACGGCCCCGATGACCTCCCGCCTGATTCTCGCCTCGCAATCGACGTCGCGCATGGAGATGCTGCGCGCCGCGGGAGTGCCCTTCGAGGCCGAGGCCGCCCGTGTCGACGAGGCCGCGGTCAAGGCCTCGATGCTCGCCGAGGGTGCGGCACCGCGCGACGTGGCCGATGCGCTCGCGGATCTGAAGGCGCGCAAGGTCGCCATGCGCCATCCCGACCGGCTGGTCCTCGGCGGCGACCAGGTGCTGGTGATCGGCGGCGCGATCCTCGACAAGCCGGCCGACCTCGACGAGGCGCGCGCCCATCTCCGCCGCCTGCGCGGCCAGACGCACGAGCTCCTCTCCGCCGCGGTGATCTACGAGAACGGCCGCCCGGTCTGGCGCCACATCGGCCGCGTCCAGCTGACCATGCGCGCCTTCTCCGAGGACTTTCTCGAGGCCTACGTCGACGGCGAGGGGGGTGGCCTCCTTGCAACGGTCGGCGCCTACCGTCTCGAAGCGGCAGGCGCACAGTTGTTCACCCGGGTGCAGGGCGATTACTTCTCGGTACTGGGACTTCCCCTACTCGAAGTCCTCGCCTTTCTGAGACAAAGAGGGATATGTCCGGAATGACCGAGAACGCGCCGCCGCTCGCCGGGGTCGTCGGCTGGCCGATCGGCCACTCGTGCTCGCCGCGGCTGCACGGCCACTGGCTGAAGCGCTACGGGATCGAGGGCTACTACATCCCGATCGGCCTCAAGCCGCAGGATTTCGAGGCCGGCATGCGCGCCCTGCCGAAGCTCGGCTTCCGTGGCGTGAACGTGACCATCCCCTACAAGGAGCTGGTTCTCTCGATGGCCACCTCCGTCAGCGACCGCGCCTCGCTGATCGGCGCGGCCAACACCATCGTCTTCCGCCCCGACGGCTCGATCCGCGCCGACAACACCGACGGCTACGGCTTCATCACCAGCCTGCGCCAGTCCGCGCCTTTCTGGACACCGTCGGCGGGCCCGGCGCTGGTGCTCGGCGCGGGGGGTGCCGCGCGGGCGGTCGTCCAGTCGCTCCTCGCCGAAGGCGTGCCCGAGGTGCGCCTCGCCAACCGCACCCGCGCCCGGTCCGAGATGCTGCGCGACCAGTTCGGCGCCAAGGTCACCACCGTCGACTGGAACCGCGCCAGCGAAGCGGCGGCCGGGGCGCTGACCATCGTCAACACCACCTCTCTCGGCATGGTGGGCCAGCCGGACCTGAACATCCGCCTCGACATGGCCCCGCGCGCCGCCCTCGTCACCGACATCGTCTACCAGCCGCTCATCACCCCCTTCCTGCGCCAGGCGATGGACCTCGGCCTGACCGTGGTCGACGGGCTCGGCATGCTCCTCCACCAGGCGGTCCCCGGCTTCGAGCTCTGGTTCGACCAGCGGCCCGAGGTGGACGACGAACTGCGCGCCGCGGTCCTCGGCGAATGATGCGCCCGTTCCGGCTCGGCCTCACCGGCTCGGTCGGCATGGGCAAGTCCACCACCGCCGGCTTCTTCGCCGAAGCCGGCGTGCCGGTCTGGGACGCCGACGCCGCGGTCCACCGCCTCTATGCCGCGGGCGGGGCCGGCGTGCCGGTTATCGCCGCGCTGGTGCCGCAGGCCATAAAGGGCAACGCCGTCGACCGGGCGATCCTGCGCCAGGCGGTGCTCGACGATCCCGGCCTCCTCCCCCGGATCGAGACGGGCATCCACCCCCTCGTCGCCGCCGACCGCGCCGCCTTCCTCGCCGCCCATGCCGGCGCCGACCTCGTCCTCCTCGACATCCCGCTCCTCTACGAGACCGGGGCCGAGGCCTCGGTCGATGCCGTCGCGGTCGTCTCCGCCCCACGGCAGGTCCAGCGCGACCGCGTGCTCGCCCGCCCCGGCATGACCGAAGCCGCCTTCGCGGCGATCCTCGCCCGTCAGGTTCCCGATGCCGAAAAGCGCCGCCGCGCGGACTTCGTGATCGACACGGGGCAGGGGCTTGAAGCCGCCCGCGCCGCCGTCCTATCCCTGATCGCGCAGATCAGGAGCCGTCATGCGTGAAATCGTCCTCGATACCGAAACCACCGGCTTCGACCCCGAGACCGGCGACCGCATCGTCGAGATCGGCGCGCTCGAGCTCTTCAACCACATGCCGACCGGGCGCACCTTTCACCAGTACCTCAACCCCCAGCGCGCCGTGCCCCAGTCGGCCATCGACATTCACGGCCTGACCGACGCTTTCCTCGCCGACAAGCCGGTCTTCGCCGCGGTCGTCGACGCCTTCCTGGACTTCATCGGCGATGCCCGGCTGGTCATCCACAACGCCAGCTTCGACATGAAGTTCCTGAACGCCGAGCTCGGCTGGGCCGGGCGGCCCCTCATCGCCGCGAACCGCGCGCTCGACACGCTGGAGCTCGCCCGCCGCCGCTTCCCGGGCGCCCAGAACAGCCTCGACGCGCTCTGCCGGCGCTTCGGCGTGGACAACTCGGGCCGTGAGAAGCACGGCGCGCTGCTCGACTCCGAACTGCTGGCCGAAGTCTACATGGAGCTGACCGGCGGGCGGCAGCCGGGCTTCACCCTCGTCGCCGCCGGCACGGTCAGCGAGGCCGAACGCGCCAACTGGAAGCCGCCGGCCCGCCCCCGCCCGCTCCCGTCCCTCGTCACCGAGGCCGAGGCCGAGGCCCATGCCGCCTTCGTCGCCACGCTGGGCGAGGCTGCGCTCTGGCGCCGCTACCAGCCCTCGGAAACCTAGCGGTCCACCAGCCCGAACCAGGCGTAGGCGCCCTTCAGGTACTGCCGGCGCAACGGCGCCAGCGGATAGCGCCGCAGCGGCCGGGTCAGCACGCGGGGCACGTCCACCAGCCCGATCCGGTCCGCCACCAGATCGCCGAGCCGCGCCCCGCACCAGCTCCCCATGGCGACCCCGTTGCCGTGATAGCCGAGCGACAGATACGCCCCCTCCATCTCCGGCACCGGCCCGACATAGGCGACGAGATCGCGCGCGAGGCACGCCAGCCCGCTCCAGAAATGCGGCGTCTCCACCCCGCGCCACGCCGGAAAGAACGCCTCGAAATCCGCCCGGATCCGCCGCCGCATCGCCGCGGTCTCGCCCGGGCTGGCCCCCGTGCCCCCGCGCATCCCGAACAGCATCCGCCCGTCCGGCAGCAGCCGGAAATAATGCAGCAGGTTCCGGGTGTCGGCGCAGAGCGCCACCTGCGTCCAGTTCTGCGCCGCAAGCTCGTCCCCGGTCAGCACCCGGGTGACGAGAATGTTCGACAGCACCGGCAGATAGCGCCCGCCCAGCCATTCCGGCACGCCTTCCGACGAATAGCCGTTCGTCGCCACCGCCAGCCGGTCCGCGCGCAGACTGCCCTGCGGCGTCAGCAGCCGGAACCCCTTGGCCTCGCGGATGATCCGCGTCACCGGCGTGTTTCCGTGCAGCACCACGCCCCGCGCGGCAGCTGCGCGCGCGAGCCCCAGCGCGTATTTCAGCGGGTTCAGCCCGAAGCCCACGCCGATGTGCATCCCCCCGTGCAACGCCGGGCTCTCCAGCCCCCGCCCCGCCAGTTCCGCCGCGCTCAGCACCGTCGCCGGCCAGCCGTACTTCGCGGTGAATTCCGCCGCCGCCGCCGGCATCGCCGCGAAATCCTTCGGCCGGTGGGCGAAGATGTATTCCCCATCGCCGCAGGCATCCGCGTCGATCCCGTGCGCGTCCAGCATCCCGCGCACATGCTCGACCGCTTCCACCTGCGCGGCGAAGAACCGCCGCGCCTCGGCCGCACCGAAATCCGCGGTCAGGCTCGCCGCGCTGCGCTTCGTCCCGCCGAGGCAGGCGAAGCCGCCGTTCCGCCCCGAGGCACCCCAGCCCGGCCAGGCGGCGTCCACTACCGTCGCGCCGATCCCGTGTTCCGCCAGCCGGATGGCCGCATTCAGCCCGGTGTAGCCCGCCCCGATCACCGCCACATCGGTTTCCGCCTCGCCTTCGAGCGGCGGCGGCGCGGGCAGGTCCGGTACCGTCGTCTGCCAGTAGTTGCCCGGATCCGGCGCCGGATCGTAGGCGCGTTCGGGATAGAGCCGGGCGAGCCGCGCCATCGTCAGAGCGTCTCCAGCCGCGCCACCGCGGCCTCGTCCCAGACCATCCCCGTCCCCGGCCGGTCGGGCACCAGAATGCAGCCGTTCTCGATCACCAGGGGTTCGGTCAGGAATGCCTCCGCCCAGTCCACGTATTCCAGCCAGTGCGCGGTCGGCGTCGCCGCCAGTAGTTGCGCGCTGACCTCGGGCATCAGGTGGCTCGACATCGGCACGCCCCGCGCCGCGGCGATCCCGGCCGCCTGCATCCATCCCGTCACCCCTCCGATCCGACTCGCGTCCGGCATCACCATGTCGCAGGCCCCTGCGTCGAGCGCCGTCGCCATCGCCTCCGGCCCGTTGAAGTTCTCGCCGATCCGGACGGCCAGGTCGAGCGCCGCGGCAAGTGTCGCGGCGCCGGCGTAGTCGTCGTGGCGAATCGGCTCCTCCAGCCAGCCCCCGCCCTCCGCCTCCAGCGCCCGCCCGCGCCGCAGCGCCTCCGCCACGTCCAGCGCCTGGTTGTAGTCGGTCAGGATCGGCAGCCCCGCGGGCACCGCGCCGCGCACCGCCCGCAGCGCGGCGAGGTCCTCGGCGGGCGTCGGATACCCCAGCCGCAGCTTGATCGCGCCGAGGCCCCGCTGCGCCAGCCGCTCCGCCTCGGCCGCCAGTTCCCGCGGCGGCTTCAGCCCCAGCCCGCGGCTGTCGTAGGCCGGCACCGGCCGCGGCGCGGCCCCGAGCAGTGTCGCCAGCGGCAGGCCCGCCGCCACCGCCACCGCATCCCAGAGCGCCATGTCCAGCGCCGCCAGCGCCATCCGCACCGGCCCCGCCACGCCGAGCAGCGCGTACCGCCGCGCGAGCCGCGGGCCCAGCACTGCCGGCGCCACCGGCTCCCCCCGCACCGCCTCGACCGCCTCCGCGACCAACGTGGCGATCGCCCGCGTCCCCGCCGCCGTATAGCCGAACACATAGGCCCGCCCGGTGACGCCCTCCCCGGTCAGGAGGTCGACCAGCAAAAGCGGCGCCGCCGGCACCACCGCCGCGCTGGTCCCCAGCGGAAAGTTCAGCGGCACCCGCAGGCCCCGCGTCGTGACCGAGCGCACCGTCAGGCCCGTGCCAATCATCCCCCGACCCTCCGTCCCGGGGTCCCGTCACCCCGGCAGCGTCACCCGCGCCTCCGCCGCCGCCAACCGCGCCCCGATCATCGCGTAATCGGCTGCATCGTACTCCCGGAACCCCCGGATCCCCAGCGCCTCCCGCACCGCCTCCGGCAACCCTTCCACCGCCTCGGCCACCGCCGCCCGCACCGGCCCGACCTCGCCCGCCGTCACCAGCGGCAGCCCCGGCGTCGGATCGGTCACCATCAGCACGCGCAGCCCCCCGTCCCCCCGGTGCCGCCGCCAGAGATCCCAGCTCACATGGTCGAGCGCCGCGATATCCGCACCCCCCTCCGCCACCAGCGCCGCCGAACCCGCGTGGCTCCCCGTCACCACCGCCGCCCCGAAGAACCGCCCGCCCTCCGCCAGCGGCGCCACATGATGCAGCATCGCCGCATAGCCCGACTGCGAATCCGTCGCGTTCAGCGCCAGCCGCGCCCCCCGGAACGCCTCCAGCCCCTGCCGCGCATCCTCCGCCCGCACCACCACCGCGCTGCGATATTCCCCCGGCGCGCATCCCGGCAGCCCGTAGTCGAGCGCGCCCACCACCGCCACCCGCCCGGCCAGATGCCGCACGAACGGCAGCCCGCAGGTCTGCCCCAGCACCAGCCTGGGATCGGTCCAGACCTCCATCAGCCCGCGCCGCCGCTCCAGCGCCTCCGGCGCCGCCAGCCCCCGCACCCGCAGCGCCGCGCGCAGCACCGCCCAGAAGGCGTCCGTCGCGCCCCGCACCTCCGGCCAGTCGTACATCGGCAGGGCGGCGACGGGCCTCACTCCCGCAGCGGCCGGCCCGAGACCGGATGCACCCCCGGCCCCGCGGGCCCCGTCCACAGCGGATGCGCCACCGGGTCCTTGCGCCGCAGAAGATGCCGGCGGAACACCTCCGCATAGGAGCCGTACCGATACCCGCCGTTCCGCCGCAGGAACGCCTCCTGCCGACGCGCGTATTCGCGGGGCAGCTCGTACCACGGCAGCTTCGGATGCGCGTGATGCACCGCATGATAGTTGTTGTTGAGGAACAACAGCGCCAGCGGTCCCCGGTCCTCGATGATCACGCTCCGCGCCCCCGACCGCTCGTGCGCCCGATGCTCCAGGAACGTCCGTATCCGCAGGATGCCGAGCGCCCACCAGCACGCCAGAAGATACGCCCAGACCGGCATCGTCCCGATCCAGATCAGCCACGCGACGACCGGCACCACCCCCAGCGCATGCAGCCCGTAGGCCCGGATCACCGCCCGGTCCCCGCCCGCCATCAGCCTGATGTCCTCGCGCCACATCCAGATCATACCCACCATCGGCCCGATGACCATCCGCCCGAGCAGCGTGTTGTTCGCCGAAAGGATCAGCCGCATCGGCCTCCCCAGCCGGTCCCAGACCGCCGGGTCGAGATAGTTCGACTCCGGATCGTCATAGGGATCGGTCAGCAGCGGGTCGTGGTGATGGGCGAGATGCGTCTCCTTGAACCGCTCGTAGGGCACCAGCAGCCCCAGCGCCGGAAACACCAGTGCATCATTCAGCCGCTGGTTGCGGAACGGATGGCCGTGCAGCATCTCGTGCTGGAGCGAGGAATGCAGCGCGAGGATCACGGCCACCAGCGGCACGGCCACCCACAACCCCGTCGCCCCGGCGAAATGCGTCGCCGCGGCCCAGGCCGCATAGGCCGCGGCCACGAGGATCAGCGTGGGAGTCTCGATACTTGCCCGGCGCCGGGCGGGACGTATGACGGTTTCCTGCATCTCGGCCTGTCGTCTTTGCCTTCAGGCCTAGGCCGGCCCCGTTTCGCCTGCAAGATTGTGAATTTCTTGCGAAACCGGAACATCCGTGCGAAACATGGCGGAATGTAGTGTATCCGCTACATTGCCACGTTTCCGCAAGGGTCCATGGACAAGCGCGCCATCTCATCCGCCTTCCGGGAACGCCTGCGCACGCTCCTCGGCGACGAACGCGGCGGGGTCGCGGCCTTCGTGCGCGACACCGGCGTCGACCGCTCCGCCCTCAGCCAGTTCCTCAGCCCCGAGGTCGACCGCCTGCCCCGCGCCGAGACCCTGCGCCGCATCGCCGAGGCGCGCGGCGTCACCGTCGACTGGCTGCTCAGCCTCACCAACACCCCCGCCGGCGTCCAGCAGGTCGCCCCCGCGGTCCAGATCGAACAGGCCCAGGACCCATCGGGCGGCTCGCCGCTCGACCGCTGGCGCCACGAGGCCGCGGGCATGAAGCTGCGCTACGTGCCCTCCAGCCTGCCCGACATGCTGCATCTCTCCCCCGAGACCGAACCGGCCGCCCCCGACGCCCGCGCCGGCCAGCCCGAGAACGTGCTCGGCGGCTTCACCTTGGGCGAGATGGACGTGGAGATCGCCATGCCGCTCCAGACGCTGCAGGACCTCGCCGAGGGCACCGGCCTCTGGCGCGGCACCGCCGCCACCCTGCGCCGCCGCCAGCTCGACCACATGGCCGCGACCTGCGCCGAGGCCTATCCCGCGCTGCGCCTGCATCTCTACGACGGGCGCGAGACCTTCGCCGCGCCCTTCACCGTCTTCGGCCGGATCCGCGCCGCGGTCTATCTCGGCGAGGCCTATCTGGTCGTGACCGCGGCGGAACAGGTCGGTGCGCTCACCCGGCTCTTCGACAACCTCGTGCGCCGCTCGGTCGTCGGTCCCGACCGGGTGCACGAGACCCTCGCCGCGCTCGCCGGCCGGGTGGCCCGATAGCCTCCGGGGCCGACACATTCAACAAACCAAATAGCACCCGAATAGCACCCGAATGACACCCGAAGTGTTCCGGGGGCCGAAAGGTTGCGGTTTCCTTGACGCGCGCCCTTATGGTAACGCTAACATAAGGCGCTGCCCGGGCGATCCGGGGGCCGAACGACGGGGGAGAGATGAACGGAACCTTGCCGACCGGGGGCCCCGGCCCCGTGCCGCGGATCGTGGTGATGGGGGTCAGCGGCTGCGGCAAGTCCACGGTGGGCGCCGCGCTCGCCGCCCGGCTCGGCCTGCCGTTCATCGAGGGCGACGGGCTGCACGCCCCGGCCAGCGTCGCCAAGATGGCGGCGGGCCTGCCGCTCGAAGACGCCGACCGCTGGCCATGGCTCGACCGGATCGGCGCCGCACTCGCCGCCCCGCCCGGCGGCGCGGTCGCCTCCTGCTCGGCGCTCCGCCGCGCCTACCGCGACCGCCTGCGCGCCGCCGTCCCCGGCCTCGCCTTCCTGCACCTCGCCGGCGACCGCACCACCATCGCCGCCCGCGTCGCCGCGCGCCCCGGCCACTTCATGCCGCCCGCCCTGATCGACAGCCAGTTCGCCACCCTGGAACCCCCCGAAGCCGAGCCCGACGTCCTGACCCTCCCCGTCACCCTGAGGGTGGACGAGATCGCCACCCGCGCGGCGGCGCTGATGCTCAGTGAGTGATGGCAGCGCAGCGATCAAGAGTAAGGTAGCGCCCTCCCCACCCGTCCCGACCGTGCCTCGGCACGGTCAGCGCCCGCCCCGCCCCCAGGCGGGCGCTTCACGCCCGCCGGGTCGGGCGCCGACCTTCGCGTCCGGGCCTTGCGCGGTTACAGGCTCGCCGCCCCGCCCCGCCCGTCAGACGTCGAGCCTGCCCTGCCGCCCCGGCGCCTCCTCGCGCGCCGCGCGGCGAAAGGCGTCGTCGCGCCGGGCGGGCAGGCGCACCGCCCGGTCGCGCAGCTTCAGCGCCTCCTCGATGGTGACGATCTGCAGGCGCGGCACCGGGCTGAATCCGTCCAGTTCATACAACCCCGCCGCGGCGGCCTCGGCCACCATCGGCTTCGTCGGCTCGGTCAGCGTCAGGAAGATGCCGATCTCGGCGCGCTCGCGCTGGATCGTGCCGACGAGGTCGCGGATCATCGCCACGCCCACATTGTCGCCGGCCTTCACCGAGACCACGGCCCGGCTCGTCTTGCCGAAATAGATGTTGCCGTCGATCCCCCGGTCCGCGCCCTTCTTCGACAGGTTGCCGGGCTGGGCGTTGATGAGGCTGAGCGCCCATTTCTCGAACTCGAAATAGTAGTTCTTATCCTCCCGCCCCCGCCGGGCCAGGTCGCGTGCCCCGCTCAGGTCCTGCGGCACGCCGTGGGTGGTGAAGGCGACCTCGGGAAAGGCATCGCGCAGCCGCTTCTCGATCAGGCCGATCGCCAGGTGCGTCACGTCGATGCCGATCCAGCGCCGCCCGAGCTTTTCCGCCGCATGCACCGTGGTGCCGCAGCCGCAGAACGGGTTGAGCACCACGTCGCCGGGGTTCGAGGAGGCGGAGACGATGCGTTCGAGCAGGGCGACCGGCTTCTGGGTGGGGTAGCCGAGGCGTTCCTTTGCTTGCGCGGTAAGAGGCTGAATATCAAGCCAAATGTCCTGCAGCGGTGTGCCGGGCATCTCATCAAGGTATCGCTTTTGACGAGGGACAGCGCCCGGCTTTGGCTGAAAGATTCGACCCTCCGAGTAAAGTTGTTCCATTCTTTCACGGCTGAAGCGCCAGTATCGCGTAACGCCCAAGAACTCGTAGAAAGGATTGCGCTTCTTTGGATCAGAACCGCCCGGTGCGGTTATGTCAAAGGACCCGTAGCGTCGCCCGGTTTCAGAGTCTACGTGCCTGTAGTGCTTTTCAACATAGCTTTGATCGTAATCGTGGTATTGCGTGTTCCATGTGTAGCCCTCTGATCTAAAGTACTGAAATATAACATCATGCTGATAGCCTAGGAGGCGGCGACCCTGTCCCGCGTCGCTGTGGGCAGAAGTGCGCTTCCAAATGATCTCAGCACCAAATCGCCGCGCCCCGAACACCGCATCCAGAAGTATCTTCAAGTAATGGCTCGCGGTCGGGTCGCAGTGCAGATAGAGGCTGCCGGTCGGCTTCAGCACCCGGTGCAGTTCGATCAGCCGCACCGCCATCATGGCGAGATAGGCCATCATGTCGTTCTCGCCGAGGAAGGAGCGCATCGCCCGAAGCATCTCGGACGCGGCGCCGTTGCCCGATCGCAGCACCTCGCCGAAGGCTTCCTCCGCGCTGTCGGTCCAGTGCCAGGTATCGTCGAACGCCTCGATCTGCGCCGCGCTCTCGTTCCCGGACGGCCCCTTGAACAGCACGTTGTAGCTGGCGTTCGAGTTGAACGGCGGGTCGAGATAGATCAGGTCCACGCTCTCCGAGGCAATCGACTCGCGCAGGACCTTCAGGTTGTCGCCGTAGTAGAGATGGTTCATCGCGCCGCCTGACTGCGTCCGGGGCGGGCAGGTTGGCCGGGAAGGTCCTTCCGGGTCAAGCCACAAGCGGCGGGCGCGGTTAAAGCCCCCTCACCCCGGCCCCCGCGTGCTCGCCCGCACCACCAGCTCATACCCGAGGCTCTGCACCCGCCGCTCCGGCCCCGTCCCCGCCAGCCGCTCCAGCAGCATCCCGACCGCCCGCGCCCCCATCTCGGCCCGAAACGTCCGCACGCTGGTCAGGGCCGGCCAGGCGGCGGCCATCATCTCCATGTCGTTGAACCCGCAGATCCCGAGCCGCTCCGGCACCGCGATCCGCCGCCTTTGCGCCTCGAAGAGCACGCCGAGGGCGAGGTCGTCGTTGTTGCAGAAGACGGCATCCGTCTCCGGCGCCCGCGACAGCACCTCGGCGAGCAGCGCGCAGCCGAGCGTCACCGTCGAGGGCTGCGGCGTGGTGACGATCCGGCGCGGGTCGAGCAGCCCCTCTGCCCGCAGCACCGCCTCGAACCCCTCGAGCCGCCGCTGGCTGCGCGGGTCCATCCGCGCGCCGAGGAAGGCGATCCGCCGGTAGCCCCGCTCGACCAGGTGCCGGGTCGCCGCGGCGCCGGCCTCGCGATGCGAGAAGCCGACCGCCATGTCGGGCGGGTCTTCGCCATGCTCCATGATCTGCACCACCGGGCACGGCGCGGCGGCCAGCAGCGCCCGCGCCTCCCGGCTCTGGTCGCAGCCGGTGACGATCAGCCCCGCGGGCTTCTGGTTCAGGAAGACCCGCAGCAGCCGCTCCTCCTCCAGCGGCGAATAGCGGGTGTTGGCGAGCTGGATGTCGTAGCCCGAGCCCGTCACCCGGTCGTAGAGCCCGCGCAGCACCTCGGAAAAGACGTTGTTCGTGACCGAGGGGATCAGCACCCCGATCACGTTCGTCCGGTTCGAGGCGAGCGCCCGGGCTGCGAGGTCGGGCACGTAGCCGAGCGCCGCCAGCGCCTCCTCGATCCGGTCGTGCCGCGCCTCGCGCCGCGCGGGCGGCGCCTTCAGGTAGCGCGAGACGGTCATCGCGCTCACCTCCGCACGCGCCGCCACGTCGGCCAGCGTCGGGCCGCGCTTCACCGTGTCGCCGCGTCGTCGCCGGGGCATCGGCACCTCCCTGCCTCCCTGCTAGCGCCGCAAGTTCCTGTTGACAACCGTTAGCGCTATCACTCTACTGCGCGCGCTTGACCCGCGCCCGCGCGGCTGTCACCCTGTGCGAAACCGGTAGCAGAACCGGGACAGTAAAACCAGGTATTCGGGGGGATCGGATGCTCGACAGACTGGAGAGGGCCGTATACGGCCTGATCGAGGCAGTCCTCGTGCTGTTGCTGGCGGGCATGTTCATCATGGTCTTCGGCAATGTCGTCCTGCGTTATGCTTTCAACTCCGGCATCGTCGTCTCCGAGGAACTGTCGCGCATCTTCTTCGTCTGGCTGACGTTTCTCGGCGCCATCGTCACCTTCCGCGACAGGATGCATGTCGGCGTCGACACCCTCGTCATGACCTTCCCCAAACTCGGCCGCCTCGCCGCCCGCATCCTCGGCGACCTCATCATCCTCGCCTGCTGCGCCGCCTTCTTCTGGGGCACCTGGCTGCAGGCGCCGATCAACGCCACGATGACCGCGCCGGTGACGGGCATGCCGCTGATCTACGTGAACGGCGTCGGCTTCATCGCCTCCTTCGGGATCGGCGCGATCACTCTGGTCCGACTCGTCCGCATCCTGACCGGCACGATGGACGACGAGGAACGCGCCGTGCTCTTTGCCGGCATCCCCGGCGAGGACCCGAACGCCCCCGGCCCGCAGGACCGCAATCCATGACCATCGTCGTCTTCCTCGCCTCGCTGCTCGGGTCGATGGCGATCGGCATCCCGGTGGCCTTCGCGCTGATGTTCTGCGGCCTGGTGCTCATGACCTACATGGGCATCTTCAACGCCCAGATCCTCGCGCAGAACATGATCTCGGGGGCCAATACCTTCACGCTGCTGGCGATCCCGTTCTTCATCCTCGCGGGCGAGCTGATGAACAGCGGCGGCCTGTCGCGGCGGATCATCAACTTCGCCGTCGCCTGCGTCGGCCACCGGCGCGGGGGCCTGGGCTATGTCGCGATCATCGCCGCGGTGATCCTCGCCGCCCTTTCCGGCTCGGCGGCGGCGGACAGCGCGGCGCTGGCCGCGATCCTGATCCCGATGATGCGCGAGGCCGGCTACAACGTGCCGCGCTCGGCGGGCCTCGTCGCCGCGGGCGGTGTCATCGCCCCGGTGATCCCGCCGTCGATCGCCTTCATCATCTTCGGGGTCGCCGCGAACGTCTCGATCACGCGCCTGTTCATGGCCGGCATCTTTCCGGGCCTCCTGATGGCGCTGGTGCTGGTCCTGACCTGGATGCTCGTGGTCCGGCGCGACGAAGTCGCGGTGCTGCCCAAGGCGTCGGGCCGCGAGCGGCTGGTCGCCACCTACCGCGCCGCCTGGGCGCTCGGCATGCCGGCGATCATCCTCGGCGGCATCCGCTTCGGCGTGTTCACCCCGACCGAGGCCGCCGTCGTCGCCGCGGCCTATGCCTTCTTCGTGGGCTTCTTCATCTACCGCGAACTGACGCTGCGCGACCTCTACGGCGTGCTCCTGCGCGCGGCCAAGACCACCTCGGTCGTGCTCTTCCTCGTGGCGGCGGCGCTCGTCTCGGCCTGGCTCATCACCTCGGCCAACATCCCCGCCGAGATCGGCGGCTACATCGAGCCGCTGATCGAACGGCCGAAGCTCCTGCTCCTCGTCATCATGATCCTGATCCTCCTGGTCGGCATGGCGCTCGACCTCGCCCCGACGATCCTGATCCTGACGCCGGTGCTGATGCCGATCATCCGCGAGGCGGGGATCGACCCGGTCTATTTCGGCGTGCTCTTCGTGATGAACTGCTGCATCGGCCTGTTGACGCCGCCCGTGGGCATCGTGCTCAACGTGGTGGGCAGCGTCAGCCGGGTCCCGCTCGGCCAGGTGATCTGGGGCGTGCTGCCCTTCCTGCTGGCGCAGGTGGTGGTGCTGCTCCTGCTGGTGATGTTCCCGCAGCTGGTGCTCGTGCCGCTCAGCTGGATCTACTGACGGAAATCTTGGGTCAACAAGGAGGAAACCCCATGAAAAGACTGCTTCTCTCCACCGCCGTGGTCGCGGTCGCGCTCGGCGGCACCCCCGCCTTCGCCCAGTTCCAGGACCGCACCATCCGCGTGTCGAACGGCGTGAACGCCGACCACCCGGTCGGCAACGGCGTCGCCGCGATGACCGAATGCCTCGCCGAGAAATCCGGCGGCGCCATGAAGGTGAACGCCTTCTGGGGCGGCGCGCTCGGCGGCGACCTCGACGCGACCCAGGCGCTGCGCTCTGGCACGCAGGAGATGGTGGTCACCTCCTCCTCGCCGCTCGCCGGGCTGATGCCGGCGCTCGGCGTCTTCGACCTGCCCTTCCTCTTCGCGAACGAGGCCGAGGCCGACGCGATTCTCGACGGTGACTTCGGCGCCAAGATCAGCGCCGACCTCGAGGAATTCGGCGTGGTCAACCTCGCCTTCTGGGAAAACGGCTTCCGCAACCTCACCAACTCGTCCCGGCCGGTCGAGAAATGGGAGGACCTGCAGGGCATGCGCGTCCGCGTGATGCAGAACAACATCTTCATCGACACCTTCTCGAACATGGGGGCGAACGCGACGCCCATGGCCTTCGGCGAGGTGTTCTCGGCGCTGGAGACCAAGGCGATCGACGCGCAGGAAAACCCCTTCGTGACCATCGATACCTCGAAGTTCTACGAGGTGCAGGACTACCTGTCGGTCACCCGCCACGCCTACACGCCGTTCCTCGTGCTCTATTCGAAGCCGCTTTGGGACCAGCTCTCGGCCGAGGAACAGCAGGCGCTGCGGGACTGCGCGATCGTCGGCCGCGACGTTCAGCGCGCGGTCAGCCGCGAGCAGTCGAGCACCGCGCTGGCCAACGTCACCGCCGCCGGCATGCAGGTCAACGAGATCTCGCCCGAGGAGCAGGCCCGGATGCGTGAGCACGCGATGGTGGTCTACGAGCGCCATGCCGACACGATCGGCCGCGACGTGGTTGACGCCATCCTGGCCGAGCTCGCCACCCTGCGCGGCGAGTGATTCGCAGCGATTCGGCCTGACACCAGTATCGCGGCGGTCCCGACGGGCCGCCGCGATACCCGTTTAGCGGGACCTGTTCCCGCTTTTGATTATCTCCGGTAGAAAGGTTATGTTCCGTTAACCGTCGCGCCGTAGCCTGCGGCCCGCGGGTGAGAGTGGCGATCGCGGTCCCGTTTCGCTGGGGTGTTGGCAGGGTTGATGGGCAGGACAGGCATGCTGACCCTCGGTGGCCGAAGGTTCCCGGTGGTCTCCGCCGTGCTCGCCTGTCTGGTCGTGGTCCTCGCCGGCCTCTTCGCCGAAAGCCAGAACCGTCAGGTCTACGAGGAACGCCTGCGCAACGAGGTGCTCGACAAGCTCGGCCTGCTGCGCTCGAACCTCGAAGGCGACATCAACAGCGACATCCAGCTCGTCCAGGGCCTGATCGGCGTCATCGCCACCGAGCCCGGGATCGATCAGGAGCGATTCTCGCAGCTCGGCCGCAACCTGCTCGCCGGGCGCGGCCCCCGCCCCGACGAGGATCCGCTCGCCGGGCACAGCCAGATCCGCAACGTGGCCGCCGCCCGCGACATGGTGATCACCCACATCTATCCGATCGAGGGCAACGAGGCGGCGCTCGGCCTCGACTACCGCGAGAGCCCCGGACAGAGCGAACTCGCCCTCTACGCCCGCGATGCCGGCACCCTGGTGCTCGCCGGCCCGGTCGATCTCCTGCAGGGCGGCCGCGGCTTCATCGGCCGTTCGCCGGTCTATGTCGACGGCCCCGACGGCGAACGCCAGTTCTGGGGACTGGTCGCCGCCGTCATCGACGAGGAGGCGCTCTACCGGGCGAGCGGGTTGCGCAATCTCGAGGCGCTCGGCATCGAGGTGGCCATAAGGGGGCGCAACGGCAAGGGCGCCGAGGGCGAGGTGTTCTTCGGCCCGCCCGGGATCTTCACCCGGAACCCGGTCACCGCCGAGGTGACCCTGCCTTACGGAAACTGGGTCATGGCCGCCGTTCCCTTGGGCGGATGGTCGGTCACGCCGCCGAACACCTGGATCGTCCGCGCCCTCGTCTTTCTCGGGGGCACCCTCGTCATCGGCCCGATCCTCGCCGCCGGCCACCTGATCGAGCAGCGCCAGCGCAGCCTGCGCGACCTCGAGGACCGCGAAGCCCAGCTCGACCGGCTCTCCCGCCGGCTGGAACTCGCGCTCGCCGCTTCCAGGGTCGGCGTCTGGGACTACAACATCGCCACCGAGGAGCTGGTCTGGGACGACCGGATGAAGGAGCTCTACGACATCGCCGCCAAGGAGGGCCCCTGCGAATATGCCGACTGGCGCGACCGGCTGCACCCGGAGGACCTCTATCGCGCCGAGTCCGAATTCAGCTACGCGATCGACATCTCGGGCCAGTACAACTCGGAATACCGCCTGCTTCTGCGCGACGGCGAGGTGCGCCACATCCGGGCGATCGGCGCGGTCTACAGCGGCGGCGACGGCACGCGGCGCATCGTCGGCGTCAACTGGGACGTGACGGCGGACGTGATCCGCCAGGAGGAGCTGAACGCCAAGCGCCTCGAGGCGGAATCCGCCACCATCGCGAAGTCGCAGTTCCTCGCCACCATGAGCCACGAGATCCGTACCCCGATGAGCGGCGTGCTCGGCATGCTCGACCTCCTCCTGAACTCGCCGCTCGCGCCCGAACAGCGGTCCCGCGCGGAACTGGCCCGCACCTCCGCCCAGAGCCTCCTGTCGATCCTGAACGACATCCTCGACTTCTCGAAGCTCGAGGCCGACCAGGTGGTGATGGCCGAGGAAAACGTCGCGATCGCCCCTCTCGTCGACGAGGTCGCCGCACTGATGTCCGCCGGCGCCCAGCAGAAGGGCATCGCGCTCACCTGCCGGATCGCCCCCTCGGTTCCGGGCGTCATCGTGACCGACGGCGGCCGCCTGCGGCAGGTGCTGATCAACCTCGTCAGCAACGCCGTGAAGTTCACCGAGCGCGGCCGCATCGACATCCGGGTGGACTACGTCCCGACCGGCCCCGACGGCCGGCTGGAGGTCGAGGTCGAGGACACAGGGGTGGGGATCCCGCGGTCCGCGCGTGCACAGCTCTTCCAGCGGTTCATGCAGGCGGATTCATCGCCGACCCGGCGTTCGGGCGGCACCGGCCTCGGCCTCGCCATCTCGCGCCAGCTCGTGGAGCGCATGGGCGGCCGGATCGAGGTCGACAGCACCGAAGGAGAAGGCAGCGTGTTCCGCTTTTCCATCCGCACCCGCCCGGGCACCGATACCGTCGCGCCCGCGCCGGCCCCCGCCCCGGCGCCTGCGCGCACCCCCGCGCCGTGGTCCGCCCGTTCCGGCCTGCGCATCCTGCTGGCCGAGGACAACGCGACCAACCAGCTTATCGTGCAGGCCTTCGTCGGCATGGCCGGCCACAGCGTCACGGTGGTGGAGAACGGCCGCGCCGCCGTCGAGGCGGTCCGCTGCGGCGACTTCGACCTCGTGCTGATGGACGTCCAGATGCCCGAGATGGACGGACCGACCGCGGCGCTGGCCATCCGCGCGCTGCCCGGGCCGGTCTCGGCCATCCCGATCATCGCGCTCACCGCCAACGCCATGACCGGCGACCGCGAGAAATACCTCGCCGCCGGCATGAGCGACTATGTCTCGAAACCCGTCGACATGACCACGCTCCACGCCGCCATCGCCCGGGCGACGGGCACGGAGGCGGAGCCCGCCCGGCTGCGCCCCCTGTCCTCCGGCTCGATGTAGCGCCCGGCGCCTAGCCCGGCACCCAGACCACGATCCGGCCGGAGGCGGGCGGCATCCCCTCCGGATCGGCGAGGCGAAAGGCGGGCGCGCGGGCCCAGTGCGGCATCGGCCCGATCCGCGACGGCACGACCCCCTCCGCCGCACCCGCATAGTCGGCCGGCCCCTCCCGCCCGATCGACGGCACAGCGACCGGCGCAGGACCACCCAGCCGCAGCAGCGACGGCGCGGTTGCCACCGGCACCGGCACCGGTTCCGGCATCACCTCCTCGACCACCGCCACTTCCGGCTCGACCGGCGCCACCACCGGCGGTTCGACTTCGGGCGCCTCCGGCGCAGCGACCACCGCCGGCTCCACGGGCTCGGGCACCACCGTCGCCTCCGGCGCCCCGGGCGTGGTCCGCTCGATCCAGGCCCGCTCGGCCCGCGCCAGCTCCTCGTCGGACACCTGCTCGATGCCCCCACCCGCCACATCGCCGAGCCATGGCTCGGCCACCTCGGTCTCCGGCGCGATCGCCTGCCAGCTCTCGGTGCCGGTCAGCCACCAGGCCACACCGGCGAACATCGTCGCGACCACGAGCGCGAGGACGATGCCGCGCCCGGTGCGCCCGTCCTCCACCCGCGACCGGCGCACGACCGCAGGCCCCGGTTCATGGGCCGGCTCGAATGGCTCCACATATCGGGTCTCGTCATAGGGCGCCGCGCCCGCATCGGCCCGCGGCGCAACCGGCGCTTCGGCGACCGGCTGGCTCCGCCACGGCCCCGACACCGCGCCCGCCCTGATCCCGTCCTTGCGGCTGGTGTTGCGGGCGATGCCGGTCTGGATTCGCGGCCCGTGTCCGTCCATAGCCACCCCGTTCGGCCCGGATGCGGCGCGGTTCACGGCAGCCGCGTCCCGGCAATCCGCGGCATTCTAGGGAATTCCGCCCGGGGGGGCGAGGCGAATCTGCCGTTTGCTTAATCCGCCGCGGGGTTCCGCCCGCGCGGCTCAGCCCCGCGACGCGACCGCCGCCTCGTACCAGCGCACGATCGCGGCCCGCTCGGCCGGGTCCATGCCCGTCACATTGCCCGGCGGCATGGCATGGGACCGGCCCGCCTGAAGATAGATCTCGCGGGCATGGGCGGCGATCTGGGCATCGGTCTCCAGCACCACGCCCTTCGGCGCGACGGTCAGGCCCGGCCAGAACACCTCCGCGGCATGGCACATCGAGCAGCGGCCGAGCACGGCGGTCTGCGCCTCGGCAAAGCCCGCCGCCTCGACGAAGCGCGTCTCGTGCGCCGACAGCCCCGCCGCCTCGACCGGCGCCTCGGGCCGCGTCGCGGTCGACAGCCACACGATCAGGATGAAGATCACCGCGGTGGCGAGCCAGGTCCAGGTCGGGTTCCCGGCGCGGGCATGGGTCGTGTTGAAATAGTGCCGGATGGTGACGCCCATCAGGAAGACGAGGCTCGCGATGATCCAGTTGTATTCCGTGGCGAAGGCCAGCGGATAGTGGTTCGACAGCATGAGGAACAGGACCGGCAGCGTCAGGTAGTTGTTGTGGGTCGAGCGCAGCTTGGCGATCCGGCCGTACTCCGGGTCCGGCGTGCCGCCCGCCTTCAGCGTCGCCACCACCTTCTTCTGGTTGGGGATGATGATGAAGAAGACGTTCGCTGTCATGATCGTGGCCGTGAAGGCGCCCAGATGCAGGAGCGCCGCCCGCCCGGTGAAGAGCTGGGTGTACCCCCAGGCCATGAAGACCAGCACGCCGAACAGCAGCACCATCAGCGTTGTCGGGCTGTGGCCGAGCTTCGACTTGCAGAGCTGGTCGTAGATGATCCAGCCGACCGCGATCGAGGCCATGGAGATCGCGATGGCCACCAGCACCGGCACGTCGAGCACGTTGCGGTCGATGAGGTAGAGCTCCGCCCCCGCGTAATAGACGATGGCGAGCAGCGCCGCACCGGAGAGCCACGTGGCATAGCTCTCCCACTTGAACCATGTCAGGTGGTCGGGCATCCGCTCGGGCGCGACCAGGTACTTCTGGATGTGGTAGAAGCCGCCGCCGTGGACCTGCCATTCCTCGCCATACGCGCCCTTGGGCAGGTTCGGCACCTTGCGCAGCCCGAGGTCGAGCGCGACGAAATAGAACGACGACCCGATCCAGGCGATCGCGGTGATCACGTGCAGCCAGCGCGCCGCGAAGGCCAGCCAGTCCCAGAGTATCGCGAATTCGTACATGCTCGGTCTCCTCATCCCGTGCCGGAGGCATCTGCCGAGCCTCGCAGAAATCGAATTTCAGGATAATCCCGGCAATCTCGGATCACTTTCAAGCAAAGCCGAAGAATGATAGCGTCGGCCCATGTCCTACGTGAACAACCTGCGCATGTTCGTCCGGGTGTTCGAGCTCGGCAGCATCTCGGCGGCGGGACGCGACCAGCGGGTTTCGGCCGCGGTGGCGAGCTCACGGATCGCCGAGCTCGAACGCCATCTCGGCGCGCGGCTCTTCAACCGGACCACGAGGACGCTGCAACCGACCGAACAGGGCGCGGTGTTCTACAAGGGCGCGGTCAAGGTGCTTGAGACCATCGCCGAGGCCGAGGCCGCGGTGGCCGACATCTCGCGTTCGCCCCGCGGCTCGATCCATGTCGCGGCACCGCTCGGCATCGGCAAGCGGCTGATCGCGCCGCTGATCCCCGAGTTCAAGGACGCCTATCCGCAGGTCGACGTGCGCCTGCGCCTGTCGGACCGCCGGCTCGACATCACCGCCGAGGGGCTCGACGTGACCTTCGTGCTCGGCGTGCTCGAGGATTCGAACCTGCGCGTCCGCCCGATCGCCGACTGCCGCCGCATCCTCTGCGCCGCCCCCTCCTATCTGGAGCGCCACGGCCTGCCGGCGACGGGTCAGGACCTGATCGACAAGGGCCACAGCTGTCTCCTGCTGCGCTTTCCCGGCGCGCGCGAGTTCCACTGGACGCTGACGACCCCGGACGGCCCGCAGCGGTTCGAGGTCTCCGGCCCGCTCGAATCCGACGACGGCGACGTGCTGACCGGCTGGGCGGTCGCCGGACGCGGCATCGTCCTGAAGCCGGTGTTCGAGGTGGCCGAACACCTGATCTCCGGCGCGCTCGTGCCGGTCCTGCCCCACCTGCCGCCCTCGAACGTGCAGCTCGCCTGCCTCTTCCCGCACAAGCGGCTGCAGGACCCCAAGAGCAGGCTCTTCATCGACTTCATGACCGCGGCCTGCCGCAAGCAGCTGAAGTCGATCCTCGACCGCCTGCCGCAGGACCTCGTCGCGGCCTGAACCCGACCTGACCTGGCCTGATCCGGCGAAATGTCTTTCAGGAATTTCTTGAAAGTCACCGCCATTCGTCCGGACTAGAGTAGGCCGCGAGCGCGAACGGCAGCGAGGTCCCCCGATGCGATATCCCCGCGACATGCATGGCTACGGTGCCGAACCGCCGCAGGCCGACTGGCCCGCCGGTGCCCGGATCGCGGTCCAGTTCGTGCTGAACTACGAGGAGGGCGGCGAGAACTGCGTCCTGCACGGGGACGCGGCCTCCGAGGCCTTCCTCAGCGAGATCGTCGGCGCCGCGCCCTGGCCCGGCATGCGCCACTGGAACATGGAATCGATCTACGAATACGGCGCCCGCGCCGGGTTCTGGCGCCTGCACGACCTCTTCACCTCGCGTGAGGTGCCGGTCACCGTCTACGGCGTCGCCACCGCCCTCGCCCGCTCGCCCGCCCAGCTCGCGGCGATGCAGGCCGCGGACTGGGAGATCGCCAGCCACGGGCTGAAATGGATCGACTACCGCGATTACAGCCGCGAGGCCGAGCGCGCCGACCTGACCGAGGCGATCCGCCTGCACACCGAGGTCACCGGCACCCGCCCGACCGGCTGGTACACCGGCCGCTGCTCGGTCAACACCGTCGATCTCGTCAGCGAGGAGGGCGGCTTCGCCTATGTCTCGGACAGCTATGCCGACGACCTGCCCTACTGGCGCGCCCATGCCGGCCGCCAGCAGCTGATCATCCCCTACACGCTCGACGCGAACGACATGCGCTTCGCGACGCCGCAGGGCTTCAACGCCGGCGACCAGTTCTTCGCCTACCTCAAGGACAGCTTCGACGTGCTCTATGCCGAGGGCGTCGCGGGCCGGCCCAAGATGCTGTCGATCGGCCTGCACTGCCGGCTGGTCGGCCGGCCCGGCCGCATCGCCGCGCTCGCCCGCTTCATCGACCACATCCGCGCGCACAGCGGCGTCTGGATCGCCAAGCGCATCGACATCGCCCGCCACTGGGCCGAGCGGCATCCGGCGCCCGAGCCCGGCGAACGGCCCAGCACCATGGGCCGCGACGCCTTCGTCGCCCGGTTCGGCGGCGTCTTCGAGCATTCGCCCTGGATCGCCGAGCGCGCCCATGCGCTGGAACTCGGCCCCGCGCACGACACCGCGGTCGGCCTCCAGAACGCCCTCGCCCGCGCCTTCCGCAGCGCCACCCCGGCCGAGCGGCTGGGCGTGCTCAACGCCCACCCCGACCTCGCCGGCAAGCTCGCCGCGGCGCGGCGGCTCACCCCCGAATCGACCGCCGAACAGGCCTCGGCCGGCCTCGACGCGCTGACCGACGACGAACGGGCGCGGTTCACCGAGCTCAACGACGCCTACAAGGCGAAGTTCGGCTTTCCCTTCATCATCGCGGTCCGCGGCCTCGGCAAGGCCGACATCCTCTCCGCCTTCGAGACCCGGATCGCCAACGACCGCGACACCGAATTCGCCACCGCCTGCGCGCAGGTCGAGCGCATCGCGCTCCTGCGCCTCAAGGAGATGCTGCCGTGAAGGACGTCGCCCAGCCGACCCGCAGCTACTACGCCCCGCACGGCGGCCTGCCGGGACAGGACCAGCTGATGACCGGCCGCGCGGTCTTCACCGAGGCCTATGCGGTGATCCCCCGTGGCGTGATGTCCGACATCGTCACCAGCGCGCTCCCGTTCTGGGACGCCACCCGCGCCTGGATCATCGCCCGCCCCCTGACCGGCTTCGCCGAGACCTTCTCGCAATATGTGATGGAGGTCGCCCCCGGCGGCGGCAGCGACCGGCCCGAACCCGATCCAGGCGCCGAGGGCGTGCTCTTCGTCACCGAGGGCACGCCCAGCCTGACGATCGGCGGCGCGACCCATGTGCTCGAACCCGGCGGCTACGCCTACCTGCCCGCGGGCAGCGGCTGGCGCCTCCGCAACGCCGGCGACGTCCCCGCCCGCTTCCACTGGATCCGCAAGCTCTACGAGCCGGTGGACGGACTGGACGCGCCCGAACCCCTCATCCTCAACGAACGCGACATCGCGCCCGCGCCGATGCCCGACACCGAGGGCCGCTGGGCGACCACCCGCTTCGTCGATCCCGCCGACCTGCGCCACGACATGCACGTGACCGTCGTCACCTTCGAGCCCGGCGGCCTCATCCCCTTCGAGGAAACCCACGTCATGGAGCACGGCCTCTACGTGCTCGAGGGCAAGGCGGTCTACAAGCTCAACCGCGACTGGGTCGAGGTCGAGGCCGGCGACTTCATGTGGCTGCGCGCCTTCTGCCCGCAGGCCTGCTACGCGGGCGGACCCGGCCGGTTCCGCTACCTGCTCTACAAGGATGTCAACCGCCATGCCCGCCTGCGCGGACCCGGCGGCTTCGGACCGCTCCGGACATGAGGCCCGAACGCATCCTGCGGCCCGAGCCGCTGACCGCCGCCGCCTTCGCCCCCTTCGGCGATGTGATCGAGATCGCCGGTCCGCCCGACTTCCAGATCAACGGCGGCATGTGCGACCGCTTCCACGACCGCGCCCGGACCGAGGTCCTGGGCGAGGACGCGCGCCTTGGCATCAGCCTCGGCTACGGCCGGCCCTACGCCCTGCCGCTCGTGCTCGGCCTCGTCGAACGCCACCCACTCGGCAGCCAGGCCTTCGTGCCGCTGTCGCAGGACCCCTTCCTCGTGGTGGTCGCCCCCGACGCGGACGGCACCCCCGGCACGCCGCGCGCCTTCCTGACCGCACCGGGACAGGGCGTGAACTATCTCCGCAACGTCTGGCACGGGGTCCTGACGCCCCTCGGCCGGCCCGCGGCCTTCCTGATCGTCGACCGGATCGGCCCCGGAGACAATCTCGAGGAATACCCCTTCGAAGAACCGTGGACGGTGCTCGCGGCCTGACCGCGCCCCCGCCCCGCCTCAGTTCAGCGCCACGTCCCGGTGCAGCGGCAGCGCGTCGATCCGCGCCCCGATCTCGGCGATCACCGCGGCATAGGCCGGGCTGTCGACCGCGCCGAACCGCTCGCTGAACGCCGCCTCGCTCAACCCCGAGGGCAAATCGGCGATCTCGGGCATCACGTCCGCCTCGGTCTCGATCCGCTCCAGAAGCGCCGGCCACGCCGCCCGCGGCGCCTCGAGAAACGTCTGGGCAAACCGCATCCCGGCGAGGTTCGCCGCCATGTCGTCGAAGCTGAAGCCGCTGCCGCCGTCGTTCGCGTCCACCAGTTCCTTCAGCTCGCCGATCCCCAGCGTCGCCGTGCCGGTGCTGGTGGCATAGAGCCCCGCCGACACGCTGAAGTGCCGCTTCAGGTCGTCGCGCCCGCCGAGCCGCGTCCCGTCACAGCCGTTGCCCGCCCCCCGCATGTGCCCCGGAAAGCCCATGCCCATCAGCTGCGCCAGCCGGTCCTGCCCGCAATAGAGCATCAGCGCGCTCAGCGCCGCCTGCATCTCGGCCCGGTGCGTCGCCGGATCCGTTCCCTTCGACAGCTTGCGCGCCTGCCCGACCGCATGGCGCAGATAGGGCAGCACCGACCCGTCGCGCGGCAGCTCGCCCGCGCCGACCGCATGGTCGAGATACCACAGATGCACGTAGACCCGGTCGCCGCCACCGGTCCCGGCATGCAGAAGCTCGCGCACCCGCGCGCCGAGCGCGGTGCGGTCGGCATCGGACAGGTCGAACCGCAGTGCCACCTCCGGCGGCGCGATCCGCACCTCCGCGACGCTCGCGAGCGCCACCTGCCCCAGCCCCTCGCCCAGCACCCGGTCGAGCCCGATGCGCAGCGCCGGCAGCACCAGCGCCGGCGGCAGGCTCAGCCGGCCGAGCCGCACCGTGGTCGGCGAAAGCCCGGCCTCGGACTCCGCCAGCCCCGCCCGCAGGTTCAGCCAGTAGCCCGCCGGCAGCATCGGCACCGGCAGGCTCAGGGCGAGTGCGGTCTCGCCCGGATCGACGCTGACCGTTCCGCGCAGCCCCGGCAGCACCCGTGCCGCCGAGGCCAGCGCGCCGTTCAGCTCGTCCTCGCGCATCACCCAGGGCCGCGCTTCCAGCCCCTCGGAGGCGAAACTGCCGAAACGCGCGATCAGGTCCTGCGCCCGCGCCGCGGCGGCGGGATCGGCCGCCGGCCTGTCCTGCACCAGCGGCCGGGTCTCGATCACCGCGACGGCCAGCAGCACCGGCGCCACGATCAGCAGCACCAGCGCGATCCGGGTCGTCAGTCTCAGGGCCGAGATCATCGCGGACGGGCATCTGGGTTGCGGGTAGGAATCCGATCAATGCCGTCTCCACCCGCCCGCGTCCAGCCCCGAGGCTTCACTTCGCCGGCAAGCGGCGGCGCGGCGCTCCCCGCTCAGCCGAGCATGTGGCGGGAGATCACCTGGTGCCTGCTGTGCGGTCGCGCCACCCCGATGTCGCGCAGGAGCGCATCGTCGAGTGCGGCCAGCGTCCGAAGGGTGTGGATGTGGTGGACCCGGTCGGGATTCGTCGTCGCGGGGCGGGAAGGGAAGCGGAACATGGCGGTCTCCATCGGGCATCGTCTGCGATGGGCCGAAGATGCCGGTCGCGTGTTTCCCGCGCGTGTCCCGGACCGGGAAACCGTGTTTCGAATGTATCGGCCCGCTTGCCGGCGGCCGGCCGCCGGTGGCAGCGCGGCCACGGTTCGCACCTGGCCGGCCGGGACACGGGATCGTCAGCCCGGGGTCGAGACTAACCGTAGGTCCACGCCCCGGTGTCGTGTTACCCTCATCCGCGTCATTCGAGGTTCGAGGAGGTTGCGATGCGTCTGGTACTCGGCACGGCGGTCCTTGCCGCCATCACCCTCGGCGGCGGGCCGGCGCTCGCCCAGGCGGTCGACCCTCCGCCCCCCGCGGCCCCGCCGGCCGCCTCCGGCGACCCGACCGCCCCGCCGCCCCGGCCCGTCCTCCCGCCACGGGGCGCCGCCCCCGGCATGGACTCCGCCCCCGCTCTGCGCGGAGCGGGCTGCGGCAGCCGCCGCGGGCCCGACATCGGCGTCTGATCGGGGATCATCGGGACGGGCGTGGCGGCGGCGTGTTAACCATCGCAGCGCAACACATTCACAAAACCAAATAGCACCTAAATAGCACCCGAATAACACCTGAATGTTTGCGCCGCTCGGGGGCCGTTTCGGGCGGCGTCAGACCAGCACCGGCTGGCGGGTCTGGGCGCCCACATGGAACACCCGCTTGTAGCGTTCGATCTGGTCCGCAGGCCCCATCGCCTTGGCCGGATTGTCCGAAAGCTTCACCGTCGGCCGCCCGTTCGCCGCCGCCGCCTTGCAGACCAGGCTGAACGGGGCGAGCGCGTCGTTCGGCGCCAAACCCCTGAAATCATTTGTCAAAAGCGTGCCCCAGCCATAGCTCGTCTTGACCCGTCCCTGGAAGCGGGCGTGCAGCTCCTCGATCTTTTCCACGTCGAGCCCGTCCGAGAAGATCACCAGCTTCTCGCGCGGATCCTGCCCGCGGCTCTTCCACCAGGCGATCGCCGTCTCGGCCCCGTCCTCCGGAATCCCCGAATCGATGCGGATGCCGGTCCAGCCGGCCAGCCATTCCGGCGCATGGGCGAGGAATCCGCGCGTTCCGTAAGTATCGGGCAGAATGATCCGCAGGTTTCCGTCGTAATCCGCGTGCCAGTTTTCCAGAACCCGGTAGGGCGCAAGTGAAAGCGCCTCGTCGTCTTCGGCCAGGGCGGCATAGACCATGGGCAGTTCATGCGCATTCGTGCCGATCGCCTCGATGTCGCGCCGCATTGCTATCAGGCAATTGGAAGACCCCAGGAACTTGTCGCCCAGCCCCTCGATCATCGCCTGCACGCACCAGTCCTGCCACAGGAACCCGTGCCGCCGCCGCGTCCCGAAATCCGAGATCCGCAATCCCGGAAGTGCCTTCAATCGCTGGATCTTTTCCCACAGCCGGGTCTGGGCGCGGGCATAGAGCACCTGCAGCTCGAACTTGCCCATCCCGTTCAGCACCGCCCGGCTGCGCAGCTCCATCAAGACCGCCAGTGCCGGGATCTCCCACATCATCACCTCGGGCCAAGACCCCTCGAACCGCAGCTCGTACTGGTCGCCCTTCCGCTCCAGATGGTACTCCGGCAGCTGGAAATCCTCGAACCAGGCCATGAATTCCGGCGAGAACATCTGCCGCTTGCCGTAGAAGGTGTTGCCCCGCAGCCAGGTGCTCTCCCCCCGCCGCAGCCGCAGCGTCCGGATGTGGTCGAGCTGCGCCCGCAGCTCGCCCTCGTCGATCAGCTTGGCCAGCGGCACGTCCTTCGCGCGGTTGATCAGGCTGAACTCGACCCGCACGTCCCGGTGACGCTTGAAAACCATCTGCATCATCAGGAGCTTGTAGAAATCCGTGTCGAGCAGCGACCTTACGATCGGGTCGATGCGCCAGGCATGGTCGTAGACCCGTGTGGCGATATCCGTCACGGCGGATCAGCCCCCGATCGCCGCGGAGGTGACGAAGCGCACCCCCTGCGCCCGCATCTGCACGAGCGCCGCGTCCAGCGATCCGTCGAGATCGATCGCCCGGCAGGCGTCCTCGACCACGGTCACCGCGAACCCCAGCCGCGCCGCGTCGAGCGCGGTATAGGCGACGCAGAAATCGGTTGCGAGCCCGCCGAGCCAGACCTCCTCCACCCCGCGCTCCCGCAGGTAGCCGGCCAGCCCGGTGGTCGTGGTCCGGTCGTTCTCGAAGAAGGCAGAGTAGGAATCGATCGCCGACCGGAAACCCTTGCGCAGGATCAGGTCGGCACGGTCCGTATCAAGTTCCGGGTGAAAATCCGCCCCCGGCGTACCCTGGACGCAGTGCACCGGCCAGAGCACCTGTAGGCCATAGTGCATCTGCGTGGTGGAAAAAGGGGCAGCCCCTTCATGGCTCGCGGCAAAGGACCGGTGGTCGGCGGGGTGCCAGTCCTGGGTCAGCACCCGCACCCCGAAGCGCGGCATGAGCCGGTTGACATGCGCCACCACCTCGTGCCCCCGCTCTACGGCGAGCGCGCCGCCCGGACAGAAATCGTTCTGGACGTCGATCCCGATGAAGGCGGCGTATTCCGTTTCGGGCGTCATGGTCGTTCCCGTGCTGGCGCCCGCATGCTTTCCGGACGGACGGGCCATGATTGACAGCCCGACCGGCGGTTTTCAACACGTCACTGAAGCGCGGCTCAGTTGCCGTTGCGCTCCACGCTGCGCGCCATGATCTCGGATCCCAGCTTCATCAGCCGCGCGGTCTCGGCCGAATACTGGTCCATCGCCGTCTTCACGAAGCGCAACTGTACCTCGCGCAGCTCCTCGAACGATCGGCACCGCAGGAACTGCTGCTGTGTCTCGAGATCCTCGCGGATGCGGCTCGATACGAACTCAGCGATCTCCTGCTGCATCCTGCTGACGCCCTCGAGCAACGCGGCGCCGGCATGCTCGGCGGTCTCTACCGCGTCCTGCTGCAGCGCGGTGACGTTGTCGATCACCGCATCCTGGGGCGATTCGATGTCTTCGGCAGGCTGCTCGGGCGAGTCGATATTCGTCTCGTGCAAAAGATCCTTGGTTGCCATGAGGTTCTCCCTTGCCGGCGAAGAGGGCGCATTCCTGCGGATGCGCGACCCTGAACCGAAGTTCCCCTCCCTGCCTTGATATGTGTCAATGAAGCTCGTCGGACGGTTGCGGGTGCCGGCAGAGAAGATCGGCGATCGGCGGATCGGTTGGGGCATTCGGTGCGTCCCATGGCTCGGGCAGCGCGGTCACGACATTGCTGATCCCCAGATCGGCCAGCTGCCACGGTGTGCCGAAACCATGCTCCAGATGCCCGCGCCCGATGATGCCGACGACCGGCCCGCCGGCAGTCCGGTCGAGAGCCTCGGCGATCGCGCAGGCGAAGGCCCGATCCCAGACCTGCTGCGCCCTGACGAAACGGTCGAACGCCGGGTCCTCGGGCGACTGCGCGGCCCGGCCCGGACGCACGCCGCCGGTCATGTCGAAGAGGTAGCGGCGATAGGCCGGCAGCGCGTCGGCCGCGGGCGTCAGCCAGCCACGTTCCTCTTCGGGCAGGACCTGCCAGCCGTCGCGCCCCACAAGGGTGACGAGCGGCCGGTCGCAGTTGAGCGCAACCATCGGCAGCCGGCGGTCGCGGCAGAGGTCGAAGAGCGGACGGTAGAGCGCAGGATCGAAACCCCAGACCTCGGCCCATCGGCTCCGGGCGAGGAACTCCGCGAGGTCCAGCCCGCCCCCCGACCAGGCCTCGAGCACCGGCTGCGCGCGACGCGGAAACATCTCGAAGCCGACGGTGGGCGCCAAGCCCCGGTCGGCGAGCCCGGCGACGACGGCCGCCTGCCAGAGATGATCGGCGAGCTGGTCGTGGCTTTCGCCGAGCAGCACCACGCGCGCCGACGCGAGACGATCCACCGCCGCCTCCGGGGCCAGGTCTGCCCCGTTCCGACCGTCGATCCAGCTGCCAGGCCAATCCATCCGTGCTCCCCCCGCAGAAGTCATAGGCACGGAACGCCCCGGTTCGTTCAACCCCCCTTGCCGCCCGTGTCGCTTCGCGCCCAGAGTCGCGTGCCTGTGACCTGGGGGAACCGATGACCGCCGAGCTTGTACCGTCCTACTACGCCGCCACGATCAACGACACGACCCGGCATCCCCGGCTCGAGGGCGACCTGCGCGTCGACGTGGCGATCGTCGGCGGCGGCTTCACTGGCGTGGCGACGGCGGTCGAGCTCGCCGAGCGGGGCCGGAAGGTGGCGCTGGTCGAGGCCCGGCGGATCGGCTGGGGGGCCAGCGGGCGGAACGGCGGGCAGGTCACCGGCAGCCTGTCCGGCGACGCGGCGATGACGCGCCAGCTGCGCCGCGTCATCGGTCCGGCGGCCGAGGATTTCGTCTGGAACCTGCGCTGGCGTGGCCACGAGATCATCCGCGCCCGCATCGACCGCTACGCCATCGCCTGCGACCTGAAGCATGGGCACCTCCAGGCCGCGATGAAGCCGGCACACATGGCGGAGCTGCAGGCGCAGATGGCCGAGGCGGAGCGCCGGGGGATGGCCGGGGACCTCGCGCTGATCGAGGCAGGCGAGATCCGTGACTGGCTCGACACGGATCGCTACATCGGCGGCCTGCTGAACCGGCGAAACCTGCACCTGCATTCGCTCAACCTCTGCCTCGGCGAGGCGCGCGCCGCGGCTTCGCTGGGCGTGGCGATCTTCGAGGAAACGGAGGTCACCGAGATCGAACACGGGGCAACGCCCGCGATCCGCACCGGGCGGGGCAGGATCACCGCGGATGCGGTCGTGATCGCCGGCAACGCCTATCACCGGCTGGAACGCGGACGCATGGCGGGCATGCTGTTTCCCGCGGCGCTCGGCAACATGGCGACTGCACCGCTCGACCCGGAAATCGCCCGGCGGATAAATCCGCGCGACGTGGCAGTCTACGATTGCCGCTTCGTGCTCGACTACTATCGGCTGACCGGCGACGGGCGTCTGATGTTCGGCGGCGGGGCGAACTATTCCGGCAAGGCCCCGCGCGACGTTGCCGCGACGCTGCGGCCGGCGCTGGAGCGCACGTTTCCGGTGCTGAGGGGCGTGCCGATCGACTTCGCGTGGAGCTGCATGGCCGGGATCGTGCCGAACCGGATCCCGCAGGTCGGCAGGCTTTCGCCGAACGTCTACTACGTGCAGGGCTATTCCGGCCACGGCATCGCGACGAGCCATGTGCTCGCCGAAATGGCCGCCGAGGCGATCACCGGGAGCCAGGACCGTTTCGACACCTTCGCCGCATTGCGTCATCTTCGGCTGCCGGTCGGCGACGCGGTCGGGGGCGCGATGCTGACCCTTGGGGCCTGGTATTACCGGATGCGCGAGGCACTGCGCTGAGAGCCCCGCGTGCAGTCAGGGTTACGGCGGCAGCGGCCGCTTCACGCCCGATGTGTCGACCGCGACGAAGACGAACTTCGCCTCGGTGACCTTGATGTGGTCGCCGCTCGGCTGACGGGTCACCCAGACCTCGACCCCTATGGTCATCGAGGTGGTTCCCTCGCGCAGCATCTCGGCGTGGATCGACACGACGTCGCCGACGAGGACCGGCTTGTGGAAGGTCATGGCCTCGACGGCCACGGTCGCGACACGCCCGCGCGCCCGGCTCCGCGCGAGCACCGAGGAACCGAGGTCCATCTGCGCCATCAGCCAGCCGCCGAAGATGTCGCCGTTGGCATTGGTGTCCGCCGGCATCGCGATGGTCTGGAGGGCAAGCGTACCCCTCGGCTCGGCGGTGTGCATCGGTCGGTCGTCCTCGCTGCGCTTCCGGTCCGTGTCTGTTTACAGCCTCCAGCGAATTGATCCATAGAGACGCGACGCGGGAAGTCCCCCGCCGCCGAGCAGCGGACCGGACCGAATGATCTATGCCGAGATCGTCTCGACGATGCGCAGCCTCGCGCTTGCCGCCGGAGCCGTCATCCTGGAGATCCGGCGCCGGCCGGATTTCGAGGTGCGGGCAAAGAGCGACAATTCCCCGGTCACCGAGGCCGACGAGGCAGCGGACGCACTGATCCGTACCGGCCTGCGCACTGCGTTCCCGGAGATCCCCGTGGTCACCGAGGAGGAACGCTCGAGTCATGTCACGGTAGGCGCGACCTTCTTCCTCGTCGACCCGCTCGACGGAACGAAGGAATTCGTGCGCGGTTCGGGCGACTTCACCGTCAACATCGCCCTGATCGAGGACGGCGTGCCGACCCGCGGCATCGTCCTTGCGCCTGCGGTCGGGCGGCTGTTCTACACCCTGGCCGACGGCAGCGCCGTCGAGGATACGTGCGCGGACGTTCCGGAGGGCGAGGGCGCGCTGCGAACCCTCCGGGTTGCGCGGCCCGATCCCGCGGGGCTCGCGGTGGTCGCCTCGAAGTCGCACCGGGACAAGGCGACGGACGACTACATCGCGCGGTACCCGGTGCGGACGGTCCGTTCCACCGGATCGTCGCTCAAGTTCTGCCTGGTCGCTGCCGGCGAGGCCGATCTCTACCCGCGACTCGGGCGGACGATGGAATGGGACACCGCCGCGGGACATGCGATCCTGCGCGCCGCAGGCGGCAGCGTGGTACGGTTCGACGATTTCGAGCCGCTGCGTTACGGCAAGCCGGGCTACGAGAACCCGTTCTTCATCGCCTTTGCCCCCGGCGTAACGCTGGTCCGGGACTGACGGATCGCCGCATGAAGGACGACAGCCCCTCGATCGACGCTTCGGTGATCGTCCCGACCTTCCGGGACTGGGAGGGGCTGCAGGGCTGTCTCGATGCCCTGGCGGCGCAGACCTTCGATCCGGAGCGGTTCGAGATTCTCGTGGCCAGCAACAACCCGACCGACGAGGTCCCCGCGAACCTGCGCCTGCCCCGGAACGCGCGGGTCGTCTGGCAGCCGAAGCCCGGTTCCTATGCCGCACGCAACGCGGCACTCGCCGAGGCGCGAGGCGAGGTGCTGTTCTTCACCGATTCCGATTGCCGCTCCGACCCCGACTGGATCGCGGCGGGGCTGCGCCGCCTCGCGGCCGATCCGGCGGTGTCGCGCATTGCCGGCCGGGTCGTCATCACCTCGGCCGCGGACCGGTGGGCGCCGGCCGAGATCTACGACCGGATCTTCGGCCTCCAGCAGGAGCGGTACGCCGGGCTGGGCTATGCGGCGACAGCCAATCTGGTGGCGCGCCGGGTCGTCTTCGACGCGATCGGAGCCTTCGACGAGTCGCTTTTTTCGAGCGGCGACAAGGAGTGGAACACCCGGGCGACCGCTGCCGGGGAGAGGATCATCTTCGCGGACGAGGTGCGAGTCCGTCATCAGGCGCGGGGCAGCTATGCCGAGCATGCCCGCAAGCGTGCCCGCGTGGTCGGGGGCAAGTTCGCGATGCAGGGCCGCACGAAGCTCTCCTACCGGTTTCCGGTGATGTACGTGCTGCCTTCGGCCTCCGCCTTCCTTCGTGTCTGGCGGGAGCCCGGGCTGACGCCGCTGGAGCGCCTCCGGGTCTACGGCATTCACTACCGTCTTCGGCTGGTCGAGTTCCGCACCCGCCTCACGCTCGCCTACACCTCGACCCCGCTCCAGCGGCAGTAGAAGGGCCGGATCCCCCTACGGAGATCCGGCCCTCGCCTGGTTCGGTACCTGTGCGTCCGCGGAGCGGACCGGGATCAGGCGTCTTCCTTCAGCTCCTGACCCGTCTCCTGGTCGACGACCTTCATCGACAGGCGGACCTTGCCACGGTCGTCGAAGCCCATGAGCTTCACCTTGACGGACTGTCCCTCCTGCAGGACCTCCTTCGGGTGGCCGATCCGCTCGTTCGACAGCTGGCTGACGTGCACGAGGCCGTCACGCTTGCCGAAGAAGTTCACGAAGGCGCCGAAATCCATGATCTTCACGACCTTGCCGGTGTAGATCCGGCCGACCTCGGGCTCGTCGACGATCGAGGCGATCATCTCGCGTGCCTTCTCGATCGCCGCGGCGTTCGGGCTCGCGATCTTGATGACGCCGTCGTCGTTGATGTCGACCTTCGCGCCGGATTCCTCGACGATGCCGCGGATCACCTTGCCGCCGGAACCGATCACCTCGCGGATCTTGTCGACCGCGATCTGCATCGTCTCGATGCGCGGGGCATGTGCCGAGAACTCGGCCCGCCCGGCGCTGAGCGCCTTGGACATCTCGCCGAGGATGTGCAACCGGCCGGTCTTCGCCTGCGCAAGCGCCTGCTCCATGATCGCCGGGGTGATGCCGGCAACCTTGATGTCCATCTGCAGCGAGGTGATGCCGTTCTCGGTGCCGGCCACCTTGAAGTCCATGTCGCCGAGATGGTCCTCGTCGCCCAGGATGTCGGTGAGCACCGCGAACTTGTCACCCTCGAGGATCAGGCCCATGGCGACACCCGCGACCGGCGCCTTCAGCGGCACCGCCGCGTCCATCATCGACAGCGAGCCGCCGCAGACGGTCGCCATCGAGCTCGACCCGTTCGACTCGGTGATCTCCGAAACGATGCGGATCGTGTAGGGGAAGTCGGTCGCCGGCGGCAGGACCGCCTGCAGTGCCCGCCACGCGAGCTTGCCGTGGCCGATCTCGCGCCGGCCGGGGCCCATCATCCGGCTGGTCTCGCCGACCGAATACCCCGGGAAGTTGTAGTGCAGCAGGAAGTTCGACCTGCTGGTGCCGTGGAGCGCGTCGATCATCTGCTCGTCGTCGCCGGTGCCGAGCGTGGTCACCACCAGCGCCTGGGTCTCGCCGCGGGTGAAGAGCGCCGAGCCGTGGGTCCGCGGCAGGATGCCGACCTCGCTGACGATCGGCCGGACCGTGGTCAGGTCGCGGCCGTCGATCCGGCGGCCGTGGTTGAGGATGTCGAGGCGCACCACCTCGGATTCCAGCTTCTTGATGCAGGTTGGCAGGTTCTCGTCGGCCTGATCTTCCTCGCTGAGCGCCGCGAGGATCTGTTCCTTCGCCGCACCGATCGCCGCATGGCGGTCCTGCTTGTCGGTGATCGAGAAGGCGGCGCGCATGGCGGTCTCGCCGGCCGCCTTCACCTTGGCGTAGAGCGCCGAATAGTCGGCGGCCTCGAACGCGAAGGGCTCCTTCGCGGCGGCCTCGGCCATGTCGATGATCATGTCGATCACCGGCTGCATCTGCTCGTGGCCGAACTTCACCGCGCCGAGCATCTCGGCCTCGGTGAGCTCGTATGCCTCGGATTCGACCATCATCACGGCGTCCTTGGTGCCCGCGACGACGAGGTCGAGCCGCTGCTCGGGATTCTCGCGCAGCTTCTCCATGTCGTCGACGGCCGGGTTCAGGACGTAGGCGCCCTCGACGAAGCCGACGCGTGCGGCGCCGATCGGGCCGAGGAAAGGCGCGCCGGAGAGCGTCAGGGCCGCCGAGGCCGCGATCATGGCGACGATGTCGGGGTCGTTCTCCATGTCATAGGAGAGAACGGTGCAGATCACCTGCGTCTCGTTCTTGAATCCCTCGACGAAGAGCGGACGCACCGGACGGTCGATCAGCCGGGCGGTCAGGGTCTCCTTCTCGGTCGGCCGGGCCTCGCGCTTGAAGAAACCGCCGGGGATCTTGCCGGCTGCGTAGTATTTCTCCTGATAATGCACGGTCAGGGGAAAGAAATCCTGCCCCGGCTTCGCTTTCTTGTCGAAGACGACGGCGGCCATGACGCTGGTTTCGCCATAAGTGGCGATCACGCATGCGTCGGCCTGACGGGCGATCTTTCCCGTTTCGAGCGTGAGCGTGTCATGGCCCCACTCGATCGATTTCTTGACGATGTTGAACATGTCTCATCCTTGCATGACGGCGCCGCCCCCTGGCGGTCGCCGCGTGTCGCGGGCGCGCGGCCCGCGGACCCCCCTCGTTGACCTCTGGGCTGATCCTCGGGGTCGGGAGGGGCCCGGCGTACGGTTGGACGGATGCCGGGGCGGAACCCGGGGCGCCGTCCGGCGCCTCAAGCGACGGACGCGCCCGGAAGGGGCGCGTCCGGGGGTTGTTCAGCGGCGGATGCCGAGGCGGCCGATCAGCGACTGGTAGCGCTGCTCGTCCTTTTTCCTGACGTAATCCAACAGCTTGCGGCGCTGGGAGACCATTTTCAGAAGGCCGCGGCGGGAATGGTTGTCCTTGGTGTGGCTCTTGAAATGCTCGGTCAGGGTGTTGATGCGGCTGGTGAGGATCGCGACCTGCACTTCGGGCGAGCCGGTGTCGCCGGCCTTGGTGGCGTATTCCTTGATCAGCTGCTCTTTCACGTCGGGCGTGATCGACATCGGATTTCCCCTTTCGGATCATAGGGTTGCTGTTTCCCCTCCCCTGCGGCCGCAGCCGGGATGTCGTCCAGCGGGGTCGCGGATGGGATGGGTCCCGCGCCGAAAAGGCCGACTGCGGGAGGCTGCCTCATACCGGCTTTCGTCAGGAAAGGAAAGGGGGCGAAAACGCGCAGCGGAGACCGGAATCGGCGCGAGGCCTATGGTGATATCAGGGTGCTATTTGGGTGCTATTTCGGTCCTCCAGTTGCGCGATCCTTCGGCGGCATTCCGCTCGGGGCGGATCGCGGAATCTGCCGGCCGCCTCTTGTGTGCGGACGCCGCACCCACACATGGAGGCCGCCGCCCGGGCGCGGCGTGCGGAGCGTCACATGACGGCATATCTGATGGTCGCGGCGGGGCTCGTCGCGCTGTTCCTCGGCGGCGACTGGCTGGTGCGGGGGGCGGTGGCGATCGCCAGGCGCTTCGGGCTCGCGCCGCTCCTGATCGGGCTGACGGTGGTGGGCTTCGGGACCTCGACGCCGGAGCTTCTGGTCTCGGTCGACGCGGCGCTGAGCGGCGTGCCCGACATCGCCATCGGCAACGTGGTCGGTTCGAACATCGCCAACGTCCTGCTGATCCTTGGCCTGACCGCGGTGATCTGGCCGATCATCGTCTCGGGGGCGACGCTGCGGCGGGACTGTGCGGTGATGGTCGCGGCGGCCCTGGCGCTCGTGCCGCTCTTCGCGATGGGCGAGATCGGGCGTCTGGCGGGGCTGGTGCTCGTCACGGGGCTCGGCCTCTTCCTCGCCTGGGCCTACATGCATCCGGGCGATGCCGACGTGCCCGAGGAGGTCGCGGTCGAGGGTCCGCCGCAGCCGCTCTGGAAGCCGATCGGCTGGGTGGTGCTGGGCCTCGTCGCGCTGATGCTCGGCGCGCGCTTTCTGGTGGACGGGTCGGTGACCATCGCGCGTGGCTACGGCATCTCGGAGGCCTTCATCGGGCTGACCATCGTCGCGGTCGGCACCTCGCTGCCCGAGCTCGCCACCTCGCTGGTCGCGGCCTTCCGCCGCCATTCGGAGATCGCGCTCGGCAATGTCGTGGGTTCGAACATCTTCAACGTGCTCGGCATCCTCGGGCTGACCGCGGTGATCACCCCGATCCCGGTGGCCGACCGGTTCCTGACCTTCGACCTGCCGGTGATGATCGGCGTCTCGCTGGCGATCACCGCCATCCTGCTGCTCCGGCCCTCGATCGGCCGGGTCGCGGGCGTGGCGCTGCTGGCGGCCTATGTCGCCTATGTCTGGTCGGCGCAGTAGGCCCGCGGTTCAGTCGAAGTTGAACACCCGGCTGGGGTGCAGTTCGCCCGCGCGGTAGGTGCCGATGGCGACGGGGCGGCCGTCGAGGCTCGCCCAGGCGGTGTCGCCGTATTCCGCGGTCGAGGCGATGACCGGGGCGGGGTTGCCGCGCATCAGCCGGGCGGCGGCCTCGGGGCGGACGGGCAGTTCCGGCAGGTCCTCGAGCCCCGCCGCGACCGGCAGGAGAAGCGCGTCGAGCCCGTCGGTGCCGGCCAGCGCCTCGATCTGGTCGAGCGTCACGGCCCGGTCCACGTCGAAGGGGCCGGACCAGAGCCGCCGCAGCGTCACCACATGGCCGAGGCAGCCGAGCCGCAGGCCGAGGTCGCGGGCGAGGCTGCGCACGTAGCCGCCCTTGCCGCAGACCATGTCGAGCACGGCGGTATCGGCGTCGGGCACCTCGACCAGTTCGAGGCTTTCGACATGCAGCGGCCGGGGGGCGAGGTCCATCCGCTCGCCGCTGCGGGCGAGGTCGTAGGCCCGTTCGCCGGCGACCTTGACCGCCGAGAACTGCGGCGGCACCTGCTCGATGTCGCCGGTGAATTCGGGCAGCGCCGCGCGGATCGCCTCCGCCGTCGGGCGGTCGGGACGGGTCTCGATGGCCCTGCCCTCGGCATCGTCGGTGTCGGTGGCCACGCCCCAGCGCACGGTGAAGCGATAGGCCTTCAGCGCGTCGGTGACATGGGGCACGGTCTTGGTCGCCTCGCCGAGCGCGATGGCGAGGAGGCCGGTCGCGGCGGGGTCGAGCGTGCCGGCATGGCCGGCCTTCGCCGCGCCGAAGGCCCGGCGGACCCGGGCAACCGCCGCCGTCGAGGTGATGCCCTCGGGCTTGTCGAGGATCAGCCAGCCGTGCACCGGCCGACCCTTGCGGCCACGTGTCATGGCGGTGCCCTCAGTCCTTGTCGAGGTCGCGGCGCACGTCCTCGCTGTCGAGCAGCGCACGGGTCCGGTCCATCGCGTCGAAGGTGGTGTCGGCCGCGAAGCCGAGCTCGGGCGAGAACCGGAGGTCGACGCGGGCGGTGACGAGGCGGCGCAGTTCCGCCCGGTTGCGGTTCAGCGCCTTGATCACCACGGGCGTGTTCACCCCGCCGAGCGGCAGCACATAGGCCGTGGCATGGCGCAGGTCGGGCGACATGCGCACCTCGGCCACCGTGATCGGGGCGGTGCCGATGTCGGGGTCGTGCAGGTCGTCGCCGCGCGCGAGGATCTCGGACAGCGCGCGGCGGATCACCTCGCCGACGCGGAGCTGGCGCTGGCTGGGGCCGCTGGTGGGGGACTGGAACCGTGTCATCCGCTGCAAATCCTATCGCGCCCCTTGGAAGTCAAGGGGCGCGGGGCTAAAGCTGCGCCCGGGTTCCGGCAGAGGATGGCGGCGATGGACGAGCGGATCGGGATCGTGGTGACGGGCGTCTCCGGGCGCATGGGGCGGATGCTGGTCCGGGCCGTGGAGGAGGAGCCGCGCGCTCGGCTCCACGGCGTGACGGAGCGGCCGGGGCACGACTGGATCGGCCGCGACCTCGGCGAGGCGCTGGGCGGCGCGGCGAGCGGGATCGTGGTGACAGACGATCCGCTGGAGGTCTTTGCCCATGCCCATGCGGTGCTCGACTTCACCACGCCGGCGGCGACCATGCTGCATGCGGAACTGGCGGCGCAGGCGCGGCTGACGCATGTGATCGGCACCACGGGGCTCGAACGCGAGCATCTGGAGCGGCTGGCGGCGGCGGCGCGGCATGCGGTGATCGTGCGGGCCGGCAACATGAGCGTGGGCGTGAACCTGCTGACGGTGCTGACACGCAAGGTCGCCGAGGTGCTGGGGCCGGATTACGACATCGAGATCGTCGAGATGCATCACCGGATGAAGGTCGACGCGCCCTCGGGCACCGCGCTGATGCTGGGCGAGGCGGCGGCGATGGGGCGGCGGACGAACCTCGCCGACATCTCCGAACGCGGGCGCGACGGCATCACCGGGCCGCGGGCGCCGGGGGCGATCGGCTTCGCGAGCCTGCGGGGTGGCGACGTGGTCGGCGAGCACGAGGTGATCTTCGCCGGGCCGGGCGAGCGGGTGGTGCTGCGCCACGTGGCGACGGACCGGATGCTGTTCGCGCGTGGCGCGGTGCGGGCCGCGCTCTGGGGGCAGGACCGGGAGCCGGGGCATTACGGCATGATCGACGTGCTGGGCCTCGCCGATGCGGGCGTGGCGCTGCCGGAACGCTGAGCGGGGGATCGGCGGAAACCGGCGCGGGCGGGGGCGGTCGGGCCGATCGCTTCGCTTGTATTTTTGGGCGAATCCGGGTATGCGGGGCACCGTAGAGTTATACCTGCTGAACTTGCTGCTCCTCCTCTGGTCGGACAGAACTTCGCTACCGGTCTGACTGTACCGCAGCCGCCGCATGTCGCGGGCGGTGACCCTGAGGAGAAGACACGATGGCCAATGGCACCGTGAAATGGTTCAACGCAACCAAGGGCTTTGGTTTCATCCAGCCCGACAATGGCGGCAAGGACGTGTTCCTGCACATCTCGGCGCTCGAGCGTGCCGGTCTGCGCGAGGTCGCGGACGGCCAGAAGGTGACCTACGAGCTCGAGACCGGCCGTGACGGCCGCAGCTCGGCTGGCTCGATCACCCTGATGAAGTGAACGCCCGAGCCCGCGTGGTTCGGAAGGTGGAAGGCCCGGCTCGCGCCGGGCCTTTCGCTTTTCGGGAGGCGCATGGCCTGAGGGATCGTGGCACGGATGCCGGTTGCGGGGGGCACGAACGGCGCTTTGTGATTCCCGTCGATCGTATCAGGATTTGCCCGCAGTTCGGCTCTTGGGGGGACGGCCGGGTGATCGAGGACTGCATCGGGTCGGTCTATGACGCGGCGCTGAGCCCGGAGCACTGGGGCGGCGCGGTGGATCGCATCGCCGGGGTGTCCGGCGCGAAGGTTCCCCCGCTGCACGGCGGTCTGCACAGCCTCGCCGAAGGCGGCGGCGGCTGGAGCAGCGGCGTCGATCCGGATCCGTACCGCTGCCCCCCGGAAATGATGCGGCCCCCGTCCCCGCCGCGCTCGCCCGCGCCGTCGGCCTGACCGCAGCCGAGTGCCGGGTCGCGGCGCCCTGACGCTGCGCGCCTTCACCCGTTCGGGTGATGCGACCGGCCGGCGGGGGCGCAGAGTGGCGACACCAGACCATTTCGACACGACGATTTGCACCGGCATGAATACCACCAGGCACATTGCGACCGCACTGCGTGCCCGCCGCGCCATCCGGCGCCGGCGGGGCGCCATTGCGGGTGTGCCTTCAGGCGGAAACCCCCAGCCATGATCGACCTCGTCGTCCTCGTCTGTCTCGTGAGCGCGCCGGACTATTGTCTCGAACGGCGGATCCCCGCCCCGCACGGCACCGGGATCGTCGGCAGCATGACCGGATCGGCGCCGATGCGGGCGCAGCTCGTGGCGGCCGATCCGTCCTGGAAGGTGAAGCGCTGGCGCTGCGAGATGGTCAGGTCCGGCGAAGCCCGCGCCTGACCGACGGGCGGGGCTATGCCGGCCGGAATTCCAGCGCGACGCCGTTGATGCAGTAGCGCAGGCCGGTCGGCGGCGGGCCGTCGGGAAAGACGTGGCCGAGGTGGCTGCCGCAGGTGGCGCAGTGCACCTCGGTGCGGACCATGCCGAAGCTGCGGTCGGTGGTGGTCTCGACCGCCCCCTCGACGGGGGTGTTGAAGCTCGGCCAGCCGGTGCCGCTCTCGAACTTGCGCCCGCCCTCGAAGAGCGGTTCGCCGCAGCCGACGCAGACGAAGGTGCCCGGCCGCTTCTCGTGCAGGAGCGCGCAGCTTCCCGGCCGCTCGGTGCCGTGCCCGCGCATCACCGTATACTGTTCGGGCGTCAGCAGCTTTCGCCATTCGGCGTCGGTGCGGGTCACGCGGTAGGTTCTGGTCTCGGCGGTCATGTCGCAACTCCTCATCCGGGGCGTCCTGCGCCGGGGCGGGCCGACGGTACCCCGGAGCCGGACAGCCGACGAGGGTAATTCGATCGCCTCACTTCACAAGGCGGCGTCCTTGCCGCAGCCCGGGGGCGGTCATGCCCGGGGGTCAGCCGCCGGAGCGAAGCTGCTCCATGAAGGCGGCGCAGTCGGCGGCGCTGCCGGCGAGTGCGGTGCCTTCGGGCAGCGGCTGGTCGGTCAGGCCCTCCCGGGCCCGGAGGAGCAGTGCGTCGATCTGCTCCGCCGTCAGGAAGCCGCCCGTCTCGGCCGCCTCGACGACGGCGCAGATCCCGCTCGAGAGGCCGGTCGCCACGCCGACACCCACCGCGGCGCCGCCGCCGAGAACTGCGGCGCCGGCCGCGCCGAGGGCGAGGCCGACGAGAAGCGCGAGGAGCGCGAGGACGGGCTTGCTCATGCTAGGGGCCCTTCATCTGGTCCGAGGGGTGAGGGCGCGGCAGAGGAGGCGCAGGAGGAGCAGGTTGACGGCCGGCGCAAGGGCCCCGGCCCAGGGCAGCGCCGGCTCGGGCAGGCCGTCCAGCAGGAACACCCAGGGAAGTCCCAGCGGAATCAGGAAGACGCCTGCGAGCGGATCGCGCGCGGCTCCGAAGAGCCCGAGGGTCCCGACGGCGAAGAGTGCGAGCGCCACGAGGTAGAGGAGCGCGAACACTGCCACGACCAGAGCACAGAGCCGTTTCAAGCGGGTCTCCTGCGCGATCCGTCCGCTCGGCCGCTCAGGCGGCGCCTTCGCTGCCCATGAACTCGACCCCCGCGGTCGTGCCGTCGCGATAAGCGATGCATTTCCACGGCGCCCGGTTCGGGCCGACGCCGACGCGGACGAAGGTGCCGGCCTCGGAGTATTCCGAGCCGAGCAAGATGACATCCCCGTTCTGCGTCTCGCGCGAGACCGCGGCGAGGCAGGCCTGCTCCTGCATGCTGGGCATCTGGGAGACCGCGACCTCGGTGTCGTCGACGTTGCAGGCCGCGAGTGCGGCGGTGGCGAGGCCGAGGGCGATGAGCCGGGAGGAGAGGTGCGTCATGGTCTGGTTCCTTTCGGATCGGGAGGCTTTGGCGCGGGTGACGGGGAGGGGTTACGTCAGCCGCCCACGATGGCGTCATCGGGGATGTAGACACCCTGGTCGCCGATGAAGACCATGTAGCCGCCGTCCTGCTGCCAGTGCTCGAAGGCGATGTCCCCGTCCGCCTGGGAGCGGTCGAAGCCGGTCGGCTTGCCGTTCTGGTAGGTGATCACGCGGGTCTGGCCGGCGGGCAGGGTGACGGTCACGAATGCGCCGCCGTTTCCGGTCCGCTTCACGCTGTAGCTGCAGTTCTGCGCGGGGCCTCCGGCGGTCGCGTAGCAGTCCGTCGAGCCCGTGGCGTCTTGCGCGGGCACGGCCGTCGCCGATCCGAGGACGAGGATGGCGGCGAGGAAGGATTGCGAGTGTCGCATGGTGTATGGTTCCTTGTCGGGTTGCGGCTGAGGGGTGAGTTGTGTTGGGGCGTCAGCCGCCCCAGATGGCTGCGTCGGGGATGAAGATGCCCTGGTCGCCGATGAAGACCATGAATCCGCCGTCCTGCTGCCATTGCTCGAAGGCGATGTCCCCGTCCGCCTGGGAGCGGTCGAAGCCGGTCGGCTTGCCGTTCTGGTAGGTGATCACGCGGGTCTGGCCGGCGGGCAGGGTGACGGTGACGGATCCGTTGCCGTTTCCGGTACGCGTCACGCCGTATGAACAGTTCTGCGCGGCGCCCCCGGCGGTCGCGTAGCAGCTGGTCGCGCCGGTGGCATGGAAATCCGTGCCCGGGACCATGGCGTCCTCTGAAAGGTACATGATCCCGCCCGTCGTGCCGTCGCGGTAGGCGATGCACTGCCACGGCGCGCGGTCCGGTCCGACGCCGACCCGGACGAGGGTTCCCGCCTGCGAGAATTCGGAGCCGAGCAGGGTCACGTCCGCGTTGCCGTTATCCCGCGAGACCGCCGCGAGGCAGGCCCGCTCGGCGGCGTTCGGGGTGGTCTGGCGGACCGGAACCCGGTCCGGCAACTGCGTCGCGGTCCCGCCACTGCCCTCCACGAGGAAATCGCCGGCCGCCCAGCCCTCGACCCCCGGGCCGGCCAGCGTCGCGACCCGGCACCAGCGCCGCCCCTCGGCCATCCGGCAGCCGAGGTTGCGGACCGTCGTGCCGTAGGCGAACTGCGTGACGACGGACGCGCCGCCCGACGGGGCGGAGCGGAGGTTCAGCGGGCCGCCGCGCGCGGTACGGACCTCGAGGAAATCCGGCCCGCCCGCCAGCCCGTCCGCGAAGTCGCCCCGCACACTCGCGCCCGTCGCGCCGGTGATCGAGATGTCGAGCGTGTAGTCGGAGACCTCGTTTCGCCGCGCCGCGGCCCGCATCATGTAGACCGAGACGGTGTAGGTGCCCGATGCGGGCAGCCTGCCCTCGAAGCGGTTGAGCTCCGGGACCAGCGGGCCGATCATTTCGCTGTTCGCGAGCGCCTCGTCCCCCGGGCCGCTGCCGGGTGCATAGACGTTGAAATAGGTGGCGAGGTTGGACGGATCGAGGACGACCCGCATCGTCTGGCCGGCCTCGGCCCCCAGCGTGTAGGAGACCGAGTCGTAGCCGGTGATCCGGCCTTCGATCGTCGTGCCGGTCTTCCCCGCCCCGAAGCGGACCTGTTCGGTCCGGATGTCCTGCGCGATGCAGGGCAGGGCCGAGAGCGCCGCGGCCAGGGTGAGGGCCGCGAGCCGCCCCGCCCGCATCGTGTCCTTCATGCAGATCGCCACGGCGCTACTCACATGATCGTCATGGAAAGCGTGAAGGGCACGGTACGGTTCTCGTCCGCGTCGGCGCCCATCAGGTAGACGCGGATCGTGTAGTCGCCGCTCCGTGGCAGCCGGACGTTGATGGCGTCGTTGCCATCCATCGAGCCGTTGTAGATCGCCTCGCCGGTGCTGCCGGGGGGCAGGATGTTGAAGTAGGCGCTGCCGTCGGTGATCAGCGAGACGGACATCGCCTGGCCGGCCCGGGCGCCGAGCAGGTAGTCGCGGTATTCGTCGCCTGTGATGCTGGCCCGGACGGCGGCATTGTCGTTGCCGGCGGCGAACTGCACCCGCGCGGTCGACTGGGCGAGCAGCGCGACGGCGGGCAGGGAGACGAGCGCGGCGGTCAGGGCGAAGGCGGCGAAGGCGGTGCGGACGGCGGACATGCGGGGCTCACGATTCGTTTCGTTAACGGAACGTGTGTGGACCGACCACCGACGCGCCGCTATCCGCTTTGCGAATCCCGCTATCCGGCAAGCGAAGGCGCCGGCAATTCGTTCGGGCGCCGGGGGTGGCAGGACGGTGCAGCGGGAGTACGGAGGGGCGATCGCGGCGGCGCGTGCTGCCGCAGGGGCCGGGACGCCGGTCGGGGAAGGGAGCGAGGAGCGCTACGGGGACCGCCCACTTCGGGGGGAATCGCAGACCCACCCCCACAATGATTCCCTCGGAAAGCATGGCACGTGCGCCCTCGCCACACCGTTCCTAGCCGCGTCGCCGGACCGCGCGCTATACGCAATGCGAAACCGGTTGTCCGAAAGGCGAATCGCAGGCGGAAAAGGTCGCCGGCGTCAGCCGCGGGCGCGGCGCAGCGTGTCGGAAGGCGTCTCGCCGTAGCGTTCGCGATATGTGGCTGCGAACCGGCCGAAATGAGCGAAGCCGCAGGCGAGCGCCACGTCGGTCACGCTCGCGGCGGGTTCGGCGGCGAGGAGCATCTCGCGGGCCCGTTCCATGCGGATCGCGTTCAGGACCCCGCGCGGGCTGACGCCGCGGTGCGTCCGGAAGGCCAGCTGGAGCACGCGCCAGCTGAGCCCGACCTCGGCGGCGAGATCCTCGATGGTCAGCGGCTCGTCGAAGCGGGCATGCATGATCTCTTCGGCGCGGCGCACCCGGTCGGCGGGGGCCGCGATGCCGTCCGCCGCGCGCAGCGAGTCGAGGCCGCCGAGATTCGCGAAGAGGTCGAGGAGCAGCGCCTCGGAGGCGCGCCGCGCCGCCCGGCTGCGGAGCGGAGTGTCGGGCCGGGACCATTCCCCGAGGAGATAGCGGCAGTAGCCGGCGAGGGCGCCGGCGTCGGCATGCGCGGCGGCTGAGGCGAAGCTGCGCCCGGGCATCGCGGCCTGGCGGCGGGAGGCGCCGGGGCCGAGGGCGACGAGGGCGGCGAAGGTCGAGGCCGCCGGTGCCCGCACCAGCGTCGTGCGATACCCCGTGCCGAGCCAGAGCGCGCCGCCGTCCCCGGCCGTGAGTTGCGCCCGGCGGTTGTCGATCCCGAGCCGGCCGGAGAGCGGCAGGAGGAAGCTGGCGCGCCGGTGCTCATCGAGCGCGATGTCATGGCCGGTGGAGCGCACGACGGCGAGGGTGATCCGGCCGAGGGGCAGCGTCTCGACCCGCATGAGGCCGGCGCGGCGGTCGGTGAAGGCGAGGCGGTCGACGCGTTCGAAGAGCACGCTGCGGCCAGCCGAGGCGGCTTCGGCGACGCCGACCTCCGCGACCTCGGGAAAGGCGGCGGCGGGCGGGGTCATGGGACCTGTGCCACGGCCCCGTCCGGCGTCCCGCCGCCCCGCGCCTGCGACGTAAACCGACGGGCCGGCATCAGCCCTTCATCCCGTCCCAGAATCCCTTCACCCGGCTGAAGAAGTCCTGGGTCTCTGGGTTGTTGTCGCGGCCGGCCTCTTCGAATTCCTTGAGGAGCTCGCGCTGGCGGGGGGTGAGGTTGACGGGCGTCTCGACGGCGAGCTCGATGTAGAGGTCGCCCGCGCCCGTGCCGCGCAGCGCCGGCATGCCCTTGCCGCGCAGGCGGAGCTGCTTGCCGGACTGCACGCCCTGGGGCACCTTCACGCGGCTGCGGCCGCCGTCGAGGGTGGGCGCCTCGATCTCGCCGCCGAGGGCCGCGGTCGCCATCGAGACCGGGATGCGGCAGAAGAGGTTCTGGCCGTCACGCTCGAAGATCGGGTGCGACTCGACCTCGATGAAGATGTAGAGATCGCCCGCCGGCCCGCCGCGCAGGCCGGCTTCGCCCTCGCCGGCGAGGCGGATGCGGGTGCCGGTCTCGACGCCTGCGGGGATGTTGACGTTGAGCGAGCGGTCCTTGCGGACGCGGCCGGCGCCGGCGCAGGACTTGCAGGGGTTCTTGATTATCTGGCCGCGGCCCGAGCAGGTCGGGCAGGTGCGCTCGACCGTGAAGAAACCCTGCTGGGCGCGGACCTTGCCGAGTCCCGAGCAGGTCGGGCAGCTCGTCGGCTCGGCCCCGCCCTCGGCGCCGGTGCCGTTGCAGGTCTCGCAGCTGACCGAGCCGGGCACGGTGATCGTGGCCTGCTTGCCGCGATAGGCGTCCTCGAGGCTCATGCGCAGATTGTAGCGGAGGTCCGAGCCGCGGCTCGCGCGCTGCTGACGGCCGGTGCGGCCGCCGCCCATGAAGTCGCCGAAGAGGTCGTCGAAGACGTCGGAGAAGGCCGAGGCGAAGTCGGGGTTGGCGCCGGGACGGAAGCCGCCGGGACCCGCGCTGCCGTTCTCGAAGGCGGCATGGCCGAAGCGGTCGTAGGCGGCCTTCTTCTGGGCGTCCTTCAGGACGTCATAGGCCTCGTTCACTTCCTTGAAGCGCGCTTCGGCGCCGGGGTCGTCCTTGTTCCGGTCGGGATGGAGCTCCATCGCCTTCTTGCGGAAGGCCTTCTTCAGCTCGGCCTCCGACGCGGATTTCGAGACGCCGAGCACATCGTAGTAATCGCGTTTGGCCATTCGGCAGCAATCCCTTCAAACGCCAAGATGGCCCGCCCGTTTCGGGGCAGGCCACCTCGCGGGTCCAGCCGGTTCAGGACTTCCGGTTGTCCTCGCCGAGATCCTCGAAATCGGCGTCGACCACGTCGTCGTCCTTGCCCGAGCCGGAACCCGAATCCGACCCCGAGTCGGGACCGTCCCCGGACTGCTCGGCCGCCTGGGCCTTGTAGATCGCCTCGCCGAGCTTCATCGCCGCCTCGGTCAGATCCTGGCTGCGCGCGCGGATCTTGTCCGCGTCGTCGCCTTCCATCGTCTCCTTCAGCGCCTTGATCGACAGCTCGATCACCTCGGCGGTGGAGGGGTCCACCTTGTCGCGATGCTCGGCGAGCGACTTCTCGGTGCCGTGGATCAGGCTCTCGGCCTGGTTCTTGGCCTCGACCAGTTCGCGCCGCGCCTTGTCGGCCTCGGCATTCTCCTCGGCTTCCTTGATCATCCGGTCGATGTCGGCGTCCGAGAGGCCGCCCGAGGCCTGGATGGTGATCTTCTGCTCGCGGTTGGTGCCCTTGTCCTTGGCGGAGACGGACACGATGCCGTTCGCGTCGATGTCGAAGGTCACCTCGATCTGCGGCACGCCGCGCGGGGCGGGCGGGATCTGTTCGAGGTTGAACTGGCCGAGCAGCTTGTTGTCGGCCGCCATCTCGCGCTCGCCCTGGAAGACCCGGATCGTCACCGCGTTCTGGTTGTCCTCGGCGGTGGAGAAGATCTGGCTCTTCTTGGTCGGGATCGTGGTGTTGCGGTCGATGAGCCGGGTGAAGACCCCGCCCAGCGTCTCGATTCCGAGCGAGAGCGGCGTCACGTCGAGCAGGACCACGTCCTTCACGTCACCCTGGAGGACGCCGGCCTGGATCGCCGCGCCCATGGCGACGACCTCGTCGGGGTTGACGCCCTTGTGCGGCTCCTTGCCGAAGAACTTGGTCACTTCCTCGATGACCTTCGGCATGCGGGTCATGCCGCCGACCAGCACCACCTCGTCGATGTCGGACTTGGACAGGCCCGCGTCCTTCAGCGCCTGCTGGCAGGGCTTCATGGTGCGCGCGATCAGGTCGGCGACGAGGCTTTCGAGCTTGGCCCGGGTCAGCTTCAGCACGAGGTGCAGCGGCTGATGGGTCTTGGGGTCCATCGAGATGAACGGCTGGTTGATCTCGGTCTGGGACGAGGACGACAGCTCGATCTTTGCCTTCTCGGCGGCTTCCTTCAGCCGCTGCAGCGCCATCTTGTCCTTGGTCAGGTCGACGCCGTGCTCCTTCTTGAACTCGCCCGCGAGGTACTCGACGATGCGCATGTCGAAGTCCTCGCCGCCGAGGAAGGTGTCGCCGTTCGTCGACTTCACCTCGAAGAGCCCCTCGTCGATCTCGAGGATCGAGATGTCGAAGGTGCCGCCGCCGAGGTCGTAGACAGCGATGGTCTTGGTGGCGGTCTTGTCTAGCCCGTAGGCGAGCGCGGCCGCGGTCGGCTCGTTGATGATGCGCAGCACCTCGAGCCCGGCGATCTTGCCGGCGTCCTTGGTGGCCTGGCGCTGGGCGTCGTTGAAATAGGCGGGCACGGTGATGACGGCCTGCGTCACCTTCTCGCCGAGATAGTTCTCGGCGGTTTCCTTCATCTTCTGCAGGATGAAGGCGGAAATCTGGCTGGGGGAATACTTCTCGCCCCGCGCCTCGACCCAGGCGTCGCCGTTGGTGCCGGGAACGATCTTGTAGGAGACCATGCCCATGTCCTTCTTGACCATGGGATCGTCGAAGCGGCGGCCGATCAGGCGCTTGACCGCGAAGAGCGTGTTCTCGGAATTGGTGACGGCCTGCCGCTTGGCGGCCTGTCCGACGAGGCGTTCCTCGTCCGTGAAGGCGACGATCGAGGGGGTCGTGCGCGCGCCCTCGGAGTTCTCGATGACCCTGGCCTGGCTCCCGTCCATGATGGCGACGCAGGAGTTGGTGGTGCCGAGGTCGATACCGATGACTTTAGCCATGAAGTTCCCTTTCCTAGGCGATTTCGCAGGCCGGGTCCGGTTGCGGCCCCCGCCCCACATCCCCGACGGGACCCTACCGGATGGTGCGGACCCGAGGCTGGGCGGTATATAGGACCCGCACTTTGGGCCTGCAAGCGGGCCGGTCGGGCGGATTCGGGGCTTTTTCCCTGACGATACGTAAACGGATGCAGCGGGTTTCGGGCTTCGAGATTCACAAGGGCTATCTGGACGCAGCGGCGCAGGCGGCGCTGGTCGAGGACCTGCGCGCGGTTGCGTCAGCGGCGCCGTTCTTCGCGCCGCTGACGCCCTGGGGCAAGCCGATGAGCGTGCGGATGACCTCGGCGGGGAAATACGGCTGGTATTCCGACCGGCGCGGCTATCGCTACGAGCCACGCCATCCCTCGGGCTTGGACTGGCCGCCGATCCCCGAGCGGGTGCTGGCGGTCTGGCGGGCGCTGGTCGGTGGCGAGCGGATGCCGGACTGCTGCCTCGTCAACTTCTACGGGGCGAAGGCGCGCATGGGGCTGCACCGCGATGCGGACGAGAAGGATTTCTCCTGGCCGGTGCTGTCGATCAGCCTCGGCGATCCGGCGACCTTCCGCATGGGGGGTTCGGAGCGGTCGGACCCCACGACTTCGGTCACGCTCGAGAGCGGCGACGTGGTGGTGATGGGTGGGGTGGCGCGGCGCGCCTATCACGGGATCGACCGGATCCGGTTCGGGGCGTCGGACCTTCTGCCGCAGGGCGGGCGGATCAACCTGACCTGCCGGGTGGTGGACTGACGGCGGGGCCGGGGGGTCAGGACGCGAGGCGCAGTCCGCCGACATGGCCGAGCGCGACCGCCGCGACGGACGCGGCGGTCAGGGCCGAGGTGCGCGGGTTCTCGGGGTCGTGCAGACCTTCGAGGCGGAGCGACAGGCTGCCCGTCGTGCCCTCGGCCGCGATCTCGTGCACGTTGCGCCGGACGGCGGGGTCGGCGACGAGCCGCACCAGCGTATCCTCGAAGCCGAGCCCGGCGAGCGCGAGGGTGGCGGCGACATTGGCATTCTTCGGATAGGCGCGGGCCGCGGCGCCGGCGTCGCCTTCGAAGAACACCGCCTCGGTGGAGAGCGCGTCGAGATCGACGAGGTCCTCGGCGGGGCTTCCCTTCCACGCCCCGGGGGGCTTGCGGCCGGTGTAGGTGACCCGGTCGAGTCCGGCGAGGCGCATGGCGGCGAGGGCGTCGAGACCGCCGATGGCGCCCGCCGGCACGGTCAGCGGCGCCGGCCCGCGCCGTGCGGCGTCGAGCAGGCGGGCGCGCAGGGCGGGATCGGCCAGCGCCCCGGCGGAGGCGGCGAGTAGCCCGACGCCCGCGGCCAGCACGTCGGGCCCATGTGCGGCGAGGGCCTCGTGGCCGGCGGCTTCGGCGACGATCGCGGGGTCGTGGGCGATGAGCGCCTCGAGCGTCGCGACCGGGTGGAACCCGTCGGCCTCGACCTGGGCGCGGGCGGGCGAATCCGGGCGCAGGAGCACCGCGGCGATCCGGGCGCCGCCGTCCGCGGCCACCAGCCGCGCCGCGCGCCGGCCGATGGCGCCGTATCCGATCAGGGCGATGCTGCGCATGGTGTCCTCCCGCTCCCGAGTTATTTCATACTTGAAACTTCAGACTTGAAACAAAGGCCCGATTCGGCTAGCCTGACGTCGCAGGTTAACGGAGGGTTGCCATGAAAGTCGCGTGCCTCGGAGGCGGACCGGCGGGTCTCTATTTCGCGATCTCGATGAAGTTGCGCGACCCGTCGCATCAGGTGACGGTCTTCGAGCGCAACCGGCCCGACGACACCTTCGGCTGGGGCGTGGTCCTGTCGGACGAGACGCTCGACAACCTCGCCGACAACGACGCGGCCAGCGCGGCGGCGATCCGGTCGCATTTCGCCTACTGGGACGACATCGCGGTGGTCTATCGCGGCACACGCACCGTCTCGACCGGGCACGGGTTCTGCGGGATCGGGCGCAAGCAGCTGCTGCTCGTGCTGCAGGCGCGGGCGCGCGAGCTCGGGGTCGACCTGCGGTTCGAGACCGAGGCGGAGCCCGAGGACATCCGCCGGATCATGGCCGAACACGACCTGGTGGTGGCCTCGGACGGGCTCAATTCCAAGGCGCGCACGCTCTTCGCCGATGCCTTCCGGCCCGAGATCGACATGCGGCGGCTGAAGTTCTGCTGGCTCGGCACGCACCAGAAGTTCGACGACGCCTTCACCTTCATCTTCGAGGAGACCGAGAAGGGCTGGGTCTGGGCGCATGCCTACCAGTTCGACGACAAGACCGCGACCTTCATCGCCGAATGCACGCCGGAGACCTGGGAGGCGTGGGGCTTTGGCGAGATGAGCCAGGACGAATCGATCGCGACGCTGGAGCGGATCTTCGCGAAGCATCTGGGCGGGCACGGGCTGATGTCGAACGCGCGGCACCTGCGCGGCTCGGCCTGGCTGAACTTTCCGCGGGTGCTCTGCGAGCGGTGGAGCCATCAGAACCTGGTGCTGATGGGCGACGCGGCGGCCTCGGCGCATTTCTCGATCGGCTCGGGCTCGAAGCTCGCGCTCGAAAGCGCGATCGCGCTGGCCGACTACCTGCACAGCGAACCGACGCGCGAGGCGGCCTTCGCGAAATACGAGGACGCGCGGCGGACCGAGGTGCTGCGGCTGCAGTCGGCGGCGCGCAACAGCCTCGAATGGTTCGAGGATGTGGAGCGCTACCTGCATCTCGACCCGGTGCAGTTCAACTATTCACTGCTGACCCGCAGCCAGCGGATCAGCCACGAGAACCTGCGGCTGCGCGACCCCGAATGGCTGGCCTCGGCCGAGGCGTGGTTCCAGCGGCAGGCGGGGGCGCCGGCGAACGCGCCGGCCCGTCGTCCGATGTTCGCGCCCTACCGGTTGCGGGGGATGGAGCTGGTGAACCGGATCGTCGTCTCGCCCATGGCACAGTACAAGGCGGTCGACGGCTGTCCGACCGACTGGCATTTCGTCCATTACGCCGAGCGGGCGAAGGGCGGCGCGGGGCTGGTTCATGTCGAGATGACCTGCGTCAGCCCAGAGGGTCGCATCACCCCCGGCTGCCCCGGTCTCTACGCGCCGGAGCACGAGGCGGCCTGGAAGCGGATCGTCGACTTCGTCCATGCCGAGACGCCGGCGAAGATCTGCGCCCAGATCGGCCATGCCGGGCCAAAGGCCTCGGTCCAGGTGCCGTGGGAGGACGACGAGGCGCCGCTGGACGCCGGCGGCTGGGAGATCATCGCCCCGTCCCCGGTGCCGTGGTCGCCCGCGCATCAGGTCCCGCGCGCGATGAGCCGGGCCGACATGGACGCGGTCCGCGACCAGTTCGTCGCCGCGGCGCAGATGGCGGAGCGCGCGGGCTTCGACATGCTGGAGCTGCACATGGCGCACGGCTACCTCCTGTCCGCCTTCATCACGCCGCTGAGCAACCGGCGGACGGACGAATACGGCGGCAGCCTCGAGAACCGCATGCGCTGGCCGCTGGAGGTGTTCCGGGCGGTGAGGGCGGCCTGGCCGGAGGACAAGCCGATCTCGGTGCGCATCTCGGCCAACGACTGGGTCGGCGCGGAGGGGGTGACGCCGCAGGAGGCGGTGGAGATCGCCGACATGCTCTACGCGGCGGGGGTCGACATCGTCGACGTCTCGGCCGGGCAGACCTCGACCCGGGCGAAGCCGGTCTATGGCCGCATGTTCCAGACGCCGTTCTCGGACCGCATCCGCAACGACCTGCACAAGCCCACCATGGCGGTCGGCAACATCTACGAGCCCGACCACGTGAACTCGATCCTGATGGCGGGCCGGGCCGATCTGGTCTGCCTCGCCCGGCCGCATCTGGCCGATCCCTACTGGACGCTGCACGCCGCGGCGGCGCTGGGCGACAAGGCGCAGGACTGGCCGCTGCCCTATCTGCGCGGCCGTGACCAGATGCTGCGGCTTGCCGAACGGGCCGAGAGCGCGGGGCTGCGGGTATGACGCTCGCGGGAAAGCGCGCGCTTGTCACGGGCGGCGGCACGGGCGTCGGCGCGGAGATCGCGCTGGCCCTGGCCGATACGGGGGCGGAGGTCTGGATCTCCGGCCGGTCCGAGGCGGCGCTGAAGGCGATGGCGGCGCGCCACGCGGGGCTGCGCTGGGCGGTGGCGGACGTGACGAGCGAGGCCTCGGTCGCGGCGCTGGTGGACACGGCGGGACCGCTCGACATCGTGGTGGCGAACGCCGGACAGGCGGCCTCGGCGCCCTTCCGCAGGACGACGCTCGCCGACTGGGAGGCGCTGATGGCGGTCAACCTGACCGGCACCTTCCTGACCTTCCGCGAGGGGCTGCGGCAGATGAGACCGGGCTGGGGGCGGCTGATCGCGGTCGCGTCGATCGCGGGGCTGCGCGGCGAGCCCTACATCGCGCCCTACACGGCGGCCAAGCACGGGGTCGTCGGGCTCTGCCGCGCGCTCGCCAAGGAAGTGGCGAAGCAGGGGATCACCGTGAACGCGATCTGCCCCGGCTACATCGACACGCCGATGACCGACCGGACCGTGGCGAACATCGTCGAGAAGACCGGCAAGACCGAGGCCGAGGCCCGCGACTGGCTGGCACGGACGATTCCCGCCGGGCGGCTGGTGCGGCCGGAGGAAGTGGCATCGACCGCGCTGTGGCTGTGCTCGGAAGGCGCGGGCATGGTCAGCGGGCAGGCCATCGCGCTGACGGGAGGTGAGACATGATGGACGGATCGCAGGACATGCCGAACGAGCCGACACTCGAACGCCAGCGGCTGCGCGTCTGGCTGCGCATCCTGAAGCTGCAGCGGCTGATCGGGGCGGAGCTGCGCGAACGGCTGCGGGTCGAGTACGACACGACGCTGCCGCAGTTCGACGTGATGTCGGCGCTCGACCGGACGGGGGTCGGGCTGACCATGTCGGCGCTGTCGGAGGCGCTGATGGTCTCGAACGGCAACGTCACGGGGATCGTGGAGCGGCTGGTCGAACAGGGGCTGGTGGAGCGCGCGCCGGTCGCGGGCGACCGCCGGGCGACGCTGGTGCGGCTGACCGGCCGGGGGCGCGAGACCTTTGCCGAGATGGCCGCGCGGCACCGCGACTGGGTGAGCGACGCGCTGGGCGGGTTGAACGTGCAGGATGCGGCGGCGCTGATCGGGCTGCTCGACCGGGCGCGACCGGCGGAGGTGGCACGATGAAACGGATGACTGATCTGAAGCCCGAGCATTTCCTGTGGGAAGCGTCGGACGGGGTGGCGCGCATCCGGCTGAACAACCCGGCGCGCAAGAACCCGCTGACCTTCGAGAGCTATGCCGAGCTGCGCGACACCTTCCGGGCGCTGGTCTACGCCGAAGACATCCACGCGGTGGTGATCCTGCCGAACGACGGCAACTTCTGCTCGGGCGGGGACGTGCACGACATCATCGGGCCGCTTGTCGCGATGGACATGAAGGACCTGCTCGCCTTCACCCGGATGACCGGCGATCTGGTCAAGGCGATGATCGGCTGCGGCAAGCCGGTGATCGCGGCGGTCGACGGGGTGGCGGTGGGCGCGGGGGCGATCATGGCCATGGCCTCGGACCTGCGGATCGCGACGCCGGGGGCGAAATGCGCCTTCCTGTTCACCCGCGTCGGCCTCGCCGGCTGCGACATGGGGGCCTGCGCGATGCTGCCCCGGATCATCGGGCAGGGCCGGGCGGCGGAACTGCTCTATACCGGGCGGGTGATGCGCGCCGAGGAGGGCGCGGCCTGGGGGTTCTGGAACCGGCTGGTCGCGCCCGAGGCGCTGGAGGCGGAGGCGATGGCGCTGGCCGCCGAGATCGTTGCCGGGCCGACCTTCGCGCACGGGATCACCAAGACCCAGCTGAACCAGGAATGGAACATGGGTCTCGACCAGGCGATCGAGGCCGAGGCGCAGGCGCAGGCGATCTGCATGCAGACCCGCGACTTCGAGCGGGCCTACCGGGCCTTCGTCGCGAAGGAAAAGCCGGTGTTCGAGGGCAACTGATGGCGGACCGATCGTACCTCGGCTGGCCGTTCTTCGAGGACCGGCACCGCGACCTCGCCGCGCGGCTGGAGGACTGGTGTGCGGCGAACCTGCCGGTGGACCACGGGGACGTGGACGCGGCGTGCCGCGAACTGGTGCGGGCGCTCGGCCGGGACGGGTGGCTGAAGCACACCGCGCCCGATCTCGACGTGCGCACGCTCGCGCTGATCCGCGAGACGCTGGCCCGCCACGACGGGCTCGCCGATTTCGCCTTCGCGATGCAGGGCCTCGGCGCCGGGGCGATCACGCTCTTCGGGACGGCGGAGCAGCGGGCGTGGCTGGAGCGGACCCGCTCGGGCGCGGCGATCGCCGCCTTTGCGCTGACGGAGCCGCGCTCGGGCTCGGACGTGGCGGCGATGGAGACGACCGCCGTGCGCGACGGCGACGGCTGGCTACTGAACGGCGAGAAGACCTGGATCTCGAACGGGGGGATCGCCGACCTCTACTGCGTCTTCGCCCGGACCGGCGAGGCGCCGGGGGCGCGCGGGCTTTCGGCCTTCGTCGTGCCGGGGGATGCGCCGGGGCTGCGCGTGGTCGAGCGGCTGGAGACGATCGCGCCGCATCCGCTGGCCCGGCTGGCCTTCGAGGACCTGCGCCTGCCGGGGACGGCGCTGATCGGACGTCCGGGCGAGGGCTTCAAGGTCGCGATGTCGGTGCTCGACGTCTTCCGCACCACGGTCGGTGCGGCGGCACTCGGCTTCGCACGGCGAGCGCTCGACGAGACGCTGAAGCGGGTGCGGGAGCGCGAGCTCTTCGGCGCGCCGCTCGCCGAGTTGCAGATGGTGCAGGGGCATGTGGCGGACATGGCGCTGGGCATCGACGCGGCGGCGCTGCTCGTCTACCGCGCGGCCTGGACCAAGGACATGGGCGCGGCGCGGGTCACGCGCGAGGCGGCGATGGCCAAGCTCCACGCCACCGAGACCGCGCAGGACGTGATCGACAGGGCGGTCCAACTGCACGGCGGCGACGGCGTGCGCAGCGGCCATGTCGTGGAGAGCCTCTATCGCGAGATCCGGGCGCTGCGTATCTACGAGGGCGCCTCGGACGTACAGAAGATCGTCATCGCCCGCGCAACGTTGGGAGTTTCGTGATGCATCCCTCGGCCCATATGGACACCTTCGCCCGCGACAACCTGCCGCCGCGGGACCAGTGGCCGGACCTGCTGCTCGACCGGTTCGAGTATCCGCCGCGGCTGAACGCGGCCGTCGAGCTGACCGACCGGATGGTCGAGCGCGGCTTCGGCGACCACACCGCGCTGATCGGCAACGGACGCCGGCGGACCTACAAGGAACTGGCCGACTGGACCAACCGCATCGCCCATGCGCTGGTCGAGGACTATGGCGTCAGGCCGGGCAACCGGGTGCTGATCCGCTCGGCCAACAACCCGGCGATGGTGGCGGCCTGGCTCGGCGCGACCAAGGCGGGGGCGGTGGTGATCAACACCATGCCGATGCTTCGGGCGGGCGAACTGGCGAAGATCGTCGACAAGGCGAAGGTCAGCCTCGCGCTCTGCGACACGCGGCTGATGGAGGAGCTGGTCACCTGCGCCAAGGATTCCGCGACGCTGAAGCAGGTCGTGGGTTTCGACGGCACGGCGAACCACGATGCGGAACTCGACCGGATCGCGCTCAACAAGTCGGTCCGGTTCACGGCGGTGGACACCGCGCAGGACGACGTGGCGCTCTTGGGCTTCACCTCGGGCACGACCGGCGAGCCCAAGGGGACGATGCATTTCCACCGCGACCTGCTGATCATCGCCGACGGCTATGCGCGCGAGGTGCTGGGGGTGACGCCCGACGACGTCTTCGTCGGCTCGCCGCCGCTCGCCTTCACCTTCGGGCTGGGCGGGCTCGCGGTCTTTCCGCTGCGCTTCGGGGCTGCGGCGGCGCTGCTGGAGAACGCCTCGCCGCCGAACTTGATCGAGATCATCCAGACCTACAAGGCGACGGTCTGCTTCACCGCGCCGACCGCCTATCGCGCGATGCTGAAGGCGATGGACGAGGGCGCGGACCTGTCGAGCCTGCGCTGCGCGGTCTCGGCGGGCGAGACTCTGCCGGCGCCGGTCTACGAGGAATGGCTGGCCAAGACCGGCAAGCCAATGCTCGACGGGATCGGCGCGACCGAGATGCTGCACATCTTCATCTCGAACCGGCTGGGCGATGCGAAGCCCGCCTGCACGGGCCGTCCGGTCAGCGGCTACGAGGCGAAGATCGTCGACGAGGACATGAACGAGCTGCCGCGCGGCGAGACCGGCCGGCTGGCGGTGCGCGGGCCGACCGGCTGCCGCTATCTCGCGGACCGGCGCCAGAAGACCTATGTCAAGGAAGGCTGGAACCTGACCGGGGACAGCTTCTACCAGGACGCGGAGGGGTATTTCCACTTCGCCGCGCGGTCGGACGACATGATCATCTCGGCCGGCTACAACATCGCCGGCCCGGAGGTGGAGGCCGCGCTGCTCGCGCATCCGGCCGTCGTCGAATGCGGGGTGATCGGCGTCCCGGACGAGGAGCGTGGCCAGATCGTCGAGGCGCATGTGGTCCTCGCCTCCGGCCAGCCGCGCGACGAGGCGATGGTCAAGGCCCTGCAGGACCACGTGAAGGCGGTGATCGCGCCCTACAAGTATCCGCGCAGCGTGAAGTTCATCGATGCCCTGCCGAAGACGGCGACCGGCAAGGTCCAGCGCTTCCGCCTGCGCGAGGGCTGATCCCGTGCCCGAGGTCTATGCCCGCCCGTTCAAGGTGATGTTCCAGCACTGCGACCCCGCGGGCATCGTGTTCTATCCGCGGTATTTCGAGATGATCAACGCGACCGTCGAGGACTGGTTCGAGGAGGCGGTGGGCGTCCCCTTCGCGGCGATGCACGGGGCGCGGGCGATGGCGATCCCGGCGCGGCACATCTCGGTCGACTTCCTGCGGCCGTCCCGGCTCGGCGATGTGCTGGACGTGCGGCTGTCGGTCGAGCGGCTGGGGGGCGCGTCGATGGCGCTGAGGCTGGTCGCGCACGGGTCGGAGGGACCGGCGCTGACCGCCGAGCTGACCATCGTCCACGTGCTGAAGGAAACCATGCGTCCCGCGCCCTGGCCCGAGGACATCCGGGCGCGGATCGACGAACTCTGCGAAGGAGCAGCATGATGCAGATTCTCCACCCCCCCGGCTGGGCCCCCGCGCGGGGCTATTCGAACGGCGTCGTGGCGAGCGGACGCATGGTGTTCCTCGGCGGGCAGATCGGCTGGGACGGGCAGCAGAAGTTCGTCTCGGACGACTTCATCGCCCAGACCGAGCAGGCGCTAAAGAACATCGTCACGGTGCTGGCCGAGGCGGGTGGCGGCCCGGAGCATGTCGTGCGGCTGACCTGGTACGTCGTCGACCGCGAGGGGTATCTCACGCGGCAGAAGGAACTGGGGCAGGTCTATCGCGCGGTGATGGGCAAGCATTTCCCGGCGATGACCATGGTGCAGGTCGTCGGGCTGGCCGAGGACGCGGCGAAGATCGAGATCGAGGCGACCGCGGTCCTGCCCTGATCCTTCCGCCGGCCTCAGCCGCCGGCGTCGAGCATGATCTCGGCCGACAGGGGGCGACCGTCGCGCAGGAAGTCGACCGTCACCCGGTCGCCTGCCGCGCGGGTCTCGAGCGCGGCGGTCAGGTCGTCGGTGTTGGCGACGGGGTTGCCGTCGATGCCGGTGATCACGTCGCCGGGCACCAGCCGTCCGTCGCGCAGGAGTTGCGCCGGGCGCAGGCCCGCCCGGTCGGCGCCGGAGCCGGGGCGCACCCGCAGGACCAGCACGCCCTTCAGCCCCTGCCGGGCGGCGAGCGCATCGATCTGCGGATCGGTTTCGATCCCGAGGCTGGGCGGTGCATAGCGGCCGGTTGCGATCAGCTGCGGCACGACGCGGGCGACGGTATCGGCGGGCACCGCGAAGCCGATGCCGGCGCTGCCGCCCGAGGGGGAGTAGATCGCGGTATTGACCCCGATCAGCCGCCCGGAACTGTCCAGCAGCGGCCCGCCGGAATTGCCGGGATTGATCGCCGCGTCGGTCTGGATCAGGCCGCGGATGCCCGCGCCGCGGTTCCCCGGCAGCTCGCGGTCGAGCGCCGAGACGATGCCGGTGGTGAGCGTCCAGTCGAGGCCGAAGGGGTTGCCGATGGCGAGCACCTTCTGGCCGACCTGCAACCCGGAACTCACCCCGCGGCCGAGCGGCGGCGGGGCGACGCCCGCGTCGATGCGCAGGACGGCGAGGTCGTTCCGCGGGTCTGCGCCGACGAGCACGGCGCGATGGGCGCTGCCGTCGGCCAGCCGCACGATCGCGGCCGAGGCGCCCTCGATCACATGGGCGTTGGTGACGATGTGGCCCGCTTCGTCCCAGACGAAGCCCGAGCCGGTCCCGCGCGGCACGTTGAACACGTTGCGCGTCCAGGGGTCGAACACCCGCTCGGCGGTGGAGATCGAGACGACGCTGCCGCGGGCCGCCTCGAAGAGTGCGATGGTGGAGCGTTCCTCGGCGTCGAGCCCGGCGGTCGGGACCTGGCCGGTGGCGAGCGGCAGGAACTGCCCGCCGGCGGCGCCGAGGCCGGCGGCGAGCGCGAGGGCGGCGAGGGTTCGGAGGTCGGGGCGCATCGGCTGGGCAGGGCTGTTTCGGCGGGCAGATGGGGCCTCGGCCGCGCCGCTGCAAGCCTCCCTAGCCGGCGCTGCGCTTCCGGCCGACGGCGTGTTCGCGCAGCACGATGTAGAGCCCTGCCGCCATGGTGACGGCGATCCCGGCGGCGGCGAGGCCGTTCGGCAGGTCGCCGAAGATCAGCCAGCCGATCAGGGTGGCGAAGGGGATCTCCAGGTACTGCATCGGCGCCACGGTCGCCGAGGGCGCGAAGCGCAGCGACCAGGTCATCAGGAGATGCGCCACGGTGCCGATGGTGCCGAGCAGGAGCAGGAGCGCGGCATGTCCGGCGCCGGGCAGGACGAATCCCGTGCCGGGGACGCCGAAGGGCGCGAGCAGCGCGGCGGCGGGCAGGAGGACCGCGGTGGCGATCAGCCCGCTGACCGCCTGCAGGACCAGCGGGTCGCAATCCTTGGCCACCTGCCGGCTGACCAGCATGTAGAGCGCGAAGATCACCGCCACCGCGACCGGCAGGAGCGCGGGCGCGCCGACCGCGGCGAAGCTCGGCTGGATCACCATCAGCGTGCCGGCAAAGCCGACCGCGCAGGCCGCGAGCCGCCGCGGCCCGACCTCCTCGCCCAGCACCAGCTTGCCGAGCAGCAGCATGATGAAGGGCATCACGAAGGCGATGGCGATCGCGTCGGCGAGCGGCAGGTAGCGCAGCGCCGTGAACATCGCGCCCACCCCGAGGATGTGCAGGACGGTGCGCAGCGCCGTCAGCCGCAGGACCCGGGGCGTCATGGCGAGCGACCCGCCCTGCGCCGCGATCAGCGGGATCAGGAGTGCGGCCTGCATCGCGAAGCGCACCAGCACGAGCTGGAGGAGCGGGATGGCGCCGCCGAGAAGCTTCGCGAGCGAATCGCCGACCGGCGCCAGCGCGCAGAAGCCGAGCATCAGGAAGATGCCGAGGAGCGGGCGGTCGGCGACCACGTTCAGCGCAGCATGTCGGCCACGCGCCAGGATCCCGGCGACTGTTCGAGCACCCGTGCCATGGCGTCGCGGACCGTGCCGATCCCGGTCTCGCGCGCCCAGAACATCGGCCCGCCGCGCCAGCGCGGGAAGCCGTAGCCGAGCATCTCGACCACGTCGATCGCGTCGGCGTTCTCGGCGATGCCTTCCTCAAGGATCAGCGCGCCCTCGTTGACCATGGCCGCCATCAGTCGGGCGGCGATCTCGGCGGGCGCGAAGGGCCGGCGCGCGATCCCGGTCTCGGCGGAATACGCCGCGACCAGCGCCTCGATCTCCGGATCGCGTTCCGGGCGGCGGCCGTCCGCGTAGCGGTACCAGCCGCGGCGGGCGGCCTGGCCGGTGCGCCCGGCCTCGACCAGCCGGTCGGCGATCGGCACGTAGCGTTCTCCGGGGTCGCGGCTGGCGTCCTGCCGCCGGCGGTTGGCGTAGGAAATCTGCAGGCCGGTCAGGTCCTGCAGCTCGTAGGGGCCCATCGGCATGCCGAAGGCGCGCATCGCCGTGTCGATCTCGAAGGGCAGCGCGCCGTCGGCGAGCAGGTAGTCCGCCTGCCGCCGGTAGGCGCTGAGCATGCGGTTGCCGATGAAGCCGTCGCAGGTGCCCGAGAGGACGCCGGTCTTGCCGAGCCGCTTCGCCAGCGCGAAGCCGGTGGCGAGCACCTCCGGGGCGGTCGCCGGCGTGCGCACGATCTCGACGAGGCGCATGACATGGGCGGGGCTGAAGAAATGCAGGCCCAGCACCCGCTCCGGCCCCGGCAGGCCCGCGGCGATGGCCAGCGGGTCGAGATAGGAGGTGTTGGTGGCGAGGATCGCGTCGGGGCGGAGAACGGCGGCGAGCCGGGCGAAGACCGAGCGCTTGGTGGCGAGATCCTCGAACACCGCCTCGACGGCGAGATCGGCGTCTGCGGCGCGGGTGTAATCCTCGGTGGTGACGAGGCGGTCGAGCCGGGCGGCGGTCGCCTCCGCCGTCGCCTTGCCGCGCTTCACCGCGCCGTCGAGAATGCCGGCGACCCGGGCCCGCGCCGCCTCGGCCGCCCCGGCGTCGCGCTCGATCAGCACCACGGGCAGGTCCGCCGTCAGGCAGGAGGCCGCGATGCCCGCCCCCATCAGCCCGCCGCCGACCACCGCGACCGACGCGGCGGGGCGCGGCGTGACGCCCTCGATCGCCCGGGGCTTCATCACCGCGCGTTCGGCGAAGAAGGCGTGGCGCAGCGCGCGGGACTGCGGGCCGGCCTTCAATTCCAGGAAGGTCGCGCGCTCGCGGCGCAGGCCCTCGTCGAGCGGGAGGGTGGCCGCCCAGCCGACGGCCTCGAGCGCCCGGGCCGGGGCCGTCTCGCCCCTTGCCCGCTTCGCGACCTCGGCGGCGATTGCGTCCAGATCTGCGGGCGCGGCGCTGCGGGCACCGGTGGCGGCGGGGCGGGCGCGGCCGTCGAGCCACACGATCGCGGCGGGCACGAGCTCGCCGTCGAGCACCGCGTCGATCCCGCCCCAGTCTAGCATGTCCGCGGTGCCGACCGGATCGCCGCTCGCCGCCATGCGGGCGGCGCGTTCGGAGCCGATCAGCCGGGGCAGGCGCTGGGTGCCGCCGGCGCCGGGGATCAGGCCGAGCTTCACCTCCGGCAGGCCGAAGCGGGTGCCGGGCGCCGCGACGCGCCAGGCGCAGGCGAGCGCGAGTTCCAGCCCTCCGCCGAGCACGGTGCCGTGCAGCGCCGCGCACCACGGGACCGGCGAGGCCTCGATGGCGGCATAGACATCGGGCAGGTGCGGCGGCACCGGGTCGCGGTCGAATTCGCTGACGTCGCCGCCGGCGACGAAGGTGCGGCCGGTGCAGGCGACCACGGCGGCGCGCACCCCCATCGCCGCGACCTCGGCGACGGCGTCCATCAGGCCGGCGCGCACCGGCTGGCTGGTGGCGTTCACCGGCGGGTTGTCGATGGTGACGACCGCGACGTCGCCTTCCCTGCGAACGCTGACCGGCCCGGCCATCACACCCGCTCCATGGCGAGCGCGATGCCCTGGCCGACGCCGATGCACATGGTGCAGAGCGCCCGGCGGCCGCCGCCGCGCCGCAGTTCCAGCGCCGCGGTGAGCGCGAGCCGCGCCCCGGACATGCCGAGCGGGTGGCCGAGCGCGATGGCGCCGCCGTTGGGGTTCACATGGCCGGCGTCGTCGGGCAGGCCGAGCGCGCGGGTGACGGCGAGCGCCTGCGCGGCGAAGGCCTCGTTCAGCTCGATCACGTCGAAATCGCCGACGGAAAGGCCGAGGCGGCCGGTCAGCTTCCGCGTGGCCGGAACGGGGCCGATGCCCATGATCCGCGGCGGGACGCCGGCGGTGGCCGCGCCGAGCACCCGGGCGAGGGGCTTCAGGCCATGGCGGGCGACCGCAGCCTCGGAGGCGACGATCAGCGCCGCGGCACCATCGTTGACGCCCGAGGCGTTGCCGGCCGTGACCGTGCCGCCCGCCCGGAACGGCGCGCGCAGGGCGGCGAGGGCCTCGAGCGTGGTGGCGCGGGGATGCTCGTCCTCGGCGACCAGCACGGGCGGCCCCTTGCGCGCGGGCACCTCGACCGGGGCGATCTCGCCGGCGAGGCGGCCCGAGGCCTGGGCGGCCAGCGCACGCTCCTGGCTGCGCAGGGCGAAGGCGTCCTGATCGGCGCGCGCGATGCCGTGCTCGGCGGCGAGGTTCTCGGCGGTCTCGGGCATGGACTCGATGCCGTACTGCCGCTCGATCGCGGCATTGACGAAGCGCCAGCCGATGGTGGTGTCGTAGACCTTCGGCTCGCGCGCGAAGGCGGTCTCGGCCTTGGGCATGACGAAGGGGGCGCGCGACATGCTCTCGACCCCGCCGGCGAGCATCACCTCGGCCTCGCCCGCGGCGACGGCGCGGGCGGCGATCGCCACCGCGTCGAGCCCCGAGCCGCAGAGCCGGTTGACGGTGGCGCCGGGCACGGTTTCCGGCAGGCCGGCGAGCAGCACCGCCATGCGTGCGACGTTGCGGTTGTCCTCGCCCGCCTGGTTGGCGCAGCCGAGCACCACGTCGTCGATGGCGGCGGGGTCGAGGCCCGGGGCGGTGGCCATGACCGCGCGCAGGACATGGGCGGCGAGATCGTCGGGCCGGACGCGGGCGAGCGCCCCGCCGTAGCGGCCGATCGGGGTCCTGAGGCCCCCGCAGAGATACGCCGCCCGTGTCATCTCGCCCTCCGCCGCCGTTTCCCGTTTCCTGACACGCGGCGCGGGTGGGGTCAAACCGGTGGCTGCCAGCCCGGCCAGTCGGGGGGAAGCCGCCGCCGTGCGGTGATCGATCCGCCCCCCGCGGCGAGGATGCGCGCGACCGCCGGGGCGAAGGGTTCGCGCACCACCGCCATGTGATGGGCATTGGCGTGCAGCAGCGTCTCGGCATCGGTCAGGATGCCGACATGGCCCTTCCAGAACACCAGATCGCCGCGTTGCAGCCGGCGGCGGGCGTCGAGGGGTTCGCCGAGCAGCGCCGCCTGCATGTCGGAATCCCGCGGGGCGGTGCGGCCGGTGGCCATCAGCGCGAGCTGGACCAGCGCCGAGCAGTCGAGCCCCGCGGCGCTGCGCCCGCCCCAGAGATAGGGCGCGCCGACGAGGCCTTCCGCCGCGGCGACGAAATCGGTCGCGGGTGGGCCGAGATGGGCGAGCGGCACGTGCCCGCCGCCGCGAAGCCGGGCGAAGCCGCCGGTGCTGCCTGCCACGTCGACGCGCGCGAGGAAGGGGAGCGCGCGGAGGGGTACGGTCTTGATGTGGGGCTCGGGATAGACATGGCTCGCGCGGGCGGTGACCGTCCGGGCGGCGCCTCCGGCCGGGCCGAGGCCCGAGGTCGCGACATAGCCGACATAGCCGTCGAGCGCCGCCTGGCCCCAGCTGAGTCCGTCGGGGCGGTCCTCGTAGACCGTGAAGCGCTCGCCATGCAGGAGCTGGGTGGCGAGGCCGCGGGCGCCGGGCCGGGCGAAGAGGTCGAGGAGCTCCGCCGTCACGCTGCGCGGGGTGCCCGTGGCATAGCGTTCGGCAGGGAGCCGCCCTTCCAGATGCGCCGCGGCGAGGTCGGGGCGCGCGGGGATGAGCCGCCCGGCGAAGGGCGTCAGCGTGTCCGGCAAAACCGCGCCTCCAGCAGTTCGAGCAGCGCCCGCGCACCCTGGCAGGCGCCGCCCTTCGGCCGCGCGGGCTTCGCCGCGGGCGTCCAGCCGTAGAGGTCGATGTGGACGAAACGCTCCGCCTTCTCGACGAAGCGGCGCAGGAAGAGTGCCGCCGTGATCGCGCCCGCCATGCCGCCCGAGGGGGCGTTGTCGAGATCGGCGATGCCGGGCTCGATCAGCGGCTCGTAGGGGGACCAGAACGGCAGGCGCCAGAGCGGGTCGGCGACCGCCGCGGCCGCCGCGGCGAGGTCGGCTGCGAGCGCGTCGTCACCGGTGAAGAACGGCGGCAGGTCCGGGCCGAGCGCCACGCGTGCGGCCCCCGTCAGCGTGGCGAGGCTGACGATCAGCTCCGGCGCCTCCTCGTCGGCCAGCGCCAGCGCATCGGCCAGCACCAGCCGGCCCTCGGCATCGGTGTTGTTGATCTCGACGGTCAGGCCCTTGCGGCTGGTCAGGATGTCGCCGGGGCGGAAGGCGCTGCCGGAGACCGCGTTCTCGACCGCCGGGATCAGCACGCGCAGCCGCAGCGGCAGGTCGAGCGCGGTGATCATCGCGGCGAGGCCGAGCGCGGTCGCCGCCCCGCCCATGTCCTTCTTCATCAGGAGCATCGAGGCCGAGGGCTTCAGGTCGAGCCCGCCGGTGTCGAAGCAGACGCCCTTGCCGACCAGCGTCACCTTCGGCGCCTCCGCCGGTCCCCAGCGCAGGTCGAGGAGGCGCGGCGGCCGGGCCGAGGCGCGGCCGACCGCGTGGATCATCGGAAAGCCCTGCGCGATCAGCTCGTCGCCGCGGATCACGGTCGTCTCGGCCCCGCGCGCGGCGGCGAGGTCGAGGAAGGCCGCCTCCAGCGCCTCCGGCCCCATGTCGTTCGCCGGCGTGTTGATCAGGTCCTGGGTCAGGCGGGCGCCGGCGGCGATCGCCTCGATCCGGGCGGCGTCGAGGCCCGGCGGGCAGACCAGCATGGCCGCCTTGCCGTTGCCCTTGCGATACCGCTCGAAGCGGTAGAGGCCGAGCAGCCAGCCGAGCGCCTCGGTCCCGAGGTCGCCGACCGCGCCCGGATTGGCCAGCGCATAGGTGCCCGCGGGCAGTTTCGCGGCGGCGGCGGCGAGGTGGAACCGGTCGCGCCCGCGCTTCGCCGCCGTGCCCCAGCCGACCGCCGCCCCCGCGGGCCGCCCGTCCGGACCCGGCAGGAGGAGCGCCTCGCCGAGGCCCGCCGCGAAGCCGTTCGCCTCCGCCCAGGCGCGGGCGGGCGCGTCGAGGCCGGCGCGCCAGGCGTCGAGATCCTCGGCCGCGACGACCGTCAGGGGGACGGCCTCGGCCGAGGCGGGAGTGAAGTGCGGCATGGGGGGCCTTGTGCGGGACGGCTGCGGGGTCGCGGCGATCCTAGACGGCGGGCCCGGGGCGCGGCAAGGGCGTCAGAGTGCGGTCTGGTCGGCGTAGCTGATGACGGTGAAGAGCGATTCCTCGCCGAGCCGGATCAGCCGGGCGGCGACCGCGGCGGTGGCGACCGGGTCCTCGGACTTCAGGCAGCCGGCGAGGTCGCGGGCGACGCGGGCGAAGTCGGCGAGGCCGACCTGTTCGCTCAGGCTCGCCAGCCGCGAGCTCAGCACATGCGCCTCGGGGCGGTTCTCCTCGGCGAGCGCCTTCTGCAACAGGCTCAGCCGGTCGGTCAGGTGAAAGACAACCTCCTCGATCACCTCGCGGCAACGCTGGTCGCCGAGCGACTGGCGCAGCACGAGAATCCTGGTGGTGTCGAGAACCGCGTCCTCGTGAGATGCAAAGTTGTAGAGCTTCGCAGACATGCCTTCCCCCGTCGCACCCGCCTCCAAAACTGGGCCTCATTCTTGAAGAATGGGTTATCCTCGCCCCGCCGACCACCCGTCGAAGCCTGGAAAATGTCGCAGAATCAACGTTAACAGCCCGAGAGCACCCGACCCGCCCCATGCATCACGCCACGCCCCTGCCCGCGTTCTTCGTCGCCCGCTACCGCGCCTGGCGCGCCGGACCCTTCACGGAGCAGCGCGAGCGCTTCGCCGAACTGGCCGAACAGGGCCAGAACCCGATGGCGATGATCATCGCCTGCTGCGACAGCCGGGTGAAGGTCTCGGAGATCTTCGGGGCGGAGGCCGGGGATTTCTTCATCCACCGCAACATCGCGAACCTCGTCCCGCCCTACCGTCCGGACGCGCGCCACCGGGCGACCTCGGCGACGATCGAATACGCGGTGACGGTGCTGAAGGTGGCGCATCTCCTCGTGCTCGGCCATTTCGGCTGCGGCGGCGTGCGCGGCTGCCACGACATGCTGTCGGGCGCGGCCCCGGACCTGCGGGCGCCCGAAAGCTTCGTGGGAAGCTGGCTCGGCATCCTCGCCCCCGCCTACGAGGCGCTGGCCGAGGGCGACGAGGCGAGCCGGCTGGCGGAACTGGAGAAGCGCGCCGTCCTCCTGAGCCTGAGCAACCTGATGACCTTCCCCTTCGTGCGCGCGGCGGTGGAGGCGGGCGCGCTGGAAATCCACGGCGCATGGAAGGACATTCGCGACGGAGGGCTTGAAGTCTACGACCCTCCGAGCAATTCATTCCACCGGATCTGAGGGGCCGGGGGACAGGGTTTGGACATCTTCGCGCTCGCCGCCCAGAACCTCGGCTCGCCGATGGTGCTCAGCTTCGCGCTCGGACTGGCCGCGGCGCTCGCCCGGTCGGACCTGTCGATCCCCGAGGCGGCGGCGAAGGCGCTGTCGATCTACCTCCTGTTCGCGATCGGCTTCAAGGGCGGGGTCAGCGTGAACGAGAGCGGGCTTTCGCCGCGGCTGGTTCTGGCCCTCGTCGCGGGCGTCGTGCTGTCCGCGGTGATCCCGCTGATCGCCTTCATGCTCCTGCGCGCGGTCTCGCGGCTCGACACGGTCGATGCGGCGGCGGTCGCGGCGCATTACGGCTCGATCTCGATCGTGACCTTCGTCGCGGCTTCGGCGGCGCTGACCTCGCTCGGCATCACCTTCGAGGGCTACATGGTTGCGGTCGCCGCCGCGATGGAGGCGCCCGCGATCCTGACCGCGCTCTGGCTTGTCGGGCGGGGCCGCGGCGGCGGGACGGTGGAGCCGGGGCTCTGGCGCGAGATCATGCTCAACGGCTCGATCGTGCTGCTGGTGGGCGCGTTCCTGATCGGCTGGATCACCGGGCCCGAAGGGCGGGCCGAGATCACCAGCTTCATCGACGCGCCGTTCAAGGGGGTGCTCTGCCTATTCCTGCTCGACATGGGGCTGGTGGCGGGCCGGGGCCTGCGGCAGAGCGCGCGGCTCCTCTCCGCGCCGGTGATCGGCTTCGGGATGGTCATGCCGCTCGTCGGCGGCGCGGTGGCGGCAGTGACGGGGCTGATGCTCGGCCTGTCGCCGGGGGGCATCGCGATCCTGATCACCCTCGCCGCCTCGGCGAGCTACATCGCGGTGCCCGCGGCGATGCGCGTCGCCCTGCCCGAGGCGAACCCGGCGATCTATCTCACGCTGTCGCTCGGCGTGACCTTTCCCTTCAACCTCGTGCTCGGCATCCCGCTCTACATCGCGGTCGCCGGGTGGCTCGGCAACTGACCGGAGGCGGCCCATGCAGACCCATCAGGCCAAGCGCGTGGAGATCATCATCGAGGCGCCGATGCAGCGACGGCTCGAGGAGGCGCTGAACCGCGCGGGCGTCTCGGGCTATTCGATCCTGCCGGTCATGGGCGGCAACGGTCGGTCGGGGGCCTGGAGCCGGGAGGGGCAGGTCGGCCGCGCGGGCGGGCTGGTCGCGGTGATCTGCATCGTCCGGCCGGACCGCAAGGACGCGCTGCTCGACGCGGCCTTCGGCGTGCTGGAACGGCACATCGGGGTGGTCAGCGTCAGCGACTGCGAGGTCCTGCGCGCCGAGCGGTTCTGAACGCCTCACGGAATTGCGAACCACGATCCGGCGCAAATCTGGAATAGTCGAGCGGGGGGCCGGAAGCGTCCCGGATCGAACAAGGGACAGAACTCGATGAAGAAAACCGCAATCGCCCTCGGCCTCGTCACCGCGCTCGCGCTGCCCGCGCTCGCCGCGGAGGACGCGATCACCGCCCGCAAGGCCATGATGCAGAGCAACGCGGCGGCCGCGGCGGTCTCGGCGGCGATGATGCGGGGCGAGCTCGATTACAGCCCCGCCGTCGGCAAGGCGGCGATCACCGCGCTGCATGCCACGGCGCTGGTCTACGGCAACTATTTCCCCGAGGGCAGCACCGGCGAGAACACCGCCGCCTCGGCCCGCATCTGGGAGGACACGGAGGGCTTCCAGTCCGCCCTAGACGAGTTTCTGGCCGCGACCGGCGCGGCGGTGGCGGCTTCGGGCGAGAACGGACCCGCCGACGCCGCGGCCTTCACCGCCGCGGTCCAGCCGGTGCTCGGCACCTGCCGGACCTGCCACGAACCCTTCCGCATCCAGAACTAGGGGATGCTCGCGCTCCGGCTGCTGGCCGGCCTCCTGCTCGTGGCGGTCGCCGGGTTCGGCGCCTTCTGGCTCCTGACCATGCCGCGCGGCCTGCCTGCAGCCACGCTCGCCGCATTGCCCGAGGGCGACCCGGCGCGCGGCGAGACGTGGTTCTGGGCCGGTGGCTGCGCTGCCTGCCACGCGGCGGAGCGGGCGCAGGGCGAGGACAGGCTCCTGCTCGGCGGCGGGCTGGTGCTCGCGACCGATTTCGGCAGCTTCGTCGCCCCGAACGTGTCGATGCACCCGCAGGACGGCATCGGCGGCTGGAGCGCGGCGGACTTCGCCAACGCGATGCGCGCGGGCATCAGCCCGGACGGGCGGCACTACTACCCCTCGTTCCCCTATGCCTCCTACATCCGGATGCGGGACGAGGACATCGCCGATCTCTGGGCGTTCTGGCAGACCCTGCCCGCGGTCGAGGGCCGCCAGCCCGACCACGACCTCGCCTTCCCCTACAGCCTGCGCCGGGGCGTCGGCCTGTGGAAGCGCGCCTTCCTGACCGACGCCCCGGCGGTCGAGATCGACACCTCCGACCCGCTGGTCGCGCGCGGCCAGTACCTCGTCGAGGCGGCGGGCCATTGCGGCGAGTGCCACACCCCGCGGAATTTCGGCGGCGCGATGGACACCGCCCGCTGGCTGGCCGGGGCGCCCAATCCCGAGGGCGAGGGGCGCGTTCCGAACATCACCGGCGGCGCGGGCGGCATCGGCAACTGGTCGACGGGCGAGATCGCGTATTATTTCGAAACCGGCTTCCGGCCGGATTTCGACGTGGTCGGCGGGTCGATGTCGGCGGTCCAGCGCAACCTCGCCATGCTCAGCCCCGAGGACTGGCAGGCGATCGCCGCGTATCTGAAGGCGGTGCCCCCGCGCGACCGCGAGGGCTGAGCCCGTTCACCCGGGCACGAGGGCCGGGTCGGGCGCCGCGGGATTGGCGAGCAGGCACGCCGCCGCATTCCGCACCTGCGACACCGGGTCGAGGCCCGTCGCCCCCAGCAGTTCCGCCGGATCGAAGCGGCAGGCGCCGGTCCCGGCGAGCCAGGTCGCCGCCTCGCTCCATTCCGCAGTCGAAAGGTCCCTCGCCCCTGTCGGCTCCTCGGCCCGGATGCCGACCAGCGCCTTGACACCCGGCCGCACCTCGGCCTCGCGCAGGACGAAGCTGCCCTGCCAGCCCTGCGGCAGCATCAGGCTGATCTTGTGTTCCGAGCCGAAGAAGCCCGGCGCATCGTAGGAGAGCGTGCCCTCCGCCTGGCCCGCGAGGTCGCAGAGGAACACCCCGAGCGGCACCGTCTCGCCACCCGCCAGAACCAGCGCATCCGAGCCCCGGCCGAGCCCGGCGGCGCTCAGGAGCGGCGCGCATTGTGCATCGAGCAGCGCGGCGCGGATCGCCGCCGCCCGGACGAGCGCGCGCTCGGCTGCCCGGTTGAAGGCGGGATCGACGGTCGCGGCAAGATGCAGCATCTCGAGGCTTTCGCCCAGCATGTCGGCATAGCCCTCCGGGGTCTCCGGCACCGCGGCCCAGAGCGCCTCCTGCGCCGGCAGTTCCGCCTCGAGTGCCGCTGCGGCGAGCGCCGTGCGCCGCTCGGCGACCGCGGCCCGCCAGGGCGCCCAGGCCGGGCCCTCGCCGGGAATGGCGCGCTCGGCCAGCTCCGCCAGCGTGTCGAGCCCCGCATAGGTCGCCGGGATCGCGGCCAGCTCCGCCTCGAAGCCCGGCAGCGCCGCTTCGGCCCGGACCTCGGCGGCGGCCTGTGCGGCATCGAAGAGCCCGCGCCGTTCCGCATCGGTCAGCTGCCACCAGAACGGCTGCGTCGACGCGTCAAAGAGCGTCTCGCGGATCGTGACGATCCCGTCGAAGTTCGCGGGCGCCGCCTCCATCCCGGCCCGGTAGCCGCCCAGCACCGCGGCCACCACCGCACCGCGCCGCGCCGCGACCGCGGCCTGCACGCGCTCGGCATCGGCGGGGTCGAGTTCGCTGCCGACGCGCGACAGCACGGCCTGCAGGGTCGCCAGACCCTCGACGGTCTCGGGCGCGGCCTCGGCCTCGGCGACCAGTGCGTCGGCGGCCTGCCGCCCCGCGCCCAGCGTGGCGAAGATCGCCGGCTGGTCGGCGGCGCGGGCGTGCAGTTCCACCACCCGCTGTGCCACGCGCTGACGCTCGCGGGCATCCTCGCCGAGCATCCCCTCGCGCGCCGCGGTCCGGCACTGCTCGGCCAGCGCGCCGAGAAGGCGAAGGTCGTCGGCCGTCCAGTCGGCAAAGCCCTTGCCGAAGACCGTGGCGATCGAGGGCAGTTCCAGCGCGGTCAGGATCCGGCCGGCGGGGGTCGACCGGCTGTCACCCGGTTCCATCTCCACGGCCCAGGCCAGCAGCGGCCCGCATTCGGGCAGCAGGATCGGCGGCTCGGGCTGCGCGGCCAGTCTGGCCGCTATCTCCGCTTCGCGGGTGACGGTGGCGGCGACCACCGGATCGGCCCCGTCCCCGAGGTCCTTCCGCGCGGCGAAGCCCATCGCCCGCAGCGCGAGGATGCCGTCGGCCGTCGCGGGCACCGCGGCGATCTCGGCCAGCCGCGCGCCGGTCACGTCCGAACCGACCGCATCGGCCAGTTCGCCGAGCGAGGCGAGGATCGCGACCTGCTCGGCCTCGGGCAGCGCGGTCAGCGCCCTGGCGAGCGCCGAGACGTCTCGCAGGTTCGTGCGGAACCCGCGCAGGTCGGCCGGCGCGACGGCGGAAAGCGCGCGCAGATCCGCAACGAGCTGCGGCGTCTGCGGCCCGGACTCGATGCCGGCGAGGGCCTTCTCGGCGTTCTCGCGCCCGGTGCCGATGTCGCGCAGCGTGCGGCCCGCGGCGTTCAGGCCGCGGCGCAGGTCGGCGAACCGGCCGGCCGCATCGCGGTCGCGCGCCGAATTCGCCACCCCGCGGCAGTCGTTGAGCGCCCTGTCGAGTGTGTCGACCTCGGTGCGCGTCCAGTCGAGGAAGCCGAGCCCGAAGGTCGCCGCCGTCGCCTCGGGACCATAGGCGGCCGGCAGCGTGGTTGCGGCGTTGAGCGCATAATCCGGCCCGCCGGTCGCACCCCAGGCGTCAAGCCCCGCGCAATCGGGCAACTCGAAGCCGGCGGCGGCACTGGCGGACAGGCAAAGCACGGCAAGGGTGGTGGCGGGGCATCTCATGGCGGATCATCCTTCTGCGGGGCGTCCCGCGGATGAGCCGCCAGTCCGGATGGCGCGCGCACGGGGCCGAATCGTCGAAACCCCCGAAGGAAACCACGGCATGCGCGGGTGGCGCAAGCCGCGGGACGCGCCCGTCAGCCCTTCTTCAGGACCCGCCGGCCCAGCAGTTCCGCGATCTGCACCGCGTTCAGCGCCGCGCCCTTGCGCAGGTTGTCGCTGACGACCCACATGCTCAGCCCGTTCTCGGCGGTCGGGTCCTGACGGATCCGGCTGACATAGGTGGCGTATTCGCCGACGCATTCGATCGGCGTGATGTAGCCGCCGGGCTCGCGCTTGTCGACGACCAGCACGCCGGGGGCCTCGCGCAGGATGTCGCGGGCCTCTTCGTCGTCGATCGGATCCTCGAACTCGACGTTGACCGCCTCGGAATGGCCGACGAAGACCGGCACGCGCACGCAGGTGGCATGGACCTTGATCGCGGGGTCCATGATCTTCTTGGTCTCGGCGACCATCTTCCATTCCTCGCGCGTCGAGCCGTCCTCCATGAACGAATCGATATGCGGGATGACGTTGAAGGCGATCTGCTTGGGATAGACCTTGGGCTCCACCTCCTGCCCGGGCACGTAGATGCCCTTGGTCTGGTTCCAGAGCTCGTCCATCGCCTCCTTGCCGGTGCCCGAGACCGACTGGTAGGTGGCGACCACCACCCGCTTGATCCGCGCGCGCTCGTGCAGCGGCTTCAGCGCCACGACCATCTGCGCGGTCGAGCAGTTCGGGTTGGCGATGATGTTCTTCTTCGAATAGCCCATGACCGCGTCGGGGTTCACCTCGGGCACGATCAGCGGCACCTCGGGGTCGTAGCGGTAGAGCGAGGAGTTGTCGATCACCACGCAGCCGGCCCTGGCGGCGACGGGCGCGTACTTCTTCGTCGCGTCCGAGCCGATCGCGAAGAAGGCGATGTCCCAGCCGGTGAAGTCGAAGGTGTCGAGGTCCTGGGTCTTGAGGGTCTTGTCGCCGAACGAGCACTCGGTCCCGAGGCTCTTGCGGCTGGCAAGCGCCGCGATCGCGTCCACGGGAAATTCCCGCTCCGCGAGGATGTTCAGCATTTCCCGGCCCACGTTACCCGTGGCGCCGACGACGACGACGCGATAGCCCATGGCTCCCTTCCTCGAACTGGAATGGACGCGCTTCTGCCGGGATTCGGGGGGAATGTAAACCGGGCGCCCGCTACTTGAGCTGGCTGTCCTTCGAGCCGCGCCGGTTGATGCCGCCGCGCGCCGCCGGCCGGCTGTCGCGCGCCGTCTGGCAGTCGATGCAGAGCTTCACGCCCGGGATCGCCTTGCGGCGCGCCTCGGGGATCGGTTCCTCGCATTCCGCGCAATGGGTGAGGCTCGGGCCGACCGGGGCGCGCCGCGCCTGCAGCCGTTTCAGCTCGTCCGCGATCGAGGCCTCGATCTGCTCGTTCACCGCACCGTCGTGCGTCCAGCCCCCGGCCATGACCTGCCCTCCGTAGGAGCGCGAATCATGGCCCCGACCACCCCGCCCGTCAATGCCCTGCGCCGGTCACATGCCGCGCGGCACGTGGCGCAGCACCATCAGGCCGGTCGCGGTCATCAGCGCGGCCAGCGCCGCGAAGGCCCCGGCATAGCCGAAGAGGACGAGGAGGCCCGCATAGACCAGCGGCGGGATCAGTTCCGAGGCGTCGAGATAGGTGCGGTAGACCGTGGTCATCTGCGGCCGCTCATGCACATGCACCGCGCGCAGGAACGGGATCGGGCCGAGCCCGTCGATCATCGCGACGAAGAAAGATCCCGCGACCATCGCGCTCGCCGCGACGAGCGCGTTGCCCCCCGCGCTCGCCGCGGCGATCAGGCTGAGCCCGCCCGCCGCGACGAAGGACAGGCCGAGCACCCGGCGCAGCGTGAAGCGTCGGGTCCAGCCCTGCACGAAGAAGTTGTTGAAGAGCATCAGGTTGCCGAGCGCCACCGCCACGCCGCCCGCCGTCGCCCCGATCCCGCCCTCGACCATCAGGATCGGGATGTAGATGAAGAACGTCACCCAGTAGGCCGAGCGCGCAAAGGCGATCACCCAGGCGAGCCGCAGCCGCGGCTGGGCCGCGAAGCGCCGGATCGAGCCCCAGGGCGTCTCCGGCACGCTGCGCCCCGGGCGGATCGGCGTGCCCTCGGCGAGCCGCAGCGCCCAGAAGGTCGCGATCAGGACCGCGACGGCCCCGAGGCTGAGCGCGCTCGCCGCCCAGACGCCGTAGCGTTCCATCAGCCAGACCCCGGCGAGCGGCGCGAGGCCCCAGGCCAGCGTCGCCACCCCGAGGCGCAGCGGCTCGGACCGCACGAGGTCCTTCTTGCCGATGTTGTCCATGATGTAGAGGTTGAGCGTGATGTTGAGCGCCGCCGCCCCGCTCGTCCGTGCGAGCATGGCGAGCGGCAGCGCCCAGGCCGCCTCGAGCCCGATCATCACCGCGCAGAGCCCGACGAGGCCGGCGCCGAGGGTGTAGGTCCAGCGCCGCGACAGGACCCGCACCGCCACCGGGATCAGGAAGCTCAGCACCAGCGCCAGCGCCGCCACGGCGGTATAGACGAGGCTCACCGTTTCCTTGTCGCGGAAGAGCGCGAAGGCGGTCAGCGGCAGGACCGTCACCATCGAGGCGCGGGCGATCGATTCGATGAAGAACAGGATCGAGAACGTCCAGGCCCCGGGCTGGGCGGCCGCGATCAGGACGGGGTGACGGACGTGGACGGCCATGGCGGACGGGCCCGGATCGCGACGGCCCGCACGGCAGGACGCCGGGGGTGGCGCCAGATTGCACGGGGCCCGGGGCACATGCAATGCGGGGCGGACGGTCTGCCCAGGAGGCGTGCATCACGCCCGCGGCCAAGGATTTCGGGGAATGGTCGGAGTGAGAGGATTCGAACCTCCGACCCCCTGCTCCCGAAGCAGGTGCGCTACCAGGCTGCGCTACACTCCGACTGGGGCGGACAGTTACGCCGGGATCGCCGGGAGTTCAAGGGCGATGTCGCCGGCGCGACCGTTCAGATGCTCGCCTCCAGCGCCGCCACGATCGCGTCGCCCATGGCCGCGGTCCCGACGGGCGTTCCGCCCTCCGGGCCGAGCAGGTCGGCGGTGCGCAGGCCGTCGGCCAGCACCTTCTCCACCGCCTGCTCGATGCGCGTCGCCTCGTCGCCGAGGTCGAAGGAATAGCGCAGCGCCATGGCGAAGCTGAGGATGCAGGCGATCGGGTTGGCCTTGCCCTGCCCGGCGATGTCCGGGGCGGAACCATGCACCGGCTCGTAGAGCGCCTTCGGCCGACCGTTCGCCATCGGCGCGCCGAGGCTGGCCGAGGGCAGCATGCCGAGCGAGCCCGTCAGCATCGCCGCGAGATCGCTCAGGAGGTCGCCGAACAGGTTGTCGGTGACGATCACGTCGAACTGCTTCGGCCAGCGGGTCAGCTGCATGGCGCCGGCGTCGGCATACATGTGGGTAAGCTCGACGTCGGGGTATTCGGCCTTGTGCACCTCGGTCACGACCTCGCGCCAGAGCACGCCCGATTCCATGACGTTGGCCTTCTCCATCGAGCAGACCTTGTTCGACCGCCGCCGCGCCAGCTCGAAGGCCGAACGCGCGACGCGGGCGATCTCGCTCTCGGTATAGCGCTGGGTGTTGATCCCCACCCGCTCGTTGCCTTCGCGGATGATGCCGCGCGGCTCGCCGAAATAGACGCCGCTGGTCAGCTCGCGCACGATCATGATGTCGAGCCCGGCCACCACCTCGCGCTTGAGCGAGGAAAAATCCGCCAGCGCGTCGAAGCACTGTGCCGGGCGCAGGTTGGCGTAGAGGTCCATCTCCTTGCGCAGCCGCAGGAGGCCGCGCTCGGGCTTCACCGAGAAGTCGAGCACGTCGTATTTCGGCCCGCCGACCGCGCCGAGCAGCACCGCGTCGGCCGCCTGGGCGCGGGCCATGGTCGCGTCGGTCAGGGGGGTGCCATGCGCGTCATAGGCCGCGCCGCCGACCAGATCCTCCTCGACCTCGAAGGCGATGCCGCGGGCCCGGCCCAGCCAGTCGATCACCTTGCGCACCTCGGCCATGACCTCGGGGCCGATGCCGTCGCCGGGCAGGATCAGGAGCTTGGGTGCGGGCATCACAGGGCCTCTTGTGCTGGTGGGAGGGCGGGCCTGCGCTTAGCGGCTCCGCCCCATGCGGTCAAGCTGGCCGGCCCGCGGGCCGCACGACCGCGACCACCGTCAGCCGCTGGCGCTGGCCGTCGCGCGCGGTCCAGTCGATCGACTGACCCTCGGCGAGGCCGAGCAGCGCCGCGCCGATCGGCGTGGCGACCGAGATGCGGCCGGCATCGATATCGGCCTCGGGCGGATAGACCAGCGTCACCGTCCGGCGCCGTCCCTCGGCCTCGTAGGTGAGCGTCGAGCCCATCTGTACCGTGTCCGCCGGCACAGCGTCGTCGCTGGCGAGCCGCGCGCGGGCGAGCTCGCCCAGCAGCATCTCGCCGAGTTCGGGCGCGCCGTCGAGCAGCCGGTCGGCCAGTGCCGCCAGCCGGTCCTCGTCCTCGGCGCGAATGATGATGTCCGGACGCGGACTGTCGTTGGGATGACCCATGGTGTTCTTCATGTCTTTTCTCTTGGTGTCTGTGCGACGGCCGCGCACCGGGGTCCGGCGAGGCGGCGGGGTCGCGATTGGCTGTTGGATTTGGCCCCGAACCGGGGCACGACGCGCCGGCCGGGGCTAGATGCCCGCGATCAGGGGAGCTTTCGGCGGCATCTGCCGCGAAGTGGCGTCGTGACGTTCCATGCGATGAAGGTCGGTACGGCGGGACCCGTTGTCAAGGCCCGGTGGCGACCCTCGCCCCGGGCAGGCGGATGTCGACCCAGACCAGCCGGTGCGACGAGCCTTCCGCCACCAGTTCCGCCCCGGGCGCATCCGGCGCCGGCCAGAACACGCCCGCATCCTCCACGACCAGCCCCGCCCCCGGCAGGACGTAGTCGACGCGCAGGTTGCCCGGCCCCGGATCGTCGCGCCAGTCCACGGTGTCGGTCGCGGGATCGCCGATGTGCACCGCGTTCGCCCCGCCCTGCTCCCCTGCGGCGGCGACCGCCCCGGCGCTCGCCGGCAAGGGGTCCTGCAGCCGGCCATGGCCGAGCAGCCGCTGGATCGCGATCCGCATCCCGTCCCCGTCCGCCGGATCTGCGTTGAGGCTGCCCATCACCGCGAGCGGCGCGTCCGGTGCCGCCGCGCTCCGGCCCTGGTCGTCGGTGAAGGCCAGGCCGTCGAGATATCGGACCCAGAACACGATCTCGTCGTGGTTGCGCCGCAGGTTGGTCCCCGCGTCGTCCCCGAAGATCGGCGGGGTCGGATAGGAGGCGAGCAGGTGCAGCCGCCGCCCGTCGGGCAGGATCACCGGCACGTCCCAGTGCGCGCGCGAGGACAGCCGCATCACCGCCTGCGCCTCGGCGGTCGGCCAGGGCGCGTTGTCGGGATGCACCGGCATCAGGTGGTCGGGCAGGTCGCGCCACAGGAATTCGCGGAAGGTCCGGATGCCCGCCTCGTCGATCCGGTGCCGCGACAGGATCGCCATGCCGCCCTCGCCGGGAAACCGGCCGAAGCCGAAGCCGTCGTTCCAGCCCATCAGCTTGCCGTCGCGGTCGAGATCGTGGCCCGAGGGCACGCCCGCGTTCACCGGCCCGGCGAAGAGATGGGGATAGTCGATCCCGTCCTTGCCTTCGCGCAGGAGGTCGCGGAACACCTTGAGCGCCCGTCCGCGCGGGTCGTGGTCGAACTTGGTGATCAGCAGGATGTCGGGCCGGACCAGCCGCAGGATCGCCGCCACCCGCTCGGCCTCGTCGTCGCCCCGCATCAGGTCGCGCAGCAGGAGCCCCGGCGCCGCCCGGCTGAGATCGGCGTTGAAGGTGGCGAGCCGCACCGTCTCCGCCCCCGCGGCGGAGGCGAGGCTGAGCAGGATCGCGAGAAGAAGGCCGGCCCCTTTCACCGGGGCAGGCTGTCAGGGCGGCGTTAAGACCCGGTTAACCCGGATCGGACGCGGCCGTTCAGGCCCAGGGCGCGCGGCCGGCGTAATCCGCCTCGAAGGCGTCGATCGCCGCTTCCTTCTGCAGCGTCAGCCCGATGTCGTCGAGCCCGTTCAGCAGGCAGTGCTTGCGGAAGGCATCCACCTCGAAGCCGATGGTGCCGCCGTCCGGCCCGTGGATCGTCTGGTTCTCGAGATCGACGGTGATGACCGCGTTCGCGCCGCGATTGGCGTCGTCCATCAGCTTGTCGACGTCCTCCTGCGGCAGCACGATCGGCAGGATGCCGTTCTTGAAGCAGTTGTTGAAGAAGATGTCGGCGAAGGACGGCGCGATCACGCAGCGGATGCCGAAATCGAGAAGCGCCCAGGGCGCATGCTCCCGGCTCGACCCGCAGCCGAAGTTCTCGCCCGCCACCAGGATCTTCGCCTCACGGTAGGCGGGCTTGTTCAGCACGAAATCCGCGATCTCGTTGCCCGCCTGGTCGTAGCGCATCTCGTCGAAGAGGTTCTTGCCGAGCCCAGTGCGCTTGATCGTCTTCAGGAACTGCTTGGGGATGATCATGTCGGTGTCGACGTTGATCAGCGGCAGGGGTGCCGCGACCCCGGTCAGCGTGGTGAACTTTTCCATGACGCGCCCTCCGAACCTTGGCGTGGTCCGTAGACCACGGCGCGCGGGCTTTCGCAAGATCGCCTCTGGCGCCGGGCCCGGCCCGGGCGTAGAGGCGGGGAATGCTCGCCTTCCTCGCCGAGAACCGCCGCTGGCTCGGGGCGGGGTTCCTGCTCACCTTCGCGTCGTCCTTCGGACAGACCTTCTTCATCTCGCTCTTCGCGGGCGAGATCAAGGCGGCCTACGGCCTCAGCGACGGCGGCTGGGGCGGGATCTACACGGCCGCCACGCTCGGCGCCGCGGCGCTCCTCTTCCTGCGCGGGGCGCTCGCCGACACCATGCCGCTCGGCCGGCTCGCGCCACTCATCATGCTGGTCTTCGCCACGGCCTGCCTCGCCATGGCACTCGGCACGGCGCTGCAGGTCCTGCTCCTCTCGGTGCTCTTTCTGCGCTTCGCCGGGCAGGGCATGTGCGGGCACATCGCCATGACGGCCATGGGCCGCTGGTTCCAGGCGCATCGCGGGCGGGCGGTGGCGATCGCCGGGCTCGGCTTCTCGGTCGGCGAGGCGGTGCTGCCGCTGGTCGCGGTCGCCCTGATCGGCCTCGTCGGCTGGCGCGAGACCTGGGGCATCGCCGCGGCGGTGCTCGCGCTGGGCGCCGCGCCCGCCTTCGCCGTCCTGCTGGCGCGGGGCCGCCAGCCGAAGGGCGCGGCGACGGACATGGACACCCCGGGCCTGCGCGCCCGCCACTGGACCCGGCGCGAGGCGCTCGGCCACTGGCTGTTTCCCGCGCTCCTGCCGATCATGCTGACGCCGGGCTTCATCGGCACGGTCGCTTTCTTCCACCAGGTGCACACTTCGGAGGTGAAGGGCTGGAGCCTCGCTGCCATGGCGCCGGGCTATTCGGTCTATGCCGCGCTCACGGTCGCGGCGGCGCTCGCCGCCGGCTGGGCCGCCGACCGCTTCGGCCCGGACCGGCTGCTGCCGGTCCTGCTGCTGCCGATGGCCGCGGGAATGGCCGTGCTCGGCCCCGCCGCAATGGTGGCCGGCTGGTTCCTGACCCTCGCTTTCCTCGGCCTGACCCAGGGCATGGCGGGCGCGCTCTGGGGCGCCTTCCTGCCCTCGGTCTACGGCACCCGCCACCTCGGCGCGGTGCGCTCGCTCGCCACCTCGCTGATGGTGGTCTCGACCGCCGCCGGTCCGGGCATCACCGGCCTCCTGATCGACGCAGGCATCGACTTCCCGGACCAGGCACTCGCCATGGCGCTCTGGTGTCTCGCCATGTCCGCCCTCGGCCTCGCGATCGTCCGCCGCCTCGGCCGGGAATCCCGGTCGGCGGCCTGATCGGGATCAGGCCGCACCGGCCGGGGTCGAAGACCTCACATCAGCTCGCGCACGTCCGTCAGCCGGCCGGTGATCGCCGCCGCCGCCGCCATCGCCGGGCTGAGGAGATGCGTGCGGCCGCCGCGCCCCTGCCTCCCCTCGAAGTTGCGGTTCGAAGTCGAAGCACAGCGCTCCCCGGGGGCGAGCTGGTCGGGGTTCATGCCGAGGCACATCGAGCAGCCGGCCATCCGCCAGTCGAAGCCCGCCTCGATCAGCTTCTGGGCGATGCCCTCCTCCTCGGCCTGGGCGCGCACGAGGCCCGAGCCCGGCACGATCATCGCCCGGAGCCCTTCCTTGACCTTGCGGCCCTCCATGATCTTCGCCACCGCGCGCAGGTCCTCGATCCGCCCGTTGGTGCAGGAGCCGATGAAGACCGTGTCGATCGCGATGTCCTGCAGCCGGGTGCCCGGGGTCAGGCCCATGTATTCGAGGCTGCGCCGCGCCGCGTCGACCTTGCCGCCCTCGAAATCCTCCGGATGCGGCACGACGCCGGTGATCGGCAGCACGTCCTCGGGGCTGGTGCCCCAGGTGACGACCGGGGCGATGTCCCCGGCCTCGAGCGTCACCACCTTGTCGAAATGCGCGCCCTCGTCGGTGAAGAGCGTCTTCCAGTACTCGAGCGCCAGCTCCCACCGTCCGCCCTTCGGCGCGTGCGGCCGGCCCTTCACATAGGCGAAGGTCTTCTCGTCCGGCGCGATCAGCCCGGCGCGCGCACCGCCCTCGATCGCCATGTTGCAGACGGTCATCCGGCCTTCCATCGACAGCTCGCGGATCGCCTGGCCACAGTATTCGATCACGTGGCCGGTGCCGCCCGCGGTGCCCGTCGCGCCGATGATCGAGAGCGTGATGTCCTTGGCCGTGACGCCGGGATGCAGGCTGCCCCGCACCTCGACCTTCATGTTCTTCGACTTCTTCTGGATCAGCGTCTGGGTGGCGAGCACGTGCTCCACCTCGCTCGTGCCGATCCCGTGGGCGAGCGCGCCGAACGCGCCATGGGTCGCGGTGTGGCTGTCGCCGCAGACGATGGTGGTGCCGGGCAGCGTCCAGCCCTGCTCGGGGCCGATGATGTGCACGATGCCCTGCCGCACGTCGTCGACGCCGTAGTACTCGATGCCGAAGTCGCGCGCGTTCGCCTTCAGCGTCTCGACCTGGATGCGGCTCTCCTCGTTGGCGATGCCCTTGGCCCGCGTCACGTCGGTCGGCACGTTGTGGTCGGGCACGGCCACCGTCTTTTCCGGGTGGCGGACGCGGCGCCCGGCCATGCGCAGCCCCTCGAAGGCCTGCGGGCTCGTGACCTCGTGCACCAGATGCCGGTCGATGTAGAGCAGGCTGGTGCCGTCGGGATCGGCATGGACGACATGGGCGTCCCAGATCTTGTCGTAGAGCGTCTTCGGTGCGGACATCTTTTCCTCGCGCGGGATGGGTCTTCGGGCGACAGGCGGCGGTCGTCGGGCGGGCGGCGGCCTCAGGCCCCGCCGGCGCAGCACAGACGCCGGGCGAAGAACCGCCAGGGCAGCCGCGCGTGGTCGTCCATGTCGAAGATCCGGGTCATCGCGGGTTCTCTACCGCCGAATCGTCAACCCGGCAAGGGACGCGCCCGCACGGTCACAGGCGTGCGCCGCCCTCCCATAACGCCGGATCGGGGCGGATCTCGCCGGTCACCACGTCACGCCGGTTGGGCACCGGCGGGTTCAGCCGCGCCTTTGCCGCCGGATGCGAGGGATCGAGCACGCCGAGCCGGGCGAGGATCGCCGCGATCGCACATTCCGATCCCCGGGTCGTCCCGTCCTCGATCTTCAGCGCCACGCCCAGCCCCTGTTCGGGCAGGATCGCGACGAAGACCGCCTCGGCCCCGGTCTTGATCGCGACGCGGCCGCCCATCGCCTCCATCAGCTCGGTACAGGCCCGCCCCTCGCCCGCCACCAGCACCGGATGCGCGCGCATGGCGTCCACCAGCCGGTGCGCCGCGCCCCGGCGTGACGGCGCGAGGCCGTGCGGGTCGGCCATCCGCGCCATAGCCCGCCCGAGACCCATGACCGAGACCGCGAAGTTCGGTGCCGAACAGCCGTCGATGCCCCAGCCCGCCACGTCCTCGCCGCACATCTCCTCGAAGGCGGCGCGCACCGCCACCTGCAGCGGATGGTCGATCTCCACGTATTCCGGCCCGCCCCGCAGCTGCCGGTTCAGGGTGAGGAACCCCGCATGCTTGCCCGAGCAGTTGTTGTGCATCTGGCAGGGCGCGACCCCGAGATCGCGCAGCCGGTGCCGCTCGGTCGCGTCGTTCGGCACCTGCGGCCCGCAGCGCAGGTCGCCGTCGTCCATGCCGAGCCCTTCCAGCCAGCGCGCAACGCGGCCCACATGGATCGCCGCGCCCTGGTGCGAGGCGCAGGCGAGCGCCAGATGCTCGGCCCCGAGGCCCGCGGCATCGGCCGCCCCGCTTTCGACCAGCGGCAGCGCCTGCAGCATCTTGCAGCTCGACCGCGGCAGGATCACCGCCGCCGGATCGCCCCAGGAAGCGACCAGCGCGCCTTTCGCGTCGCAGACGACCGCATGGCCGCGATGCCGCGATTCCAGCACGTTGCCTCGCCAGACCTCGACCATCGGCACCGCGTCAGTCATTGCCCAGTTCCTCTGCCAGATCCTCGCCCAATGCCCCGCGCAGGTGCCGGAAGGCCAGGCGGATGCGTGATTTCACCGTGCCGAGCGGCAGGCCGAGCCGCTCGGCGATGTCGCCATGGCTCAGCCCGTCGTAGAACGACAGGACCAGCACGTGCCGCTGCTCCTGCGGCAGGGTGGAAAGGCTCTCGCGCACCATCGCCTCCCGCTCGGCCTGGCTGAGCAGGGTCATGCCGTCCGGGGCCGGATCGGACTGGAACAGCGGATCCTCGGGATCGGGGGCGGGGCGGCTCGCCCGACGGATCGTGTCGATCCGCCGGTTCCGCGCGATGGCATAGATCCAGGTGCTGGCCGCGGCGCGGGCGGGATCGAAGGTCGCAGCCCGCCGCCAGACCGAGACCATGACCTCCTGCGCGATCTCGTCGGCGTCATGCGCAGTCGCGCCCGAGCGCATCATGAAGGCCTTGACCCGCACGGCATAGCGGTCGAACAGCGCAGCGAAGGCCTCCCTGTCCTGCCGCGCGACGGCCACCAGCAGGTCGGAATCGCTTACCTCCGATTCACCTGGGCGAAGGTGGGCCGGCATGTTCGTAGCCTCGTTCTGCGGCCTCGGGCCAAAAACCGTCACGGCTTGGTGAAAACCGCGCAAGGGGCTGGAAAATCCCTCGTGTCTCGGGCTAAACTTGCGTTATGGACACGCGGAAAACAAGCGTGTCGGCGGGTATTCGCCGCGCCGCACAATGAACGATCATACAAATGCTGGTGAACGAGCAGGAGACTTCGAGCGCATGATCCCCAGACTGTCGAAACCGCTGGTCGCGTCCCTGATCGCCGCGGCAGCGATCCTCGGCGCAGGTGCCGCTCCGGCCCAGCAGCAGGCCGAGCGTGTCGCCGTGCACACCGACTGGAGCGTGTTCACCCCCGCCAATCCGCGGGAATGCTACATCGTCTCGCCGCCGACCTCCTCGACCGCGCGCCGCGACGGCCAGACCGTGCAGGTGAATCGCGGGGACATCCGGCTCTTCGTGACCTTCCGCCCCGGCGAGGGCGTGCGCAACGAGGTCAGCTTCACCGGCGGCTATCCCTTCCAGGCCAACGCCCCGGTGCGGCTGCAGGTCGGTTCGGACACCTTCAACCTGAACCCCGGCGCGGGCGATGCGAACGGCTGGGCCTGGCCCGCCTCCGCCGCCGAGGACGAGCGCATCGTCGCCGCGCTGCGCCGCGGCTCGACCGCCACGGTGACCGGCGTATCCGCGCGGGGCACCACGACGGTGGACACCTTCTCGCTGATGGGCTTCACCGCGGCGATCAACGACGCGGCGGCGCGCTGCCAGTAGGCGCCGCTCTGGCGCAACCGGCGAAAGATGTTATGTAGACGGGACGCGCCGCTTCCGGCGCCGCAGCCGTTTGCCGAGCCGATGACCGCCACCGCCCCGATCACGCAGGACCTCCTGACCCTGCCGCGCCGCCTGCCCGAAGGCGGGCTGCCGAACCTCGTCGGCATGACCCGGGACGGGCTCGCCGACGCGCTCCGCGCCGCCGGCACGCCCGAGGATCAGGTGGCCATGCGCAGCCGCCAGCTCTGGCAGTGGATCTATCACCGCGGGGTGGCCGATTTCGCGGCGATGACCAACCTCGCCCGCGACTACCGGGCGCTGCTGGCCGAGCATTTCACCATCGAACGGCCCGAGATCGTCACCCGCCAGATCTCCGAGGACGGCACCCGCAAGTACCTCCTGCGCATCGCCGGCGGGCACGAGATCGAGACGGTCTACATCCCCGAGGAGGATCGCGGCACGCTCTGCGTCTCCAGCCAGGTCGGCTGCACGCTGACCTGTTCCTTCTGCCACACCGGCACCCAGCGGCTGGTGCGGAACCTGACCGCGGCCGAGATCGTCGGCCAGATCCTCGTCGCCCGCGACGACCTCGGCGACTGGGGCCGCGCGCCGGTCGAGAAGCGGCGCGTGTCGAACATCGTGCTGATGGGCATGGGCGAGCCGCTCTACAATTTCGAGGCGGTGCGCGACGCGATGAAGATCGCCATGGACGGCGAGGGCCTCGCGCTCTCGCGCCGGCGGATCACGCTTTCCACCTCCGGCGTGGTGCCCGAGATCGCCCGCGTGGGCGAGGAGATCGGCTGCCTGCTCGCCATCTCGTTCCACGCCACCACCGACGCGGTCCGCGACGTGCTGGTGCCGATCAACCGCAAATGGAACATCGCCGCCCTGCTCGACGCCTGCCGGGCCTATCCGCGCCTGTCGAATTCCGAGCGGATCACCTTCGAATACGTCATGCTCAAGGGCGTGAACGACAGCGACGCCGACGCCCGGCGGCTGGTGAAGCTGATCGCCGGCATCCCCGCCAAGATCAACCTCATCCCCTTCAACCCCTGGCCCGGCGCCCCCTACGAGCGATCCGACCCCGACCGGATCGAGGCCTTCGGCCGGATCGTCAACCGCGCCGGCTATGCGAGCCCCGTCCGCACCCCCCGCGGCGAGGACATCATGGCCGCCTGCGGCCAGCTCAAGAGCGCCACCGAACGCGCCCGCCGCGCCCGCGCCTCCGCCTGACGCCCCCGTCCGATTCCGTTCCGGCGACCGCCCCAGCGGCGCGAATGCGCTTGCGCGAATCTGCCGATTTAGGCAATTCTCAACGTTATCAGGCAGTAGTGATCCGTCTCAGAGATCACGCCTCCGAGCAGACAGAGAGAGCAGGGCATGAAGACAGGAGTATCGGGGCAGCGTCCCCTCGCCGTTCCATTGCGTGGTCTCGCGGCACCGTCCGTCCTGACCCGCCGCAGCCTCCTCGCCCTCGGCGCCGGCTTCGCGCTCGCGGGCTGTGCCGGCGGCGGTGGAAACGCGCCTTTCAACGTCGCCGGGTCGCGGGCCAATCACGTCGTCGTCTCGAAATCCTCGCGCAGCATGTACCTGATGCAGGGGCAGGAGACGCTGGCCCAGTACCGGATCCACCTCGGCTTCTCGCCCGACGGCCACAAGGAACGGTCCGGCGACGGCCGCACGCCCGAAGGCGTCTACTGGATCGATCGTCGCAATCCGCGCAGCGAATTCTTCCTCTCGCTCGGGATCAGCTATCCCAACGCGAACGACGTCGCCCGCGCCCGCGCCATGGGCGTCGATCCCGGCGGGGACATCTTCATCCACGGCGAGCCGACGCGCGGCAACTGGCACCAGGGCAAGAACGACTGGACCGCCGGCTGCATCGCGGTAACGAATGCCGAGATGGAGGAGATCTGGTCGACCGTGCCCACCGGCACCCAGATCACCATCCTCGCCTGAGGGCCGTTTCGGCCCTCAGTACCCGACCAGCTGCACCCACCAGATCTTGCCGCCGGGCTCCTGGAACCAGCCGAGGCCGAGGCCCCGGGCGCCGGGCGTCAGGATGACGTCGCGGCTGTCGGCGAAGCCGAGCCAGCTCTCGAGCACCACCAGGTCCGAATCCGCGCCTTCCGAGATGTTCTCGCCGGCGACCTCGCCGCGATAGCCGGCGCGGAAGGCGCGCTCGCGGAACGAGGTCAGGTCCGAACCCGTGTGCCACGCCCGCCGCTGCACCGACATGTCCCGCGCATGGGTGTCGGCGGCGGCGTTCAGCTCGGCCGACAGCTGCAGCGGCCCGAGTCCCCGTTGCGCCCGGACCGCGTTGACCGCATCCAGATGCCGCAGCCGGATCTCCGGGCCGTCGCCCGGCGCGATGCGGAACACCCCGCCCTCCTGCTGGGTCGGCCCGCAGGAGGCGAGGACGCCGAGCGCCATCAACGCGGCGAGGAACGGTCGGATCATGGCCAAGTCCTGTCAAATCACTGCCCGGTTCCGGTCTCTAGCGGCTTTCCCCCCAGCGTTCAAACCGAAGTTGCCGCGGGCCGTTCCGACCCTGACCGAAGTGTGATTTGCAGCACGCTTCGGTCTGCCGTAGGGTCACAAAAAAGTGTGCAGTACTCGAGGACCGTGCAGAACCATGACGATCAACTCCGACCCCAAGCTTGACCGCCGCAGCTTCGCGCGACTGATTGTCGGCGTCGCTGCCGGAGCGGCCAGCCTCGGCTCCCCCGCCATCCTGCGGGCGCAGACCGCCGACCCGCTGCGCGATTTCGTGCCGGACGAACAGGACCGGCCGCGACTCGTGCGCCGAATCTCCGCCCAGCGCGCCCGCCGCTGGCAGGACCATTTCGACTCGCTCGACAAGGACGCGATCCTCTGCGACGTGAACGACCGCGTCCTGCACTACTGGGGGGCGGACGGCTTCTACCGCATCTATCCGACCTCCGTCCCGATGACCGGCGACCTCACCCGCAGGGGCCGCACCACCATCACCCTCAAGCGTCCCGAACCGGAATGGCGCCCGACCGAGAACATGCTCCGGCGCAACCCCGACCTGCCGCGTTATGTCGGTCCCGGACCCGACAACCCGCTCGGCATCCGCGCGCTCAACCTCGGTTTCCCGGGGGCCTACCGCATCCACGGGACCAACGACATCCGCAAGATTGGCCGTCAGTCGTCAAATGGTTGCATCGGTTTGTTCAACGAGCACATCCTTGAGGTCTACGATCGCGCCCAGGTGGGCACCCCGGTGTTGCTCATATGACAACATCGCCGATTTCCGTCGCCTCCCGGACCCGGGATGAATTGAAATGCCGGCGTGAAATTGGTTAGCTTTTCCTCATTAGCTTGTCCGCTCGCAGGTCCGGGCGAGCTAGCAGTATCGCAGACCCGCACCCTTTCAGGAGGATAATAAGATGAAGTATCTCGTGACCACCGCAGCGGCGCTCCTGCTGGCAGGCCAGGCCTTTGCTGGCGCCCTGATCTTCGAACCGCCGGCCGAGGAAGTGGTCGTCGTCGAGCCGGCTCCGGCCGGTGGCTCGAACGCCGCCTGGATCATCCCGATCATCGCGCTCGCCGCGATCGCCTACGCGATCTCGAACGACTGATTCTGGTGTCCTCGGGGAACCGAGGGGAGCAAGCCACGGAACTGTGAAGGGCGGTGCATCAAGCACCGCCCTTTTTCCGTTCCGCCGGCACTGTTTGCGAGACCTCGCGGCGGCTTCAGCCGCCCGCCGCCAGGATGGCCTGCAGTCCCGCGCGATAATCGGGATACGCGAATCGCACCCCCAGCGCCTCTTTCACCTTGCGGTTGTCGACGCGCTTCGACTCCCCATAGAAGCTGCGCGCCATCGGGCTCAGCTCCGCTTCATCGAACGAGATCTCCGGCGGTGGCGCGATCCCGAGCAGTCCGGCGGCGAAGGCGATGACGTCCTGGGGCGGCGCCGGCGCGTCGTCGGCGACGTTCCAGACCTCCCCCGCCCGCCCCCGCGCCATCGAGGCGCGCAGCACCCGGACAATGTCGTCGACATGGATGCGGCTGAACACCTGCCCCGGCTTCACCACCCGTTGCGCCCTGCCCTCGCGCAGCCGGTCGAGCGCGCTGCGCCCCGGACCGTAGATCCCGGCCAGCCGGAACACCTGCACCGGCACGCCCTCGCCGGCCAGCGCCAGCCATTCCGATTCGGCGGCGACGCGCCAGCGGCTGCGTTCGTTGACCGGGGCAAGGGCGCTCGTCTCGTCGACCCATCCCCCCTGCCGGTCGCCATAGACCCCGGTCGTGGAAAGATAGCCGACCCAGTCCTTGCGCCCGAGTGCCGTGCGATGGTGCCGCAGGAACGGATCGCCCTCGGCATCCGGCGGCAGCGAGACCAGCAGGTGCGTCGCTTCAACCAGGGCCGCTTCCATCGTCGCCGCATCGTCCCAGAGCACCGGCCGTACGCCCTCGGCCGCCATCGCCGCCGCCTTCTCCGCGCTGCGCGTCGTGCCGGCGACCGACCATCCCTCGGCCGCCAGGCTTGCGGCCAGCCGGGCGGCGGAGTAGCCATGCCCGATGTTCAGAAGACTGTGCCCCGGCATGCGTTCCTCCGACTGGTCGCGCCGTTCTAGGTCATGGCGGACGGCGCTGCGAGCGGTTTTGCTCCTCGCCCTCGCCACCCCCGCAACCGCCCAGATCGCCTCGCCCGAGGACTGCAGCGCCGCGATCGCCCGCGACCCCGCCCTCGCGCGGGAGGACGCGGCGCTCTGGTTCCGCATGGGCGGCGGCACGCCCGCCCGGATCTGCGAGGCCGCCGCGCTCGAGGCGATGGGCGCCTACGGGACGGCGGCCCATCTCCTGACCCGCACCGCCGAGAATCCCAACCGGGCGATCTCCGCGCCCCTGCGCCGCACCCTTTTCGAGGATGCCGCGCGGCTCTGGCTCGCCGACGGCCAGCCGGGCCTCGCGCTTCGGACGCTCACCGCGGCCGAGGCGCTCGGCGGGCTGACCCGCGACGGCGCGCTGACCGCCGCCCGCGCCCATGCCGCCGAGGAGGACTGGGACGCGGCCCGGGCGACGCTCGACACGCTCGTCGCCGACCGGCCCGATGACGCGGGCCTGCGCGCGCTCCTCGCCGCCGCCCTGCGCCGCGGCGGCGACCCGGAGGCCGCACTGGCCGAGGCCGAGGCGGCGCTGGCGCGCGTGCCGGACCAGCCCGAGGCGCTGTTCGAGGCGGGCGCGGCGCTCGCCGAACTCGGCCGCGACGCCGCGGCCGCCGCCCATTGGCTCCGCCTGATCGAGCTGCACCCCGACCACGACCTCGCCCCCGCGGCCCGCGCCAATCTCCAGCGTCTCGGCACGGCGGACGAGCCTTAGGCTTCCGCCTCCAGCCGCGCCACCGCCCATTCCGCCGCGTCCCGCACCGTCGCGTCCGGGTCCGCGGTCAGCCTGCGCGCCGCCGGCAGGAGGCTCCGGTCCTCGGAATTGCCGATGGCGTAGAGCACGTTGCGCACGAACCGGTCGCGCCCGATCCGCTTGATCGGCGAGCCGCTGAACACCTGCCGGAACCCCGCGTCGTCGAGCGCGGCGAGATGCTCGAGCTTCGGGCACTGCAGCTCGATCCGCGCGAGGTACCCCGCCTCCCGCGCCGTCGCCGCGAACTTGTTCCAGGGACAGACCGCGAGGCAGTCGTCGCAGCCGTAGATGCGGTTGCCCATCAGCGGCCGCAGCGTCTCGTCCACCGGTCCGTCGTGCTCGATCGTCAGGTAGCTGATGCAGCGCCGGGCATCGAGCCGGTAGGGCGCGACGAAGGCCCGCGTCGGACAGATGTCGAGACAGGCCCTGCACGACCCGCAATGATCCGCCTCCGGCGCGTCCCGCGGCAGCTCCGCCGTGGTGAAGATCGCGCCGAGGAAGAACCAGTTGCCCAGGCTGCGGCTCAGCAGGTTGGTATGCTTGCCCTGCCAGCCGAGCCCCGCCGCCTGCGCCAGCGGCTTTTCCATCACCGGCGCGGTATCGACGAAGACCTTGATCTCCGCCCCGCTCTCCGCGACCAGCCAGCGCCCCAACCGCTTCAGCCGCTTCTTGACCAGGTCGTGATAGTCCCGCCCCCGGGCATAGACGCTGATCGACCCCCGGTCCCGCAGCTCGAGCAGCCGCAGCGGATCGTCCCCCGGCGTGTAGACCTCCGCCAGCATGATCACCGACCGCGCCGCGGGCCAGAGCGCCGCGGGATCGCCGCGCCAGCCCATGCGCTCGGCCATCCAGCCCATCTGCCCGTGCCAGCCCTGCTCGACGAAGCCCTTCAGCGCCTCCGCGGCCTGCGGGATCGCGTCGGGCGCACAGATGCCGATGCCCGAGAACCCCTCCCCGAGCGCGCGTTCCCGCAACCGTGTGGCCAGATCGCCCGGACCCGGCCCCTCCATCGCCTCAGAAATCCAGGTCCGCGTAGTGCTGCGGCGGGGTGAAGCCGGGCACCAGATCGGACAGCACCGACCGGAACGCCGGCCGCGACTTGATCTTGGAATACCAGTCGTGCAGCCCCTGGTTCCGCCCCCAGTCCACGTCGCCGATGTAGTCGAGACAGCTCAGCTGCGCCGCCGCGGCGAAATCGGCGATGGTCATCTGGTTGCCGGCCAGCCAGCGCCGGTGATCCATCAGCCAGCCGATATAGTCGAGGTGGTACTTGATGTTGCGGATGCCCGCCTTGATCTTCTCGCTCTCCGGATAGCCGGCCTTCGAGAGCTTCTTGTTCACCCGCTCGTAGAGCAGGTTCGCGGTGACCTCGTTGTGGAACTTGTCGTCGAACCACGCCGCCAGCCGCCGCGCCTCGGCCCGCCCGGCCGGGTCCTTCGGCAGGAGCGGCGGGTCGGGATAGGTCTCTTCCAGATACTCGAAGATCGCGTTCGATTCCGCCAGCGTCAGGTCGTCGATCCTCAGGACCGGGACCTTGCCGCTCGGGTTCAGGCGCAGGAAATCCATGCGCCGCTCCCACGGCTTTTCCTCGACGAGTTCGACCTCGATCTTCTTCTCGGCCAGAACCAGGCGTATCTTTCGGCAGAAGGGCGAGAGGGGCAGGTGATAGAGGCGGCGCATTGACGGCCTTTCTTCGCGTGCTCGATGCGCTGTTATTGTCCTTTATCCCCGCCGTTTTCAACCCGCGCGGGTTGCCGTCTCAGAGGAAACACGCCCCCCGCCCGTCCGCGCGGATCGTCTCGGCCCCGCGCTGGATCGCCGCGCCGCGGTTCTGGATGAAGCGCGTGCCGCTGACCGGCGACCGGCGCTTGGGGTCGGGCAGCACCGCCATCAGCCGCGCCGCGCGCTGCGGGCCCACCTCGGCCGCGTCGATCCCCCAGTAGTGCCGCGCCGCCGCCTGAACCCCGAAGACGCCCTCGTCGAATTCCGCGATGTTGAGATAGACCTCCATGATCCGCCGCTTCGGCCAGGTCATCTCGATCAGCACGGTGAACCCCGCCTCCAGCCCCTTCCTCGCCCAGGACCGCGCCGGCCAGAGGAAGACGTTCTTCGCCACCTGCTGGCTGATCGTCGAGCCGCCGCGCAGCCGCGGATCGGCCATGGCCGCGCGGATCCCCTCGAAGTCGAACCCCGCATGGACGCAGAAATTCGCATCCTCAGCCGCCGCCGCGGCCAGCGGCAGCCAGTCCGACATGGCGCTCAGCGGCACCCAGTCCTGCTCGACCGCGCCGAGCCGCAGCCACTCGCTCAGGATCAGCACGTTGGTCGGCGGATTCACCACCCGGAACAGGAGCACCAGCAGCAGCACCGCCGCCGCACCGGCCAGCAGCACCCGGCGCAGCACGCGCCACAGCCCCGACCAGGCCCGCCGTGTCAGTCGCACAACCATCGGGTCAAGGCCATGACGACAAATCGCGGTCCGCGCAAGCATGGCCGCGCCGTTTCGCTGGCCAGCGGGACCGAATCGGCTATCCTCGACCGCGAAGCCACACCGGGGCCGCCGCGTGCTCGACCTCGCCCTCTGGACCATCGCCGGGTTGCTGACCGGCACCACGGTCCTGCCGCTTTCGGGCTCGCGGGCGTGGTGGGTGCGGATGTGGGACTTTCCGCGGGTCCATATCGCCGCCGGCTTCCTCCTGCTCGTCCCGCTCGCGCCGCTCCTCGCCGGATCGGGGGCGCTGGCGCTCGCGGGGCTCGGGCTCGCCGGCGCGGCCTGCCAGTTCCGGCTGATCCGCCCCTACACGCTGCTCGCCCGGCCCGAGGTCCGGCTCGCCCCGGATGCACCCGAAGGGATCACCTGCCTCGTCTCGAACGTGCTGATGGAGAACACCGACCACGCGGCGGTCGCGGCGCTGGTCGAACGGGTCGATCCGGACGTGCTCTTCCTGATGGAGACCGATGCCCGCTGGATCGAGGCGCTCGGGCCCCTGCTCGCCCGCTATCCCACGGTGCTGCTCGAGCCGCGCGACGACTGCTACGGCCTCGCCTTCGCGACGCGGCTGCCGGTCGAGGCGGCGCGTATCGTGCACCTGACCCGCGACGGCACACCGACCGTGCTGGCCGAGCTGCGCGACCACGCGGGCCGGCCCTTCACCTTCGTCGGCCTCCATCCCCAGCCGCCGGTGCCCGGCCAGGACACCGAGGAGCGCGACGCCCAGATCGTCTTCGCCGCCCGCTTCGCCCGCAGGTCCGACCGGCCGCTGGTGGCGATGGGCGATTTCAACGACGCCGCCTGGTCGCACACGGCGCAGAGCTTCAAGCGCGTCGGCGGCTATGTCGATCCGCGGGTCGGCCGCGGTCTCTTCGCCAGCTTCCACGCCGGCAACCCGCTGATCCGCTGCCCGATCGACCAGATCTACGTCACCGCCGAAGTGGCGGTGGTCTCGATCGCGCTGGGCGAGAAGGTCGGCTCGGACCATTTCCCGCTGATCGCCCGCCTGCGCATCGACCCCGCGCTGGCGGCCCAGCTGAATACCCCGCCCAAGCCCCTCGACCCCGCCGAGGTCGAGCGTCTGGACGAGATCACCGAGGCCTACCGCCGCGGCATCGACGAGACGGCCGAGGAAGCGGCGGCCGGGATCGAGAAGGTCTGAAGGAACGTCCGGGCCAACGCATTGCTATCGCTTCGGAGCAGAGCGCCGCCATCTGCGACTCCCCGGCCGGTCCGACCCGTACCGATCCACATACTTAAGGAACGCTGCACCCCCCTCGCCCTCCGCAAGCTTGCTGCGGGTGATCGGTCCGGGCGGATGTCCACCGGACATCCGCTGATCCGGTCCGGCGCGCCCGGCGCCGAAGCGACCGGGCGTCAGGCGTCCGTCACTCCCCGGCCAGCACCGCCGCCGGCCGGTCGCTCAGCGGATGGCTCAGTCGGCTCAGCATCTCCTTCGGCACGATCTGGCGGAACTTCGGCAGTTCCTCCTCCCACTGCCGCAGAAGCTCGTCGGCGCGCGGGCTGCGCGTCTCGGCCAGGTGCCGCTCCACCAGATGCCGCAGAACGCCCTCCCAGTGCTCCGACTGCACGGGCTGGGCGATCGCCGTCTCGGCGTTCAGCCGCGTCTCCAGCTCGTCGTCGGGGTCGTAGACGAAGGCCATGCCGCCGGTCATGCCGGCCGCGAAGTTGTCGCCGATCCGCCCGAGGATCACCGCCACGCCGCCGGTCATGTATTCGCAGCCGTTCGAGCCACAGCCCTCGACCACCACCTGCGCGCCCGAGTTGCGCACGCAGAACCGCTCGCCCGCCCGGCCGTTCGCGAACAGATAGCCCGCGGTCGCGCCATAGAGCACGGTGTTGCCGATGATCGCGTTCTCGTGCGGGACTAGCGGGCTGCCGAGCGGCGGGCGCACCACGATGGTCGCCCCGCTCAGCCCCTTGCCCACGTAGTCGTTCGCCTCGCCCGAGACCTCGATCTTCAGCCCCGGCGCCGCGAAGGCGCCGAGCGACTGGCCGGCCGAGCCCGACAGCCGGATCGTCAGGTGATCCGACTGCAGGCTGTTGCGCATCCCGAACCGCTTGACGATGTGGCTCGACACCCGCGTGCCGATCGAGCGCAGGGTGTTCTGCACCGCATAGCTCAGCTGCATCTTCTCGCCGTCCTTGAAGAACGGCTCGGCGTCCTGGACGATCTGCGCGTCGAGCGTGTCCGGCACCTCGTTGCGCGGCCGCCGCCGGTCGTAGGTGATCGGCTCGTCCTCGACCACGTTGATCAGCAGCGGGTTGAGGTCGAGATCGTCGAGATGCGCCGCGCCGCGGCTGACCTGGGTCAGGAGGTCGGCACGCCCGATCACCTCCTCGATCGACCGCGCGCCGACGCTCGCCAGCACCTCGCGCACCTCCTGCGCGTAGAAGCTGATCAGGTTGACCACCTTGTCCGCCGTGCCGGTGAACTTCTCGCGCAGCGCCGGGTCCTGGGTGCAGACCCCGACCGGGCAGGTGTTCGACTGGCACTGCCGCACCATGATGCAGCCCATGGCGATCAGCGCCGCGGTGCCGATCCCGAACTCCTCGGCCCCCAGCATCGCCGCGATCACGATGTCGCGCCCCGTCCGCAGCCCCCCGTCGGTGCGCAGGATCACCCGGTCGCGGAGCCGGTTGGTCGTCAGCACCTGATGCGCCTCGCTCAGGCCCATCTCCCACGGCAGGCCCGCGTACTTGATGCTCGTCTGCGGCGAGGCGCCGGTGCCGCCGTTGTGCCCCGAGATCAGGATCACGTCGGCCTTGGCCTTCGCCACGCCCGCCGCGATCGTGCCCACGCCCGACTGGCTGACCAGCTTCACGCAGACCTTGGCCCGCGGGTTGATCTGCTTGAGGTCGTAGATCAGCTGCGCGAGGTCCTCGATCGAATAGATGTCGTGATGCGGCGGCGGCGAGATCAGCGTCACCCCCGGCGTCGAATGCCGCAGCCGCGCGATCAGCTCGGTCACCTTCATCCCCGGCAGCTGCCCGCCCTCGCCCGGCTTGGCGCCCTGGGCGATCTTGATCTCCAGTTCCTCGCACTGGTTGAGGTATTCCGCCGTCACGCCGAAGCGGCCCGAGGCGACCTGCTTGATCTTGGCGCTGGGGTTGTCGCCGTTCGGCTCGGGGTGGAAATGCGCCGGGTCCTCGCCGCCCTCGCCGGAATCCGACTTCGCGCCGATCCGGTTCATCGCCACGTTCAGCGTCTTGTGCGCCTCCGGGCTCAGCGCGCCGAGGCTCATGCCAGGCGTCACGAAGCGCTTGCGGATCGCGGTGATGCTCTCCACCTCGGCCAGCGGCACCGGCCCGGCCTTCGGCTGGAAGTCCAGGAGGTCGCGCAGCTGGATCGGCGGCCGCGACTGCATCGCCTCGCTGTACTTCTTCCACAGCTTGAAGTCCCCGCGCGCGCAGGCGGTCTGCAGCATGTGCATCCCCTGCGCCTCCCAGGCGTGGGTCTCGCCCGAGCGGCGCGCCTTGTAGAAGCCGCCGATCGGCAGCACGCTGTCCCCCCGCCCCCAGGCCAGGCGATGCGCCCGCTCCGCCTGCCGCTGCACGCCGGTCACGCCGATGCCGGAGATGCGGCTGTTCATGCCGGGGAAATACTCCGCCACCATCGCCCGGCTGAGCCCCACCGCCTCGAAGTTCAAGCCCCCGCGATAGCTGGAGATCACGCTGATCCCCATCTTCGACATGATCTTCAGGAGGCCCTGGTTGATCGCCTCGCGGTAACGCTCCATCGCCTCGTTCAGCGTGCCGCCGATCAGCCCGCGCTTGATCCGGTCGGCGATCGAATCCTCGGCGAGATACGCGTTCACCGTGGTCGCGCCGGAGCCGATCAGCACCGCGAAGTAATGCGGGTCGATGCATTCCGCCGACCGCACGTTCAGCGAGGTGAAGGTGCGCAGCCCCTTGCGGGTCAGCCAGGAATGCACCGCGCTCGTGGCGAGGATCATCGGCATGCCGACCGCGTCCGGCCCCTGCCGGTGGTCGGTCAGCACGATGTGGTTCGCGCCCGCCCGCACCGCCTCCTCGGCCGCGGACCGCACCCGGGCGAGCGCGGCGCGCAGCGCGTCCGGCCCGTCGCCCGAATCGAAGGTGCAGTCGATCTCGACCGCCGCATCGCCGAAATGCTTCACCATCTCGGCGAAGCGCGCGTTCGACACGAAGGGGCTCTCGAGCTGCAGGATCTCGGTCTGGCTGTTGTCCTGGTCGAGCACGTTCTTCAGGTTGCCGAACCGGGTCTTGAGGCTCATCACCCGGTGCTCGCGCAAGCTGTCGATCGGCGGGTTGGTCACCTGGCTGAAGTTCTGGCGGAAATAGTGGCTCAGCGGCCGGTACTGCTCGCTCAGAACCGCGGGCGGCGTGTCGTCGCCCATCGAGCCGATCGCCTCCTTGCCGTCCTCGGCCATGGGCGCGAGGATGGTCTCCAGCTCCTCCATCGTGTAGCCCGCGGCCACCTGCCGCCGGCGCAGCTCGGCGCCCTCGAACAGCGGCATCTCCTCGACGGCCGCCGTGACGGCGTCGAGATCGGTGATCGAGCCGACCCATTCCCCGAAGGGCTGGCTCGCGGCCAGGAGGTCCTTGATCTCGGCGTCGTGGTAGAGCCGCCCGTCCCCCATGTCGACGGCCAGCATCTGCCCGGGGCCGAGCGCGCCCTTCTCGATCACGGTCATGTCGTCGGTCGGCACCATGCCGGCCTCCGAGCCCGCGATCACCAGCCCGTCGCCGGTCACGACGTAGCGCATCGGCCTGAGCCCGTTGCGGTCGAGCCCCGCGCAGACCCAGCGCCCGTCCGTCATGGCGAGCGCGGCCGGCCCGTCCCAGGGCTCCATCACCGCGTTCGAATAGGCATACATGTCGAGCCAGGCCTGCGGGATCTTCGTGGCGAGCTTCGACCACGCCTCGGGCACCAGCATGGTCTTGGCCATGGGCGCGGACCGGCCGGCGCGCACCAGCACCTCGAACACGTTGTCGAGTGCCGCGGAATCGGACGAACCCGGCAGGACGATCGGCTTGATGTCCTCGGCCAGCTCGCCGAAATAGTCGGACGACATCCGGATCTCGTGGCTCTTCAGCCAGTTGAGGTTGCCCTTCAGCGTGTTGATCTCGCCGTTGTGGGCCAGCATCCGGAACGGCTGGGCCAGCCACCAGCGCGGGAAGGTGTTGGTCGAATAGCGCTGGTGATAGATCGCGAAGGCGCTCTCGAACCGCGGGTCGGTCAGGTCGGGATAGAAGACCGCCACCTGCTCGGCCAGCATCATGCCCTTGTAGATGATCGACCGGCAGCTCAGCGAACAGATGTAGAAGTCGCGGATGCCCGCGCCCGCCTTCTCGATCCGGCGGCGGATCACGTAGAGCTCGCGCTCGAAGGTCTCCTCGTCGACGCCCTTGGCGTTCGCGATCAGGATCTGCTCGATCTCCGGCCGGGTCGCGTTGGCCTTCTCGCCGAGGCAGGAGATGTCCACCGGCACGTGCCGCCAGCCGTAGATGTAGTAGCCCATCCGCAGGACTTCGGTCTCGACGATTGTCCGCGCCGTCTCCTGCGCGCCGAAGTCGGACCGCGGCAGGAAGATCTGCCCGACCGCCAGCCGCTCGCCGCGGGGCTCGTGGCCGGTGCGCCGGACCTGGGCCTCGAAGAAGGAGACCGGGATCTGCACGTGGATGCCCGCCCCGTCGCCGGTCTTGCCGTCGGCATCGACCGCGCCGCGGTGCCAGATCGCCTTCAGCGCCCGGATGCCGCTCTCCACCACCTGCCGCCGCGGCTTGCCGTCGACCGCCACCACCAGCCCCACTCCGCAGGAGGAATGCTCGTCCTCGGCCCGATAGAGCCCGCGCGCCTCCAGCTCGGCGAATTCCGCCTCCATCCGGGCGACCCATTCGGCATCGTACTTGGTCATGACCTTGCTCCTTCGGCCGCAGCGGCGTCCTTGACGGCTGGGTTTTCATGCATGTGGTAACTGGGCATCAGCGGATCAGGCCCATGGCTCCTGCCACGGAGCGGGCTTGCTCGGTCCACCTCGACATGAGCCCGAGTCAACGCCGCGCTGCGCAAGGCCGCCGGCCTGTAGGCGGACGTCGTCACGCAGAGACGGGTTCCGTGCCTCGCTTCGCCCATCAAATCCTCGCGCAGGCGCCGGATCGCCCGCCGCGCAGCCGGGGCCCGGGTTGACGGAAGGTTAGCGCGCCGCGGCGGAATGGGGCAGCGGTTCTGACCCGTCGGCCGGAAGCCGCCGGCTGCCTGTGCCACCGAAATAGCACCCAAATAGCACCCAAATAACACCATGGTTTCGCGGCTCCGCCCGTGATCGCCGAGGCCGCGCATCACTCGGCCGCGATGCTGGCCGAGCGCCGCTCGAAATGCTCGAGGATCGACTGCGCGGCCTCGCGCCCGTCGCGGATCGCCCAGACCACGAGGCTCGCCCCGCGCACGATGTCGCCCACGGCATAGACCCCCGGCAGGCTGGTTTCCTTGGTGCGGAAATCCGCCTTGATCGTGCCCCAGCGCGTCACTTCCAGACCGTCCACGCCCCAGAGCTTCGGCAGGTCCTCGGGCTCGAAGCCCAGCGCCTTGATCACCAGATCGGCCGGCTCGGTATAGTCGGCCCCGGGGATCTCCTCGGGCGACTGGCGCCCGGTCGCGTCCGGCGCGCCCAGCCGCATCTTCGCCACCCGCACCCCGGTCACCGCCTCCTCGCCGGTGAAGCCGCGTGGCAGGGTCAGCCAGACGAATTCGACGCCTTCCTCCTCGGCATTCGCCACCTCGCGCTGGCTGCCCGGCATGTTCGCCCGGTCGCGCCGGTAGAGGCACTTCACGCTGGTCGCGCCCTGCCGGATCGCGGTGCGCACGCAGTCCATCGCCGTGTCGCCGCCGCCGATGACCACCACGCGCTTGCCCTCGGCGTTCAGCTCGCCCGAGTCGTATTCCGGAACCGCATCGCCAAAGCCCTTGCGGTTCGAGGCGGTCAGGTAGTCGATCGCCCGGACGATGCCCGGCAGCCCCGCGCCCGGGCCCCCCAACTCGCGCGACTGGTAGACGCCGGTCGCGATCAGCACCGCGTCGTGGCGGCGGCGGATCTCCTCGAAGGTCATGTCGGTGCCGACGTCGCAGTTCAGCACGAAGGTGACGCCACCGGCCTCGAGCTGCGCGTTGCGGCGCATGACGACGTCCTTCTCCAGCTTGAAGCCGGGAATGCCATAGACCATCAGCCCGCCGGATCGGTCGTAGCGATCATAGACCGTCACCTGCACGCCTGCCCGGCGCAGCATGTCGGCCGCCGCCAGCCCGCCCGGCCCCGCGCCGATGATCCCGACGCTTTCGGGACGCTCGACGGCCGGCGCGATCGGCTGGACCCAGCCCTCCTCCCACGCGGTGTCGGTGATGTATTTCTCGACCGCGCCGATGGTCACCGTGCCGTGGCCCGACTGCTCGATCACGCAGTTGCCCTCGCACAGCCGGTCCTGCGGGCAGATGCGGCCGCAGATCTCGGGGAAGGTGTTGGTCGCCTGGCTGATCTCGTAGGCCTCGCGCAGCCGGCCCTCGGCGGTCAGTTTAAGCCAGTCGGGGATGTTGTTGTGCAGCGGGCAATGGGTCTGGCAGTAGGGCACGCCGCACTGGCTGCACCGGCTCGCCTGCTCCTTCGCCTTCTCGTCGGCATATTCACGATAGATCTCGTGAAAGTCGTGCCGCCGCTCCTCCGCCGCCCGCTTCGGCGGCGTCGCCCGCGCCACCTTCACGAATTTCAGCATCCGCTGCTCCGCCATCCGTCCCTCCCGCCAATCCTCCCCCTTCTACGCAATCCCCTAGCGGAAATAAAGTCAGCACATATGACATAAAATCCACTTAGGGCGGTGTCGGCGACGATTCCCTGGCGAGTCGGCTCATAAAGTAGGTGTTATATCGGACCTATCGGTCGGCAAAGGGCCGGATTCCCGTAGCCGCTTACCCGTGTTGCTACCTGCCGATATGGTGCCGAAACCGATTCGCGCCCAACTTCGAGGCCCAATGTCGCTGATGCATCTTGTCCTGCTGGCGCTCGTCCAGGGTATCACCGAATTCCTGCCAATCTCCTCCTCGGGACACCTGATCCTGCTGCCGGGCGTCATGGGTGTCGCGGATCAGGGGATCGTGCTCGATGTCGCGGTCCACGTCGGCACTCTCGGCGCCGTCATGCTGTACTTTCGGCGCGACGTGGCCGCGCTGCTGCGTGGCACCGCCGATTTGCTGACCGGACGCTGGAGGACATCGGACGCGCGGCTGGCCGTCCTTCTCGGCGTCGCCACCGTGCCCGTCGTCATAGCCGGGCTGATTCTGAAGGTGACAGGCCTGATCGACCAGTTGCGCTCCATCGCCGTGATCGGCTGGATGATGCTGATCTTCGGCCTCCTGCTCTACTGGGCGGATCAGAAGGGTGCCGTCCAGCGACGGACCGAGGAATGGAACCTTCGGGACGCGATCGTCATGGGCCTGTGGCAGGCCGTCGCGCTGATCCCGGGTACGTCGCGCGCAGGGGCCACGATTACGGCGAGCCGCATTCTGGGCTTCCGGCGTGAGGACGGCGCTCGAATCGCCATGCTCATGTCCATTCCCACCATCATCGCATCCGGTGCCCTGCTGGGCGCCGAGGTCGTCGCCACGGCCGACTGGGCGGCAGCCCGCGATGGTGCCGTTGCCGCCGTCCTGGCGTTCGGCTCGGCCTATGCCGCGCTGTCGGTGATGATGTGGTTCCTCCGCAGCGTCAGCTACACGCCATACGTGATCTACCGGGTGATCCTCGGCATCATCCTGCTGGGAATCGCCTATTCCTGACGCAGGTTGGCGGCGGACGCGGTGATCTCGGTGAACTGGCCCTGCGGGCGATAGACCTGGAGGTAGCCCTCGAGCACGGCCTGCATCGCGGTCGGCTGGATCCCGAGATCGCCAAAGCCCCTCGCCCCTGCCGAGACGACATTGTCGCGTCCGAGAAGCTTCACCTGATCCTTCGTGATCAGCGTGTTGGTGACGAGCCCACCCGTCAGGCGCTGCACGAGGTCGAGGATCGCGGCCTGAAAACGCGCGAGCGGCCACGGGATCGTCACGATCGCTCGGCGCCGGTCGATGATCCCCAGCATCCTCTGCATGAGTTCCCTGAAGGTGAGGACCTCGGGCCCGCCGAGCTCGTAGATGCCAGGGGGAACTTCGCCGAGTACGGCCCGACAGGCCGCGATGGCGACATCGTCGACATAGACCGGCTGGAACCGCGTCTCTGGCCCGACCAGGGGCAGGACGGGCGAGAGGCGCGCCATGGCCGCGAAGCGATTGAAGAACTGGTCCTCGGTTCCGAAGACGATCGAGGGTCGCAGAATCACCGCGGTCGGAAAAGCGGACTGCACGGCCGCCTCGCCCGCTGCCTTGCTGCGCGCATAGGCGCTTTCGCTGTCCGGGTCGGCCCCGATGGCCGAGACATGCACCAGCTTTCCCACCCGCAGATGCGCGGCGATGCGTGCGATCCGGCCGGCACCTTCTGCCTGTACCGAATCGAAGCTCTGCCGGCCCTGGGCGACGAGAATGCCGACGCAGTTGACGACCGCATCCGCCCCGTCGATGGCCCGTTGGACGGAGGCGTCGTCCCGGATGTTCGCCTGGACCGGCTCTACCTGCCCGACGGTGCCGTAGGATCGGACGAAGAGGGCCTCGTTCGGCCGACGGACTGCAACCCTCACCCGCCAACCTTCGTTGGCCAGACGCTGGACGATGTACCGGCCGATGAAGCCGGACCCTCCGAAGACCGTCGCGATCGGCGCTGGTTCTGGCATCTGCGAAGCTCCTTCTGATGGGTCTAGGGAATAGGACCAACGGGATGCCCGCACAAGTTTGGATTACCTTCCTGCCGAGCGTTGACAGCCCCTGAGCCGATGTATAGATGCGCATTCACGACGCCTGCCCAGGTGGCGGAATTGGTAGACGCGCTGGCTTCAGGTGCCAGTTTCCGAAAGGAAGTGGAAGTTCGAGTCTTCTCCTGGGCACCATCCTCCGCCGCGTTAGCGCGATTCAGGCCCTGAACGCGGGGTCTATCAAAAAGCGGAGACCTCTCGATGGCGAATTTCCTGCACAAGGGCGACCTTCCGGAGGGGCTCGATCTCGGACCAGCCGTCGCCATCGACTGCGAGACCATGGGCCTCATACCGGGCCGGGACCGACTGTGTCTGGTGCAGTTGTCTTCGGGGGACGGGCATGCGCACCTGGTACAGATCCTGCCCGATCAGGCACCGCCTGCGCGTCTGATCGGGCTGCTGGAGGATCCGGAGCGCGTTAAGCTGTTTCACTTCGGTCGCTTCGACATCGCGGTGATGCTGCATCGGTTCGGTGTCCTCACGGCGCCGGTCTACTGCACCAAGATCGCCTCGAAGCTCGTCCGGACCTACACGGATCGCCACGGCCTGAAGTATCTGCTCCAGGAGTTGCTTGAGATCGACATCTCGAAACAGCAGCAGTCGAGCGACTGGGGCGCGGAGAAGCTCTCCCAGGCGCAGATGGACTATGCGGCGTCGGACGTTCTGTACCTGCACCGGCTGCGCACGGCCCTCGACGCCATGCTTGAGCGGGAAGGTCGGGTCGCGCTCGCGAAGGCGTGTTTCGACTTCCTGCCGCACCGGGCGGCACTGGACGTTGCGGGCTGGGCGGAGCATGACATCTTCTCGCATTCCTGAGGACACCGGGACTTGGACCACGCAGGAACATCATCGGATTCCGAACGCCTGGTGGCCAGCGGGCGGAGGGTGGTCTCGATCGAGGCGACCGCTCTGGAACGGCTGGCGGCGTCGCTCGATGGTTCCTTTGCCGAAGCGACGAGTGCGATGCTGCAGGCGCGTGGCCGTGTCATCGTATCTGGAATGGGCAAGTCGGGTCATGTTGCCCGCAAGATTGCCGCGACGCTGGCGTCGACCGGCACGCCCGCGCTGTTCGTCCATCCCGCAGAGGCGAGCCACGGCGATCTCGGGATGATCGTCGCCGGGGACGTGGTCCTTCTGCTCTCGAATTCAGGTGAAACGCCGGAGCTGGCCGACCTCATCGCCTACACGCGGCGTTTCGGGATCCCGCTCATCGGCGTGGCCGGAAACGCGGAAAGCACGCTGATCAGGCAGTCGGACATCGGAATCGTGCTGCCCCCCGCGGACGAGGCATGCCCGATGGGCCTCGCCCCGACGAGTTCGACCACCATGACGCTCGCCCTCGGCGATGCGTTGGCGGTGGCGCTCATGGAGCATCGCCGGTTCACGCCGGCAGACTTCAGGGGCTTTCACCCGGGGGGCCGGCTCGGGGCGCGTCTCGCGAAGGTGGAGAACCTGATGCACGGCGGCGAGTCGCTGCCGGTGGTCCCGCCGGACATGCCGATGAGCGATGCCCTCATCGAAATGACGAGCAAGGGTTTCGGCGTGGTCGCGGTCGTGGATGAGGGCGGTGATCTCGTCGGAATCATCACCGACGGGGACCTCCGCCGGAACATGGACGGGCTTCTCTCCAAGCAGGCGCGGGACGTGATGACGAGAAATCCGCGAACGATCCCGGCGGATGCGCTGGCGTCGGAAGCCTTGGGAGTCATGAACGAGCGGAAGATCACCACGCTGTTCGTGACCGAGCGCACGGCACCGCGCAGGCCGATCGGCATCCTGCATGTCCACGATTGCCTGCGCGCCGGCGTGGGCTAGGTCCGTGGCAAAGGGCCTCGGTTTCCATTCGCGCTTGGTCACTGTGCTGAAAGTCGGCCTTCCGCTGCTCGCGCTGTGCCTCCTTTCGGTACTGTTCTTCTTCACCCAGCTGGAAGACCTTGAGAGCGAGCTGGTGTTCAGCGCGGCCGATCTGGAGGCCTTCAGCGAAGGACTTCAGGTGACGCGGCCGACCCTAAGCGGCCGGACACGCGATGACGGCACCTTTCGCTTCGTCGCGGAGTCCGCGGTTCCCGATGGCGCGCCGCCGACGAAGGTGGCAATTCATGCACTCGATGGCGACTTGACCTTCAAGGGGGGCCAGCGCGTCGAAGTATCGGCCGGATCGGCCGACCTCGACCTCGAGAGCGACGCCATGGAGCTGCGGCAGCACGTCACCGTTGCCTCGTCGGACGGATATCGGATTTCCGCCGATAGGATGAGGCTCGAGTTGCGGCCCGGCACGATTGATGCCGAAGGCGCGGTGCATGCTGTCGGTCCCATGGGCGAGATCTGGTCGGATACCCTCGAGATCGTGCCTTCGGAGACCGATCCGGACCGCCGCTTGATTTCCTTCGGCAGTGGCGTCCGACTGTTGTACCTTCCGGGACGAGAGGACGACCAATGAGCCCGACCAGAACCCGTTGCATTCTCCCGTTGCTGATCCTGGCGGCCGTCGCCTTCGCCGGCGGGGCGCAAGCCCAGACGACCCAGTTTCCCTTCGGCGGTGGATCGCACGACGCGTCCCTTCCGGTCGAGATCACGTCGAACGCCCTGAGCCTCGATCAGGCGGCCGGAACGGCGACCTTCACTGGCGATGTGCTCGTCGGGCAGGGTGACTTGCGGCTCAGCGCCGAGCGCATCGACGTCTTCTATACGGAAACGGAGGGTGCCTCGACGATCTCTCGGATGATCGCGACGGGTGAAGTCACGCTCACCAACGGGCTCGAATCGGCCGAGGCCGACGAGGCCACCTACAGCGTGGCCGACGGTCTGGTCGAGATGCGCGGAAACGTCGTCCTGCTTCAAGGCTCGAACGTCCTGTCGAGCGAAAGCCTGCGACTGGATCTCGCGGCCGGAACCGGCCTTTTCGAGGGACGCGTGCAGACGATCTTCGTTCCGGGACCGACCCAGTGACCGACCGACCGGAACTGACGGTCCGGTCCGGCGACCAGGGTCTGCGGGTCGTCGGACTGGGCAAGAGCTATCGGCGGAGGCCGGTGCTTCGCGACGTGTCACTCAAGCTGCGGCGGGGTGAGGTCGTTGCCCTTCTCGGTCCGAATGGCGCCGGCAAGACGACCTGCTTTTATGCGATTGCGGGGCTCGTCCAGCCTGATGCGGGAACCGTGATGGTCGACGGGAACGACGTGACGTGGCTCCCGATGTACCGGCGGGCGAAGCTCGGCATCGGTTATCTGCCGCAGGAAGCCTCGATCTTTCGGGGCCTGACGGTCGCGGAGAACATTCGTGCCATTCTCGAGATCTCCGTGCGCGACCGCGACAAGCGGCGGGAGATGCTGGACGAACTGCTTGGCGAGTTCTCCATCACGCACCTGCGCCGTACGCCGGCCATCGCTCTGTCCGGAGGCGAGCGCCGCCGTGTCGAGATCGCCCGATGCCTTGCCTCACAGCCGAAGTACGTCCTGCTCGACGAGCCGTTCGCTGGGGTCGATCCGCTTGCCGTTTCCGACATCCGGGCCCTCGTAAGGCACCTGATCGACCGTGGAATTGGCGTTCTGATAACCGATCACAACGTCCGCGAGACCCTGGAGATCGTGGATCGCGCGTACATCCTCCACTCCGGTACCGTCCTGATGAGCGGTACCCCCGACGAGGTCATTCACGACGAGAATGTGCGACGGGTATATCTTGGAGAGAGTTTCCGCATCTGATCCACGCTAGAAGGAAGTCCGGACCCAAGTCGAGAATCGATGGCACTCACGCCGAAGATCGAAATCCGTCAAAGCCAGCGACTGTTCATCACTCCCCAGATGCAGCAGTCGATCGGGTTGTTGCAGATGTCCGGCCTGGAACTGGCAGAGTTCGTGTCGAACGAGCTCGAGCGGAATCCGTTCCTCGAATCCGCTCCCGCCGCAAGCGATCGCCCAAGGGGAATGGAGCGGCTTTCGGGGCTCTCCTCGTTTTCCGACGAACTGGACCGGCTCCCGGAGAAGCCGACGCTGGGATCGCATCTCAGGAGACAGGTCGGACCCCTCCGGCTGGAACAGGACGTCCGGGAGGCCGCCTTTGCGATCATCGACGAGCTGGATGACGACGGATATTTTCGAAGCTCTCTGCCCGAATTCGCCGCGCTGAACGGCTTCGAGACCGCGACGCTGGAACGCGCGCTTTATGTGGTACAGTCATGCGATCCGGCGGGGATCGCCGCCCGCGATCTCCGGGAATGCCTGGCGCTCCAGTTGCGGGACCGCGGCAGGTTCGGCCCGGCCGCCATGGGTCTTGTCGAACACCTGGAGCTCGTCGCGCTCGGCAAGTTCTCGGAACTCCGCGAGAAATGCGGCCTTTCGGCGGTCGAACTGGATCAGTTGCTCCGCGAACTGCGGACCCTGGATCCGAAACCGGGTCGCCGCTTCGACGACGCGGAAGCGCCCACGGTCATTCCGGATGTCTACGTGACGCAGACGAGCGGCGGCGATCTGAAGGTCCTGGTAAACTCGGACGTCTTGCCGAGAGTTTTCGTGAACAGGGAGTTCTCCGCAAGCATCAAGGCCCGGGACGAGAAGACGATACGCTTCGTGGCCGAGAACCTCGAGCGCGCGAACTGGCTCGTTCGCAGCCTCGAGCGGCGCGTGCAGACGATTCTCAGGGTGGCCTCCGCCATCGTGGTGCAGCAGCGGGACTTCCTGGTGTCCGGGCCTGCCCATATGCGCCCCCTCACGCGGCGGGGCCTTGCGGCATCGCTGGACCTGCACGAGTCGACGGTTGGCCGGGTTGCGGCGAACAAGTATCTCGCCTGTTCGCGGGGGTGCTTCCGCTTCGGGGACTTCTTCAGCAGCCAGCTGCCGGGGGCGGGGGCCGAGGCCACCGTCTCGTCGGTTGCGGTTCAGGACAGGATACGCCGGCTGATCCGGGAAGAGAGCGGGAATCGCACCTTGTCGGATGATCGCATCGCGGAGCTCCTGTGCGCCGAGGGCATCCAGGTCGCGCGCAGAACGGTTGCGAAATATCGCGAACTCATGGGCATTCCTTCTTCGGTCGATCGCCGGCGGATGATCCCCGCGGGTTCCCGGGCCGGTCGGATCGCGGGAGTCGTCGCGTGACCCGATCTCGGTTGACACCGAACCGGGTGCCCCATAGGTTCCCGGCGCCTTGCCCGGGCTCGCACAGGCGCGCGTTGACGGGTTCTACTGAGCACTGGGACGTTTGATGCGCATTCAAGTCAGCGGTAAGCACCTGGACGTCGGTGAGGCCCTCCGGACCCATTGCGAAGAGCGGCTTCCCGAAGTCGTTGGAAAGTATGCCGAGCGGCCGGTCGAGGCTACTGTAGTTTTTTCCAAGAACCGGCACGAGTATCTGAGCGACGCCTCCGTTCATCTTTCTACCGGTCTGACCGTACAGGCGAGGAGTCGGGCCGGCGAGATCTATGCTGCCTTCGATGGCGCCATGGAGCGCATGGAGAAGCAACTTCGGCGATACAAGCGCCGGCTGAAGGATCACCACAGGGCGCGTGCGGTTCCGATCGAAGCGACGGAGGTCGCCTCCTATATCCTCGCCGGCGGTCAGGAGTTGCCGGAGGAAGCCGAGCCCGAGACGCTCCAGCCGATCATCGTCGCCGAAATGGAGACCCGCGTGCCATCGCTTTCGGTCGGTGAGGCGGTGATGCAACTGGAATTGGGCGGTACGCCGCTTCTCGTCTTTCGCAACAACGCCCATGGCGGTGTTAACGTCGTCTACATGCGTGACGATGGCAATATCGGCTGGATCGATCCCAGAAATTCGTGAGACTGGACGCGCTGCGTCCCGGGAGTGGCTTCATGGAGCTTTCGGAAATCATCGGAGTCGAGGCGGTTCGCGCGCCTCTGAAGGCTACGAGCAAGAAGAAGCTGCTCCAGGACCTGGCCGAGTTCGCCGAACAGGTCTACGGCCTGCCCGCCGAAACGGTCTACAAGGCCCTTCTCGACCGTGAAGGACTGGGTCCTACGGGTGTCGGTCGCGGTGTCGCGATTCCGCATGCGCGTTTCGAGGGTGTGGATCATGTCGTCGGGCTGTTCGTGCGGCTCGAGAAGCCCGTGGACTTCGAGGCGATCGACCGGCAGCCGGTCGATCTGGTCTTTGCCCTGCTCGCCCCGGAGAATGCCGGTGCAGAGCATCTGAAAGCCCTTGCACGCGTCTCGAGGACCCTCAGGAGCGAATCCGTCTGCGCAAAGCTGCGGTCGACCTTCGACCCGTCCGCGATCTATGCCATCCTGACCGAGAGCAAGGCCGAGGAGGCAGCCTAATGCGTCAGTCAAGCGGCCATTTTGAAGTTTTCGCGGAAGGGCTCC
>CAZNSP010000008.1:0-126173 GCA_964575795.1 uncultured Rhodobacterales bacterium
CGCTCGACTTGCATGTGTTAAGCCTGCCGCCAGCGTTCGTTCTGAGCCAGGATCAAACTCTCAAGTTGAAACGAGTCTCATGTGTCCTACCGTGCTTCGCGCTACTCGAGGACGAACCCCAACCAGCGCCCACACTCGGACACAACCCGTTCTTGACAGATGAACCTCTGCACATCGCCCCGACCATCAGGCCGGAGCTCAAACGTCATCGTCTGTCGTGCATCGTTCCCTCACGGAAACGACGGCCGACAAACGGTGAAGCTGACACCACGATCATCGGAAAACAAAAGTCCCCCTACGTGGCCGATATGCTTCCAGTCCAGTCCGTCGAAACGAAACCAAACCGCCCGCATATCCCTTCATCATCATAACTTTTCAAAGAGCGTGAGCAAAACGATTTTCGGAGCGCCTTTACTTTGACGCGATCCGGATCGCCTTGCCCGATTTCACCGCCGCGCCCTGAGCCTTGTTGGCGTCGTCCGCTGCGGTGAGCGGGTATTTAGGGGGGTCGGAGGTGACTCGCAAGAGGCAAAACGCACCTTCGTGAACTTTTCTCACGGGCCCCCTCCGGCCGGCCGCGGGGCCCTCGGGGCCGGGCAGGAGACCGGATTCCGCAGGTGATATTTGGGTGCTATTTGGGTGCTATTTCGGTCCCATGACCGCGGCCCGGCCCGCGAAGCCGGTTCAGACGATGCCGCCGCCTGCGCCGGTGACGGCCGGGCGTTCGGCGGCGACCCGGGCGCGCCAGCCGCTCGCGCGGTAGGCGGCGACCGGGTCGATGGCGGCGCCGGAGTCGAGTCGGGCACGGGCGAGAATCGGCTCCACGTCCGTCCGGAAGGCGGCCTTCAGCGTGGCGGAGGCCATCAGCGCGTCGTTCGCCTGCTGGAAGCCGTCGAGCGTCGTGCGGTCGACGAGGAGCGCCTGGGCATAGGCGCGGAGCACCTCGGTCGCGCTGACCATCAGGCTCTCGATCGGGTCGGTAACATTGTGGCTCTGGTCGAGCATGTGGGCGGGGGCGAAGCCCGGCACTTCGCGCGATTCGGCGTCGACGAGTTCGTTGAAGACGAGGAACAGCCGGTAGGGATCGATCGACCCGGTATCGAGATCGTCGTCGCCGTATTTCGAATCGTTGAAGTGGAAGCCGCCGAGCTTGCCGGCGGCGATCAGCCGGGCGACGATCATCTCGATATTGGTGTTCGGCGCGTGGTGACCGAGGTCGACGAGGCAGAAGGCCTGCGGCCCGAGCGCCTGGGCCGTCATCAGGTTGGTGCCCCAGTCCTGCACCACGGTCGCATAGAAGGCGGGCTCGTACATCTTGTGCTCGGTGAAGAGCCGCCAGTCGGGCGGGAGCCCCGCGTAGATCGCGCGCATCGAATCGAGATACCGCTCGAAGGCGCTGGCGAGATGGCTCTGGCCGGGGAAATTGGCGCCGTCGCCGATCCAGACAGTGAGCGCCTTCGAGCCGATCTCGCGGCCGATCGCGATGCAGTCGAGATTGTGCTCGATCGCCTGGGCGCGGGTGGCGGGGTCGGTGTGGCTGAGCGAGCCGAACCGGTAGCTGTGCCGCTGGCCCGGCTGGTCCTGGAAGGTGTTGGAGTTCATCGCGTCGAAGCGGAGGCCGAGCGCCTCGGCCTTTTCGCGCAGGAGCGCGGGATCGGCGCGATCCCAGGGGATGTGGAGCGACACCGCCGGAGTCGCGCCGGTCAGCCGGTGGATCACCGCGCAGTCGTCGAGCTTGTCGAAGATGTCGCGCGGCTCGCCCGGGCCCGGGAAGCGGGCGAAGCGGGTGCCGCCGGTGCCGACGCCCCAGGAGGGGATCGCCACGCCGAAGGCCGCGACCTTTTCCCGGATCACGTCGATGGCGATGCCGCGGCGGTCGAGGCGTTCGCCGAGCGCGTCGTAGTCGCGGCGGAGGTCGGCGATGCGCGGGGCGTTCTCGGCCTCGATCAGCGCGGGGTCGACGGGATCACGGTCGGGCATGGGGCGTCTCCCTGAAGCGGGGGGCGGATGGGCGCGGGCCAAGGCCCGCGCGGCCGCCCGTTGGCGGCCATTTCGAGCGCGCGGGTGCGCGCAAGTCGGTTTGGTGGCGCGGGCGTGTGCGCCCGCGCGTCTGCTCGATAGGGTAAGCTTGCCAGTATGAAAGCCGGAAGGGGAGGAGCGGCGGCGGGGCGCGAGGCGGCGGGCATCCGGGCCTCGGACCTAGCGGGTGAAGGCCTGGACGTTGCCGGCGTCCACGTTGAGGATGTTGCCGGTCGATTTCGAGGCGGCGTCGGAAGCGAGGAAGAAGGCGGCCTCGGCGATGTCCTCGGGCAGGACCGAGCGTTTGAGGAGCGAGCGCTGGCGGTAGTGTTCCTCGAGTTCCGCGGTGTCCTTGCCGTAGGCGGCGGCGCGTTCCTTCAGCCAGTCGCCCGACCAGATCTTCGAGCCGCGCAACACCGCGTCGGGGTTGACCACGTTGACACGGATGCCCTCGGGCGCACCCTCGAGCGCGAGGCAGCGGGCGAGATGGATCTCGGAGGCCTTGGCCGTGCAGTAGGCGGCGGCGTTCGGCGAGGCGGCGAGGCCGTTCTTGGAGCCGATGAAGACGATGGACCCGCCCCTGCCCTGCGCCTTCATCAGGCGGAACCCCTCGCGCGAGACGAGGAAGTAGCCCGTCGAGAGGATCGACATGTTGCGGTTCCAGAGGTCGAGCGAGGTTTCCTCGATCGGGGCGGCCGAGGCGATGCCGGCGTTCGAGACGAGGATGTCGAGGCCGCCGAAGGCGACCGCCGCCTCGGCCAGCGCGCGGGCGACGGCCTCCTCGGAGGTCACGTCCATCTCGACGCCGCGCACCACGTCCGGGGAATGCCGCGCGGCGAGTGCGGCGCCGGTCTCGGCCAGCGCGGGCGCGTCGATGTCGGCGAGGAGCACGCAGGCACCCTCGGCGAGGAAGCGTTCGGCGATGGCCGTGCCGATCCCCCCTGCCCCGCCGGTGACGAGCGCGACCCGTCCGGCGAGCGCCTTCGGCTTCGGCAGGCGCTGGAGCTTCGCCTCCTCCAGAAGCCAGTATTCGATGTCGAAGGCCTCCTGCTCCGGCAGGCCGCGGTAGGTGGAGACGGCCGAGGCGCCGCGCATGACGTTGATCGCGTTCACGTAGAACTCGGCCGAGACGCGGGCGGTCGCCTTGTCGCGGGCGAAGGTGATGAGGCCGACGCCGGGGACGAGGTAGACCACGGCGTTGGGGTCGCGCAGGGCCGGACTGTCGGGGCGGCGGCAGCGGTCGTAATAGGCGGCGTAGTCCCGGCGGTAGGTCTCGACCGCGGCGGGAAGGCCCGCGAGCGTCGTGGCGAGGTCGGGGGCGGCGGGGTCGAAATCGACGACGAGCGGCCGGATCTTGGTGCGGAGGAAGTGGTCGGGGCAGGACGTGCCGAGGGCGGCCAGCGCGGCCATGTCCCGGGCGCAGACGAATTCGAGCACCGCGGGCTGGTCGTCGAAATGCCCGACCATCGGCTGGCGGCCCGAGACGAGGCCGCGCAGGACCGGCATGAGTGCGGCGGCGGTGCGCCGACGCTCCTCCGCCGGCAGGGGTTCGTGGCGCGGGCCGCCGAAGGCGGGCCGGCCGGCGGTCCGCCGGGCGAGCCAGTCGATCGCGCGGTTGATCGTGGCGAGCGTCGTCTCGTAGCAGCTGCGCGCGTCATCGGCCCAGGTGAAGAGGCCATGGGATTCGAGGACGACGCCCTTCGCCCGGGGGTTCTCGCGGCAGAAGCGTTCGAGCTGGAGGCCGAGTTCGTAGCCGGGGCGGCGCCACGGCAGCCAGCCGATCTCGTCCCCGAAGACCTCGGCGGTGAGCGCGCGGGAATCGGCGGCGGCGGCGAGGGCGATGATCGCGTCGGCATGCATGTGGTCGACATGGACATGCGGCACGTAGGCATGGAGCGGCGTGTCGATCGAGGCCGCGCGCGGGTTGAGGCCGAAGGTGCAGTGCGGCAGGTAGCCGACCATCTCGTCCTCGTGCTCCGGACCGCGGTAGAGCCCCTTCAGCGCCTCGAGCCGGTCCATGGCGAGGGTGGCGAAGCCGTCGAGCTTCATCGTGCCGACGTCGCCGCCGGAGCCCTTGACCCAGAGGACCGTGACCGGGGCGCCGGTGATCGGGTCGTGGTCCGCCACCTTGGCCGAGGTGTTGCCGCCGCCGTAGTTGGTGATGCGCTTGTCGGCGCCGAGCAGGTTCGAGCGGTAGAGCAGGCGCTCGGGCTCGGTCATGGCCGCCGCCTTCGTCTCGTCCCAGAGGCTCTGCAGGCGGGCCGGCGTCTCGCGGTCGAGCATGGGCATTCTCCCGAGGACTGGTGCGGGGTTTGGCGGCAGATTTCCGCAACCGGGCGCCCCTGTCAATCATGTTCAATCAGGTCCGGTCGCATTGTGCGCCGCAGCAATCATCCTTGATCGAAAATGATTGACAGTGGCAGGGGCGGCCGGCATCGTGACCGGAAACCGGGGAGGCCCGCGCCATGCACGAGACGGAACGCCACCGCCTGATCCTGGCCGCGGTCCAGGGCAAGCCGGTGGTCACCGTGCAGGAAATGGTCGAGCTGACCGAGTCCTCGGAGGCGACGATCCGGCGCGACATCGCGGCGCTCCACATGCAGAAGAAGCTGCGGCGGGTGCGCGGCGGGGCGGAGGCGATCTCGCCACCGCAGTTCGTCGGGCTGGCCGGGCGGCCGTTCAGCCTGAACGAGACGGCCAACCTCGCGCAGAAGAAGGCGATCGCGCGCGAGGCGGTGGGGCTCTGCGAGGACGGGGAGTCGATCATCATCAACGGGGGGACGACGACCTTCCAGATGGTCTATCCGCTGGCGTCGCGGCGGATGCAGATCCTGACCAATTCCTTTCCGATCGCCGAGCACCTGCTGAAGCTGTCGAAGAACACCATCCTGCTGCCCGGGGGCACGATCTATCGCGAGCAGATGATCGTGCTGAGCCCGTTCGAGAACGACGTGACGCGCAACTTCTATGCGCGGCGGATGTTCATGGGGGCGCAGGGGCTGGGGGCGCTGGGGCTGATGGAGGCCGACCCGCTGCTGATCCAGGCCGAGCAGAAGCTGATCAGCCAGGCGGACGAGCTGGTGGTGCTGGTGGACGCGACGAAGTTCGCGCGGCGGTCGAGCCTGATCCTGTGCGGTCTGGAGCGGATCGCGACGGTGATCACCGACGACCGGGTGGACGACCGGGCCGCGGCGATGCTGGCCGCGGCGGGGGTCCGGCTGATCGTCGCGGGCGTCCGCGAGGCGCTGCCGGCGGCGGGCTGAGCGGCCGGGACCGAAGACCAAGCCTGAACGAAGCTCAAAGGGAGGATGAAATGAGCATCTGGAAGAACCTTCTGACCTCGGTCGCGGTGGCCGCGGCGCTGATCGCGGCCCCGGCGGCGCAGGCGCAGGACCAGAAGCGCATCGCGCTGGTGGTCAAGGCGCTGGGCATCGGCTTCTTCGAGGCGGCCGCGCGCGGCGCCGAGGAGGCGGCGGCGGAGCTGGGCGACGTGGAGATCATCTACACCGGGCCGACCGACACCACGGCGGAGGGCCAGATCGAGGTGATCAACGCGCTGATCGCCCAGCAGGTCGACGCGATCGCGATCTCGGCCAACGACCGCGACGCGCTGGTGCCGGCGCTGCGCCGGGCGATGGACCGCGGGATCACGGTGATCAGCTGGGATTCGGGCGTGGCGCCGGAGGGCCGGGCGATGCATCTGAACCCGTCCTCGAACGAGCTGATCGGCAACATGATCATCAAGCTCGCCGCCGACCATCTGCCCGAGGGCGGCGACGTGGCGGTGCTGTCGGCCTCCGCCACGGCCACGAACCAGAACACCTGGATCGAGGAGATGAACAAGGTGATGGGGAACTACCCCGGCATCAACGTGGTGGCGACCGTCTATGGCGACGACCTCGCCGACAAGTCCTATCGCGAGGCGCAGGGGCTGATGGCCTCGCACCCGAACCTGAGGGCGATCATCGCGCCGACGAGCGTGGGCATCGTCGCCGCGGCGCAGGCGGTGACCGACGCGGGCAAGGCCGGCGAGATCAATGTCACCGGCCTCGGCCTGCCGTCGGAAATGGCGGGGCATGTGGAATCGGGCGCGTCGAAGTCCTTCGCGATCTGGAACCCGATCGACCTCGGCTATGCCGCGACGATGATCGCCTACAACCTCGCCACCGGGGCGGCTACGGCAGAGGCCGGCGGCACGATCCCGATGGGGCGCATGGGCGAGGTGACGCTCGACGAGAACCTCGAGGGCGCGATGGCCGATCCCTTCGTCTACGACGCCTCGAACATCGAGGAGTTCAAGTCGATCTTCTGATCCCCGAAGGCGCCCGACCCCCCGGTGGACCGAGGGGGCGGGTGCACGGACCGGACCCGCCCCATGGCCGCAGCCCACTCCCCTGCCCTGCCCGCCCGCACGCGACCGGCGACCGCGCCGTCCGCGGCGGCGCCGGTGCTGGCGCTGAGCGGCATCTCGAAGAGCTTTCCGGGCGTGAAGGCGCTCGACGAGGTGGCGCTGCGGCTCTTTCCCGGGCAGGTGACGGCGCTGGTCGGCGAGAACGGTGCGGGCAAGTCCACCATCGTCAAGATCCTGACCGGCATCTACCAGCCCGACGCGGGCGAGATCCTGCTCGACGGCAGGCCGGTGCGGTTCCCGACTGCCCATGCGGCGGCGGCCGCCGGCGTGACCGCGATCCATCAGGAGACCGTGCTCTTCGACGAACTGACGGTGGCGGAGAACATCTTTCTCGGGCACGCGCCGCGCGGGCGCTTCGGCCTGATCGACTGGACGCGCATGCAGGAGGAGGCGCGCGCGATCCTCGACCGGGTCGGCGCCGCCATCGACCCGCGGGTGCGGCTTCGCGATCTCGGCATTGCCAACAAGCATCTGGTGGCGGTGGCCCGCGCACTGTCGATCGACGCGCGGGTCGTGATCATGGACGAGCCGACGGCGGCGCTTTCCCACAAGGAGATCGCCGAGCTTTTCGAGATCGTCGCGATGCTGAAGGCGCAGGGCAAGGCGATCCTGTTCATCAGCCACAAGTTCGACGAGATCTTCCGCATCGCCGACCGCTACACCGTCTTCCGCGACGGCCAGATGGTCGGCGAAGGCGCGATGGCGGACGTGACCGAGGACGCTCTGGTCAGGCTGATGGTCGGTCGCAGCATCGAGGCGATCTTTCCCGGGCGCGCACATGCACCGGGCGAGGAAGTGCTGCAGGTCATCGGATACAGCCATCCGACCGAATTCGACGACATCGGCTTCAGCCTGCGACAGGGCGAGATCCTCGGCTTCTACGGGCTGGTGGGCGCGGGGCGCAGCGAGTTCATGCAGGCGCTCTTCGGGATCACCCGGCCGTCGAAGGGCGTGGTGAAGATCGACGGGCGGATCGCGGTGATCCGCTCGCCCGCCGAGGCGATCGCGCGCGGCATCGTCTACGTGCCCGAGGACCGCGGGCGGCAGGGTGCGGTGATCGGCCTGCCGATCTTCCAGAACGTCACCCTGCCGTCGCTGGCGCGCACCTCGCGCCGGGGCTTCCTTCAGATGGCCGAGGAGTTCAGGCTGGCGCGGGAATATACCGCGCGGCTCGACCTGCGGGCAGCGGCGCTCGACCAGGACGTGGGGGAGCTGTCGGGGGGAAACCAGCAGAAGGTGGTGATCGCCAAGTGGCTGGCGACGAAGCCGCGGGTCATCATCCTCGACGAGCCGACCAAGGGCATCGACATCGGCTCCAAGGCCGCGGTGCATGCCTTCATGGCAGAGCTTGCCGCGCAGGGCCTCGCCGTCATCATGGTCTCGTCCGAGATCCCGGAGATCCTCGGCATGTCCGACCGGGTGGTGGTGATGCGCGAGGGGCGGATCGTCGGCACCTTCGACCGCGCGGGGCTGACGCCGGAGCGGCTCGTCCGCGCCGCGGCGGGGATCACGGAAGTGACGGCATGATCGAACGGCTCGTGAGATCGCGCGAGGTGCTGCTCGCGGTGGTGATCGCGGCGCTGATCCTGCTGATCGCGCTCCGCTTTCCCGCCTTTGCCCGGCCGGGGAACCTGGCCGCGGTCTTCAACGACAGTTCGATCCTGATCATGCTGGCGCTCGGCCAGATGGCGGTGATCCTGACGAAGTGCATCGACCTGTCGGTCGCGGCGAACCTCGCGCTGACCGGCATGGTGGTGGCGATGCTGAACGCGGCCTATCCGGGCGTGCCGATCGGCGTCCTGCTGGTCGTTGCCGTGGCGCTGGGGGCGGCACTCGGGGCGGTGAACGGGCTGCTCGTCTGGCGGCTCGACCTGCCGTCGATCGTGGTGACGCTGGGGACGATGACGATCTTTCGCGGCACGATCTTCCTGCTCTCGGCCGGGGCCTGGGTGAACGCCCACCAGATGAGCGCAGCCTTCAAGGCGCTGCCGCGGGCGGTGGTGTTGGGCCTGCCGGTGATGAGCTGGTTCGCGATCGCGCTCGTGCTGATCATGTGGGTGCTGATCACGCGCACGCCGATCGGCCGGGCGTTTTATGCCGCGGGCGGCAACCCGAACGCGGCGGTCTATGCCGGGATCGACGTCGGCCGCACGCGGTTCGCGGCCTTCGTCCTTTCGGGGGCGATCGCCGGGCTCTGCGGCTATCTGTGGGTGGCGCGCTATGCGGTGGCCTATGTGGACATCGCCGGGGGGTTCGAGCTGGACGTGGTGGCGGCCTGCGTGATCGGCGGCATCTCGATCGCCGGCGGCATCGGCTCGGTCGGCGGCGCGGTGCTGGGGGCGCTGTTCCTCGGGGTGATCAAGAACGCGCTGCCGGTGGTCAACATCTCGCCCTTCTGGCAGCTGGCGATCTCGGGGACGGCGATCATCGTCGCGGTGGCGTTCAACGCCCGGGCCGAGCGGCGCAAGGGTCGGGTGATCCTGAAGACCGCGGAGCACGCGACATGAGCGGGCCGGCGCGGGCGATTCCCGACCGGCTGCAGCATCCGGCGGCGAAGCTCCTGCGCAGCTGGGAGGCGCTGCTGCTCGCGGTGGCGATCGCGGTCTTCGTGGTGAACAGCTTCGCCTCGCCGTTCTTCCTCAACCCGTGGAACCTGAGCGACGCGACCTTCAACTTCACCGAGAAGGCGATGATCGCCTTTGCCATGGCGCTCCTGATCATCGCGGGGGAGATCGACCTGTCGGTCGCCGCGATCATCGCGCTCGCCTCCACCGCGATGGGCTATGCGGCGCAGATGGGGGTGGGCACGCCGGGGCTGGTGGCGATCGGGCTGGCGGTCGGTCTCGCCTGCGGGGCGTTCAACGGCTTCCTCGTGACGCGGCTGGGGCTGCCCTCGATCGTGGTGACGATCGGGACCATGAGCCTCTTCCGCGGCATCGCCTTCATCGTGCTGGGCGACAAGGCCTTCACCGGCTATCCGGCGGATTTCGCCTTCTTCGGGCAGGGCTATGTCTGGTGGGTGATCTCGTTCGAGCTGGTGCTTTTCGCGGTGCTGGCGGTCATCTATGGCGTGCTCTTGCACCGGACGAGCTTCGGGCGGGCGGTCTATGCGATCGGCAACAACCCGACGGCCGCGCTCTTCTCGGGGATCCGGGTCCAGCGGGTGAAGTTCATCCTGTTCCTGCTGACCGGGCTGATGTCGGGCGTGGCGGCGATCTGCCTGACCTCGCGGCTCGGCTCCACGCGGCCGTCGATCGCGCTCGGCTGGGAGCTGGAGATCGTCACCATGGTCGTGCTGGGCGGGGTGGCGATCCTCGGCGGGTCCGGGACGATCCCGGGGGTGGTGATCGCGGCCGTGGTGCTCGGCATGGTGACCTTCGGTTTCGGGCTGATGAACGTGCCGGGGATCGTGATGTCGATCTTCGTGGGGCTGTTGCTGATCGGGGTGATCGCGTTGCCGCGGCTGATGGGGCGGCGCGGGGGCTGAGGAAGAAAGAGGGAGAAGATGGAGAAGTACGCGTACCGGATGAAGCTCTACCCGGGGCAGGAAGAGGAATACCGCCGCCGGCATGACGAGATCTGGCCGGAGGTGGAGGAGCTGCTGAAGGCCTCGGGGGTGTCGGACTATTCGATCCACCTCGACCGCGAGACGGGGTTCCTCTTCGGGGTGCTGTGGCTTCGGGAGGGGCACGGCATGGCGGACTGGCCGTCGAACCCGGTGATGCGGCGCTGGTGGGACTACATGGCCGACATCATGGAGACGGCGCCCGACAGCACGCCGATCGCCGTGAAGCTCGAGACCGTGTTCCACCTGCGCTGAGCGATGGTGGGCACGGTCCTCGTCGTCGACATCGGCAAGACCAACGCGAAGCTCGCGCTGGTCGAGACGGCGGGGATGCGCGAGGTGGAGGTGCTGAGCCGGCCGAACCGGGTGCTGCCGGGCCCGCCCTATCCGCATGCGGATACCGAAGGGATCTGGCGATTCGTGCTGGAGGGGATGGCGGCGCTGCAGGCGCGGCACGGGATCGGCGCGGTGGTGGCGACGACCCACGGGGCGACGGCGGCGCTGGTCGACGCGGGCGGAGGGCTGGCGCTGCCGGTGCTGGACTACGAGCATCCGGGGCCGGAGGCGCTGGCGGAGGCATACGACGCGGCGCGGCCGGGTTTCGCGGAGACCGGGTCACCGCGGCTTCCGGCGGGATTGAACCTCGGGGCGCAGATCTTCTGGCAGGCACGGGCCTTTCCGGAGGAATTCGCGCGGGTGGCGGTGATCCTGCCCTATCCGCAGTACTGGACGTTCCGGCTGTCGGGGGTGGCGGCGGGCGAGGTGACCTCGCTCGGCGCGCACAGCGACCTCTGGGCGCCGCGGACGCGGGGGTATTCGTCGCTGGTGGCGCGCGAGGGCTGGTCGGCGCGGATGCCGCCGCTGCGGCGGGCGGCGGACCGGCTAGGGCCGGTGACGGCGGCGGTCGCGGCGGCGACCGGGGTCGATCCGGCGACGCCGGTCTTCTGCGGCATCCATGATTCGAACGCATCGCTCCTGCCGCATCTGATGGCGCGGGACGCGCCCTTCGCGGTGGTCTCGACCGGGACCTGGGTAATCGCGATGGCGGTAGGCGGGCGGGCGGTGACGCTCGATCCCGCGCGCGACACGCTGATCAACGTGAACGCCTTCGGCGACCCGGTGCCCTCGGCCCGGTTCATGGGCGGGCGGGAATGGGCGCTGGTGACGGCAGGCCGGCCGACGTCGATGGACGCGGCGGATGTGGAGGCGGTGCTGGCGCGGGAGGTGATGCTGTTCCCCGCGGTCGAGGGAAGCTGCGGGCCGTTCCAGGGGCGGGTGGCGCGCTGGTCGGTGCCGGAGGCGGAGATCGGCGACGGCGCGCGTGCGGTGGCCGCGTCGTGGTATCTGGCGCTCGTGACCGCGGAATGCCTGCAGATGATCGGGGCGGAAGGGCCGGTCTGCGTGGAGGGGCCGTTCGCAGCGAACCCGGCCTTTCTCGACATGCTGGCCGCGGCGACGGGGCGGCCGGTGCAGGTGAGCGGCGGTGCGACGGGCACGAGCCTCGGCGCGGCGCTGCTCACGCTGCCATGGCAGCCGGAGGCGCCGAGCCCGGCGGAGACGGCGCATGTGCAGGGCGTCGCGGTCGGGCGGCTCGCGGCCTATGCGGCGCGCTGGCGGGAGCGGGTGGCGTCCGGAGCGGCGGGAGGTTCCTCAACCGAGGGGTGAAAGCGCTTCTCGCGGCGCAAAGGTTAACGAATAATTGACCGGGAGTCGCTTCGGGCGTACCCTAGCCGGTGGAGTTCGGGGGCATGACCCCGATTGCGTGTCGTGTGCCGGTGGACTTGGTTCGAGGGGACGTGACATGAAACACAGAGCAACTGCCGCGACGACAGCGATCGCCGTCGTTGTCGGCGCCTTTGCCGCTACCGAATCGGAAGCGGCGACAATCTTCGTGAACAACGACGAGTGGACCTTCTCGAGCCAGGGCTTTGCGCTCGCTCCAGACACGGCGCATTTCGTCAGCAATCTCGTCAGCGCGATGGGTCCGAAGATTCACGCCTATTCCGACAACAACATTGCCTTCGGCGATCCACAGTTGGCGAGCGCGATGTCGAACGCGGGCGCAGAATTCACGAGGGGCACGGGTTTCGACTTCACGCTGCCGAACATCTCGGCATACGATGCGATCTTCCTCGGCGGCTTCGCGCTTGACGCCAACGGACTCTCGGCGCTGTCGGCCTATGTGGCGGCTGGCGGTAACGTCTACATCGCCGGCGGAACCAACGCCATTGCCGGAGGATGAGCGGTCGCGGAAGCGGCAGCCTGGAATTCCTTCCTCTCGCCGTTCGGTGTCCAGATGGGATCACCCTACGCCTTTTTCGCTTCCACCACAGCCGTCTCTGGCGATCCGCTGTTTGATGGTGTGTCGACGCTTTATTCAAACGGCGGAAATCCACTCGTTGGCTCCAGCGTGGTCTGTTGTGGCGAGACTGCTGGCGGGCGCTATGCGGTCTACCGGACGGACGACAACGGTAACGGCAATGGACCAGGGCCGAATCCGATCCCGCTGCCGGCGGCCGGCTGGCTGCTTCTGGGCGGTGTGACGAGCCTCGCCGCGGTGCGACGGCGCCGCAAGGCCTGATCCGGAGGCATCAACCGATCTGAAACCCGCGGCCGGGACCGGTCGCGGGTCTGCTTTTATCCGGTTGCGTCCCTTGCGAGACCGTCCCTTCCGGGCCTGCCCGCCGCGGGCTCAGCCGAGGTCGAGTTCGACCAGCAGGTCCTTGGCGTCGACCTGGCTGCCGGCGGCGACGTGGAGCGCCTTCACCGTGCCGGGGCGGTCGGCGTAGAGGCCGGTCTCCATCTTCATCGCCTCGATGGTCAGCATCAGGTCGCCGGCCTTGACCGCCTTGCCGACCTCCACGGCCACGCTGGCGATCACCCCCGGCATCGGGGCGGCGACATGGGCGTGGTTGCCGGTTTCGGCCTTGGGCCGGCGGGGCCTGAGCGCCTGGACCTTGCGGTTCGGCACGCGCACGGTCCGTGGCTGGCCGTTCAGTTCGAAGAATACGCGCACGTCGCCGTCCTCGTTGGTCTCGCCCACGGTCTGGAGGCGGATCTCGAGGATCTTGCCGGGATCGATCTCGGCCGAGATCTCCTGCCCCGGCTCCATGCCGTAGAAGAACACCGGCGTCGGCAGGGTGCGGACCGGGCCGTAGTCGCGATGCCGGCCCATGTAGTCGAGGAAGACCTTGGGATACATCAGGTAGCCGCAGAAATCCTCGTTGTCGAAGGCGATGCCGGGGATCTGGTCCTGCAGCTCGCGGCGCAGCCTGTCGAGATCGGCGGGCGGCATGATCGCGCCCGGCCGGCCGGTCATCGGCGTCTCGCCCTTCAGCACCTTCTTCTGGAGCTTCGGCGGCCAGCCGCCGGGGGGCTGGCCGAGGTTGCCCCGGAGCATGTCGACCACGCTGTCAGGGAAGGCGAGCTCGGTACCCGGGTCCTCGACGTCCTTCCGGGTCAGGCCCTGCGCCACCATCATCAGCGCCATGTCGCCGACGACCTTGGACGAGGGCGTGACCTTCACGATGTCGCCGAACATGCGGTTCACGTCGGCATAGGTCTTGGCCACCTCCGCCCAGCGGTCCTCGAGCCCCATCGAGCGGGCCTGTGCCTTGAGGTTGGTGAACTGGCCGCCCGGCATCTCGTGCAGGTAGACCTCGGAGGCCGGCGCCGGCAGGCCGGATTCGAAGGCGGCGTATTGCACGCGGACCGCGGCCCAGTAGTCCGAGATCTCGCGGATCGCCTCGATGTCGAGGCCGGTGTCGCGGTCGGTGTGGCGCAGCGCCTCGACGATCGAGCCGAGGCAGGGCTGCGAGGTGCCGCCCGAGAAGGCGTCCATCGCCGCGTCGATCGCGTCAACGCCGGCCTCGGCCGCGGCGAGCACGGTGGCGCCCGCGATGCCGCTGGTGTCGTGGGTGTGGAAGTGGACCGGCAGGCCGACCTCTTCCTTGAGCGCCATGATCAGCACCCGGGCCGCGGCGGGTTTCAGGAGGCCCGCCATGTCCTTCAGGCCGATCACATGCGCGCCGGCGTCGCGCAGGGCCTTGCCCATGTCGACGTAGTATTTCAGGTCGTATTTCGACCGCTCCGGGTCGAAGAGGTCGCCGGTGTAGCAGATCGCCGCCTCGCAGATCTTGTCCTGGGCGATCACGGCGTCCATGGCGACACGCATGTTCTCGACCCAGTTCAGGCTGTCGAAGACGCGGAAGACGTCGACGCCCGAGGAGGCGGCCTGGCCGACGAAGGCCTCGACCACGTTGTCGGGATAGTTGGTGTAGCCGACCCCGTTCGAGGCGCGCAGCAGCATCTGGGTCATCAGGTTCGGCATGGCCTTGCGCAGGTCGCGCAGGCGCTGCCACGGGCATTCCTGGAGGAAGCGGTAGGCGACGTCGAAGGTGGCGCCGCCCCAGCATTCCACCGAGAAGAGCCGGGGCAGATTGTGGGCATAGGCCGGCGCCACCGCGATCATGTCGTAGGAGCGCATGCGGGTGGCGAGCAGGCTCTGGTGGCCGTCGCGCATGGTGGTGTCGGTGATCAGGACCTGGCTCTGCGCGAGCATCCAGTCCGCAACCGCCTTCGGCCCGTGGCTTTCGAGCAGCTGGCGGGTGCCGGCGGGCGGGGTCTCGGACCGGGTGGCGGGCGGCTTCGGCGGCTTCGCCTCGGCGGGCGGGCGGGGGCGGCCGTTGGTCTCCGGGTGGCCGTTCACGGTGACGTCGGCGATGTAGGTCAGGATCTTCGTCGCGCGGTCGCGGCGCTTGCGGAAGCGGTGAAGCTCGGGCGTCTCGTCGATGAACTTGGTGGTGTAGCTGAGGTCGAGGAACTTCGGGTGCTTCAAGAGGTTCTCGACGAAGGCGATGTTGGTCGAGACGCCACGGATGCGGAACTCGCGCAGGGCGCGGTCGATGCGGGCGATCGCCATCTCGGGCGTCGGCGCCCAGGCGGTGACCTTTTCCAGAAGGCTGTCGTAGTAGCGGGTGATCACCGCGCCGGAATAGGCGGTGCCGCCGTCGAGGCGGATGCCGTGGCCGGTGGCGCCGCGATAGGCGGTGATGCGGCCGTAGTCGGGGATGAAGTTGTTCTGCGGATCCTCGGTGGTGATGCGGCACTGGATGGCGTGGCCGTTCAGCACGATGTCGGACTGGCGCGCCTTGCCGGTCGCCTCGGCGATGGTCGCACCCTCGGCGATCAGGATCTGGGCGCGCACGATGTCGATGCCGGTGACCTCCTCGGTCACGGTATGCTCGACCTGGATGCGCGGATTGACCTCGATGAAGTAGAAGGCGCCGGTGTCGCGGTCCATCAGGAACTCGACGGTGCCGGCGCATTCGTAGTTGGCGTGGCGGGCGATCTTCAGGCCGAGCTCGCAGAGCTCCTCGCGCTGGGGCTGGCTGAGGTAGGGGGCGGGCGCGCGTTCGACGACCTTCTGGTTGCGGCGCTGGACCGAGCAGTCGCGTTCCCACAGGTGGTAGAGCCCGCCGTACTTGTCGCCGAGGATCTGGACCTCGACGTGGCGGGCGTTGAGGATCATCTTTTCCAGATAGCCCTCGGAATTGCCGAAGGCGTTCAGCGCCTCGCGCCGGCCCTCGAGCACCTTGTCCTCGAGTTCCTCGGGGCGCATCACCGGGCGCATGCCGCGGCCGCCGCCGCCCCAGCTCGCCTTGAGCATGAAGGGATAGCCGACCGCCTCGGCCATGCGGCGGACCTCGTCCATGTCGTCGGGCAGGACCTCGGTCGCGGGGATGACCGGGACGCCGGCCTCGATCGCGACGCGGCGGGCCGAGGCCTTGTCGCCGAGCATGCGCATGGTCTCGGCGCGCGGGCCGATGAAGGCGATGCCGGCGCGGTCGCAGGCATCGACGAGTTCGGGGTTCTCGGACAGGAGCCCGTAGCCCGGATGGATCGCGTCCGCCCCGCTCATCCGGGCGACGCGGATGATCTCGGGGATGCTCAGGTAGGCGGCGACCGGGCCGAGCCCCTCGCCGATGCGGTAGGCCTCGTCCGCCTTGAAGCGGTGCAGGCAGAGCTTGTCCTCCTCGGCGAAGACCGCGACGGTGCGCTTGCCCATCTCGTTCGCCGCACGCATCACGCGGATGGCGATCTCGCCGCGGTTCGCAATGAGGATCTTGCGGAAGCTCTTCATGGGCGGGATCCCCCCTGGCGTGGCAGCCTGATCCCGGCGACGTTAGGGCGGTTGATGTTGCGATGCAACGTTGCTCGGCCGGCGGCGCGTCAGACAATGGTCGCGGCGGCGGCGGGCGGCTGCGACGATTCCGGCTGGGGCGTATCGAACCGGATTCCGGCCATCAGGTCCTCTACGAAATGGCCGAGAAGCTCGGCACGACTTCCGACGCCGGCCTTGCGGTAGACCGCAGCACATTGCGCCTTCACCGTGCCTGCGCGGGTTTGTCGCAGGGCCGCAATCTCGGCGACCGAGAGGCCCTTGAGCGAGAGCAGCGCCACGTCGCGCTCGGACGGCGTCAGCCCCCAGCGGGCGAAGCTGTCCTCCATCATGTCGAGGAAGGCGCCGGAGGCGGCGCGCATCCGGTCCTCCATGCGGCGGTTCCGGCGCAGCAGGCGCGCGATCTCGATCGCGCCGAGGATCGAACCGAGCCAGAGCGCGGCGACGACGACGATCTCCATGACGGGATGCATGGGTTCGGTCCGGAACTCCGGCAGTTCGCCGAGCACGTCGACGACGAAGTAGATGCCGCTGAATGCCTGGAGCGCCGTCACCGCGACCAGCGCGCGGTGACGGGCGGGAAGCTCGGGGAGCGAGAGGCGCATGGGCACTCCGGTCGGGACCGGGGCGTCAGGCGCGCTTCTTCCCCGTGATCATGGCGGCGACCAGATTCTCGCGGTGCCGCAGGCTTTCCCAGACTACGCCCGCGAGATGCAGGCCGACAAGGCCGAGCGTGGTGTTCGCCGCGACCTCGTGAAGCTCTTCGAGCCAGTTTTCGCCGAAGAAGGCGTCGGTGCCCATGAGCCAGCCGCTGCCGCCGGTGAGCGCGACCATGGCGAGCAGGGCCACCACCATGGCGCCCCCTGCCGGATTGTGGCCGAGATAGCGTGGCTCGCGGCCGCGCAGCGCCGCACCGAGATAGTCGAGGAGGCCGCTGGGCGAGGGCACGAAGTCCGCAAACCGCGCGTAGCGTGACCCTGCGAGCCCCCAGACCAGACGCACGGCCACTGCCCCGAGCGCGACATAGCCGAGCGCCTCGTGCAGGTCGCGGGGACGTTCGATCAGGAACGCCCCCAGGAAGGCCGCCGCGAGCGTCCAGTGGAAGAGGCGCACCACCGGGTCCCAGACCCGGACCGCGCCCCCCTCCGCGCCGGTGGCGGCCATCAGCTTTCCTCGCGTTCCATCTCGGCGCCGGTCGAGGGATTGTAGTAAACCTCGACGCGCTTGCCGCCCTGATCGCCCTTGATCTCGTAGCAGCCGTCCTCGACCTTCATGTCGCGGATCGTGCCGCCGGCTTCCTCGAAGCTCCGGGCGACCTGCCACATCGGGGTGGATGCCGCCATGCTCTCGCAATCGGGGCCCGCGAAGGCGGGCGCGGCGAGAAGCGCGAGCGGCAGCGCCGCGATCAGAAGTTTCCTCATGGTCGATCCTTTCTGCTCGACCCGACGGGATGCCGGGCCCGAGCGGCAGATGGACGCGCCAAACCGCCGCGGGACATTGGTCCGCGGCTTAAAGCGTGCGGCCTAAGCCGGGGCTTATGCGGCGTCGCGGGACTTCAGCGCCGCCTCGATCCGGTCCACCGCGTATTCCGCCGCGTCGTGGAAGGGTTCGAGCAGAAGCGTGGCGCCGCGGTCCTGCAGTGCTTCCGAGGACCGGGACGAGTCGACCGACAGGACCACCTCGCCGCCGAAATGCACGCTGCGGAGCCCGTGGAGAAGCGCCATCTGGGCGTCGGCGTCGGTCAGCGGGCCTGCGGTGCGCGGCACGGCGGAGATCACCGCATGCGCCTGGGCGAGCGGCAGGTGTGCCGGGAACTCGGGATCGGTCGCGTCCCCGAAGCAGCCGTCATGCCCCTTCTCGCGCCAGAGGCGCAGCGCCTCGGGGTCGAAATCCACCCCGAGGACCCTGTAGCCGCGCGCGATCAGCTTCTCGCCGATCTCTAAGCCGTAGCGGCCGAGGCCGAAGAGGATGAAGTCGTAGTCGCGGGCGGGCGCGGCTTCCTCCGGCCCCTCCTCGCGGAAGGTGCGGCGTCGCTCGAACGGGCCGAGCAGCGGCTCCAGCCAGTCGTAGAGCTTGTGGGAATAGGTGATCATGTAGACCGAGAGCGCGATGGTCACGAGCCCGACGAGGGTGACGAGGCCCATCGAATCCTCGGCGACATGGCCGATGGTCACGCCCATCGCCATGAAGATCAGCGAGAATTCGGAGATCTGCGCGACGGTCAGGCCGGCGAGGAAGCCGGTGCGCTTGCGGTAGCCCATGTAGCCCATGATCGCCATGACGATGAGCGGGTTGCCGATCAGCACGAAGAGGGAGAGCACCACGGCCGGGCCGATCTGGACGCCGAGGGTCGCGAGATCGAGCCCGGCGCCGAGCGCGATGAAGAAGAACAGCAGCAGGAAGTCACGCAAGGACGAGAGCCGCGAGCCGATGGCGTCGCGGAAGGGCGTGGAGGCGAGCGAGACGCCGGCGAGCAGCCCGCCGAGTTCCTTGCCGAAGCCGAGCCAGTCGCCGAGCGCGGCGAGGCCGGCCGCCCAGCCGACCGCGAAGATCACCATCAGCTCCGGCGACCTCGCCACCCCGGTCAGCAGCGGATTGGCGACCCAGGTGGCGAAGACGACGGTGAAGGCGAGCATGCCGAGCCCGCCGGCGAGCACGATGGCGACGTCGAGGAAGCTGCCCTCGCCCGCCGCGCCGATGCCGAGGGCCGAGAGCGTGACCATGGCCAGCACCACGACGATGTCCTGCACGATCAGGAAACCGAGCGCGATCTTGCCGTGCAGCGCGGTGATCTCGCGCTTGTCGGACAGGAGCTTCACGATGATGATCGTCGAGGAAAAGGTCAGTGCGACGGCCACATACACCGAGGTCAGCCAGTCGAGGCCGAGGGCGACGCAGATCAGGAAGCCGAAGACCGCGGTGAAGGTCACCTGCCCGAGGCCGGTGGCGACGGCAACGGCGCCGAGGCTGCGCACGAGGCCCACGTCGAGCTTCAGGCCCACGAGAAACAGCAGCACCGCGATGGAGATCTGGCTGAGCACCTCGATGTAGTCGTGCGACTGGGCGAGACCGAGCACGTCGGGCCCGGCGAGGATGCCGACCGCGATGAAGGCGACGACGAGCGGCTGGCGCAGCAGCAGGCCGACAAAGCCGACGACGGCCGCCAGCAGGATCAGGGCGGCGATCTCGTAGAAGGTGTTGTCAGCGACGGCTTCCATGCGGTTTTCCTCGTCTCGGGCGGCCCGGCGGCGCGGCAAACCGGCGTCCGGACGTCACGGTCCGGCTATTCCACTCCCCTGCCGACATTGGACGACAGGCCCCGCAGGGATTTCTCGATGATGGCGTTCTGTTCGCGGGCCTTCTCGATATAGGCCGTGTTCCGGTCGAGCGGAACCTCGGGGTCCCAGAGTTCGGCGAGTTCCGCGAGCAGGCGGCGGTCGTGCACGGCGAACTCGGCGGCGAGCCGCTCGGCCTCCTCGGGCTGGTGACCCAGCGCGTGAAGGGCATAGCGCCCGGCACGCACCGCACTGTCGAACATCTCGCGCACGCTCTCGTCGGCGCCGGCGGCGTGCAGGGCATAGACGTGGTGGCGGTCGAGCGCGCGGGCGATGATCGTGATGTCGGGGTGATGCCGCCGGATGTAGTTCGCCATGGCGATGCTCTTCTCGCGGTCGTCGATGGCGATGACCACCGCCTTGGCACGGGCGATCCCTGCGGCCTCGAGCAGTTCGGGACGGTCGACCGCGCCGTAATAGCCCTTGATGCCGAAACGCCGGAAACGGTCCACGGTCTCGGGATGACTGTCGAGCACGACCGTCTGATGGCCGATGGACTTCAGGAGCCGGTTGACCACCTGACCGAAGCGACCCATGCCGGCGATGATAACGGTCCCCTCCTCCTCGATGTGGTCCGGTGGGCGCTCGGGTCCGCGGCCGAGGCTCGCCGCCAGCCGGTCGTGCAGGAAGAAAAGCGCCGGGGTGAAGAACATCGAGAGCGCGACGACCAGCAGGATGGTCTGGGACAGATCCTCGGTCAGCACGTTGCTCGCGCGCGCGAAACTGAGCAGGAAGAAGGCGAACTCACCCGCCTGGGCGAGGCTCAGGGCGAAGAGCAGACGCGCGGACTCCGACAGCCGGAAGACGAGCGCGAGTGGCCAGAGGAGCGCGAACTTGAGCGACATCAGCGCAAGCGCGAGCGCGACGAAGCGGACCGGATCGTCCGCCAGCAGCGCGAGGTCGATGCCCGCGCCTACCGTGATGAAGAAGAGCCCCAGCAGAAGGCCCTTGAACGGGGCGATGTCGGCCTCGAGCTCGTGGCGGTATTCGCTGTTCGCCAGCACCACCCCGGCGAGGAAGCTGCCGAGCGCGGGCGAAAGGCCGAGCAGGCTCATCATCGTCGAGATGCCGACCAGCAGCAGCAGCGCGGCGGCGACGTTGATCTCGCGGAGGCCGGACATGTTGATGAAACGGTAGAGCGGATGGGTGAGGTACCGGCCGCCGAGGATCACGATGGCAACGGCGCCGACCACCATCAGCGCCTTGACCCATCCGGCTACGTCCTTCAGCGCCTCGTGCTCGCCATGCAGGGGATCGACCGCATCGGCCCCTCCGAGCGCCAGCAGCGGGATCACCGCGAGCAGCGGGATCACCGCGAGGTCCTGAAAGAGCAGAACGGCAAAGCTCGCCCGGCCCCCCTCGGTGCGTGTCAGGTTCTTCTCGTTCAGCGTCTGCATCACGATGGCGGTCGAGGAGAGCGACAGGATGATCCCGATCGCGAGCGCCTGGTTCCATGGCAGGCCGAGCGCGATCGCCACGACGGTCACCGCACCGAGGGTCAGGCCGACCTGCAGCCCGCCGAGACCGAGCAGCCGGTGGCGCATGTCCCAGAGCAGCCTGGGCTTCATCTCGAGCCCGATGAGGAACAGCATCAGCACCACGCCGAATTCGGCGTAATGCTGCACGTCGCGGGTCTCGGAGCCGACGAGGCCCAGCAGCGGGCCGATGACCAGCCCGGCAGCGAGATAGCCGAGCACCGAGCCGAAGCCGAAACGCTGGCTGAGCGGCACGGCGACGACCGCGGCGGCGAGGTAGATGGTGATCTGAAGAAGAATGCTGTCCAAGGCCGCCGCTCCGGGGAAGATCGGGGCATCCTTCCGGAGAAGGCGCGGGAAGGCAACACGGCCGGCCGGATCGCCCTCCCCTGCCCCGTCCGCGTCAGGGCGTGATCGCGACCTTCAGCACGCCGTCGCGCTGGTTGGCGAAGAGGTCGTAGGCCTCCTCGATCTGGTCGAGCTTGTAGCGGTGGGTGACCATCGCGCCGAGGTCGACCTGGCCCGAGGCGATCACCGACATCAGCCGCCGCATGCGTTCCTTGCCGCCGGGGCAGAGCGAGGTGACAATGGTGTGGTCCCCGAGCCCGGCCGCGAAGGCGTCGAGCGGGATGCGCAGGTCGGAGGAATAGACGCCGAGGCTGGAGAGCGTGCCGCCGGGGCGGAGCACGCGCAGGCAGGCCTCGAAGGTCGCCTGCGTGCCGAGCGCCTCGATCGCCACGTCGACGCCGCGGCCGTCGGTGAGGCGCATGATCTCCTCGACAGGGTCGACCTTGGAGAAGTCGACGACGTGATGGGCGCCCATGCGGCGCGCCATCTCCATGCGCGCGGGCACGCGGTCGACGCCGATGATCATCGAGGCGCCGAGAAGCCGCGCGCCGGCGGTGGCGCAGAGGCCGATCGGGCCTTGGGCGAAGACCGCCACCATGTCGCCGATCCTGACCTGCCCGCTCTCGGCGCCGGCGAAGCCGGTCGACATGATGTCGGGGCACATCAGGACCTGTTCGTCCGTCAGCCCGTCCGGCACCGGCGAGAGGTTCGCCGTGGCGTCGGGCACGAGGACGTACTCCGCCTGCGCGCCGTCGATCGTGTTGCCGAAGCGCCAGCCGCCGAGCGGCTTCCAGCCGTGCTTCGTGCCCGGCCCGTCCTGCGAGCAGCGGCCGCAGAAGCAGGCGTTGCTGGTGCCGCTGGGCGTGATCGCGCCGGCGATCACCCGCTGGCCCTCGGCATAGCCCTTCACTGCCGAGCCGAGCTTCTCGATGACGCCGACGGGCTCGTGGCCGATGGTGAGGCCCTTCGCGACCGGGTATTCGCCCTTCAGGATGTGCACGTCGGTGCCGCAGATCGTCGTCGTGGTGATCCGCACCAGCGCGTCGAGCGGGCCGACGTCGGGGATCGGCTTTTCGTCGAGCACGATCCGGCCGGGCTCGACGAAGATCGCGGCTTTCATCTTCGGCATGGTGGTTCCTCCTGTCCGATCGTTGGGCGCGGGGGCGCCCGGTCGGCGGCATCCTAGCAAGCCGCCGCGCGGGCCGGTCTTGATCGGTGTCAATGCGGAGGGGAATTTGCCGCGCTGCGGCGTCTTCCGGCGGCCGGGGGTCGTCCCGGCCGCCGGAGGGTGCGGCGGGCACCGCGGTCAGGCCGCGGGGCGCCGTGGGGGCTGGATCGCGTAGGAGGCGAAGGTTCCCGTGAAGGGCTTCGGGATCGGCCGGGCGAGGTCGCCGTGCTTGCTGGTGCCGAGGCCGCAGGCGACCAGTCCCTCGACGAGCTTGACCGCCACGGTCACGCCGTCGATCACCGGGATCCCGATCTGGGCCTGGATGTGGTGGGCGAGGTCGGCCATGCCGCCGCAGCCGAGGACGATGGCGCCGGCGCCGTCCTCGTCGCGCGCGCGGCGGCATTCGGCGGTGATGATCTCGCGCACGCCGGAGCGTTCGTCCTCGAGCGCGAGGACCTCGATCTCGCAGGCCCGCACCGCGCGGCAGAAATGCGCCATGCCGTAGGCATGCGACAGATGCTCGGCGATCACCCTGGTGCGGCCGAGCGTGGTGACAACCGAGAAGCCGGTGGCGAGGAAGCTCGCCGCGTGCATCGCGGCCTCGGCGATGCCGATCACCGGCCCGGTGGCGAGCTCGCGCGCGGCGAGCAGGCCCGGATCGCCGAAGCAGGCGATGACGTAGCCGTCGGCGCCCTCGGCCTCGCCCCTGCGGATTTCCTCGAGCAGGGCGACGGCGGCGACCGCCTCGTCGTAGTGGCTCTCGATCGAGACGGGGCCGGAGGCCGGGTTGACCGCGACGATCTCGGTGCCTTGAGCTGCGACCGAGCGGGCGGCGGCGCCGATCTTCGCGGTCATCGAGGCGGTGGTGTTGGGGTTTATGACCCTGATTCGCATGGACGTTCCCTCGTTCGGGGGTTGGGTGTGCGCGCCCCCTGGCCGGGGCGCGCGCGACGGGTCGCGGTTCAGGTGCGGAAGCGCCGGCAGGGCGCCCAGTAGGTCATCAGGAGCCAGTAGGTGAGGCCCGCGGGGATCAGGCTCGCGTACCAGGACACCGCGGAGAAGCTGAGCGCCACGACCGCGCCGACCAGCGAGGCGATGATCGCGCCCCAGTTGACGCCGGCATAGGGGCCGTTCTCGTCATAGAGCTTGGCGATGTCGAGGGTGCGGCCGCGCAGGATGTAGTAGTCGACGACCATCACCGCGAAGATCGGGCCGAGGAAGGCGGAGTAGGTCTGCACGAAGAGCTGCAGGCCGGCAGCCGATTCCTCGCGGACGAGCATCCAGGGGAAGGTGCCGAAGGCGGCGAGGCCGACGATGATGGTGGAGATCTTGAACGGCAGCTTGAAGACGTCCATCAGCACGTAGGTCGGCGGCACGACGTTGTTGAGCACGTTGGTGGTGACCTGCGCGAAGGCGATGAACAGCATCGTCACGATCAGGAGCGGCTTGTTGTCGACTGCGTTGGCGAAGACCTGGATCGGGTCGGTGACGCCGGTCGCGCCCGAGACCATCAGCCCGATCAGCCCCATGAACAGCGTCACCGGCAGGATCGCCATCGAGTAGATCGTCACCAGCAGGCTCGGCGACGAGCCGTGGTGGTGTTCGCGGCTGTAGTCGGAGACGTTCAGCATCATCGTGGAGTAGATGCCGAGGAAGAGCATGGTGGCGCCCCAGAACGGCAGGCCCCAGGTGCCTTCGATGTTGACGAGGTTCGCGGTGATCTCGGTGCCGAAGCGGCTGATGACCGAGAAGAACATGTAGACGAGCGCGCAGAGGATGAAGACCGCGCCGATGTTCTCCAGCCACTTGATGCCCTGGAAGCCGAGCACGCTGAGGCCGATCTGGGCGAACTGGAACAGGATGAAGAAGAGCACGAGATTGTCGTAGCCGAAGAGCGTGGCCGAGACGGCGTTGAGCGCGCCGGCGCCGACCCAGCTCTGGAAGCCGTACCAGACGATGGCCGGGACCGCGCGGACGAGGCCGGGGAAGCGGGTGCCGGTGAAGCCGAAGGCGCTGCGCGCCTGGACCATGAACGGGATGCCGTACTTGTAGCCGGCGGCGCCGTTGATCGCGAGCGCGACCCCGATCACGAAACAGCCGATGGCGATGGCGATGGTCGCCTGCAGCAGGTTGAGCGTGCCGACGATCGACGAGCCCATGGTGAAGGTGCCGATCGAGACGCAGCCGCCCATCCAGGCGAGCAGGTAGGAGGTGCGACCCATGATCCGGGTCTGCTGCGGGGCGAGGGATTCCTCGCCGACGGCCTTGGAATGGACGTCGGCTGCCGGCGGCGCGAGCTGATCTTGGGCAAGGGTCGTGGCCATTGTGAAACTCCCTGGGTCCTGGCGGACGGTGGCGTGGGTCGGAGGGGGTGATCCGTCGTCTTTCGCGGGTTGCGGAACCCCTCGCATATTGTTGACACAGTTTAGCTGGATTGTACACAATTTTGTTCGCGCCAGTGGACAAAGCTGCAGAGGATGATTAAATCACCGGAATTGCTGCCGAAACGGGAGAGAACGACCGATGGGTGGGCCGAGGCCGGAGCGGGCGTCGCCTGCGGAGACGATCCACGAGCGAATCTGGACTGCGATCGCCGAGCACCGGCTGCGCCCCGGCACGCGGCTGAAGGAGGAGCAGCTGTCGGAGATCTTCGACGTCAGCCGTACCCGCGTGCGCGCCGCCCTCGCGGCGCTGGAGCGCGACGGGCTGGTGACGCTGGTGCCGAACCGCGGGGCCTTCGTCGCCGAGCCGACGATCGAGGACGCGCGCGACGTGTTCTTCGCCCGGGCGACCATCGAGGGGCGGCTGGTCGAACGGCTCTGCGCGACGGTCGGGCCCGAGGACATCGCCCGGCTGGAGGCCCATATCGCCGAGGAGCGCGCCGCCCGCGCGCGCGGCGACGTGACCTCCTCCATCCGGCTGTCCGGCGCGTTCCACATCCTGCTCGCTGAGCTGGCCGGGTCGCGCAGCCTGTTCCAGGTGCTGCGGGACCTGGTCTCGCGCACCTCGCTGATCACCGCGATGTACCATCCGCAGACCCGCACCGATTGCGGTCCGGACGAGCACATGGAGATCGTCGGCCTGATCGCCCGCGGCGAGGTCGAGGCCGCGAAGCGCGCGATGGAATCGCACCTCGCCCATATCGAGAGCCGGCTGATGCTGGAGGAGGAACCCGAGGCCCCGAAGGATCTGCGGGCGATCCTCGGCTGACGGATGGCGATGCGATCGGCATCCGAACATTTCCGGAACGGGTGGCTTTGCATTTGCCTGCGCGCGCGCTAATCATGGCGCCATGACCCGCGGTTTCGAAGAAGAGGCCGATGCCTTCATGCAGGCCGTGCCGCTCTCGGCACGGGCCATGGGCCTACGGTCGGCGCCCTATCTCGACGCGCTCAACCCCGACCAGCGAGCGGCGGTCGAGGCGCTGGACGGGCCGGTGCTGGTGCTGGCGGGCGCGGGCACGGGCAAGACCCGGGCGCTGACCGCGCGGATCGCGCATCTGCTGAACACCGGGCGGGCGAAACCGAACGAGATCCTGGCCGTCACCTTCACCAACAAGGCCGCGCGCGAGATGAAGTCGCGGGTCGGCCAGCTGGTCGGCGGGGTGATCGAGGGCATGCCGTGGCTCGGCACGTTCCATTCGCTGTCGACGAAGATCCTGCGGCGGCATGCGGAACTGGTGGGGCTGAAGTCGAACTTCACCATCCTCGACACCGACGACCAGCTGCGGCTGCTGAAGCAGATCGTGCAGGCGGAGAACATCGACGAGAAGCGCTGGCCGCCGCGGCTGCTCGCCGGGCTGATCGACGGCTGGAAGAACCGGGCGCTGTCCCCGGAACGGGTGCCGTCCTCCGAGGCGCATGCCTTCGCGAATCGCGGGACCGAGCTCTATGCCGCCTATCAGGAGCGGCTGAAGGTGCTGAACGCCTGCGACTTCGGCGACCTCCTGCTGCACGTGGTCGTCATCTTCCAGAAGCATCCCGACATCCTCGAGAAGTACCAGCGCTGGTTCCGCTACATCCTGGTGGACGAGTATCAGGACACCAACGTGGCGCAGTACCTGTGGCTGCGCCTGCTCGCCGCGGGGCACCGCAACATCTGCTGCGTCGGCGACGACGACCAGTCGATCTACGGCTGGCGCGGCGCGGAGGTGGGCAACATCCTGCGGTTCGAGAAGGACTTTCCCGGCGCCAAGGTGGTGCGGCTCGAACAGAACTACCGCTCCACCCCGCATATCCTCGCCGCCGCCAGCGGCGTGATCGCCGCGAACGAGAAGCGGCTCGGCAAGACGCTGTGGACCGACCTGCCGCAGGGCGAGCGCATCCGGCTGATCGGGCACTGGGACGGCGAGGAGGAGGCGCGCTGGATCGGCGAGGAGATCGAGGCGCTGGGCAAGGGCACGCGGGGCATGGAGCCGGTGAGCCCGGAGGGTATCGCGATCCTCGTGCGGGCGACGCACCAGATGCGCGCCTTCGAGGACCGGTTCCTGACCATCGGCCTGCCCTATCGCGTGGTCGGCGGCCCGCGGTTCTACGAGCGGCAGGAAATCCGCGACGCCATGGCCTATTTCCGCGTGGCGGTCAGTCCGGACGACGGGCTCGCCTTCGAGCGGATCGTCAACGTGCCGAAGCGCGGGATCGGCAACAAGGCGCTGCAGGAGATCAACCGTGTGGCGCGCGAGAACGAGGTCAGCCTGCTCGAAGGTGCCCGCATCCTTGTTGCCGAGGAAGGTCTCAGCCCGAAGGCGCGGGCGGCACTGAGGCAGCTGATCAGCCAGTTCGACAGCTGGCACGCGGTAATTGTTGGTTCGTCGGAGCGCCCACTTGGACCTATCGAACAGGTTACAGTGATCGACGATGATGTCGAAGCCGGCCCGGGAAGCGATCGTCACGCGGGACAGTCGATGTCGCATGTTGATCTGGCCGAAGCGATTCTCGAGGAGAGCGGCTATACCGCGATGTGGCAGGCCGAGAAGTCGCCCGACGCGGCGGGGCGGCTGGAGAACATCAAGGAGCTCGTCAAGGCGCTGGAGGAGTTCGACAACCTGCAGGGCTTCCTCGAACACGTCAGCCTGGTGATGGACAACGAGCAGGACGAGGGCGCGGCGAAGGTGTCGATCATGACGCTGCACGCGGCTAAGGGCCTGGAGTTTCCCTGCGTCTTCCTGCCGGGCTGGGAGGATGGGCTGTTCCCGTCGCAACGGTCGATGGACGAGAGCGGGCTGAAGGGGCTCGAGGAGGAGCGGCGGCTGGCCTATGTCGGAATCACCCGGGCGGAGCGGCTGTGCACGATCTCCTTCGCGGCGAACCGGCGGGTCTACAACCAGTGGCAGTCGTCGATGCCCTCGCGCTTCATCGACGAGCTGCCGGCCGAGCATGTCGAAGTGCTGACCCCGCCTGGCCTCTACGGTGGCGGGTTCGGGGCGGCGGCGCCGATGGCGGCGCCGGCCTCGACGCTGGCGGACACGGCGGCGAAGTCGGATGTCTACAACTCGCCCGGCTGGCGGCGGATGAGCGCCCGCGCGGCGGACCGCCCGGTGTCGCAGCCGCGCGAGGCGCGCAACATGGTGATCGATGCCGAGGCGGTGCCGGCGCACGACATCGGCACGCGGGTATTTCACCAGAAGTTCGGCTATGGTGTCGTCACCGGGGTCGAGGGCGACAAGCTGACCATCGAATTCGAGAAGGCCGGGGTGAAGAACGTGGTCGCCCGCTTCGTCACCGCCGCCGAGGACGTGCCGTTCTGAAGGGCGGCGCCTGCGTCGCGGGGGTGCATCGGGATCGCAGGAGAGCCGGCAAGCAGAGGGGCGCGCGGACCGGCCGCGCGCCCCCTGCCCCGCGGTTGCGCGGAATCAGCTGAAGAACTGGCCGCCGTTCGCCGAGACGGTCGAGCCCGTGATGAAGCCCGCTTCGTCCGAGGCGAGGAACACCACGCAGCGCGCGATCTCCTCCGGCTCGCCGAGGCGGCCGACGGGGATCTGGGGGATGATGCGCTCGCTCAGCACCTTCTCGTCGATCGCCTTGACCATCTCGGTGGCGATGTAGCCGGGGCAGATCGCGTTCACGGTGATGCCGGCGCGGGCGCCCTCCTGGGCGAGCGCCCGGGTGAAGCCGATGTCGCCGGCCTTGGCCGCCGAGTAGTTCGCCTGGCCGGCCTGGCCCTTCTGGCCGTTGACCGAGGAGATGTTGATGATGCGGCCGAACTTGCGGTCGCGCATGCCGCCCCAGACCGGGTGGGTCATGTTGAAGACGCCCGAAAGGTTGGTGTCGATGACCTCCTTCCACTGCTGGGGGGTCATCTTGTGGAACATGGCGTCACGGGTGATGCCGGCGTTGTTGACCAACACCTCGACCGGGCCGAGGTCGGCCTCCACCTGCTTGATGCCCGCCGCGCAGGCGTCGTAGTCCGCCACCGACCACTTGTAGGTCTTGATGCCGGTCTCGGCGGTGAACTTCGCCGCCGCCTCGTCGTTGCCCGCATAGTTGGCCGCGACCGTGTAGCCCGCGTCCTTCAGCGCCACCGAGATCGCCGCGCCGATGCCGCGCGAGCCGCCCGTGACCAGTGCCACCCGTCCCATGGTTTCTCCTTCCCCGGTTTGTTCAAGCGTTGATGCGGGCGGGAACGGTCCCGCCCGGGTTCCGGCGCCTCAGGGGCGCTCGACGCAGAGCGCGACACCCATGCCGCCGCCGATGCAGAGCGTCGCGAGGCCCTTCTTCGCGCCACGCCGCTTCATCTCGAAGAGCAGCGTGTTGAGGACCCGGCAGCCCGAGGCGCCGATCGGATGGCCGATGGCGATGGCGCCGCCGTTGACGTTCACGATCGAGGGGTCCCAGCCCATGTCCTTGTTGACCGCGATCGCCTGGGCGGCGAAGGCCTCGTTCGCCTCGACGAGGTCGAGGTCGGAGACCTTCCAGCCGGCCTTTTCCAGCGCGCGGCGCGAAGCCGGGATCGGGCCGGTGCCCATGATCTTGGGATCGACGCCGGCGGTGGCGTAGCTGACGATGCGGGCGAGCGGCTCGATGCCGCGCTTCTCGGCCTCGTCGGCGGACATCAGCAGGGTGACCGCCGCCCCGTCGTTGATGCCGCTGGCATTGCCGGCGGTGACGGTGCCGTCCTTGGAAAAGGCCGGGCGCAGCTTCTGCATGGCGTCGAGCGAGGCGCCGTGGCGGATGTATTCGTCCTTGTCGACGACCACGTCGCCCTTGCGGGTCGAGACGGTGAAGGGCGTGATCTCGTCGGCGAACCTGCCCGCCTTCTGCGCCGCCTCGGCCTTGTTCTGGCTGGCGACCGCGAATTCGTCCTGCTGGTCGCGGGTGATCTGCCACTGCGCGGCGACGTTCTCGGCGGTGGTGCCCATGTGGTAGCCGTTGAAGGCGTCCCAGAGCCCGTCCTTGATCATTGTGTCGATGAACTTCATGTCGCCCATCTTCTGGCCGTTGCGCAGATGGGCGGCATGGGTCGAGAGCGACATGCTCTCCTGCCCGCCGGCGACCACGATGCCCGCGTCGCCGAGCGCGATGTGCTGGGCGCCGAGCGCGACCGCGCGCAGGCCCGAGCCGCAGACCTGGTTGATGCCCCAGGCGGCCGAGCCGATCGGCAGGCCGGCGGCGATATGCGCCTGGCGGGCCGGGTTCTGGCCCTGGCCGGCGGTCAGCACTTGGCCGAGGATGGTCTCGGAGACCTCCGAGGCATCGACGCCGGCGCGTTCCAGCGCCGCCCTGATCGCCGCGGCGCCGAGTTCGTGCGCCGGCGTGTTGCCGAACGAGCCGCCGAACGATCCGACCGCTGTGCGTGCCGCCGATGCGATGACGATGCTGGTCATGTGCTTCCTCCTGATGCGGGCGACTCAGCGCCCGTCTTTCCAATCCGGCTGTGCCGGTTCAGGCCCCCGTTCAGGGCCGGAAAGCGCCGAATCGCCCTGATTGCATTGCAGCAATCCGTCGCACAAAGTGCTGCGCGGCTCAACCGGCATGGGTGTGGAAGAAGGTCGCGAGCGGACGCCAGACCTGGGTGCGCGCGACGCTGCCCACCACCATGCCGACATGGCCGGTGCGCGGCGTGACGACGGCGGCGCCGGGAATGGCGCGGGGCAGCGGTGCCGCGAGCGGCATCGGCGCGATGGAATCGGCGGTGCCGCAGAAGCCGAGCGCCGGGACGCGGATCGCGCCGGGATCGACCGGACCGCCGAGGAAGTGCCAGGCACCCGTCGCCGTGGCGTTCCGGATCTGCCAGTCGATCAGGAGGTTCTTCGCCGCCCGCGGCGCCATCGGCACCCCGTCGGCCAGCCAGTCCTCGAGCGCCACGAAATGCCGCGCGGCCGGGCCGTCGGGATCGAGCCGGGAGAGCCGCTGGAACTTGACCGCCGCCTGCATCGGGTTGATCAGCGCGAAGAGCATCTGGAACACGGAAACGGGGATCGTCCCGAAGGTCTCGGCCATGCCGTCGAGCACCGAGACGGCCTGTGCTTCGCCCTCGGCGCGGACCATCGCGCGGATGCCGCCGGCGATGCCGCGGGTGGAGGTGAAGTCCCAGGGCGCGCCGATGGTCGCGAGGGCCGCGACAAGGCCGCGGGTGCGCGCCGCGAGCCCCGCGGCGAGTGTTCCGCCCATGCAGTAGCCGAGCAGACCGACCGGCCGGCCGGTCTCCGCCACCAGCGCCTCGACGGCGGGGAGCAGGCGTTCGGCGCCGTAGTCCTGCAGGTCGAAGCGGGCTTCCTCGGCGCCCGGCGGACCCCAGTCGAGCAGCACCGGGCGCAGGCCCTGCGCCGCCAGCCAGCGCAGGAGCGAGCGTTCGGGGAGAAGGTCGAGGATATAGGCGCGGTTGATCAGGCTCGGGACCACGAGGAGCGGCGGGCCGTCGGGATCGGTCGCCTCGGGCCCCTGCCCGTAGTCGACGAGCCGGGCGGCGCCGATCGTCCGGATCGACGGCGGCTCGGCCACGTTGCGCCGGTAGGGATGGGCCTGCCAGAGCTCGAGCCCGCGCAGGGTGGCGGAGAGGCGCGCCGCGATCTCGCGCGCGATCTCGATCTGGTCGAGGTCGGGGCCGAGCCGGGCGGCGGCCGCCTGGAACGGCTCGCACCAGGGAAACTGCGGGGAATCCGCCCGCGGCGCGCCGAGGAGCGCCTGCTGGTAGCCGGCGAGCGCGGCGCCGAGGTGGAAGATCAGCGGGCTCGGCTGGCCGATGCGGTGCGGCGCGACGGCGGCCTCCGGCGCCCGCTCCTGTGCCGTGGCGGCCATCAGCGGCCCCCGGAAGACAGGTCCGGCCGCGGCCCGTGGACCGCGAGATGGCAGAGGTTGCGTTCCCAGAGGTCGAGATACGCGGCCGCACGCGCGCGCTCCGACCGGCGGGGGGCATCGCCCCCCTCGCCTTCCGTCCTGTCGGCAGGCCGTTGCGCCTGATCCGTCATGCCGCCGGGCCCCCGGTCCCCGTCGATGCTGCCCTGCGACGCGGTTCATGCTGCGCAGCAGAGCCGCACAATTCGCACACGCAAAAATGCATTTGCGCATTGCGGCACGGCCGATAGACTGCGCCGCAGGTGGTAGCAACCATTAGGAGACATCAGCGTGGCTGAGAAGGAAGAAAAAGCAGCCCAGCCGATCGTTATCAAGAAATACGCCAACCGGCGGCTCTACAACACCGCCAAGTCCAGCTACGTGACGCTCGAGCACCTGGCGCAGATGGTCCGCGACGGGCAGGACTTCGTGGTCAATGACGCCAAGACCGGCGAGGACATCACCCGGTCGGTGCTGGCCCAGATCATCTTCGAGGAGGAGGCGAAGGGGCAGAACCTGCTGCCGGCGAATTTCCTGCGCCAGCTGATCCGGCTCTATGGCGACACGCTGCAGGGCTTCGTGCCGGGCTATCTCGAAGCCTCGATGGAGACCTTCGCGAAGAACCAGGAACGGATGCGCGAGCAGGTGGCCAAGGCCTTCGAGGCGAACCCCGCGCTGTCGAATTTCGAGGCGCTGGCCCGGACCAACATGGAGTGGTTCGAGCAGGCGATGCGGCTCTTCGCGCCGTTCAGCGCGGGCGCCGGCCCGAAGAACGTCGAAGGCGCCAAGACGGCGCGCAAGGACATCGAGCTCGAGGAGCTGAAGGCGCAGCTCGCCGCGATGCAGACGCAGCTCGCGCGGCTGGTGAAGGAGGGCTGAGCGCCCTCAGCAGGCGGCGGACCTGCCCTCTTCCTCCGGCCGGGCCCCCTCGGGCCTGCCGATCTCGGCTTGGGGCTTGCCGAAGAGGTAGCCCTGAAGGCAGTCAACGCCGATGCCGCGCAGCCATTCGGCATCTGCCTCGTCCTCGACGCGTTCGGCGACGGTGAACATCTCGAAATGCCGGGCCACCGCCATCAGGCATTCCACCAGAACCTGCGAATCGCGGTCGCGGCTGACGCCCTGGATGAAGCTGCCGTCGATCTTGACCATGTCGCAGCGGAAGTCGCGGAAGCTGCGGAAGCCGGTCGCGCCGGCGCCGAAGTCGTCGAGCGCGAAGGCACAGCCGATGCTGCGCACATGGTTCATGAAATCCGTGGTCTGGTCGCTGTTCTTGACCGCGGCGGTCTCGGTGATCTCGATGATGAGCCGGCCGCAGGCGCCCGGGTCGGTCGCCGCCGCGCAATCGAGGATCGCGAGCCATTCCGCATCGCCCATCGAGAGGGGCGACATGTTCACCGAGAGCCTGAGTGCGGGGTTCCCCGCGAGCAGCCTGAGCGCCTCGGACAGCGCCAGCCGGTCGATCGCCCGGCCGAGTTCGCTGTCCTCGACCACCGGCAGGAAGGCGCCCGCGGGCAGGATCTGGCCGTCCGGCAGCTTCAGCCGCGCCAGCATCTCGTAGAACGCCGGGAAGGCCGGGCGGTCGGCGCGGACCACGGGCTGGAAGTGGAACACCAGCCGCCGCTGCGAGAGCGCCTGGCCCACCGCGAAACGGATGCGCGCCCGGCTTTCGATGCGCGAGGCGGACAGGGCGGCGAGGCTGGCGCCCGGCCGGACCGGTGCCGGGTCGAGGTCGGGGATGGGGAAAGGCTCGTCGTTCGAGGGAAACCGGGACATCCGCGTCACCTTCCGAGAGGGTTGTCGCCTTTACCTAAGCGACAGTTCCTTAAATGTTCATGAACTGCATAAAACTGTTCCGTTAACGTTCCGTCAATTCCGATTCCGACCGGCGGAAAGACGCGGATGGGGGGGATGGTCGGGGCGATAGGATTCGAACCTACGACCTACGGTACCCAAAACCGTCGCGCTACCAGGCTGCGCCACGCCCCGACGAGGCACGATCTAGCCTGCGCGCCCCGCGGAGGAAAGCGGAATCCGTCAGTCCTGCGGGCAGGGCCAGGCGGCGGTGGCCGGGTCGATGGCGGGGTGGCGGAGCTCCGCACCCTCGGCGATGCCCAGCGTCCGGGCCAGTCCGCCGTTGATCTCGAGCACGTAGAGCACGTTCTCGCCGCCGTAGATCACCTCGCGCGAGAGCGGCACCGCGTTCTCGTGGATGCGGGTCAGGCGCCCGGTCGGGTCGAAGAACAGCATGTCGAGGGGAATGAGCGTGTTCTCCATCCAGAACGTCGCCGCCAGCGGCTCGGGATAGATGAAGAGCATGCCGGAGAACTGGGGCATGCTCTCGCGGAACATCAGGCCGCGGGCGCGGGTCTCGTCGGTGTCGGCGACCTCGACCGAGAAGCGGAACACCGCGCCGCCCGAGCGCAGGTCCACCTGTCCCGGGTCGCAGGCGGCCCGGGCCGCGGCGGGCAGTGCCGCGAGCATCAGGAAGGCGAGGAAGAAGGCTGCGGCGCGGGTCACGTCAGTTCGAGGCCTCGGATTCCGTCCGCTTGCGCGCGACATAGTCCCAGCTGCGGACCTCGTAGACCATCGGACCGCGCGGCCCCTGCGTGACCCGGACCGCGAGAACGTCGCCGCCGGTCACCTCGCCGTAGCCGTACTGGCGCAGGATCTCCATGTGCAGGAACACGTCCTCGGGTCGGCCGTAGACATTGACGAAGCCGAAGCCCTTGACGCGATCGAACCACTTCACCCGGGCCGGCTCCAGCGGGGCTTCGGTCGCCGGCACGTCGGGGGGCTGGAAACCGGTCGCGGCGTTGTTCTGCGAGATCGCGGGGACGATGTCGACGACCTCCACCGCCTGGCGGCCGCGCTCGGTCGTCTGGACCTCGACGACGATCTCGGCGCCCTCGGCGACCGAGGTGAAGCCGAAGACCCGCAGGACATTGCTGTGCAGGAGGATGTCGCCCGCGTCATCCTCGGCGACCACGAAGCCGTAGCCCTTCGTGGTGTCGAACCATTTGACATAACCGCGGACACGCATGCTACCGACGTCTTCTACCAGTTCCGGCGCTCGGTGCAGTCTTCGTAATCGGACGGCTGTCCGGCCTCCGGCCGGATTCCGACGATAACGCTGTCGTGAACTTCGCCCCTGTCGGGAGGACTATTATCCGACCTCGCAGGGGACGCAACGATTCTGAGCGGTTAATCCCCAGCATTCTGGCAAAAGTCAACCCTGAATTGATCTGTCTGTTCAGGCAATCAACCGCAACCACGTGACCCGCGCCCGGATCGACTGTACGTCGAGCGCGGCTTCGGACAACGAAGAACCGCCGGAAGTCTCCCTCCGGCGGTGTCGTTTGCGGTTCCGTCCGGGACGGTACCCGGAGGAGCGTGCTCAATTGTTGCCGTAGACGCTCTCGTAGGCGATCTGCTTGATCGAGAAGCGCGACAGTCCGAGATCCTGAAGATCGCGGTCGGTCAGCTGCTCCAGCTCGTCGAGGGTCCGGCGGTACTCCCGCCAGTCGGCCCAGCTCTTGCGGAGACGGGCGACGAAGCCGAAGTCGTTGCCGCGCAGGGCGACGTTGCGGGTGGTGTCGGCGTATGCCATGGCGAATTCCACTTTCCTGTCTGGTCCCGGCGGAGGCCGGGAGACGTGTTCAGTTTCCGTAGACGGCGTTCCGGGCCAGCCGTTCGGGGGTGTCGGTCAGCCCCTGGTCCCGGCGCAGCTCCGGGCTGATCGCCCGGAATTGCGCCAGCAGGCGGCGGTAAGTCTTGTAGTCGCTCCAGGCGCGACGCAGATGGTTCACGATCCCCGGGGTCCGGTTCCGGGCCCCGACGGTCCCGAAGGTCTGCGACGTCATCGTCATGCTAGTCATGATCGCCTCCTTTCGTTCCTGTTCGGGTTTGAGCGTTTCCGTGTTTGTGCAGTGCAGAAGTAGGCACCCCGGGCCGGGATGCAAGCGTGATAGGCGCGGATCTGCCATGCGCCGGATGCAAGGCTCTTAACACTCTGTCAAACAATCGGAATCCGGCGCCACGTCCCCTGATGCACACCTCGGACCCCGGTCGATGTGCAGTGCACAAGGGGTCGATGCGAAAACCGTTCCTGTCCGAACATCCCTGCGCGGCTGCATGCCCGGATCCGGCCGCCCCCCGCTCCGCCCCCTTGCCCTCGCCCGCCCGCCGGACGATCTAGTCCGGGACCAGCGGGCGGCGCGCCCCGCAGCGAAACCGAAGGCCCGACCCATGACCCCGACCCGTGAAGCCGTTCTCGATGCCCTCCGAACCGTGGCGATGCCCGGCACCGCCGGCAGCATCGTCGAAGCAGACATCGTGCGGGCGGTCACGGTGGAGGGCGGCGCCGTGCGCTTCGTGCTCGAGGTCGATCCGGCGCAAGGGGCGCAGCTGGAACCGGTGCGCGCGGCCGCCCAGCGCGCGGTCGAGGCGCTGCCGGGGGTCACGTCGGTCTCGGCGCTCCTGACCGCGCATGCGGCCAAGGCGCCGCCGCCCGACCTGAAGATCGGCCGCCACCCCACCCCGCAGGCCGGCCAGGCGGACGTGCCGGGGATCAAGCGCATCATCGCCGTCGCCTCCGGCAAGGGCGGCGTCGGCAAGTCGACGGTGGCGGCGAATCTCGCGGTGGCGCTGGCGCTCGAGGGCAAGGCCACGGGCCTGCTCGATGCCGATATCTACGGCCCGAGCCAGCCGCGGATGATGGGCGTTAACCAAAGACCGAAATCCCCGGACGGCAAGACGATCCTGCCCCTGCACAACCACGGGGTGACCCTGATGTCGATCGGCCTGATGCTCGCCGAGGGGCAGGCGGTGGTCTGGCGCGGGCCGATGCTGATGGGCGCGCTGCAGCAGATGATGGGCCAGGTCGCCTGGGGCGATCTCGACGTGCTTGTGGTGGACCTGCCGCCCGGCACCGGCGACGTGCAGCTGACGCTCAGCCAGAAATACCGCATGACCGGGGCGATCGTGGTCTCCACGCCGCAGGACGTCGCCCTGATCGACGCGCGCAAGGCATTGGACATGTTCGAGAAAACGAACGTCCCGGTGCTGGGGATCATCGAGAACATGTCGACCTACGTCTGTCCGGCCTGCGGCCACGAGGCGCATCTCTTCGGTCATGGCGGGGCGCGGGCCGAGGCGGAACGGCTGGGCGTGCCGTTCCTCGGCGAGATCCCGGTCGACATCGGCATCCGGCTGGCGGGGGACGCGGGCACGCCGGTGGTCGCCGCCGATCCCGACGGGCCGCAGGCGCGGGCGTTCCGCGCCGTCGCCCGGCGATTGATCGCGGACCGCATCGTCTGACGGCGCAGGCGACCGTGCGGCACCCGCGGCGGCCCGATGCGGCCAATTCGGTCCGTCTTGCCACGATACGGCAAGAATATATGGTGCAGGCAGGTGATTCTGTGTGGTCGCGGCGTAAAAACGCCGGGCCGCACGGAGACTTGCCTTAACCAACCGGGAGATATTCCATGAGAAAGCTTCTGCTTGCCACCGCGGCCGCCGCGGTGCTCGCCCCCGCGGCCCATGCCCAGGACACCATCAACGTCGGGATCATCCTCGGCTTCACCGGTCCGCTGGAATCGATCACGCCGGGCATGGCCGCAGGGGCCGAACTCGCCTTCAAGGAAGCCTCCGATTCCGGCAACCTGCCGGGCGGCGCCACCTTCAACGTGATCCGCGCCGATTCCACTTGCATCGACGCCGCCGCCGCGACGCCGGCCGCGGAGCGGCTGGTCACCGCCGAGAATGTCGCCGCGATCATGGGTGCGGACTGCTCGGGCGTGACGACCGCCATCGCGAACAACGTGGCGATCCCGAACGGCGTGGTGATGATCTCGCCCTCGGCGACCTCGCCGGCGCTCAGCACCATCGAGGACGACGGCTTCTTCTTCCGCACGGCGCCCTCGGACGCCCGTCAGGGTGAGGTCATCGCCGCGCTGATGAACGAGCGTGGCATGAGCAACATCGCCATCACCTACACCAACAACGACTACGGCAAGGGCCTCGCCGACGCCATCTCCGCGGCCTTCACGGCGCTCGGCGGGACCGTCGCGATCAGCGTCGCGCACGAGGACGGCAAGGGCGACTACTCCGCCGAGGTGGCGGCGCTGCAGGCCTCGGGGGCCGAGCATCTGGTGGTCGCGGGCTATGTCGACCAGGGCGGCGTCGGCATCGTGCAGGCCGCGCTCGACACCGGCGCCTTCGAGAGCTTCGTCTTCCCCGATGGCATGTTCGGCCAGAGCCTGATCGACGCGGTCGGCGACGAGATCAACGGCAAGGTGCTCGGCACCCTGCCCGGCACCGAGGGCGAGGGCGCGACCCGCTTCGCCGAGGTGGCCTCGGCCGCGGGCGTCGACCCGACCGGCACCTATGCGCCGGAGAGCTACGACGCGGCGGCGCTGATCGCGCTGGCGATCGCGGCCGGCGGCTCGGCCGACCGCACCTCGATCCGCGACCACGTTCTCGCGGTCGCGAACGAGCCGGGCGAGCCGATCTTTCCGGGCGAACTGGCCAAGGGCCTCGAGCTTCTGGCCGCGGGCACCGAGATCAACTACGAGGGCGCCTCGGGCGTCGAGTTGATCGGTCCGGGCGAGGCGGCGGGTTCCTACCGCGTCTACGAGATCCAGGACAACGCGCCGGTCACGATCGAATTCCGCTGAGACCGTACAACCGCGTCCGGCCGGCGACGGCCGGACGCCTCCGCAAGGCGACCGCATGATCCGCGTCGACGACCTCCACATGCATTTCGGTGGCATCCGTGCCGTCGACGGCGCGTCCATCGAGATCGCCAAGGGCTCGATCACCGGGCTCATCGGCCCGAACGGGGCCGGCAAGACCACGCTCTTCAACGTGGTCGCCGGGCACTACAAGCCGACATCGGGAACGGTCCGGCTGGGCGACGAGGACATCACCGGCCTCGCCCCGCACGAGCTGTTCCACAAGGGCCTTCTGCGCACCTTCCAGATCGCCCACGAATTCTCCACGCTGACCGTGCGCGAGAACCTGATGATGGTTCCCGCCGAACAGCCGGGCGAGACGCTCTGGGACGCGTGGTTCCGCCCGGCAAAGGTCCGCGCACGCGAGGAGGAGGTGCGCGCCCGCGCCGACGAGGTGATCGAGTTCCTCGAGATCACCCATGTGGCCGACGAACTCGCCGGGAACCTGTCGGGCGGGCAGAAGAAGCTGCTCGAGCTCGGCCGCACCATGATGGTCGACGCGAAGATCGTGTTTCTCGACGAGGTGGGCGCCGGCGTGAACCGCACGCTCCTCAACACCATCGGCGACGCGATCGTGCGGCTGAACAAGGAACGCGGCTACACCTTCTGCATGATCGAGCACGACATGGACTTCATCGGACGGCTCTGCGACCCGGTGATCGTCATGGCCGAGGGCCGGGTGCTGACCGTCGGCCACCCGACCGAGGTGATGGCCAACGAGGCGGTGATCGAGGCCTATCTCGGCACCGGGCTGAAGAACAAGCCGGCGGTGGGGGCCGCGCAATGAGCTTTCTCGCGGGCGAGGACATGACCGGCGGCTACGGTGGGGCCGACATCCTGCACGGCTGCACCATCGCGGTCGAGAAGGGCGAGATCGCGGTGATCGTGGGGCCGAACGGCGCCGGCAAGTCCACCGCCATGAAGGCGGTCTTCGGGATGCTGCCGCTGCGGGCCGGCCGGGTCACGCTCGACGGCGCCGACATCACAGCGCTCTCGCCGCAGGAGCGGGTGCGGGCGGGCATGGGCTTCGTGCCGCAGACCTCGAACGTCTTCGTCAGCATGTCGGTCCAGGAGAACCTGGAGATGGGCGCCTTTATCCGCGACGACGACTTCACCGACACGATGGAACTGGTCTTCGACCTCTTCCCGATCCTGCGGCAGAAGCGCCGCCAGCCGGCGGGCGAGCTCTCGGGCGGGCAGCGCCAGCAGGTCGCGGTCGGTCGCGCGCTGATGACGAAGCCCAAGGTGCTGATGCTCGACGAGCCGACCGCAGGGGTCTCGCCCATCGTGATGGACGAGCTCTTCGACAAGATCATCGAGATCGCGCGCTCCGGCATCTCGATCCTGATGGTCGAACAGAACGCCCGCCAGGCGCTGAACATCGCCGACAAGGGCTATGTTCTGGTGCAAGGCCGCAACCGTTTCACCGACACCGGCGCGGCCCTGATGGCCGATCCCGAGGTCCGCCGTTCGTTCCTGGGGGGCTGATGGAGAACATTCTCAACGCGTTGGTGCTGCTGGCGAATTTCGTCCTGATCCCGGCCATGGCCTATGGCGCGCAGCTCGCGCTCGGCGCGCTCGGCGTCACGCTGATCTATGCCGTGCTGCGGTTCTCCAACTTCGCCCATGGCGACCTGATGGCGGCGGGGACCGCCGCGGCGATCATCTGCACCTGGGGCCTGCAGAGCGCGGGCATCGGGCTCGGCCCCCTGCCGACGGCGCTGCTGGCGCTGCCGGTCGGCATCCTCGCCGCGGTGCTGCTCGTGCTCCTGACCGACCGCTGGGTCTATCGCTTCTACCGCAAGCAGCGCAGCGCGCCGGTGGTCTTCGTGATCGCGAGCGTGGGCGTGATGTTCATCTACAACGCCATCACCCGCTTCGTGATCGGCACCAGCGACCAGCGTTTCGAGGACGGCGAGCGCTTCATCGTCCGCGTCGCCGAGTTCCGTGAATGGACCGGGCTCGAGCAGGGGCTGGCACTGCGCACGAGCCAGGTTCTGACGGTCGTCGTCATGGTGATCGTGGTCTCCGCGGTCTTCTGGTTCCTGCAGAAGACCCGGACCGGCAAGGCGATGCGCGCCTATTCCGACAACGAGGATCTCGCGCTCCTGTCCGGCATCAATCCCGACCGGGTGGTGATGATCACCTGGACGCTTGCGGCGGCGCTCGCCACGATCGCGGGCGTGCTCTACGGCCTCGACAAGTCGTTCCGGCCGTTCACCTATTTCCAGCTCCTCCTGCCGATCTTCGCCGCGGCGATCGTGGGCGGCATCGGCCAGCCCTTCGGCGCGATCGCCGGCGGCTTCATCATCGCCTTCTCCGAGGTGACGGTCACCTATGCCTACAAGCAGTTCCTGACCTATCTCGTGCCGGCGTCCTGGGCGCCCGAGGGCCTCGTGCAGATGCTCTCGACCGACTACAAGTTCGCCGTTTCGTTCATCATCCTCGTGATCGTGCTCCTCGTGCGACCGACCGGCATCTTCCGCGGGAGGGTCGTTTGATGCTCGTCTCGAACGCCGCACGGATCGCGATCCTCTACGGGATCATGGCGCTGCTGATCCTCTCGGTCGGCCATTTCCAGACCTGGACGCTGGCGCTGACCATCGTGAACCTCTGCCTGATCTCGGCGATCATGGCGCTCGGCGTGAACATGCAGTGGGGCTACGCCGGGCTCTTCAATGTCGGCATCATGGGCTTCGCGGCGCTCGGTGGCGTGGCGGCGGTGCTCGTCTCGATGCCGCCGGTGGGCGCGGCCTGGTCGGCGGGCGGGTTCAACCTCGGGCTCGCGCTCCTGATGATCGTCGGCACGGTGGGCTTCGCGCTCTTCGCGCGCGAGCGGGTCAGCCCGGCCTTTCGCGGGCCGGTGACGCTGATCGTCGCGGTCGTCGGCTATTTCGCGATGCGGATCTTCCTCGACCCGGCCAGCGATGCGATCGAGGCGGTGAACCCGGCGGCCGAGGGCTATCTCGGCGGGCTCGGCCTGCCGATCCTGATCTCCTGGGCAGTGGGCGGGCTCTTCGCCGCGGGCGCGGCCTATCTCGTCGGCAAGCTCACCCTGGGCCTGCGCTCGGACTATCTCGCGATCGCGACGCTCGGCATCTCCGAGATCATCCTCGCGGTGCTGAAGAACGAGAACTGGCTGACCCGCGGCGTGAAGAACGTCACCGGCATCCCGCGGCCCTTCCCGCCCGAGCGCGAGCTGCAGGCGACGCAATGGGTGATCGACCTCGGCGCGCGCTTCGGTGCCGATCCCACCACCGCCGCGGCCATCGTGTCGCGCCTCGGCTATGCGATCCTGTTCGCCGCGGTGCTGATCGCGATCTTCTGGCTGTGCGAGCGGGCGCTGCACTCGCCCTGGGGGCGGATGATGCGGGCGATCCGCGACAACCGGGACGCCGCCGCCGCGATGGGCAAGGACGTCACCCGCCGCCACCTGCAGGTCTTCGTGCTGGGCTCGGCGGTGGTCGGCATCGCGGGCGCCATGCTCGTCACCCTCGACAGTCAGTTCACCCCCGGCTCCTACATCCCGCTGCGCTACACCTTCCTGATCTGGGTGATGGTAATCGTCGGCGGCTCGGGCAACAACTGGGGCGCGGTGCTCGGCGGGTTCCTGATCTGGTACGTCTGGGTGATGGCCGAGCCCGCGGGCAACTGGCTGATGGCCGCGATCACCGGGCCGATGCCGGCGGACAGCTGGCTGCGCGGCCACTTGCTCGCCAGCGCGCCGCATCTGCGGCTGATGATGATGGGGCTGATCCTGCTCCTGGTCCTGCGGTTCAGTCCGCGCGGCCTGATCCCGGAGCGCACCGCCCGGCGCTGACCGCGCCGGAGTTCCCGCGGGCGGAGATTCGGGCCGACCGCCGGCGCGGCGCGGCATCCGCGCCGGTGCAGGGCCGCGAGACGATCGCATCCCCCGGCCCGACATCACCGCCGGTATTCGCGCCAAACCACCAGCGGACGCGGACACGCAATCGTGAAGAGTTGTCTTGACAGGACGGACCGCCGGGACGACACTTGTCGGGTCGAGGTTTCCCGCTCACGGGCGGGAATGAAAAGGGAAGGCGGTCCGGGGTTCGCCCCAAAGCCGCCGCTGCCCCCGCAACTGTAGGCGGCGAGCCTGCTCTTCTTCATGCCACTGGGTTCACCCGGGAAGGCGAGGAGCAAAGGCCGAGACCCGCGAGTCAGGAGACCTGCCTTGGCACAACCACCCAACTGGCGCGCGGGGCGTGCGTCGGTGCGGACCTTCCGCAGCGGTGATTGAAAGATCGCTGTCTGACGCGAAGGGCCCATGGTGCCCCGAGCCGACGACGAACGGCTCATCCGGCCGCAATCGCGGCCAAGGCATCAGGAGGCGCACCATGCGTCCACCCCTTCTCGCAGCCGGCCTTCCGGCCATCGTCCTTCTCGTGCCGGCGCTCGCGTCGGGCCAGCCGATCCTGCTCGACGACATCGTCGTCTCGGCGAACCGCACGCCGACCGAGGCGGCGCGCACCGGTTCGCAGGTCTCGGTGCTGACCGCGCCCGACCTCGCGGCGAGCGGCGCCACCTTCGTGTCCGATGCGCTTGCACGCCTGCCGGGCTTTCACTTCCAGCAGTCGGGCGGTCCCGGCCAGCAGTCGGGCTTCGCGCTGCGCGGCGTGCCGCAGGGATACGTGCGGGTCATCGTCGACGGCATCGAGGTCTCCGACCCCTCGGCGCCCGGGGCCGTCACCGCGAGCCTCTCCGGCCTGACCGTCGCCGACATCGACCGGATCGAGGTGCTGCGCGGCAGCCAGTCGGCGCTCTACGGCGGCCAGGCGGTCGGCGGAGTCATCAGCATCACCACCACCCGCGCCACCCGTGACGGGCTCGCCGTCAGCGCACGCACCGAGGCGGGCAGCTACGGCACAGCGTCCGGCGTCGTCTCGCTGACCGGCCGTGACGACCGGGGCGACTTCGCCCTGACGCTGCAGGGCTACCGCACCGACGGCTTCTCCGCCGCCGACGAGAACGACGGCAACACCGAGGACGACGGCTACACCAGCAGCCGCCTGACGGCCTCGGGCAACTACTACGCCACGGATACGCTGCGCCTCTTCGGCTCGGCCTTCCTGCAGGACGAGGATGGCGACTACGACGGCTACCTACCCCCGCCGGACTTCACGCTGGCCGACACGCTCGACACTTTCGAGCTGCGCAGCTACGGCGCCCGCGCAGGGGCGGAGCTGACCATGGGCCGCTATACCCATACCTTCTCCGGCGCCTGGTTCGAGACCGACCGCAAGTACTACACGCCCGCAGGCGCACTCGACTTCGGCGGAGACGGAGAGCGGGGGGCGCTCGACTATCTCGGCACGGTCGAGATCTCGCCCGAGCTCGGGCTGCAGTTCGGCGCCGACTATGCCCGCGACCGGGCCACCTACCAGACGTCCGGGACGAAGGCCGACGACTGGATCGCCGGCGTCTTCGCCCTGGGCTCCTGGTCGCCGGCCGAGCCGCTGACGCTGACCGCCGCCCTGCGCCACGACGAGCATTCGGAGTTCGGCGGCGAGCCGACGGGCCGCGTCACGGCAGCTTGGTCGCTGCGCCCGGGCACCGTGCTGCGCGCCTCCGCCGGCACCGGCTTCCGTGCCCCGTCGCTCGACGAACTCTACGGCCCCTTCGGCTCGAACCCCGACCTCGGCCCCGAGACGAGCGTCAGCTACGACATGGGGATCGAGCAGGCCCTGCCCGGGGGGCGCAGCAGCGTCTCGGTCGCGCTGTTCCGGCTCGAGATCGACGATCTGATCACCTATGACACCTCCTGCACCGTGACGCCCTTCGGCTGCTACGACCAGGTGACGGAGGGAACGGCGGTCTCGGAAGGTTTGGAAATGGCCGGACGCTATGCCCTGACCGACCGCATGACGCTCTCGGCAAGCTACACCTATACCGATGCCCGCCAGCCCATGGCCTCGGGCGGCACGACCCGCCGCAGCCGGGTGCCGCGCCACGACTTCAACATCGCGCTCGACGGCAACCTGACCGATGCGATCGATTTCGGGGTTTCGCTGCGCCATGTCAGTGACACGGTCGAAAGCGGCACGCCGCTCGACGACTACACGCTGGTCGATGCGCGGATCGGCTATGCGATCACCGAGCAGGCATCGGTCTATCTGCGCGCCGCGAACCTCTTCGACGAACAGTACCAGACGGTGCGCGGCTATGGCACCGCGGACCGGTCGTTCTACTTCGGCCTCGCCGGGAACTTCTGATGGCCTGCACGCGCGCCCTCGCCTGCCTGATCGCCGCCTTCCTGACGGGCCCGGCGGCGGCCGAGGCGCCGGCGCGCGTCGTCTCGATGAACCTCTGCACCGACCTGATGGCGCTTATGGTGGCCGAACCCGGCCAGATCGTCTCGCTCGGCCATGTCGCGCAGGATCCCGTGTCGTCGCCGCTCTGGCAGGCGGCACGGGCCTATCCTGCCAACCGCGCCTCGGCCGAGCAGATCTACCTGATGCGGCCGGACCTCGTGCTCGCCGGGGAATGGGACTCGCCGGCGACCGTCGACATGCTGCGGCGGCTCGGCCTGCGGGTCGAGCGGTTCGCGATCGAGCAGTCCTTCGAGGATGTCCGCGAGAACATGCGCCGCATGGGCGCGCTGCTCGGCCGTCCCGAGCGCGCTGCGGCGCTCATCGCGCAGATGGATGCCGATCTGGCCGCCGCCGCCCCGAAAGGTGAGGGCCCCGCGGCGATCCTGCACTATTCCGCCTCGTGGACGTCCGGTGCAGGCACGCTGGCCGACGAGATCCTCAGCGCCGCTGGCTATCGCAACCGGGCGGCGGAACTGGGGCTGACCGGCATGGCGCCGCTCTCGCTCGAGCGGCTCGTGCTCGCCCGGCCCGACGTCCTGATCGGCGGCAGCACCTATGCCGCGCCGGCGCTGGCGCAGGAGGTTCTGCGCCATCCGGCAGCGCGTGCCGTCGCCCCGGGGGGGCGCATCGTGGCGGACGGCCGGCTCTGGACCTGCGGGACGCCGCTCGTCGCCGAGGCGGTGCATGCGCTCGCGGCAGCGCGGCCGGTTGCAGCGGAATGACCCATCGCGTCACCCTCGCAGGACTCTCGCTCGCGGTCATCGCGCTCTTCGGGCTCAGCCTGCTCACCGGCCCTGCGGGCTTCGGCCTGGGCGAGAGCCTGCGTGCGCTCCTGACCGGCGAGGGCGAGGCGGTCGCGCTGGTCATGCGCGAGATCCGCCTGCCCCGCGCGCTGCTCGCGCTGCTGATCGGTGCGGCCCTCGGGCTTTCGGGCGCGGCGTTGCAGGGCTATCTGCGCAACCCGCTGGCCGAACCGGGACTGCTCGGCGTGTCGGGCGCGGCCGCGCTCGGCGCGGTGCTCGCGCTCTATACCGGGCTTTCCGCCGCCTTTCCGCTCGCCCTGCCGCTGATGGCGCTCGCCGGTGCCTTCGCCGCGACCCTTCTGGTGCAGGCGCTGGCCGGGCTCGGCGGCGGCGCGCTCACGCTGATCCTCGCCGGGATCGCGGTGTCGTCCATCGCGGGCGCACTCACCTCCCTCGTCCTCAATCTCTCGCCCAATCCCTTCGCCGCCTCCGAGATCATCTTCTGGCTGCTCGGCTCGCTCGCCGACCGCTCCATGGTCCATGTCGCGCTGGCCGCGCCGTTCATCCTCGCCGGCTCGGTCGCGCTGCTGCGCCTCGGACGCGACCTCGACGCGCTGACGCTGGGCGAGGACGCGGCGGCCTCGCTCGGTGTCGACCTGCGGCGCGTGCGCCTGCTCGCCGTGCTCGGCACCGCGGCCGCCGTCGGCGCGGGGGTCGCCGTCTCGGGGGCGATCGGCTTCGTCGGGCTGATCGTGCCGCATCTCCTGCGCCCGCTGGTCGGGCACCGGCCCTCGCGGCTCCTGCCCGCGGCGGCGCTCGGTGGCGCGGTCTGGCTGATGGCTGCCGACATCGCGGTGCGCCTGATCGCGCCGGAACACGACCTGAAGCTCGGCGTGCTGACCGCGCTCGTCGGCGCGCCCTTCTTCCTCTGGCTGGTCTGGCGCACGCGGCGGAGCCTCGCATGACCCTGCTCGCGCTGGACAGCCTGACCGTGCGCCGCGGCCCCTGCCCCGTCGTGGACGGGGTCTCGGCCGCGATCGGCGAAGGCGAGCTCGTCGGCCTGATCGGCCCGAACGGCGCGGGCAAGACCACGCTGATGCGCGCGGCGCTGGGGCTGATCCCGTCCGAGGGATCGGTCGCGCTCGGCGGCGTGCCCCTCACCCGGCTCTCCCCGCGCGAACGGGCGCTCCGCGCCGCCTACCTGCCCCAGGACCGCGAGATTGCCTGGCCAGTCCGCGTGGAGACGCTGGTCGGGCTGGGCCGGACCCCGCACCTGCCGCCCGGCCGCGCGCCCGGTCCCGCGGACCGCGCCGCGGTCGAGGAGGCGCTCACCCGGATGGACCTGCTCGCCTTCCGGGAACGTCCGGCCACCGAGCTTTCGGGGGGCGAGCGGGCCCGCGCCCTGATCGCCCGCGCGCTCGCGCAGGAGGCGCCGCTCCTCCTCGCCGACGAACCCGCCGCGGGGCTCGATCCGGCGCACCAGCTTCAGCTCATGGCGGCCCTGCGCGACCTGGCCGCGGCGGGGCGCGGGGTGCTCGTGTCGCTGCACGATCTCGGCCTCGCCGCCCGCTGGTGCGGCCGGCTGATCCTCATGCACCGCGGCCGGCTCCTCGCCGACGGCGCACCCGAGGACGTGCTGACGCCCGACCGTCTGGCCGCGGTCTACGGCATCACCGCGCATGTCGCCCGCGACGCCCACGGGCCGCTGATCCTGCCGACGGGCCTCGCGCGCCCTTGAACCCGCCGTGGCGCCGGTCCAGTTTGCGCGCCGATCGGGACAGGAGAAGAAACGATGGAAAAGAACCGCCTCGGCACCAGCGATCTCGTGGTCAGCCGCTACTGCCTCGGGACCATGACCTGGGGCACGCAGAACACCGAGGCCGAGGGCCATGCCCAGATCGACTTCGCGCTCGATCGCGGCGTCAACTTCCTCGACACCGCGGAGATGTATCCGACCACGCCGCTCTCGCGCGAGAAGGCCGGCGAGACCGAGCGCATCATCGGCACCTGGCTGAAGAAGTCCGGCCGCCGCGACGAGGTGATCATCGCCACCAAGATCACCGGCGAGGGCAGCCCCGTGGTCCGCGACGGCGCACCGATCGGTCCCGAGAACCTGCGCCTCGCGCTCGAGGACAGCCTGCGCCGGCTGCAGACCGATGTCATCGACCTCTACCAGCTGCACTGGCCGAACCGCGGCAGCTATCACTTCCGCCGCAGCTGGACCTACGCGCCGGAGCAGCAGCCGCGCGGGCTCGACGCGGATTTCCTCGCGACCCTGGAGACACTCGACGGCTTCGTGAAGGCGGGGAAGGTCCGGGCCATCGGCCTGTCGAACGAGACCGCCTGGGGCACCGCGCGGTTCCTGCACCTCGCCGAGACGCACGGCCTGCCGCGCGTGGTCTCGATCCAGAACGAATACAGCCTGATGCAGCGGATATTCGACCTCGACCTCGCCGAGCTCTGCCATCAGGAGGAGGTCGGCCTGCTCGCCTATTCGCCACTGGCCGCCGGCCTTCTGACGGGCAAGTATGCCGGGTGCAAGCGGCCGGAAGGCTCACGCGGGGCGATCAACGGCAATCTCGGCGGGCGCATCTCAGAGCATTCCGAGCCGGTCGCCGCGGAATACGTCGCGCTCGCCCGGCGGCATGGCCTCGACCCGGCACAGATGGCGCTCGCCTTCGCGGCGTCGAGGCCGTTCATGGCCTCGGTGATCATCGGCGCGACGACGATGGACCAGCTCGCCACCGATCTCGGGGCCGCCGATCTGACCCTCTCGGCGGAGGTGATGGAGGGAATTGCCGCCATCCACCGCCGCCATCCGATCCCGATGTAGGTGGGGTCAGTTCCGGCGCGGCAGCGGCCGGATTTCCCAGGCGCCGTCGTTGATCCCTGCCGCGGCCACCCAGCCCTCGCGCATATCCGCCGGCGCAGCGTCGGGCAGCGTACCCGCCGCCGGGGTCCAGACGGGCAGTGCCTCCTCGGCCTCGGCGAAGCGCGAGGCGGAGACCTCGATTTCCGGCTGCGCACCGGTCTCGGCCAGAACCTCCATCGCCGCTGCGGCAATCGCCTCGACCGGCTCGGGCGGCAGAAGGGCCGCGGGCATTTCGGCGACGATCCGGCGAATCTCGCTCAGGGGAAGCGATGGTGGCTGCGGGGCCGGTGCGGGCAGCGTCTCCAGAACCATGGCCAGCTGCGCCGACAGTTCGGAGACGTCGGCGACCTCGGGGGCCACCGCGGGGTCGGATTCCAGGACGATTTCGGGCCCGGCCTTCTCATCCCCTTTCAGCAGAACGAAGGCCGCGACCAGCGTCGCGGCTCCGGCCAATGCGCCTGCACGGAAAAGCCTGTGGGATATCATCGCCTCTAACCTCCGCTGCATGACAGTCGGGGAGACGCTCGCCGAACTTGGTAAAGGCGGGATGAATCCTCAGGCACCTGTCCGCGCCGCGATGCCGTCGAGCAGCGTGGCCAGTCCATCGTCGAAGGCGGCGTCGATGTCGCCGCCCAGACGGAACATGCCTGACTGCTCCATCGAGATGAAGCCGTGAAGCCATGCCGTCACCGTGCGGGTCGCAGTGAGCGCGCGCTCCGTGCCCGCGAGCGCAGTCATCTCCGCGAGAACCGGTCGAATGGCCGCGATCAGGTCCGCGCCGACTGTCCGTTGCGCCCCAGATGCGTTCGTCCGAAGGTCTGGAGCTTCAGCCCGTAGCCCAGCGCCCGGTCGAAGCCGATATGCGCGAACCAGACCGCGGCCACCGGCAGAAGCGCCGGCGCCGCCGCCCAGGCCACCGCCGCCAGGAGGGCCGGTCCTGCGTGGATATGGGCCAGGTTGTAGGTGAATGCCCCGGCCTTCGGCCCGCGCAGGTAGCCGAGCATGCCGAGGTCGGGCAACAGGAACAGGGTCGCGAAGAGCCACCAGTTCCCGCCCAGCAAGGCAAAGGCCGTGATACCTGCCGCGAACGCCGCCAGACCCTCCAGCCGCAGGATGCATCTTACCTGCGCAACGGCCCGCCACGCCACCGCTACCACCTTGCCGGATGGGGCGCGGTCCGGTCCGGGATGACCGCACCACGCAGCGCGAGAAGTGGAAACGGGCCATCGGCATCGGCATCGGCAGTCGTGCTCATCTTCGCCTCCAGGGCCCTCATGGCTACATGGTGTGGGTTTAGGAACACCGCATAGTATCGCCAATATCGATTCGCAGTCGGATTCACGCCCTCGACGCGTGACGGGTTAACCCTTTGTTAACGCTTCGATTGACCCGAGAAGGCCATGCCGGCAGGCTTGATCCGTCAAATCCGGGAGGATCGCATGCGCATCGCGGCCGTGCTCAGCCTGACGCTTCTCGCAGCTTGCGCTGGTGGCGGAACCGGCCTCCGTCCGCAGCTGAGCGAGGCGAGCCGCGCGGACGGCGTCGTGGCGCTGAGTTCGATCAGGACGATCTACACGGCGGCGGAGCCGGACTGGACCGAAGCCGCGGAAACCGCCGACCGCCGCTGCGGGGGCTGGGGATACGACGACCGCGCGACCTTTGCCGGCTGGCGCGAGATCTGCCAAGCCTATGACCGGCACGGACGCTGCGTCCGGACCGAGACGATCCGCTACTACAGCTGCGCCGGCTGATCCCTCTGTCCGCGGCTCAACGCCGCGCGCTCAGCACGACGTTGAGGTCGGGGTATCGCATCGGGCCGGTCTTGTAGCCGCCGCGCCAGCCGCCGCCCCCCCAGACGAAGCGATCGAAGCTGTTGCCGCCGCCCTGCGCCCAGGAAAAGTCCGGGGCCGCCGTGCCCGTCCCGGACATGGCCCCGTCGCCACAATCCGCCACGATTACCGGTGCGTCCGGTCCGAGATCCTCGATGATCAACCGGCCCGGCGTCACGAGGGCCGCCCGGAAATCGCCGGCCCGGATCGAGCAGCGGCTGCCCGCGACCTCGACCGGCGTGCCCGACGCGTCCGCGACGAAGGTTCGCACCGCGAGGCCGAGCTCGCGCCGGCCCGGCGGCACGACACGGTCGGCACGCGCCACGGCCCGTGTCTCGGTCAGGCCCGCGCCGCCACCCGGAACCCGCACGTCGTATTCGAAGAGTCCGCCGCCGGCGCAGCCCGCCAGCGTCAGCGCCGCCAGGGTCATGCCCACGCGCATCGTACCTGTCCTCATGTCAGTCGTATCCGTCCTCATGCCAGCGCCTGCCGAAGATTCCAGGCCATCCAGGCCTGCGCCCCGCCGACGGCGATCAGATGCAGCCCGAGCAGGAAGCCGATCAGCCAGGATCCGGCAGCGGGAAGGTTGGATGCGAGCACGATCCCGGCGAGGAGGCCGAGCACGCCGCTGGCGAGGATCCAGGCCCAGTCCTGCATAGGTCGGATCATCAGCGCGAAGACCATGCGGCTCACCCCCTCGACCATGAAGAACACCACCATCAGGAGCGCACCGGCCGCCAGACCGGCTTCCGGCCGGGTGATCAACAGCCAGCCGACCACGACCGCCAGAACCGCCGAGACCGCCTGCAGCCAGAAATACGGCACCTGCGTCGCGCCGATAAGCCCGATGCCCTGCCCGAGCCCGGCGAAGATCAGGAGCCAGCCGAGGAAGAGCACCGCCCCGAGCGCCGCGAGCAGCGGCGAGACAAGCGCCACGACCCCCGCGACCACCAGGATCGCGCCCTGGACCAGATACCAGCGCGACCGCCTTCGGATCGTGTCGCGCATCGCTTCGCGCAAGACCGCCGAGGCCTGATTGACGCTGATTTCGCCTGCCATCCTGCCGCTCCGCCCGTGTCAGCCTGCGCCCCGTTTTACCGAAAGCCAGCCGCTTTGCACCTGCTATCTGAAAACACCTGCACTATTCCGCGCCGCGTGCGGCTTCGGGGTGGGCATTCACGAAGTGATGCACCGTCGCGTAGAGTTCGCGGGCATGCGCGACGTAGTCGCGGTGCAGCGCCGCCCGGATGTCCTCCGAGATCATGCGCAGGATCGCCTGCGGCCCCTTGTGCTGATGCAGGAGATAGTCGCCGAGCACCGCAGCGTTCACTTCGGTGACATGCTCGTGCTCGCAGATCGCCTCGATCTCGTCGCGTGTCAGGTCGGTCATCCCGATGATGTCCTCGGCCGATATCATCGTGTTCTCCTCGTCTTCTGCGGCGGCTTGGCGCCGCCTCGCCCTAACGCATCTGCACCCGAACCTCCGGATAGCGGACCCGCACGGGACCATACGGCCCCGTCCCCCATCCACCGCTCCAGCCCCACGGGCTCCAGTAGGTGCCGAGCCCGACCGAGACGTCACCGCCCGTGGCCACGCCCACGCCGATCGTCGTACCCCCGCCATAGCCCCAGCCGCCGGTGCCGCGGAAGTCGGGCCCGACCGAGGCTTCGCCGCGCAGCGTCCCGCTGGCACAGGCAACCTGCACGACCGGTGCGGCGCGACCGAGGTCGGGGACCACGACGCGGGCGGGGCTCGTGAACTCCGCCGCGAAATACCGGCTGAAGAGGCGGCACTGCGCGCCCGCGATCTCGCCCGCGGGTCCGAAGGCGCGGGCGATGACGGAGGTGCCAGCCTGCACCTGCGGCATCTGCAGGCCCTCGGCAGGCACCGCCTGCACCGGCGCTTCAGGCAGGGGCAGACCGCCGGTCGTCGCGCATCCCGTGAGGGCGACCGTCGCCAGAATCGCCCCAAGGGGGCCTGCCAAGCGCATCATGTCCTTTCCTCCCGCACTTTTTTGACTCTATCCCAGCCGCAGTCGGCATGCACCTCTCGCAAATCGCTTTCAAACGCGAATCACCTGTCATATGATTCGCTCAAAACACGAGCAGGAGACAGGCAGATGAACCTCAGACCGCTGGCGCCGGGCGTGCTCGCGCTCGCACTTCCCGGCCTCGCCGCCGCGCAGGCCATGCCGGAGTTCAGCTTCGGCGCCAACCTCACCACGAACTACATCTTCCGCGGCACGTCGCAGACCGACGACAAACCCGCGATCCAGGGCTATGTGGAGGGCGCGATCGGCACCTTCTACGGCGGCCTATGGGCATCCAATGTCGACATCGACGACGACCGGGTGGAATTCGACCTCTACCTCGGCATCCGCCCGACTTTCGGCGACCTCGAGGTCGACCTGAACTACACCCGCTACCTCTACGACGACTCCGGCGACTGCTGCGGCGAGGCCGCGCTCTTGCTGGCCTATTCCATAGGCGAGGTCGCCACGGTCGGCGGGGGCATATACGTCGACCCCGAGGAAAGCACCGAATGGGGCGAGGTCGCCGCTGACTATACCATTCCCCAGGGAGTCACCTTCGGCGGAACGGTCGGTACGGACTTCGGCTCGCTCGACCTCGGCCGCGACGACAAGGTCGCCTGGGACTTCGGTGCATCCTACAGCTTCACCGAGATCGCCACCGCGGACCTGCGGTACCACGATTCGAACTACGATCCCGGCCGGCTGGTGCTGTCGATCGGCGTCGACTTCTGAGGATCGCGCGACGGCCGGGCGCAAGCCCGGCCCTTCCGTGCCCCGGGGGGCGGGGCGCGGCTGCTATGCCGCGACGGGCCGCGGTGCGCGCGTCCGCCAGAGCAGGAGCGCGATCAGCCCGATGTTCAGCAGGTTCCAGGCGATGCCGTTGGCGAAGGCCATCTGATAGGAACCGGTCAGGTCGAAGATCCATCCCGACATCCAGCCGCCCAGCGCCATGCCGAGGATGGTCGCCATGATGACGAAGCCGATTCGCTGGCCGGCCCCCTCGGCCGGCAGGTATTCGCGCACGATGATCGCATAGCCCGGAACGATCCCCCCCTGCGCGAGACCGAAGACCAGCGACACCACGTAGAGCGCGGCCATTCCGTCATAGGGCAGATAGAGCGCCAGCGAGATCGCCTGCAGGACCGAGCCGAGCAGCACCGTGCGCACGCTCCCGATGTAGTCGGCGAGAAACCCGGAGGCGAGCCGGCTGATGATCCCCGCCCCCAGCATCACCGCCAGCATCTCCGCACCCACGGCGACGCCGTAGCCGAGATCGGCGCAATAGGCGACGATGTGCACTTGCGGCATGGACATGGCCGTGCAGCAGGCGAGCCCCGCGAAGGCGAGCAGCCAGGTCAGGGTCCGCGGGGAAAGGTCGGTCGACATCCGCCTCCCCTGCGCGGCGCCGGCCTCGGGCCGGAATGACTGCACTGACGGGCGCCGGCGCAGCAGCAGCGACAGGGGTGCGACGACAAGCAGGCAGGCCGCGGCGATCACCAGATGGGCGAGGCGCCAGTCGCCGGTCGCGAGCATGACCTTCAGGAAGAGCGGCCAGACGGTCCCCGCGAGGTAGTTGCCGCTCGCCACGATTGCCACCGCGATGCCGCGCCGGCGGGCGAACCACATCGAGACATCGGCCATCATCGGGCCGAAGCCGACGGCGGCACCCGTGCCGATCAGCAGGCCCTGGACGATTGTGAACTGCATCATGTCGGTGGAGAGCGCGGCCAAGACATAGCCCGCGCACAGGATCACCGAGGACAGGAGCAGTGACCGGGTGATGCCGTAGCGGTCGACGATCCGCCCGACGATCAGGTTCCCCGCCGCAAATCCGAGCATGGTGGCGGTATAGGCAAGCGAGGCCGCACCGCGCCCGACGCCGAACTCGGCCTGCACCTCGGGTAGGACGACGACGACCGACCAGATACCCACGCTCGACACGGTCGCGATGCAGACCGAGACCAGCAGGCGCAGCCAGGAGTATCCGCTGTCGATATCGGACTGCATCCCTGCGCCCCGTCCCGCCCAGTTTCACCGGACAGATTAGCGGCGGCGCCGACCGGCACCAGCGAAAACACCGCCAAGGGCGCCGCTGCACAGGTCGGCCGGATTCACGTTCAATGCGCGGAAATCCGTCGATCGCCGTTAGGATTGCAGAAACCCCTTCCCGGCAGTCTCGATTGTGGCATCATGCGGGGGTAAGCGATGCCGGGTGGGGTATCGATGCGAAACGATCCGCTTGGGGGCGGCGTGGGCGGGGGCCTGCGCCGGCGAATTGGAAAGCTGACCGGCCTGATGATGGCGGCGCTGGCGCTCTATCTGGCGCTCGTCGCCATGTCCGGCGCGGAACAGCGGCTCAGGCCGATGGACCTGCATGCCACCGTGATCAATGGCCGGATCATCGGCTCGGCCTTCCAGCTCGACCGTGGTCTCGCGGTGACGAACGCCCATGTGGTGCGCGGCCGCCGCGCCGGCGAGATCGTGCAGCTCGTCTCCTCCGGCGGCAGGGGCGTCCGGACCAGCGGCGAGATCCTGGCGATCAGTTCGCGCATGGACCTCGCCCTGATCCGAATCACCGAGGGCTTCCTCCCGGTCGCACCGGCCCAGCGCGGACACCCGCAGGTGGGCCAGACGCTGCGCGCGGCCGGGGTCGTCGCCGAACCGGGGCTGCCGAACGACCGGATGGAACTGGAGGGCCGCGTGATTGCCGCGGGCGTTCATCTCGCGCCCTTCGGCCCGGGGTTCGTCGCGGCGCTCCCGGGTGTGCGGCGCGGCTTCTCCGGCGGGCCCGTGCTGGACGCGCAGGGGCATCTGGTGGGGATGATCGCGGCGCTTCGCCCCGGCGCCCGGAACGAGGCCGTCGCCGCCTCGGGCTTCGCGCCGCAGCGGCAGCGGCTCGCCGGCGGGACGGAGGCCTTCATCCTCGGCGCGGCCGAGATCCGCTCGGAGGTGCGCCGGCTGCTCGACTGACGGCGCCCGCGGTTCAGGACGCTTCCAGGAGGGTATCGACGAACCGCGGAACCGTCTCGGTCGCCGGCCCGTAGCGGGCTTCGTCGAAAAGCGTCGCATTGTCCGATGGGGCGAGGTTGATCTCGCAGGTGCGGATCCCCGCGGCCCGCGCGATCTCGACGAGACCGGCCGCGGGATAGACCGATCCCGAGGTCCCCACCGCGACGAAGAGATCGCTCGCGGCGAGTTCCGTCTCGATCCGGTCGAGACCGTAGGGCATCTCGCCGAACCAGACGACATCGGGCCGCAACGCCCCTACCCGCCCGCAAGCCGCGCAGCGGTCCGTGACCGACAGGGCAACGGTCCAGCGGCAAACGTCGCCGCAATGGCCGCAGCGCGCCTTCAGAAGCTCGCCATGCATGTGATGTACCTGCCGCGAGCCGGCACGCTCGTGGAGGTCGTCGATGTTCTGGGTGCAGAGGAAGAGCGTGGCGCCCCGCGCCCGCAGACCCGCCTCCAGCCGAGCCAGCGCGAGATGCGCGGCATTCGGCTGCGCCGCCAGGAGGTTCTCCCGCCGCATGTCGTAGAAGGCATGCACAGTGTCGGGGTCGCGCCGGAACGCCTCGGGTGTCGCCAGCTTCATCGGATCGAACCGGGCCCAGATGCCGCCGGGGTCGCGGAAGGTCCCGAGGCCGCTCTCGGCCGAGATGCCGGCTCCGGTCAGGACGAAGATCCGGCGCGCACTGCCCGTTCTGCCCGCCGGCCGGCGCTCAGATCCCATAGAGGCCGGCATATTTTGCCTCGAGGTAGTCCAGAAGCGTGGCCGCCTCCGACGGGCGGCCGCAGGCCCGCGCGATCAGTTCGGCCGGCGACCAGAGCCGTCCCTGGCCGTGAATCCGCTCGCCGAGCCAGTCGAGGACCGTCCCGAGGTCCCCCTCAGCGAGGCGGTCGTCGAGATCGGGCAGATCGGCCCGCAGGGTGCGGTGCAGCTCCGCAGCGTAGAGATTGCCGAGGGTATAGGTGGGGAAATAGCCGAAGAGCCCTACTGCCCAGTGGATGTCCTGCAGGACGCCCCGCGTCGCATCCGGGACGTCCCGCCCGAAATCCTGCCGGAAGCGGTCATTCCAGGCCGCCTCCAGATCCGCGACCTCCAGATCCCTCCGGATCAGCGCACGCTCCAGATCGAAGCGCATCATGACGTGCAGGTTGTAATGTACCTCGTCCGCCTCGGTCCGGATGAAGCCCGTCTCGACCGCATTGACCGCCCGGTAGAGGTCCTCCGGCGAGTCCAGTCCGATCTCGCCGAATGCGTGCCGCATCGCCCCGTGGAGCCAGCCGCAGAAGGCCCGGCTACGGCCGATCTGGTTCTCGAAGAGCCGGGACTGCGATTCGTGCACGCCCATCGAGGCGGCGGTCCCGGCCGGCAACAACGCCTGCCCTTCGGGCAGCTTCTGTTCGTAGCGCGCATGCCCCAGTTCGTGGATGGTGGAATAGAGGCATTCGAACGGATTGTCGGCGTTAACCCTGGTCGTGATCCGCACGTCTCCGCCCGTGCCCGAGGCCGAAGGGTGCACCGCGAGGTCGAGCCGCCCGGCCGACCAGTCGAAGCCGAAGACCGTCGCGAGCCGCCGGGACAGCGCGATCTGCGCCTTGGCCGGAAAACGCCCCTGCGCCTGCACCGGCGCTTCCGTCGCCTCGGCGATCCGTGCCCGGAGATCGCGCAGGCCCGGCCGCAGCCGGTCGAACAAGGCCGCCACTTCGCGCGACGCCATGCCGGGCTCGTAATCGTCGAGGAGTGCGTCATATGGATCGCCCCCGGCCTCGGTCAGGCAGTTCGCCTCGGCCCGCTTCAGCTCGACGATCCGGTCGAGCGCGGGCACGAACTCCGCAAAGCTGCCGGCCTGCCGCGCCCTGTCCCAGGCGACCTGACCCTGCGATGCCGCGCGGCCGAGATCGGCGGCAAGCGCATCGGGAATCCGCAACGCCCTCCGATGGAGGCGCAACGCTTCGGCGACGTTCACCCGCGCCGCCGGGTCGAGTGTCGCTCCCTCGGCCGCCGCCGCCCATTCCGCGATGCGCGGATCGACGCGCAAGCGGTGTGCCGCGGCGGCGACCGCACCGAGCGCCTCGGCACGCTGGGACGCGCCCTGCGTCGGCATCTGGGTTTCCTGATCCCAGGTCAGCAGTCCGGCCACCTGATCGAGGGCCGACAACTGGCGCAGGTGGTCGCAAAGCTGCGAATAGGCCGCCGTTCCGTTCAAGGCGCTCTCTCCTTCAGATGCCGCCGCGTCGCCGGTCAGGCCCGCTTCTGCCGCCGCGGTTCCTCCGGACGCGCATCTTCGTCCATCAGATCCTCGATGAACAGGCTGAGAAGCTGGGTCCGGCCGACGACTCCGGCCTTGCGGTAGATCGCGGCCGACTGGGCCTTGACCGTTCCTTCGCTCGTCTCGCGCAGGCGCGCGATCTCGGCGATGCTCATCCCCTTGATGGTGAACCAAGCGACGTCCCTCTCGGACGGGGTCAGGCCCCATTCCGTGAAGCGGTCTTCGAGGAGGTCGCTGAATGCCCCGGCCGCCTCGCTCAGCTTGCCCTGCATCCTCCGATTGTCGCGCATCGTACGCACCAGGAGGGCGGTTCCGAGCGCGACCCCGAGCAGAAGCCCCAAGCCCGCGCCGATTTCGAGGAGTTCGCGGGCCTCCCAGCTCAGCGGTTCACGTTGCACGCCGATGAAGTTGGCCCCGATGTCCCACACGAAGAACAGGGAACAGGCGGATTGTATCACGACCACGAGGACGAGAAGGGCCGTTGCCCCGGGGCGGCGTCGCATGTGTCAGCCCGGTCCGGATTGAATGATCGCCGCCCTGCCCGACTGCCGGCTGCTACTGACCCGAAGTCGCGTCGCCGCCGCCGTCGCCCTGGCCGCCAGAGTTCCCGCCGGAGCTGCTACCGGAGTTGCCGCCACCCGATCCGCTTCCGGCATCCCCGGAACCGCTGCTGTTGCTGCTGCCGGTGCCGCCGCCGCCAGAGTTCTCGCCGCCGCCCGCGCCACCGGCGGCACTGCCACTCGCGCTTCCGCCGCCGCTGCTGCCTGAGCCGGTGCCCGCCGAGTTGGAGCCGGCAGGGTTGCCACTGCCCCCAGCGGCGCTGGACGATCCCGAATTGCCGGGCGCGCCGGAATTGCCACCGGCGCTGCTGGCGGCTGCGGTATTCTCGCCCGGCGTGCCGGCGCTTCCCGTGACGCCCGCAGCCGCGGCTCCGGTCGAGACGGCGCCCGACACGGTCGCCTGACCGGCCGGGGCAAGACCGCCCCCCGGATTGCCGGCGGAAGCGCCCGCGACGGCCCCGGCCGCGCCGGCGCCGATACCTGCCGGCTGGCCGGCAGGCGGCGAGACGGTCGCCGCTGTCGTCGATCCCGCCGGTGGTGTTGCTGCGGGTGGCACTGTTGCGAGTGGCACCGTCGGCTTGGCCGCGACCGGGCGATTCGCCGGCGGCGCGGCCGATCCGCTGTTGGAAGATCCTCCGCTGCTGCCGACCGTCGTCGCAATGCTCGGCGCCACCTCAACGTCCACGATCCGGCGGATCTCGCCGGAACTGGGGTCCATGATGATTTCCCGCCGCACAGTAGGGCTGACGGCCGAAATCCTCACCCTGCGGAGCAGTGTCCGCTCCACCCGTTCGATCTCGTAACCCTGGGACCGCAAGTTCGCAACCATGTCGGTCACCGGATCGGCGTAAGCCTGGGTCCCGGTCAGCGTCACCGCTGCGAGCAGCAGGCCGAAATGGATACCACACCTGCGCGTCACCGAGGACCTCTCCACCGAAGCGGCCCCGCCACGGTGCATCACCGGGCAGGGCCATGTGCTATCAGTTACTCCAACCGGCCGACAGGGACCGCGGCCGGGCGATTACCCCTCACTCTCTTACCGAATACTCACATCACGCTGCCATGCACCGTGAAGCTTACTGCCTCGGACCAACTCGCTCACCCAGCACACCCTCCGAGGCGCATCGATCAAGCCACCGATGTGCGGTCAAGGCGATTGACCTGACGTTTATGGGAGCCAGCATAACCCATGTGCCTAGAGGGCTAAACCAAGGTTTATGCCCTCATTACCCTACAGAGCAGCGCCCAGCGCCTCCGCGACGGTGAAGATGTCCTTGTCGCCCCGCCCGCACATGTTCATCACCAGAAGATGGTCACGCGGCAGGTCCGGCGCGATCTTGGCCACATGGGCAAGCGCGTGCGCAGGCTCCAGCGCGGGAATGATGCCTTCCGTCACGCAACTCAACTTGAAGGCGTCGAGCGCCTCGTCGTCGGTCACGCTGACGTATTCGACCCGTCCCATGTCGTGCAGCCAGGCATGTTCCGGCCCGATCCCCGGATAATCGAGCCCGGCCGAAATCGAGTGACCCTCCAGGATCTGCCCGTCCGCATCCTGCAACAGATACGTCCGGTTGCCGTGCAGCACCCCCGGGCGCCCGCCGGTCAGGCTGGCGGCATGCTCCATGCGCTCGTCCACCCCGTGACCGCCGGCTTCCACGCCGATGATCCGCACCTCGGGATCGTCGAGGAAAGGGTGAAACAGCCCCATCGCATTGGAACCGCCGCCGATGCAGGCCACCAGTGTATCCGGCAGGCGGCCTTCCCGGTCCAGCATCTGCTCGCGGGTCTCCTTGCCGATGATCGACTGGAAGTCGCGCACCATGGCGGGATAGGGATGCGGCCCGGCCACGGTCCCGATGCAGTAGAACGTGTCCCGGACGTTGGTCACCCAGTCGCGCAGAGCCTCGTTCATCGCGTCCTTCAGCGTCGCGCGGCCCGAGGTCACCGGCACCACCTCGGCCCCGAGCAGCTTCATGCGGAAGACGTTGGGTTTCTGCCGCTCGACATCGGTCGCGCCCATGAAGACCACGCATTTCAGCCCGAAGCGGGCGCAGACCGTCGCGGTCGCCACGCCGTGCTGGCCCGCGCCGGTCTCGGCGATGATCCGGGTCTTGCCCATGCGGCGGGCCAGCAGGATCTGGCCCAGCACGTTGTTGATCTTGTGGGCGCCGGTGTGGTTGAGCTCGTCCCGCTTGAAATAGACCTTCGCGCCCCCCAGACGCTCGGTCAGACGCTCGGCGAAGTAGAGCGGCGACGGACGGCCGACGTAATGTTTCCACAGATCGTCCATCTCGGCCCAGAACGACGCATCGGTCCTGGCCTTCGTGTATTCCGCCTCGAGATCGAGGATGAGCGGCATCAGCGTTTCGGACACGAACCGTCCGCCGAACATGCCGAAGCGGCCGCGCTCGTCGGGTCCGGTCCGGAAGGAATTGGGCCTGTCGATGGTCATTTCTGCCCCCCTTGCTGCTGCCGGCGTCCTTAGCAATGCCGCGGGGCGCCGTCGATATGCGAAGTGTCGGGGGCGGCGCTGGCGGCCGCGTTCGACGCTGCATCGATGAAGGCCGCGACGAGTTTCCGGTCCTTGCGCCCCGGGGCGCTCTCGACCCCGGAGCTCACGTCGACCTGTTCGGCGCCCGTCAGCCGGATCGCCTCGGCGACGTTCTGCGGGTTCAGCCCGCCCGCCAGCATCCAGGGAACCGTCCAGCGGCGGGCCCGTATCAGGCGCCAGTCGAACGCCACCCCCCGCCCCCCGGGGATCGGGGCGCCGCGCGGCGGTCGCGCGTCGACGAGGATCTGGTCGGCCACCCGCGCATGTTCGTCGAGAAGGGGAAGGTCGGTCTCGTCGCCGACCCCCACCGCCTTCATCACCGGCAGCCCGAACCGTTCCCGGACCTGCGCCACCCGCTCGGCGCTCTCTTTTCCGTGCAGCTGGAGCATGTCGATCGGGCCCGCGGCGACGATCTCGTCCAGAAGCGCGTCGTCCGCGTCGACGGTCAGCGCGACCTTGATCACCTGCGGGAACGATTCACGCAGGATCCAGCGCGCGTCGGCGGGCGTCACGTTCCGCGGGGAACGCGGGAAGAAGACGAGGCCGACATAGGCTGCTCCCAACTCGGTCGCCATGGCAACTTCGGCACGCGACCGAAGGCCACAGATCTTCACCCGCATGTCGTGCCGTCAGTTCAGGAGCGCGAGGACGTCGTCCTTGCCCTGACCGGTCTGCTTGCGCAGCCTCTCTACCTCGCGGTTGAGCTTTTCCGCTTCCTGCGCCTTTTCCAGCGCCCGGCGGCGGTGGCGATGCTCGCGCAGCCATTCGAGGATATAGCCGAGCACCATGCCGACCAGGATCGAGACCAGGCTCACCACGAAGAGCGGCAGTTCGATGCTGCTCTGGAACACCCCCGACAGACCTTCGGGCAGGAGATGCAGTGTCACCGGCCCCCGGTTCGCGACCGACAAGACGACGATACCAATCAGGATAAGCGCCAGCAGGATCAGCTTGATGGTTCGCAGCACGCCATTTCCCCCGTTTACTTCTCGTTCAGGCGGTCACGCAGCAACTTGCCGGTCTTGAAGAACGGCACGTACTTCTCGTCGACCTCGACGGCATCGCCCGTGCGCGGGTTGCGCCCGGTCCGCGCCTCGCGCTTCTTGACCGAGAACGCGCCGAAGCCGCGCAGCTCCACGCGGTTGCCTTGCGCCATCGCCTCGATGATCTCGTCGAAGATCGTGCCGACGATGCGCTCCACGTCCCTCTGGAACAGATGCGGGTTCTCTTCGGCGATCTTCTGGATCAGCTCGGATTTGATCATCGTCGCCACCCTTTCCCTGTGCGTGACGGTATGACCCCGGCCGTTTTCGCTCCTCGCCGCCACGAGGGCATAGTGACAGGATTCAGGGGCCGAGGGAATAGAGCTTGGGACCGGCGATCCGGGATATTTCCCCGAGAATCCCGCCGGTTGGCATGATTCGACCGGCGATGCCGCCGAGGATCGAGCCGTCCTCTTCCACGATCCAGTCGCGGACCGGAAGGTCACCGAGGCCCGCATTCCGCGATTCGAGCCAGTCGATCGCCTCGACTTCCCCGCCGATCGCGTCGATCAGCCCGCTCTCGAGCGCCTGCCGCCCGGTGAGGACACCGCCGTTCGCGACCCTGTCGAGCTCGGCGCCCTCCAGCCCGCGCCGCTCGCCGACGAGGCCGCGGAACCACTGGTAGCTCTCCTCGACCAGCGCCTCGTCGCGCGCGCGCGCCGCCGGGTTGGTCGGACGGAACGGCGAAGGCTCGGCCTTAAGTTCCGAGGAACGCACCGTCTCGAGGCCGATCCCGAGCCGGTCCATCACCTCGGTCAGGTCGGGGTATTCCATGATCACGCCGATCGAGCCGGTCAGGGTGTTGCCGCGCCCGATGATGTGGTCGGCGGCGATCGCCGCGATATAGCCGCCAGATGCTGCCACCTCGCCCAGCACCGCGACCACGGGCTTCTCCTCGGCCAGCCGGCGGATGTCGGCATAGAGGGCTTCCGCCCCCGCGGTCGTCCCGCCGGGCGAATTGATCCGCAGGATGACCGCCTTCACGTTCTCGCGTTCGCGCAGGTCGGCGAACAGCTGCTCGCGCGCCACGTCCTCCGCGATGACCCCCGTCAGTTCCACCCGCGCGATCTGGGCGGAGGCCGTGCGGAACGCCTCGCGCAACCCGGGCAGCGACAGGAGCAGCGCGATCATCGCAGCGATCAGGAAGCCCCGCCAGAAAGCCGAGCGGCGCCATTTACGGCGCCGCTCCTCGTAGAAATCCCGCTCCAGCACATCCATTGTCGGGGCGGGATCCGGTTCAGCCGTCTTCGCGGCGCTTCAGCGCGGCCCCGAGGATGTCGCCGAGCGAGGCACCCGAGTCGGACGAGCCGTACTGTTCCACGGCCTCCTTCTCCTCGGCGATCTCGCGCGCCTTGATCGACAGCCCGATCTTGCGGGCCTTGCTGTCGATGTTGGTCACGCGGGCATCGACCTTGTCGCCCCGGGTGAAGCGCTCGGGGCGCTGCTCGGAACGGTCGCGGCTGAGGTCCGAGCGACGGATGAAGCTCTTCATGCCGTCGTATTCGACCTCGATTCCGCCGTCCTCGATCGAGGTCACGGTGACGGTCACGACATCGCCGCGCTTCACGCCCGCGACCGCATCCGCGAAGGGATCGCCGCCCAGCGCCTTGATCGAGAGCGAGATGCGCTCCTTCTCGACATCCACGTCCGTGACGACCGCCTTCACGACGTCGCCCTTGCGGAAATCCTGGATCGCCTGGTCGCCCGGACGGTTCCAGTCGATGTCGCTCAGGTGCACCATGCCGTCGATGTCGCCCTCGAGACCCACGAAAAGACCGAATTCGGTGATGTTCTTGATCTCGCCCTCGACGACGGTCCCGTTCGGATGGCTCCGCGCGAAGGTCTCCCACGGGTTGCCCTGGGTCTGCTTGAGGCCGAGGCTGACGCGGCGCTTCGCGGTGTCGATCTCGAGCACGATGACCTCGACCTCCTGGGAGGTGGAGACGATCTTGCCGGGATGCACGTTCTTCTTGGTCCAGGACATTTCCGAGACGTGCACGAGACCCTCGATCCCCGGCTCCAGCTCCACGAAGGCGCCGTAGTCGGTGATGTTGGTGACGCGGCCGGTGTGCTTCGAGCCGATCGGGTACTTCGCCTCGACCGAATCCCACGGATCGGCCTGCAGCTGCTTCATGCCGAGGCTGATGCGCTGGGTGTCCTTGTTGATCTTGATGATCTGGACCTTGACGGTCTCGCCGATGTTCAGGATCTCGGACGGATGGTTGACGCGCCGCCAGGCCATGTCGGTGACGTGCAGCAGGCCGTCGACACCGCCGAGGTCCACGAAGGCGCCGTATTCGGTGATGTTCTTCACCACGCCGTCGATCACGTCGCCCTCGGCCAGCTTGCCGACGATCTCGGCGCGCTGCTCGGCGCGGGATTCCTCGAGCACCGCACGGCGCGACACCACGATGTTGCCCCGGCGGCGATCCATCTTCAGGATCTGGAACGGCTGCGGCATGCCCATCAGCGGGCCCGCGTCGCGCACCGGCCGGACGTCGACCTGGCTGCCCGGCAGGAAGGCCACGGCGCCGCCGAGATCGACGGTGAAGCCGCCCTTGACCCGGCCGAAGATCGCGCCCTCGACCCGGTCTTCCTTCTCGTAGGCCTTCTCCAGACGGTCCCAGGCTTCCTCGCGGCGGGCCTTCTCGCGGCTGATGACCGCCTCGCCCCGCGCGTTCTCGACCCGGTCGAGATAGACCTCGACCACGTCGCCGACCTTGATCTCAGGGGCCTTGCCGGGAGCGGCGAATTCCTTGAGATCGACGCGGCCTTCCATCTTGTAGCCGACGTCGATGATGGCCTGTCCCGCTTCGATGGCGAGGACGGTGCCCTTGACGACCGAACCTTCGTCGGGCGTCACCAGTTCGAAGCTCTCGTTGAGCAGGGCCTCGAAGTCTTCCTTGGTTGCCAGTGCCGGCATTCAGTTCTCCTAAGTGTCGTTACGGGCCGAGCGGTTGGGTCCGCCGGTCTTTCGGATCAAGCGCCGCAGGCGGAAAAGCCGATCGGGGCGAGGGTCAGGCCCCACCCTGATCGAATCGGCTCTTTACATAGGCCACCGCCTCGGCGACGGCCGCGTCTATAGTCAAATCCGTGGTGTCGAGCAAGAGCGCATCCGGCGCCGCCACCATCGGCGCCACGTCCCGGGCGGCGTCCCGTGCGTCCCGGGCCCGCAGATCGGCCAGCACGGCCGCGAAATCCTGGTCTCCGCCCAGTTCGCGCCGCCGCCGTTCGGCCCGCACCTCGTCCGAGGCGGTCACGAACAGCTTCGCCTCGGCCTCGGGGCAGATCACCGTGCCGATGTCGCGCCCGTCCAGCACCGCACCACCCTCGCGCCGGGCGAAATCGCGCTGGAATGCGAGCAGCGCCGCCCGGACCTCCGGCAGTGCCGCCACCTTGGAGGCCGCCTGCCCGGCCCGGCTCGTGCGCAGGTCGTCGCGTTGCAGGTCCTCGGGCACGAGCCTCCGGGCGATCTCCGCCGCCCAGTAGGGGTCAATCACCCCGCGCCCGTCGTCGAGCGCCCGCATTCCCACCGCGCGGTAAAGGAGCCCGGTGTCGAGATGGGCGAAGCCGAGCCGCTCGGCCACCGCGCGGCCGATGGTGCCCTTGCCCGCCGCGGCCGGACCATCGATCGCGACGGTGAAGCGCATCAGGCGACGCCCTCGGCGATCCCGGCACCGAGGCCGCGCATCAACGCGACGAAGCCCGGAAAGCTGGTCGCGATCGGCCCGCCGTCGTCCACCGTCACCGGCGCCTTCGTCGCAAGGCCGAGGCAGAGGAAGGACATCGCGATCCGGTGGTCGAGCCGGCTCGCGACCGTCGCACCGCCCCGGACCCCGTCTGCGCCCCGCCCGTGCACGATCAGGAAGTCCTCGCCCTCCTCCACCGTGACGCCGCAGGCTTCGAGGCCGCGGGCCATCGCGTCGATCCGGTCGCTTTCCTTCACCCGCAGTTCCTTCACCCCGCGCATCACGGTTCGCCCTTCCGCCGTCGCGGCGAGGGCGGAAAGCACCGGGTATTCGTCGATCATCGACGCCGCCCGCTCCGGCGGCACCTCGACCCCCTTCAACGCCGAATGCCGCACCACGAGATCGGCCACCGGCTCGCCCCCCTCGTCGCGACGGTTCTCGAAGGCGATGTCCGCGCCCATCTCGACAAGCGTCTCGTAGAACCCCGCGCGCGTCGGGTTCATCGCAACGCCCGGCACCCGGATCTCCGAGCCCTCGGCGAGGAGCGCCGCGGCCACCGGAAAGGCCGCCGAACTGGGGTCGCGCGGCACCGCGATGACCTGCGGCCGCAGTTCCGGCTGGCCGCGCAGGGTGATGACCCTGCCCTCGGTCGTCACCTCGGTCCGGATCTCGGCGCCGAAGCCTGCCAGCATGCGCTCGGTATGATCGCGCGTCGGCTCCCGCTCGATCACCACGGTCTCGCCCGGCGCGTTCAGCCCCGCGAGCAGCACCGCCGATTTCACCTGTGCGCTCGGCACGGGCACGGTGTACTGGACCGGCCGCGGTCTCGCCGCCCCGACCAGCGTCAGCGGCAGCCGCCCGCCGCGCCGCCCGTGCGCCGCGGCCCCGAACAGGGCGAGCGGCTGGGTCACCCGGCCCATCGGGCGCGACCGCAGGCTCGCATCCCCGGTGAAGGTGGCGCTCAGGTCCGAGGTCGCCATCGCCCCCATGATCAGCCGCACACCCGTGCCGGAATTGCCGCAGTCGATCACGTCCTCGGGCTCGAGAAAGCCGCCGACCCCGACGCCGTGCACCGTCCATTCGCCGGCGCCGAGCTGGGTCACCGTCGCGCCGAAGGCCCGCATCGCCCGCCCGGTGTCGAGCACGTCCTGCCCTTCGAGCAGCCCGCTGATCCGCGTCTCGCCGACGCAGAGCGCGCCGAGGATCAGCGAACGGTGCGAGACGGACTTGTCCCCCGGGATCTGCACCGTCCCGCGCAGCGGTCCCGCGGCGCGGGCATGCATCGGTTTCGGGGCGCCGTGACCGGACATGGGAGACTCCTGCGACTTGATCGTCCCGCCACCACCTGCGGGCACCGCGTCTCTTACGGGATCGCGCCGGGCCGGTCCACCGGTCTCAGATCCGCCGGAAGGTCAGGTAATGCGGCACCCGCCCCTCCCTCAGCGCCTTCGCCTCGTAGCGCGTGCCGGGCCAGCCGGGCCAGGGTTCCGCCCAGCCCGGAGGACCCGCCACCACCGGCACAAATGCGTCGGTTTCGGCGAGCGCCGCGAGCGCGTGCGCGACATAGTCGGGAATGTCCGAGGCGATGCGCAGCTCCGCACCCGAAGCCATCACCCGCGCCAGCGCCGCGAGGTTCTCCGGACCGACGAAGCGCCGCCGATGATGCCGGAGCTTCGGCCACGGATCGGGATAGAGCAGGAAGACCCGCGCGATCGAGGCCGGCGGCAGGACCTCGAGCAGGTCGCGCGCGTCGCCGAAATGCACCCGCACATTGCCGAGCACGCGTGCCTCCACATGGCCGAGGAGCGAGGCCACGCCGTTGACGAAGGCCTCGGCCCCGATCAGCTCCACCTCCGGATGGGCCTCGGCCTGCGCCGCCAGATGCTCGCCGCCGCCGAAACCGATCTCCAGCCAGACCGGCCTACCGGCGGGGGAGAGCGCCGCGGTTGACAGCGGCCGCCGCTCGGGGTTCGCCTCGGGATCGACGCCCCCCAGCGCGACCCGTGGCAGCAGTTCGGCCATCAGCCGCTTCTGGTTCGGACGCAGGGTCTTGCCGCTCCGGCGGCCATAGAATTCCCGGCGCGGCCGCGCGCCGCCCGTCGCCCGCCGGGCCATCACTGCCTCCGCGTCAGACCGCGCGCTTCAGCGCCTCGACCAGATCGGTCCGCTCCCAGGAGAACCCGCCGTCGGCATCCGCCGGCCGGCCGAAATGCCCATAGGCCGAGGTCCGCTGGTAGATCGGCTTGTTGAGGCCGAGATGCGTGCGGATGCCCCGCGGTGTCAGGTCCATCACCTCCGCGACCGCCTTCTCGATCGCCTCCTCCGGCACCGTTCCGGTGCCGTAGGTATCCACATAGATCGACAGCGGACGCGCCACGCCGATCGCATAGCTCAGCTGCAACACGCAGCGATGCGCCAGTCCGGCCGCCACGATGTTCTTCGCCAGGTAGCGCGCCGCATAGGCCGCCGAGCGGTCGACCTTGGTCGGATCCTTGCCCGAGAACGCCCCGCCCCCGTGTGGCGCGGCCCCGCCGTAGGTATCGACGATGATCTTGCGACCGGTCAGCCCCGCGTCGCCGTCGGGGCCGCCGATCACGAACCGTCCGGTGGGATTGACGTGCCAGACGGTGTTCGCGGTCAGCCAGCCCTCGGGGATCACTTCCCGGACGTAGGGCTCCACCATCTCCCGCACGTCGGCCGAGGTCATGTCCTCGTCGAGATGCTGGGTCGACAGGACGAGGCTCGTCACCTCGACCGGCCGCCCTTCCCGATAGCGCAGCGAAAGCTGGGACTTCGCGTCGGGGCCGAGCCGCGGCTCCTGCCCGCTGCGCCGCACTTCGGACAGCCGGCGCAGCATCGCATGGGCATAATGGATCGGTGCGGGCATCAGCTCCGGGGTCTCGTTGACCGCATAGCCGAACATGATGCCCTGGTCGCCCGCACCCTCTTCCTTGCCGGCGCCCGCGTCCACGCCCTGCGCGATATGCGGCGACTGGCCGTGGATGTAGTTCTCGACCTGGAGCGTCGCCCAGTGGAAGCCCCGCTGCTCGTAGCCGATCTCGCGCACGCAATCCCGCACGATCCCGTCGACACGCTTGAGTACGTCAGCCGGCCCGCGCACCTCGCCGCCGACGATCACACGGTCGGTGGTGGCGAAGGTCTCGCAGGCGACCCGCGCCTCGGGATCCTCGGTCAGGAAGGCGTCGAGCACCGCATCCGAGATGCGGTCGCAGACCTTGTCGGGATGGCCTTCGGATACGGATTCGGAGGCGAAAAGATACTCGGTGCGGTTGGTCATTGGGCGTCCCGGGCTGGCTCGGTCGAGGCAAGTGACTACGCCACAACCGGAAACCCGGTCAACCGCCCTATTCCCCGTTGGCCACGCTTCCGTGCCGCACCGGTCCGCCGACCGACAGCGAACGCACAAGTGCCAGCACCGACTTGCGCGTATCCGGATCGGGGATCGTGGCATAGGCCTCGTTGAGCGCGGCAAGCTCCTCGGGAGCCGATTGCGCGCCCGAGGCGTTCGGACGAACTGTGCCGCGCGCCGTGGCGCCCGGCTCCAGCCCCTCGAAGAAGTAGAGCGGCGAGACCCCGAGGAACTGGCTGATCTGGTAGAGGCGTCCCGCCCCGATCCGGTTCGAACCCTTCTCGTACTTCTGGATCTGCGAGAAGGTCAGGCCCAGATGGCGTCCGAGCCGGCCCTGGCTCATGCCGAGGGCCTCCCGGCGTTCACGCAACCGCTGGCCGACATGCGCGTCGATAAGGCTTGCAGACAGCAACACGATACACTCCAACCTGTACACTACACACAGGGATCACGTGGCGTACTGCTTTCCGCAGTCTGCCCGAGGCGAAGCCTCAAGTAATTCCCCCACTCCCATTCCGATTTATCGGCGGGTACGTGCGAAAATGCCACCGGAAAAATTTATGAAAGTTAATCCGAAAATTGCGAGCACCGTGACCATGCCCGGCACGTCGCCCCAGCGCGCATAAGTAGTAGGCGGAAGACTGCCGGGCAGCACCGCGTCGAAATACCCCGTCTCCCCGAGGTCGAGCCGTTCGATGACCCGGCCCAGGGGATCGACCATGGCCGAGATGCCGGTGTTCGCCGCCCGCGCGAGCGGCAGCCCCTGCTCGATCGCCCGAACGCGTGCCTGGGCGAAATGCTGGTAGGGTCCGGCCAACTTGCCGAACCAGGCGTCGTTCGTCACCTGCACCAGCCACTCGGCCCGCCCCTCGGGCGCGCGGAGTTGATGGGGAAAGATCGCCTCGTAGCAGATCAGCGGCAGGAACGGCGGAATGCCGGGCGCCCCGGTCAGTTTCGGCCCGTCGCCCGCGCTGAAACCGCCGCGCGTCAGTGTCGTCAGCGCCGGCAAGCCGAGCCGCGCGATCCAGTCGGCGAAGGGGATGTATTCGCCGAACGGCACCAGGTGATGCTTGTCGTAGACCGCCAGCGGCGCGCCGTAGCGGTCGAGGATCGCCAGCGAATTGTACCACCGCTCGTACTCGGGCGTGGCCTCCAGCCGCCGGATGCCGAGGATCAGGCGGCTGTCGGGACCCGCGGCCGCGGCCGCCTCGGCCTGCAGGTCCTCCGCATAACCGAGCACGAAGGGCACGGCTGTCTCGGACCAGATCACCACGTCCGGGCGGCGCGGCGCGGGGGCCGCCGTCGCCGCCAGATGCCGCTGCCAGAACAGGTTCTGCATCGCCGCATCCCATTTCAGGTGCTGCTCGGCATTGGGCTGCACGATCCTCGCCACGAACGGAACCTCCCGTTCGGGTACCGGCAGGGCCAGCCGCCACGTGCCCCAGCCCCAGCCCGCCGCCACGACCGCCGCCGCGAGCCCGAGGCCCCGGCCGCCTGCCACCGCCGGCAGCATCAGCATGCCGATCGTGAGGAACCCCAGCAAATGCACCCCGAAGACCGAGGCGGTCTGGATCACCGGCGTCTCGACCCAGGCATAGCCGATCAGCGCCCAGGGAAAGCCGGTCAGGACATGGGTCCGGGCGTATTCCACCAAGGTCCAGACAGCGGCCATGAGCCAGACCCCCGCCACGCCGCTCCGCCCGAGCCTGCGCGCCAGCCCGAAGGCGGCCGCCCAGAACAGGGCGAGCCCGCCGGCCATGAAGACGAGCGCGAACGGGGCCATCCAGCCGTGCCGCTCCACGTCGACGAGGAACGGCTCGACGATCCAGAAGAGCGCCGCGCCGAAATATCCCGCGCCCGCGAACCAGCCGACCGCCAGACCGCCGCGCCGGCCGGTGGTGCCGTCGAGCAAGAGGAAAAGGAGCGGCAGAGTCAGGACAAGGACCCACGGCACCGACACCGGCGCCTGCGCGAGGGCGCTCAGCGCGCCGAGCAGCAGCGCCAGCCCCCACCGTCCCGCACCGCTCAGGGCGCCGATTCGCCTTGCGACGGCCTCCACCGACGCGCCCGACTTATTCCGCGGCCTGACCGAGTGCCGAGCCCGCAGCCTCCGGCCGTTTCAGCCGCACGCGCAGGCGCTTGATCCGCCGGGCATCCGCCTCGACCACCTCGAACTCGTGGCCGTCGGGATGCACCACCACCTCGCCGCGGGCAGGAACCCGCCCCGACAGGCTGAACACGAGCCCGCCGAGCGTGTCGACCTCGTCCGACACCTCCTCGGGCACGAGCCTGAGGCCGATCTCCTCCTCGAATTCCTCGAGGTCGGCGCGCGACAGCGCGAGATAGACCTCCGGGCTCTCGCGGTGCCAGCCCTCGCGCTCGTCCTCGTCGTGCTCGTCACCGATCTCGCCGACGATCTGCTCGAGCACGTCCTCGATGGTAACGAGACCGTCCACCCCGCCGTATTCGTCGATGACCAGCGCCATGTGCATGCGCGAGGTCTGCATCTTCTGCAGCAGGACGCCGATCCGCATCGACGGCGGCACGTAGAGCACCGGGCGCACCAGGCCGAGCAGGTCGAAATCCTCGACCGCGCCACCGAACCCGTAGCGCAGGCTCAGGTCCTTCAGGTGGACGAGCCCCAGCGGCTTGTCCAGGGTCTCGTCGTAGACCGGCAGCCGCGACATCTCGCTCTTGCGGAAGATGTCGACCACTTCCTCGAGCGGCGCATCCTGCGCCACCGCCACGATATCGGCCCGCGGGACGCTGATGTCCTCGACCCGCAGATGGCGCAGGTTACGAAGATTCAGGATCATCTCGCGGGTGTTCATTTCGCGCTCGTCTCCCGACGCGGCCGGTTCCTTCTCTGCGACCGCGACCTGGAGCTCGTCTGTGCCGCTAGGCTCGCGCCGGAAGAGCCGCGAAAAGAAGCCGCTCTTGCCAGGACTGTCGGTTTCCTCGGGCTGCGCGCGCTGCGCCGCCGTAGTTGGCCCCTCGGGGGTCTCGCCCATTGCTCCGTACCAAGAAACGGGCGCCGTCAGTCGCGCCCACCGCCAGTATATGGGTCCGGCACCCCCAGACTTGCAAGTATATTCGTCTCGAGCGCCTCCATCCGTGCGGCCTCGCGCGCATCCACATGGTCGTGGCCGAGAAGGTGGAGGCAGCCGTGCACCACGAGATGGGTCAGATGCGCGTCGAGCGGGATTCCCTGCTCCACCGCCTCGCGCAGGCAGGTGTCATAGGCGAGCGCCAGGTCCCCGAGAAAGACCGCTTCCTCATCCGCGGGCGCGACGGGCCGCTGCGGTGCGCCCCCCGGCACCGGCGGCCGCAGCTCGAAGGCGGGCCAGGACAGGACGTTGGTCGGCGCATCCTTGCCCCGGAACTCGGCGTTCAGGATCGCGATCCGGGCATCGTCGCAGGCCAGCAGGCTGATCTCGTAACCATCGGGTGCGAGCCCGCAGCCCAGCAGCGCCTGCCGCGCGGCGGCCTCGGCCAGCCGGGCGAGGCCGGTCTCCTCCCAGCGCGCATCCTCGACGATCAGGTCGACGAGCGTCGCAGGGCCGTCCTGCCCCGGTTCCCCGACATCCTCATCCATTGTTCGGATGCGCAAGCTCGTAGGCCTTGATGATGCGCGCGACAAGCGGGTGGCGCACGACGTCTTCGGCCGTGAACCTGGTGAAGCCGATGCCCTCCACCCCGCGCAGCACCCGTTCCGCCTCGATCAGGCCCGAGGCGACGCCCCGCGGCAGGTCGATCTGCGTCACGTCCCCGGTGACCGCCATGCGGCTGCCCTCACCGAGTCGGGTCAGGAACATCTTCATCTGCATCGTCGTGGCGTTCTGCGCCTCGTCGAGCACGACGAAGGCATTCGACAGCGTCCGTCCCCGCATGAAGGCCAGCGGCGCGATCTCGATCTGCCGCTCCTCCATCATCTTCTGCAGCTGGCGCGCCGGAAAGAAGTCGTTCAGCGCGTCGTAGAGCGGCTGCATGTAGGGATCGACCTTCTCCTTCACGTCCCCCGGCAGGAAGCCCAGCCGCTCGCCCGCCTCGACGGCCGGCCGGCTCAGGATGATCCGGTCCACGTGCCCGTCGATGAACATCGAGACCGCTGCGGCGACGGCGAGATAGGTCTTGCCGGTCCCCGCCGGCCCGAGCCCGAAGACCAGTTCGTGCCGGAAGAGGTTGCGCACGTAGTCCTTCTGCGCAGCGGTGCGCGGCTCGACGAACTTCTTGCGGGTGCGGATCTCGAGCGGCGCCGTGCCGAACATGTCCAGCTGGTCCACCCGCGCGGGCCGCCCCGGCGGGGCCTGCTCCGGCGCCATCCGGATCGCCGCGTCGACATCGCCGGGCGCCACGCCGCGCCCCTGCTCCAGCCGCGCATAGAGGCCGTTGAGGACCCGCACCGCGGCGGCACGCTCGTCCGCGCCGCCATGCAGCGCCAGCTCGTTGCCGCGCCGGGTGATCATCACCCCCAGCCCCTGCTCGATCTGCGCGATGTTGCGGTCGAGCTCGCCGCAAAGCTCGATCAGCAGCCGGTTGTCGGGAAACTGGATGACGCTGTCGGAGGGATCATCCGGAAGGGCAGCGGGTTTCGGGGCGTTCGTCGCCAATGGACCTCCGAGGGGCTAGGCCGGGTCTCCTGCCACCAGAACCTGCCCCAGCCGTGCCGGTCGCGCAAGCGGATTGGCGATCAGGCGGCCAGCACTCCTGCGAGCGAGTTCCGCCCCGAGGCGGCGATGCGGACCGGCACGATGCGGCCGCGCATTTCCGACCCCGCCTCGAGATGCACGGCATGCAGATGGGGCGACTTGCCGACCATCTGCCCGCGATCGCGCCCCGGCTTCTCCAGGAGCACCGGCAGCGTCCGTCCCACCATGGAGTCCTGGAAGGCGGCCTGCTGGCGGTCGATCAGCGCCTGCAGCCGCTGGAGCCTGTCGGCCTTTTCCTCCTGCGGGACCTGCGCGCGGTCCGCAGCGGGGGTACCGGGCCGGGGCGAATACATGAAGGAATAGGCCGAGGCGTAGTTCACCGCCTCCACCAGCGCGAGCGTGGCGGCGAAATCCGCCTCGGTCTCGCCCGGGAAGCCCACGATGAAATCGCCCGACAGCGCGATGTCCGGCCGCGCCGCGCGAATCCGCTCGATCAGCCGCAGATAGGCCTCCGCCGTGTGACGCCGGTTCATCGCCTTCAGCACCCGGTCGCTGCCCGCCTGCACAGGCAGGTGCAGATAGGGCATCAGCTGCGGCACGTCGGCATGTGCGGCGATCAGGTCCTCGGCCATGTCGTTGGGGTGCGAGGTCGTGTAGCGGATGCGCTCCAGCCCATCGATCCGGGCCAGCTCGCGGATCAGCCCCGCCAGCGTCACCTCGCCGCCCTGGCCCGCGCCGTGATAGGCGTTCACGTTCTGGCCGAGCAGCGTGATCTCGACCACCCCGCGGTCCACCAGGTCGCGTGCCTCGGCGAGGATGCGCGCCGCCGGCCGCGACACCTCCGCGCCCCGGGTATAGGGCACGACGCAGAATGCACAAAACTTGTCGCAGCCCTCCTGCACCGTCAGGAAGGCCGAGGGCGCGCGCCGCGGCCGGGCCACATCCTGCGGCAGGTGCTCGAACTTGTCCTCGGCGGGAAACTCGGTCTCGACCGGCTTGGCCCCGCCCTCGACCCGGTCGAGCATGGCGGGCAGGCGGTGATAGGCCTGCGGCCCGACCACCAGGTCGACCATCGGTGCCCGGCGCAGGAGTTCCTCGCCCTCGGCCTGCGCGACACAGCCCGCCACCCCGATGCGCAGGTCCGGCTTCGCGGCCTTCAGCGGCCGCAGGCGCCCGAGCTCCGAATAGACCTTCTCGGCCGCCTTCTCCCGGATATGGCAGGTATTGAGCAGGATCAGGTCCGCCTCGGCCATGTCCTCGGTCGGCACATAGCCCCGCGAACCCAGCGCCGCGGTCATGCGTTCGCTGTCGTAGACGTTCATCTGGCAGCCGTAGGTCTTGACGTAGAGCTTCTTCGGCGCGGACATGAAAGCTCCCAGAAGGCGGGCCCTGAAATGCGGGCGGCGCGGACCGGCCAGGTCCGCGCCGTCGATTTACCGGCCCGCAGGCCGCCGTGCAAGAAGACCCGTCAGCCCCGCGGCTTGCGCCCGAGACCGATCTTCTTCGCCAGTTCCTGCCGTTTCAGGGCGTAGTTCGGCGCGACCATGGGATAGTCGGGCTTGAGGCCCCATTTCGCGCGATATTCCTCCGGCGTCATTCCGTAGGCCGTCATCAGATGCCGCTTCAGCATCTTCAGCTTCTTGCCATCCTCCAGACAGATGATGTAGTCATCCGTCACGGATTTCTTGATCGGAACCGCCGGCGTCAGTTCGATCGGCCCCGACTCTTCGCCGGTGGCAAGTTCGTTGAGCTTGGCGAAGACCGACTGGATAAGATCCGGTACCTCGTTCTGGCCCACGGAGTTGTTGGCCAAGTGGGCCGATACGATCTCGGTCGTCAGGGCAAGAATTTCGCCTTTGCCGATTGTCTGCTCTTCTGTCATCTAGCCTTATCCCAGCCATGAAGCCCCAGATCACCCATGCGAACCAAGGACTTGTTAGGTTCCGAACACTGCGGCGCCTGCGGGGCCAGCAGTGTGTCTGAATATTTATTTTAGGGCCACAACTTTGACAAGTCATTTTGCCTGCAAAACAGGATAAAACTTATGGGAAGCGCGAAAGTGAGCGGAGAAACGCCGAACGACGGGCCAAGTAGCCATTCCTCCAGAATTCGCGAGGTCTCCGCCACCGGCCGCACAAATCACCCCCTCTTGGCCGCATCGACGTGCGGGGCGCCTTCGCCCATGTCCCGGGGAGTGCCGCTGTCGTGAGCAGCCCGGCCGACCACCGGCTCAACCTCTCCGCCGGAATCGCTTCGGTATCGGTGGCGGTCCTGCTCGTCTCGCTGAAGCTCTGGGCCGTCCTGCAGACCGGCTCGCTCAGCGTCGCGGCCTCGCTCGCCGACTCGGCACTCGACCTCCTCGCGTCGAGTGCGGGCTTTCTCGGCATCATCTATGCGGCGCGGCCGCCGGACGAGGATCACTCCTTCGGTCACAGCTCGGTCGAGGATCTGGTAGCCCTCGGCCAGGCCCTGCTCGTCACGGGATCGGCGATCGCCATCGGCTGGAGCGCGATCCTCCGCTTCTCCCAGCCCCGCCCGCTGACCGCCGAGACGACCGGCATGGCGGTGATGGGGGTCTCCATGGCGGTCACAGTGGCGCTGGTGATCTGGCAGCGCCACGTCGCACGTCGAACCGGCTCCCGCATCGTCGCGGCTGACCGCCTCCACTACCTGACCGACCTTCTGCCCGCCGGCGGCGCCATGATCGCGCTCTTCGCCGCCGCGCACTTCGGCATCCTCTGGCTCGATCCGGTGATCGCGCTCGTCGCCTGCGCGATCCTGCTCTCGGGCGCGCGTCACATCGGCCTCGCGGCCTGGCACGCGCTGATGGACCGGGGCGCCGACCCGGGACTCGTCGCGCAGATCGAGCGGATCGTCGCGGACTACCCCGGGGTCGAGGGCCTGCACGACCTGCGGACCCGCACCGCTGGCACCCGCGTCTTCATTCAGGTCCATATCGAACTCGACGGAAGCCAGACCCTCGACGAGGCACATGCGATCAGCCGCGGGGTGAAGCGCGCCCTGATCGAGGCCGTGCCGAACGCCGACGTCATCATCCACAAGGACCCTGCCGGGCTGCCCGCGAACCGCGGCTGAGCCTCAGGGTTTCCGCGCGGCGATCAGGAACTCCGCATTGCCGTCGCCGCCGGTGATCGGGCTTTCCGTCTCGCCCAGCACCCGCCAGCCCTCCCCCTCCAGGAACCCGCGGACCAGGGCCCGCGCATCGGCGATTGCCGCGACATCGCGCACGATGCCACCCTTGCTGACCCGCTCCGGCCCCACCTCGAACTGCGGCTTGACCAGCGCCACCAGCACCGCACCGGGCCTTGCGAGGCCGAGCGCCGGCGGCAGCGCCTTCGTCAGCGAGATGAAGCTAAGGTCCGCGACCAGCCAGTCGGGCGGCGGGACATGCTCGCGCGTCAGATCCCGCGCATTCAGCCCCTCGATCGCCCGCACCCGCGGATCGGCGGCGAGCTTCGGTGCCAGCTGCCCGTGACCGACGTCGACCGCCCAGACCTCCGCGGCGCCCGCCTCCAGCAGGACCTCGGTGAAACCGCCCGTCGAGGCACCGAGATCGAGCGCGACCGCGCCCGCGGGCGACAGGCCGAATACCTCGAGTGCATGGGCGAGCTTCAGAGCCCCGCGCGACACCCAGGGCAGTGGATCGCCCGTCAGGGACAGCACCGCGCGCGCCGCGACCTTCTGCGACGCCTTCTCCGCCAGGACCCCGTCCACCGTGACGGCCCCCGCCGCGATCAGCCCCTGCGCCCGCGCCCGGCTCGGCGCGAGCCCCCGCGCCACCAGCGCCTGGTCGAGCCGCAGGGCGCTCCCCTCCGCGACCTCCCCCGCGCTCATTCCGCCGCCAGGTTGATGAAACCGCCCGACTGCCGGTTCCAGAACCGCGCGTAGAGCCCGCCCTTCGCGAGCAGCGCCGCGTGGTTGCCCTCCTCGGCGATCCGCCCCTCGTCAAGCACCACGATCCGGTCCATCCGGGCGATCGTGGACAGCCGGTGCGCGATGGCGATGACCGTCTTGCCCTCCATCACCGTGTCGAGCGTGTCCTGGATCGCCGCCTCGACCTCGCTGTCGAGCGCGCTCGTCGCCTCGTCGAGCACCAGCACCGGCGCATTCTTCAGGATGACGCGCGCCAGCGCGATCCTCTGGCGCTGCCCGCCCGAAAGCTTCACGCCCCGTTCGCCGAGATGCGCGGCATAGCCCTCGCGACCCCGGAAATCCCGCAGGCCGAGGATGAACTCGTGCGCCTGCGCTCGCTTCGCCGCCGCCTGCACCTCCGCCTCGGTCGCCTCGGGCCGCCCGTAGCGGATGTTCTCGAGCGCCGAGCGGTTGAACATGGCCGTCTCCTGCCGGACCATGCCGATCTGCGCCCGCAGCCCGTCCTGGGTCATCTCGCGGATGTCGGTCCCGTCGAGCAGGATCCGCCCGCCCTCGACCTCGTAGAGCCGGAGGAGCAGCGAGACCGCCGTGGTCTTGCCTGCCCCCGACCGCCCGACCAGCGCCACCTTCTCGCCCGGCTTCACATGCAGGGTAAAGCCGTTCAGCGCGGCGCTCTCACGCCCGTAGCCGAAGACCACCTCCTCGAAATCCACCGCGCCGCGCGTCCGGGCGGGCTCCACGGCACCCTCCGCGTCCACGATGGTGTGCGGCGGCGAGAGCGTGCGCATCCCGTCCTCGATCTCGCCGATGTTCGAGAAGATGCCCATGGCGGTCATGCTGACCCAGCCCGACATCTGCGCGATCCGGGTCGCGATCAGCCCCGCGGTCGCGATGTCGCCCGCACTCGCCGCGCCCTGGCTCCAGAGCCAGAGCGTGCCGCCGATCAGCATCACCGGCAGCACGCCCGCCAGTGTCATCAGCCAGAACCGGAAGGCCGTCGTCACCGTGCCGAAGCGGATCGTCGTGCCGCGATAGCCCTCGAGCGCGCGCAGCGCCGCCTGGTCCTCGTGCATCCCGTGGCTGAACAGTTTCACCGTCGCGATATTGGTGATCGTGTCCACGACCTGCCCCGTGACCACCGCCCGCGCTGCCGCCCGGTCCTTCGACCGGATGCGGATCTGCGGCAGGTAGTGCCGGATGAGCCAGGCATAGCCCAGCAGCCACAGCCCCATCCCGAACGCGAGCCAGGGGTTGACCACGCCGACCAGTACCATCGCGCCGAGGATCGCCGTCACCGCGAGGCCGAGGGTCTGGACCGATTCCGAGACAACGTCGGTGATCGCCCGCGCCGTCTGCTGCTGCTTCTGCGCGATGCGACCCGCGAAATCCTCGTCGAAGAACGACAGGCTCTGCCCGAGCGTGTGGCGGTTCAGCCGTGACAGCACCAGCGGATAGAGGTTCGGCCCCAGCGTCAGCGCGTTGAACGCGGCACCCAGACCCATCATGCCGGGCCGGATCACGAGGAAGAACAGCGTCGCCGCCATCAGCCAGGGCCAGCTCCGCGTGAACAGCTCCTCCGGCCCCTGAGCTTGCGCGAAGTCGATCAGCCAGCCGACGACCCAGGCCGCGCCGACCTCGGTGATACCGACCCCGATCGAGACGATCAGCGCCAGCCAGATAGCCGGAAATGCCCCGCGCAGCGCCCAGGCGAAGAACCGACCCAGCCGGTCAGGCGGTGGCCCGTCGGCGCGGGCGAAGGCGTCGATCAGGTCGGCGAACCACCTCACTCGGCGGCTTCCAGGTTGATGAACCCGCCCGACTGCCGGTTCCAGAACCGTGCATAGAGCCCGTCGCGGGCCAGAAGCTCCGCATGGGTGCCCTGCTCGGCGATCCGCCCGTCGTCCAGCACCACGATCCGATCCATATGCGCGATGGTAGAGAGCCGGTGCGCGATGGCAATGACCGTCTTGCCCTCCATCACGCCGTAGAGAGTGCTCTGGATCGCCGCCTCGACCTCGGAATCGAGCGCCGAGGTCGCCTCGTCGAGCACGAGGATCGGCGCATCCTTCAGGATCACCCGGGCGATGGCGATGCGCTGGCGCTGCCCGCCGGACAGCTTCACGCCCCGCTCGCCGACCTGCGCGTCATAGCCCGTGCGCCCGCCCTGATCGGCCAGCGTCAGGATGAATTCGTGCGCCTCCGCCCGCCTCGCCGCCTCGATCATCTCCGCCTCGCTGGCCTCGGGCCGGCCGTAGAGGATGTTGTCCCGGACCGAGCGGTGCAGCAGCGACGGGTCCTGAGTGACCATGCCGATCTGGCGGCGCAGGCTGTCCTGCGTCACCTCGCGCAGGTCCTGTCCGTCGATGCGGATCGCCCCGCTTTCGGTGTCGAAGAAGCGCAGGATCAGGTTGACGAGCGTCGACTTGCCCGCGCCCGACCGCCCGACCAGCCCGACCTTCTCGCCCGGCCTGATGGTCAGCGACACGTCGCGCAGGCCCCCGGTTCCCCGGCCGTAGTGATGGCTGACACGGTCGAGCACGATCTCGCCGCGCGTCACCTTCAGCTCCTTCGCATCCGGCGCGTCGGTCAGCACGATCGGCTGGGCGATCGTCTCCATGCCCTCGCGGATCACCCCGAGGTTCTGAAAGAGCGACGACAGCGACCACATGATCCAGCCGGTCATCGCGTTCAGCCGCAGCGTCAGCGCCGAGGCCGCCGCGACCGTGCCGATCGTCGCCCCGCCCGCGTTCCAGAGCACGATCGCATAGCCGATGACCGCGACGATCAGGAAGCCGTTGATCACCGTCAGGCCCAGCTCCATCAGCGTGATCATCCGCATCTGTCTCGCGAAGGTCTGCCGCGCGTGCTCGATCGCCTCGCCGGCATAGTCGAGCTCGGCATGGGTATGCGCGAAGAGCTTCACCGACTGGATGTTGGTATAGCTGTCGACGATGCGCCCGGTGATCGCGGACCGCGCGTCGGCGAAGTCCTTCGACGCCTTGCCGACCCGCGGCACGGTCCAGACCACCAGCCAGACATAGAGCCCGAACCACAGGATCAGCGGGATCGCCAGCCGCGGATCGGTGTCCGAAAGCAGCCACAGCGCCCCGATCAGGTAGATCCCCGCATAGGCCAGCGCGTCGAACGTCTGGAACGCCGCCTCGCCCACCGCCGGCGCGGTCTGCATCATCCGGTTGGCGATGCGCCCCGCGAAGTCGTTCTGGAACCAGCCGACCGACTGGCGCAGCACGTGCCGGTGGCTGCGCCAGCGCACGATGGTGCCGACGTTCGGCATCAGCGACTGGTTCAGCAGCGCCGCGCTCAGCGTCTGGATCCCCGGCCGCAACAACAGGATGAACACCGCGACCAGCAGCAGTTCCAGCCCGTGCGTCGCCCAGACCTGTCCCTGCTCGGCACCGGCCAGCATGTCGACCAGCCGTCCCGCGTACCAGATCAGCCCGATCTCGATCACCGCCACCGCGACGATCGAGACGAAGGTCCAGGCCATGACCCGCCGGGCCGGCCAGAGATAGGCCTTCAGGAATGGCCAGAGCCGGTTCGGCGGCGTGTCCCGCTCGGCATAGGGCGCATAGGGATCGATGAGCGATTCGAAATAGCGAAACATGAAGGTGGCCTTTCGAGCCGGAAAATGGACAGGGATGGGTCTGGGGCGTGCCGCCCCGTTCCGGAACGGCTAGCGGGTGGCTGCGGTCCGAAACTTCTCCATCCTGCCTCTCCTCATGCTGCGGCGGCTTCCATAACCGAATCCCGGCGGCTTGTCACCCCGCCCGGGGCACCTCCTCGGCCTGCAGCGCTTCCGCGGCGAGGCGCAGCGTCACCCCCCGCCGCCGCGCGAGGCCGAGACGGTCGATCCGCGCCACCAGCCGCTCCGCCGCCTCGAACGACCGCTCCATCCGCGACAGCAGGAAATCCACCACCTCCGACGGTACCGGAAGCTGCCGGTCGTCGAAGAGCTTGACCATGACCGCCGCGAGCAGCGCGTCGTCCGGCGCCTCCAGCACCGCGACGGGGGCCGCGCGCAACCGGCTCGCCAGATCCGGCAGGCGGAGGCGCCAGCGCGCCGGCGGAGCCACGCCCGTCACCAGCAGGCTCCCCCCGCCCGCGGCCAGCCGGTTGTGCAGATGGAACAGCGCCGTCTCGGCCGCATCCGTCAGGCCCGCGTCGCAATCCTCGACCGCGACCGCCGCGTCGGCCGGGACCGATGCGAGGTCGAGCCCCCCGAGGCTCGCCGCGTCGAGGATCCTCGCCCCGGTCCGCGCCGCCCAGACATGCACCAGATGCGTCTTGCCCGCGCCCTTTGGTCCGATCAGCGCGAGCTTGCCGCCCGGCCAGTCCGGCCAGCGGTCGACCTGCGCCAGCGCCAGCGCATTGCCGACCGAGACGAAGAAATCCGCCCGCCCGAGCGCCGGGCGACGGGCGAGATCCAGCACCAGCTGTTCGGGTCCGCTCACTCGCCCGAAACCTCCCTCATCCGCTCCTCCGCCGGCACGCGCGCCGACCGAGGCCGGCCGGTGTAGAGCGGGCTTTCGAGATACTGCCCCAACGCGAAGCGGAACAGCACGCCCAGCGCCGCGGCCAGCGGCACCGCGATCAGGAGCCCGGCAAAGCCGAACAGCGCCCCGAAGACCGACAGCGCGAGCAGGAGCCACACCGGATGCAGCCCGACCGAGCCACCGACCAGCTTCGGCTGCAGGATGTTGCCCTCGATGAACTGCCCCAGCGCGAATATCCCCAGTGTCACGAGGATCCAGACCGGCGCCCCCCAGAAGGTGAAGAGCGCGATGCCGATCGACAGCGCGCCCCCGACGATCGCGCCGACGAAGGGGATGAACGAGATCAGCCCCGTCAGGATGCCCACGAACAGCCCCGACGGCAGGCCGATCAGCGCCAACGCAACACCGTAATAGACCGCGAGGATCAGGCAGACCGTCACCTGCCCGCGCACGAACCCGGCGAGCACGGTGTCGATCTCCCGCGCGAGCCTGCGGATCACCCGGGCGTGCTGGCGCGGCAGCCAGCCGTCGATCCGCGCCACCATCCGGTCCCAGTCGAGCAGCAGGTAGATTGCCACCACCGGCGTCACCAGCGCCACCATCACGAAGTCGATCACCTTCATCGACGAGGCGAGCGCGGTGTTCAGCACCACCATCGCCCCGTCGCGCAGCGCGCCCTCTGCGCCCGCCAGCGCCCGTTGCAGCGTCTCGGCCTCGACCAGCCGCTCGGGCAGACGCGCCGCGAAAAACGCCTGCGCCTGCGCGACATAGCCCGGCAGCGCCTCGGCCAGCGCCTGCCCCTGCACGATGATCGCCGGGATCGCGACCAGGAGCCCGATCAGCACCACCAGCGTGACCGAGACCGAGATCACCACAACCGCCCAGACCCGGCTCAGCCCCAGCCGTTCCAGCCGGTCGGCCACGGGGTCGAGGAAATAGGCCACCGCCGCGCCCGCGATATAGGGCAGGAGCGTGCCACCGAGCGACCACAGCAGCAGGATGAAGACGGCGAAGCCGCCCCCCCATATCGCCAACTGCTTCCGTGCGGGCAGGGCCATGCGCGGCTCCCTGGAATGAACGCTCCTACCTGACCGAAGCCCGCGCGCCTTGCAAGCGCGCCGCTGCGCGGATCAGGCGAACTGCTCGCGGATCAGCCGCTCCTCCAGCCCGTGGCCGGGGTCGAACAGGATGCGGTGGGTGATCGCCGGCTCGCTCGCCACCTCGATCCGCACCGGCAAGCGCACCTCGGTCGAATCCGCCACCGCCGAGACGGGCCGCTTCTCTGCCTCCAGCACCTCGAAGGTCACCGTCGCCCTCGACGGCAGGAGCGCGCCGCGCCAGCGCCGCGGCCGGAACGAGGCGATCGGCGTCAGGGCGAGGATGTCCGCCCCGATCGGCAGGATCGGCCCGTGGGCCGAATAGTTGTACGCGGTCGAGCCCGCCGGCGTGCACACCAGCGCCCCGTCCGCGACCAGTTCCGCCATGCGCTCCCGCCCGTCGACGAGGATGCGCAGACGCGCCGCCTGCGGCCCCGCGCGCAGGATCGACACCTCGTTGATGGCGAGCGCCTCGACCGTGCTGCCGTCGGCCCGCGTCGCGCGCATCCGCAGGGGATGGATCACCGCCGCCTCGGCTGCCGCCAGCCGCTCCGCCAGTCCCTCCTCGGAATACTCGTTCATCAGGAACCCGACCGTGCCGCGGTTCATGCCGTAGACCGGCACGTCCAGCGCCTCGGTGGCGTGCAGCGTCGACAGCATCAGCCCGTCACCGCCCAGCGCCACGATCACGTCCGCCGCCTCGGGCGGGATCTGGCCGTGCCGCTCCACCAGCCGCCCCAGCGATTCCTGCGCGAGCGGCGCCTGGCTCGCGACGAAATGGATCCTGTCGAAGCCCAAGCGTCCCTCCCGGCGTTTTGCCCAGCATGCTGCGGGACACCGCCCGCGTCCATCGCCGTTTGCGGCGGGGCGTGCCGCTGTGCTTTGGTCGCAATACGCCCCCCCGGCCGCATTCCGCATTTCCCCACGGGATGAATCGGTCTATGTCACCGCGCAATCCGCCTCAGCCACAGGAGAGCCTGCGCATGAAAGACCTTCTGCCCGCCAACGGCTTCTTCACCGACGCCCTCTCCCACCGCGACCCCGAGCTGTACGCCTCGATCGCCGACGAGCTCGGCCGCCAGCGCGACGAGATCGAGCTCATCGCCTCGGAAAACATCGTCAGCCGCGCCGTGCTCGAAGCGCAGGGCTCGGTGATGACCAACAAGTATGCCGAGGGTTATCCGGGCCGGCGCTACTATGGCGGCTGCCAGTTCGTCGACGTGGCCGAGACGCTGGCGATCGAGCGGGTCTGCAAGCTCTTCAACGCCGGTTTCGCCAACGTGCAGCCGAACTCCGGCAGCCAGGCCAACCAGGCGGTGTTCCTCGCGCTGCTCCAGCCCGGCGACACCTTCCTCGCCATGGACCTCTCGGCCGGTGGCCACCTGACCCACGGCGCGAAGCCGAACGTCTCGGGCAAGTGGTTCAAGCCCGTGCATTACGGCGTGCGCCAGCAGGACGCCCGCATCGACTACGACGCGGTGGCCGAACTCGCCGCCGAGCACAAGCCGAAGCTGATCATCGCCGGCGGCTCGGCCATCCCGCGCATCATCGACTTCGCGAAGTTCCGCGCCATCGCCGACAGCGTCGGGGCCTATCTCATGGTCGACATGGCGCATTTCGCCGGCCTGGTCGCCTCGGGCCACTACCCGAACCCGCTCGACCACGCCCATGTCGCCACCTCGACCACCCACAAGACCCTGCGCGGCCCGCGCGGGGGCCTGATCCTCACGAACGACGAGGCGCTGGCCAAGAAGTTCAACTCCGCGATCTTCCCCGGCATCCAGGGCGGTCCGCTGATGCATGTCATCGCCGCCAAGGCCGTCGCCTTCGGCGAGGCGCTGCGGCCGGAGTTCAAGGACTACCAGGCTCAGGTCATTGCCAACGCCCAGACGCTGGCCGACACGCTGATGAAGGGCGGGCTCGACATCGTCACCGGCGGCACCGACACGCATCTGATGCTCGTCGACCTGCGGCCGAAGGGCGTCACCGGCAACGAAACCGAAAAGGCGCTCGGCCGCGCGCACATCACCTGCAACAAGAACGGCATCCCCTTCGACCCCCAGCCGCCGACCGTGACCTCGGGCATCCGCCTCGGCTCGCCCGCCGGCACGACCCGTGGCTTCGGCACCGAGGAATTCCGCGAGATCGGCGAGATGATCGTCGAGGTGGTGGACGGCCTCGCCGCCAACGGGGCGGAGGGCAATGCCGGCGTCGAGGCGACGGTCAAGACCCGCGTCAAGGCGCTCTGCGACCGCTTCCCGGTCTACCCGGGCCTCTGACCGCACACTTCCGCCGGCCGTCCACCGCGACGGCCGGCAAGCGGCCACTCAGGCCAGCGCCGCCTCGCGCTCGCCGACGAGGTTGCGCGCCATCTCCAGATAGACCGCCTCGATCGCCTCGGCCTCCAGCCGGCCGCCCGGCCGGTACCAGGTGTTGACCCCGGTCAGCATGGCGATCAGCGCAAAGGTCGCGAGCTTCGGATCGCTCAGCCGGAACACGCCCTCGCGCCGCCCGGCCTCCAGCACGTCGGTCAGGATCGATTCGTAGCTCCGCCGCATCGTCTCGACCCGGGCGAAGTTCTCCGGCGCGAGGTTGCGCAGCTCCATGTAGCTGATGAAGACCGCCGCGCCCCGCTGCAGGTGGTGGCGGATGTGGAAGCGCACGAAGGTCTCGAACATCGCCCGAGGGTCGGGCTCCGCCGGCTTCGGAAACGCGGCCCAGGCGTCGAACAGCTCCTCCATGTGCTCGACCATGATGTCGGCGAGCAGCGACTGCTTGTCCGGCGTGTAGAGATAGAGCGCGCCCGCCTGAACCCCGATCTCTGCCGCGATCTGGCGCATCGACACGGCCGCATAGCCATGGGTCGCGAACAGGTTCAGCGCCGCCCGCTTCAGTTCCTGCGCGGTCTTCTCGCCGCTCGACCCGGTCCTGCGCGCCATTTCCGATTCCCCCACATCCCAAGCTAACTGAACGCCCGTTCAAATTCCAGACTCGCGCCGGGCCACTCTGCTCACGACACGCTCGCGAATTTATTACATGGATTCCAATGGATTACACAAAGGTGTGAGATTCCCGGGACTTCCGCCGATCCGTCCCCACGTCATGGCACACGCCGAGACGGCACCACGCCGTCCTCAACGCGCCCCCCGGGCCCCCGGGGGATCGCTCACCGCAGACCAGAGGAGACAGACATGAAGACCACCGCGAAACTGATGTCCGCCACCTTCGCCCTTTCGCTCGCGGCCCTCGCGCCCGCCGTTGCACAGGACATGGACGGGACCGCCCCGATGGCGAACCCGGCCGGCATTCCGGCCGCGACCGCGCAGCTCGTGGCCCAGGCCGGCCTCGACCCGGCGGACGCCGCCGGCATGACCCTCGACGAGATCACGGCGATCATCTTCGACACGCCGGTGCCGCCGGCCCCGGGCGCTTCGGACCCCGCAACCGTCGCCCAGATCGCCGGCATCGCCGGGGTCTCGCGCGACGTCGCGGAGACGCTCGACATCGACACCCTGACCGCTGCGAAGTTCGACATCGAGACCGTCGACGCGGTCCCGGCCGAGCCTGCCCCGGGGACGGTGCCGATGTCGCGCGTCCAGCTGATCGCCGGTTCCGGCCTGCCGGCCGATGCAGCGACCGGGCTCAGCCTCGACGACCTCGTCGCGATCCATCTCGACAGCTGACGGACCGCGCCGGGAGACGACTGAGGGGGCCCCCGCCACCCCTGGCGGGGGCCTTTCGCATGAGCGATTCGCTCTCGGTTCGCCCCTGACTCGCACCCCGACGACTACCCGTTCCCATTCCCGGACCCGAATCTGCGGATTTTCGCTTCCCCGAAAATCGCGCCAATTTCGATGGTTAACGCACCCCTTCCGAAACCGTCACGCTGGTGGTGCCGTCCCGTCACGCAGGAATCACGCTGCCGGCCGTACCCAATCCGGCATGGCCCACACGGGTTGGACCACTTCCGGACCGGATGATCCGGCCGGAACCAGACACCGACAGACGCCTTCGAAAGGGCAACACCATGAACACGACCTTCAAGTCCGGCGCGCTCGCGCTGATCCTCTCCGCCGCCGTCATCGCGCCTGCCTCGGCGGCCGATACCGACCAGCTGGCCCGCCAGACCGGCGCCGGCGCGGCGGCCACCGCCAGCATCGACATGCTCGCGGCGCTGAAGTTCAACGAGGACGCCGGTCGCGACGGCCAGCAGACCATCGTCTCAGCGCGCAACATGCCGAACGCGACCGATGCCGTGGCTGCGGCCCATTTCAACCGCAACGCCTCGGCGCAGGAAGTCCAGCCGGTGATCGCGCCCCGCGGCACGGTCGTCGTCTCCCCGGCGAGCGACGCGCAGCTGATCGCCTCGGCGGGCCTCGCCGGCGGCGCGGCCTACACGCTCGACGCCGTCGTCGCGGCCAAGTTCGCGCGCGACGACGACGACAACGCCTACTGAGACCCCTGCCGATCCCCCTTCGGCCGGCGCTCAGCGCTGGTCGAAGCGGACCTTCACGTAGGATCCCGGCGCCGGCTCGATCGTCCCGAGCTTGGCGCCGGGTTCGCGTGCAGCCACCAGCCGCCCGGAGCGTTCCTTCAGCCAGGCGTCCCAGTCCGGCCACCAGCTGCCCGCCGTCTCGACCGCATCGGGCAGCCAGTATTCCAGCGCCCGGTGCTTCATGTCGGGGTTGGTCCAGAACTGGTACTTGCCCAGCGCCGGTGGGTTCACCACGCCCGCGATGTGCCCCGAGCCCGACAGCACGAAGCGCACCTCGGCATGGGTCATCTCCTTCGCCCCGCGATAGACCGAGGCCGCGGGCGCGATGTGATCCTCCTTGGTGGCCACGTGATAGACCGGCACCTTGATGTCCGACAGCTTCACCGGCACGCCCTTCACCTTCAGATGCCCCTTGGCGAAGGCGTTCCGGATGTAGAACTCCTCCAGGTAGAAGCAGTGCACCTGCGCCGGCATCGCGGTCGAATCCGCGTTCCAGTAGAGCAGGTCGAAGGGGAACGGGTCCTTCCCCAGCATGTAGTTGTTGACGACGTAGCCCCAGATAAGGTCGTTCGCCCGCAGCATGTTGAAGGCATGCGCCATCCGGTCGGCGGGCATGTAGCCCTTCTCCATGTCCTCGCCCAGCACCTCGAGGATGTGCTCGTCGACGAAGATCTGCAGCTCGCCCGCATCCTCGAAATCGAGCTGCGCGGTGAAGAAGGTGGCGCTCGCAACCCGCTTGTCCCCGGTCTTGCCCATCCAGGCCAGCAGGGTGCCCGCAAGCGTCCCCCCGATGCAGTAGCTGGCGATGTGCAGGCTCTTCTGGCCGGTCTCCTCCAGCGCCCTGTCGATCGCGGCGCTCGCCCCGTCCATGTAGCTTTCCCAGGTCTCGGTCGCATGCCGCTGATCCGGATTCACCCAGGAGATCATGAAGACAGTGTGGCCCTGCTCGACCAGCCACTTCACCATCGACTTCTTCGGATTGAGGTCGAGCACGTAGAACTTGTTGATCCACGGCGGGATGAACAGGACGGGCTTCGCATGCACCTTCTCAGTGCGCGGCGCGTACTGGATCAGCTGCAGGATCTCGTTCTGCCAGATCACCGCGCCCTCGCTGACGGCGGTGTTGCGCCCGACCTCGAAGGCATCCATGTCGGTCTGCCGGATCAGGAGCTTGCCCTTCCCCCGCTCCAGGTCCTTCAGCATCATCTTCAGGCCCCGGACGAGGTTCTCGCCCTTTTCGTTGACGGTCGCCTCCAGCACCTCGGGGTTCAGTGCGAAGAAGTTCGCCGGGTTCAGCGCCTCGACGAAATAGCGGGTGTAGAACGCCGCCTTCTTGCGCTCCTTGGGATCCATCTCGCCCACGGAATTCACCGTGTCCTGCACCCATCCGCTGGTCAGCAGATAGGACTGCTTGAGATACTCGAAGAGCGCGTTCTCCGACCATTCCTTGTGGGCGAAGCGCTTGTCCGCCTTCATCATGTGCGGCAGGTCGAGGGTCTGCTGCGCGTCCTTAGCTCCCAGCCATTTGAGCATGGCGTTCTGCCACAGCGTCTGCTGCGCGGCCCAGTACTCGATGGTCATGTCCGCGACCTGCTTGGGATTGTCCCACATGGTCCGGTAGAGCTCGGCGAAGGTCGGCCAGGCGTTCAGCGGGTCGGGATGCTTCGGCGCCCCCTCCTGCAGATGGCCTTCGAGGAACTTCTGCCAGATCTGGCTCGAGATATCGAACACCTCGGCCATGTTGGCGGCCATGTGCTTGCCCTGGTCGGCCAGCGTCTCGACGTCGCGCGTGTCGCTCATGATTCCCCCGGAACTGCCCGGACCGCTTGTCGCGGTTCGATCCGGGGGATAATAGGCACTAAAGGCGGATTTGCCCACCCACACGGCCCAACCTCCGGAGGCGCCACCGTGCCACGCCCGCCCCGGACGATCCTTCTGATCGCACCCCTGCTTTTCGTGGCCGCCTGCGGCCTGCCCGACGGCACGGTGATCGAACCCTCCGAGGCCGCCCGCGCCCTGCCCCCGCCGCAGCTGACGAGGACCGACCGGCTCGAGGCCGCCGGCGCCACCGCCGCCGAGGACGCCCTGCGCATCGAGACCGCCATCGCCGAACTCGAGGCCCGCCGCGCCGCGCTCGAGGCCCGCGCCGCAGCCCTCGGCCGCCCGGTGATCCCGCCCGCCGAACGCGCCCGGATGGAGGCGGCCGCCGCCGGCAGCTAGAGCTGCCCGGTCAGCGCATACCAGCCGAGCCCGGCCGCGCAGGCGGCGCCCAGCACCGCCAGCATCGGCCAGCGCAATCGGAAGACCGCAAAGACCGCGGCCGCGACCAGCACCAGCGCCGCCGGGTCGAGGCTGCGCCAGACCGGCAGGTCGATCGCGAGCGGCCCCGCCCGCCACACCGCGACCTCGGCGAAGACCACGTGCAGCGCGAACCAGAGCGCGAGGTTCAGGATCACGCCGACCACCGCCGCGGTGATCGCCACCAGCGCCCCGGCGAGCGCGGGGTTGGACCGCATCCGCTCCACGTGCGGCGCGCCCAGGAAGATCCAGAGGAAACTCGGCACGAAGGTCACCCAGGTCACCAGCACCGCCGCGAGCGTGCCCGCCACATACGGGTCGAGCCCGCCGGGATCGCGGAACGCCCCGAGAAAGCCGACGAACTGCACCACTTGGATCAGCGGCCCCGGCGTCGTCTCGGCCATACCGAGCCCGTCCAGCATCTCGCCCGGGCGCAGCCAGCCGTGATGCTGCACGGCCTCCTGCGCCACATAGGCCAGCACCGCGTAGGCGCCGCCGAAGGTCACCACCGCCATCTTCGAGAAGAAGACCGCGAGCGCCGCAAAGACGTTCTCCGCCCCGAGCACAACGACCAGTCCCGCCACCGGCATCAGCCACAGCGCCGCGAAGACCGCTGGCACGCGCAGCGACCGCAGCCCGTCGGGCCGTGCATGGTCGGGCAGCGCCGCACCCAGCGCCGATCGGCCGTCCGTCAGCCCCCCGCGCCCGTCGCCGTGCCCGCCGCCCTGCCGGAACGCGGCGAGCCCCGCGCGCCCGCCGAGATAGCCGATCAGCCCCGCTCCCAGCACGATCGCCGGGAACGGCAGGTCGAAGACGAAGATCGCGACGAAGGCCACCCCCGCCAGCGCCACCAGTTCCCGGCTGCGCAGCGCCCGTCCGCCGATCCGCACCACCGCCTGCAGCACGATCGCCAGCACCGCCGCCTTCAGCCCGAAGAACAGCCCGGCCACCAGCCCGGTCTCGCCCCAGGCGACATAGATCCAGCTGAGCGCCAGGATCGACAGGAAGCCCGGCAGCACGAAGAACGTGCCGGCGAGAAGCCCGCCCTTCACCCCGTGCAGCAGCCAGCCGAGATAGATCGCCAACTGGTGCGCCTCCGGTCCCGGCAGCAGCATCGCGAAGTTCAGCCCGTGCAGGAACCGCCCCTCGCCGACCCAGCGTTTCTCGTCGACGAGGATGCGGTGCATCACCGCGATCTGCCCCGCCGGCCCGCCGAAACTGAGCGCGGCCACCCGTGCCCAGACCGCCACCGCCTCGCGGAACGGGATGCCGTGGCCCGGCACCTCGTCCCGCACGTCCGCCGCCGTCACGCCGCCGTCCCCGGCTTCCCGACCGGACGGCCGGCGCCCCGGCAAGGCGTCTCGGGCGCGATGGCAGGCGTGGCCTTCATGGTTGCGTCCTCTGACTGGGCCGCCGTTGCGGTCGGCGCGCGGGCAGCGGGTTCCGGACGCGATGCCTGGACCGCCGCCGTACACGGAGATCGCGATCCCCATGGACCAATACTGGCGCGTCGCGCGGACCTGTCAATGACCGTCGCCGGGCCTCCCGAAGGCCATTCGGGAAAACGGACTGCGGTTAGGCCGACCTTGCCGGGTCGATTGGCCGTGCCCGGAATTCCGGGCCTTTCAGACCCTGCCTCCCAACGAAAAGGGGCCGCCCGAGGGCAGCCCGTTCGCCCGACCCGTGCACATAGGCCCTCAATCGCCCGCGCGGCGTCGAAGGAACGCCAGACCGCCCATTCTCGCCAGCAGGAGTGGCAACGTCGCGGCCACGGGTACCGGCGTCAGTTCGACCTCCAGCACCGACGGATCACCGTTGGTCGCGACGTAGAGGATGCCCAGTTTGCCGCCGCCGAAGCCGGACACCTGTGTCGTTCGCTCGGAGTTCGGGCCTGCGAAACCGCCGATCACCACACCGTCGTCCAGCACCGCGACGCCGTCATCATGGGTTATCGTGAAATCGGCCGCGCCCAGATTCGCGAGTTGGAACAGGAAGAATGTCGTCCGTGCCGTCCCGGTGTCGATGTCCGGCGAACTCATCTGCAGCCCGCCGAAGGGACCGATATCGAGCGGGTCCACGAAGCCCGAACCGGTCTGCAGCCACTGGTAGATCGTCGTATTGTCGCTGTTGACGTCGGCCTGCCGGAAGTCGAGCGCGCCTTCGTAGGTGAAGCTGCTAAGGACGTAGCTCGGATCCAGCGTGCCAGCCACGGCGCTGTTGAAGTTCTCCAGCGTGGCCTCCGACTGGGTCGAGTCCAGCCCGACGAGATGGACGGCCGCAACGTTGAACGTCCCCGACAGCGTGGCCGCGCCTGCGGCGCCGGCAAGGGCCCCGGACGCCAAGACGCCTGCAGAAAGGAACTTCATCATGGAATGATCCTTTCACCAGACAGGAAGCCAGAATTCATGCCGGACATTCTCGATTCCGACCAGCCAGAATCCAGAACACACGGCGTCTGATCCGATGTGGCCATTTGACTGTGACTCAAGCGCTTGGATCAGATGAACCGAAGGTCGACTTTTCGATCTTCCTCGAGACGCACTGCCCCTTGCAGAACCGATCGAGCAGCCGCGCCATGACCACCGGGGAGATGCCTTTGCCCGAAGTCGGCGCCAGCAAGATTGCGCAGGTGCAAGGCCTCGGATCGAGCCTGGCGGCGTGCACGGGGCGGTCGATGCGCCGCCACGGCTTCTCGAGCGATATCGAATGCAGCGATGTCATGGTTGCGTCCCCGCATGGGGCCGCCGGTGCCCCGCAGGACTTCGGCGGCAGGTTCCGGACGCGATGCCCGGGCCGCGGTGCCTCGCGGCGAGATCGCGGCCCCCATGGTCTCCATTCAGGTCCGTCCCGCGCACTCGTCAATGAAGATCAGGGGGCTTTTCATATCCACCCCGGGGGGATACGCAGGACCCATGAGCCACGCCACCGACACCGATCTCCTGAAACGCCTCCGCCGTGCCTCCGGCCATCTCGCCGCGGTCGAGCGCATGGTCGCCGAAGGCCGCGACGCGCTCGTGGTCGCCCAGCAGCTGCAGGCGGTGATCCGCGCGCTCGGCAATGCCAAGCAGGCGATGATCCTGCACCATATCGACCATCACCTGTTCGATCCCGCCGCGCCGGAACCCGGCGCCGCGGACACCCGCGCCGCCTTCCGGGAACTGGCGAAATACCTCTGATGGAGCCCCACATGCCCGCGTCTTCCGCCGAAGCCGACCACGACCACGTCTTCCTCGGCGCCGCGCACGCCCGGAACGAGCGGCGCACCTGGGCGGTGGTCGCGCTGACCGCCGCGATGATGGTGGTCGAGATCGCCGCGGGCGTCGCCTTCGGCTCCATGGCGCTCCTCGCCGACGGCTTCCACATGGCGACCCATGCCGGCGCGCTCGCTGTCGCCGGGCTCGCCTATGCCTACGCCCGCCGCCACGCCCGCGACCCCCGCTTCAGCTTCGGCACCGGCAAGGTCGGCGAACTCGCCGGCTTCGCCAGCGCCATCGCCCTCGCCGTCTTCGCCCTCATGATCGGCATCGAGAGCGTGTCGCGCCTGGTCTGGCAGCCGGTCGAGATCCGCTTCGACGAGGCGATCGCCGTCGCCGTGCTCGGCCTCGGCGTCAACCTGCTCAGCGCCTGGCTCCTGCACGACAGCGGCCACGACCACCACGGGCACGGGAACAGCCATGGCCACGGCCACGGTCATGCAGACGGCCACGGTCACGGGCACGACCACCCCCATGGGCACGATCATGACCACGACCAAGCCCATGCGCACGACCACCCCCATTCGCACGACGACCCGGCGCTCGACGCGCTCGTCCCGGCCGACCGGCACGCGGACCACAACCTGCGCTCGGCCTATTTCCACGTGCTCGCCGATGCGCTGACCTCGGTCATGGCCATCATCGGCCTGCTCGTCGGCCGCTTCTACGGCTGGGTCTGGATGGACCCGGTGATGGGCATCGTCGGCGCGGTCGTCATCGCCCGCTGGTCGGTCGGCCTCCTGCGCGGCGCGGGCGCGGTCCTGCTCGACACCGTGCCCGACGAGGATCTCGCCCAGACGATCCGCACGCGGCTCGAATCCGACGGCGCCCGCGTCGCCGACCTCCACCTGTGGCGGGTCGGCCCCGGCCACATGGCGCTGATCGCCAGCATCGACACCGCCCATCCCCGCCCGCCCGCGCATTACCGCGCCCGCCTCGCCGGCCTCGCCCCCCTGTCGCATGTCACCGTCGAGGTCCGTCACCCCGCGGCCTGAACATCGCCCTGTTCCTCCCCCCGGCGCGGCGCTATAACCCGCGGGTTTCCAGCCGCACCGGTGCCCTCCCGTGTCCGAAGAATTCTACCGCATCAAGCGCCTGCCTCCCTACGTCTTCGCCGAGGTGAACCGGCTCAAGGCCAAGTACCGCGCCGAGGGCATGGACATCATCGACTTCGGCATGGGCAATCCCGACATGGACACGCCCCGCCACATCGTCGACAAGCTGGTGGAGACGGTGCAGCGCCCCCGCACCCACCGCTATTCCGCGTCCAAGGGCATCCCCGGCCTGCGCCGCGCCCAGGCCGGCTACTACGCCCGCCGCTTCGGCGTGAAGCTCGACCCCGAGACCGAGGTCATCGCGACCCTCGGCTCCAAGGAGGGGCTCGCCAACCTCGCCATGGCGATCACCGCGCCGGGCGACGTCATGCTGGTGCCGAACCCCTCCTACCCGATCCATCCCTACGGCTTCATGATCGCCGGCGGCACCCTGCGCCACGTGCCCGCGCTGCACGACGGCCGCTTCGACCCCGAGGAATACATCCGGGCGCTCGAACGCGCCGTCATCCATTCGGTGCCGAAACCGGTCGCGGTCGTGGTCTCCTTCCCCTCGAACCCGACCGCCCAGGTCACCGACCTCGACTTCTACGCCGACCTCATCGCCTTCGCGAAGAAGCATCACCTCTGGGTGCTCTCCGACCTCGCCTATGCCGAGATCTACTTCGACGGCCCCCCGCCCCCCTCGATCCTGCAGATCGAGGGCGCGCGCGACGTGGCGGTGGAGTTCACCTCGCTCTCCAAGACCTACTCCATGCCCGGCTGGCGCATGGGCTTCGCGGTCGGCAACACCCGGCTGATCGGGGCGCTGACCCGGATCAAGTCCTATCTCGACTACGGCGCCTTCACCCCTGTGCAGGTCGCCGCCGCCGCGGCGCTGAACGGCCCGGACGACTGCATCGCCGAGATCCGGGCGATCTACAAGGCGCGCCGCGACGTGCTGGTCGAGACCATGGGCCGCGCCGGCTGGCCGATCCCCGCGCCGCCCGCGACCATGTTCGCCTGGGCGCCGGTCCCCGAACCCTTCCGCGAGATCGGCTCGATGGGCTTCTCCAAGATCCTCCTGCGCGAGGCCGAGGTCGCCGTCGCCCCCGGGATCGGCTTCGGCGAATACGGCGAGGGCTACGTCCGGCTCGGCCTCGTCGAGAACGAGCACCGCATCCGCCAGGCCGCCCGCGGCGTGAAGCGCGTCATGGCGAACGCCTCCGCGCTTCTCGACAAGTACCGCGCCGGGGAGGAAGCCGCCTGACCGCCCGGCCCCTTCCGGCGCGACGCCGCACCGCCACCTTCGGCCGCCTTGGCATCGCCCGGCGCGATCCGCTAGCCTGATCGACGGCCCGGTGTCCCCGGGCAGCCAACCGCAGGAGAACCGCCATGGCCAGGCTCTTGGCCCTCTACAGGACCCCGACCGACCCCGCCGCCTTCGACGCCTATTACGCCGCGACCCACGCGCCGCTGGCGAAACGGCTGCCGGGGCTCAGGGCCTACGACATCTCCCGCGGCCCGGTCGCCGGCCCGGGCGGCGACACCGGCACCCATCTCGTCGCCACGCTGCATTTCGACTCGGTCGCCGACATCGAGGCCGCCCTCGCCTCGCCCGAGGGCCAGGCCACCGTGGCGGACCTCGCGAACTTCGCCGACGGCGGGGTCGAGGTGATGATCTTCGACACCGTCGAGGCCTGATCCCGGGTGGAGGGGGCATGAGCGACACCTGGGATTTCGACCACCAGCGCGCCGAGACCGCGCACACCGTCGAGACGCTCGCCGCCGAGGCGGGCCTCGGGCCCACCGACCGCATCGTGCTCGACCTGCAGTTCGTGCCCGCGGCCGAGGACGCCGACCGCGCCGCGCTCGAAAAGGCGCTCCGGTCCTTCGGCTACACCCCGGGCGAGGCCGACGACGACGACGCCGTCTCCGTCTCGGTCGCGGACGTGCCCTTCACCCTCGATGCGATCTGGCAGCACGAGGAGCGCACCACGCGGATCGCCCTCGCCCGCGGCTACGAACCTGACGGCTGGGGCTTCTGGGAACCGTGAGCACGGCCCTGCGCCTCGGGGTGATCGGCACCGGCGCGCTCGGCGGCGCCATCGCCCGGGCGGCCCTGCGCGCCGGGGTCGTCACGCCACGTAGCCTGCATCTCGCGAACAGCTCCGGCCGCGCCGAGGGCTTCGCCGACTGGCCGTCGCTCCGGATCACCACCGACCCGCAGGACCTCGTCGCGGACTGCGAGCTCATCCTCCTCGCAATCCCACCCGCCGCGCTCGCCGATCTCAGCCTCGACGCCCGCGAGCTCCCCGTCCCCTCGGTCATGGCCGGGGCCACGGTCGCCGCGCTCGCCCGCCACACCGGCAGCGCGCGCATCCTGCGCGCCATGTCGAGCCCCGCCGCCGAACGCGGCCTCGCCTTTTCGCCGGTCTTCGCCGCGCCCCGGGCGACCGCCGCCGACCGCGAGGCCGCCGCCCGCCTGCTCGCCGCCTGCGGCCTCGTCGACTTCGTCGCGGACGAGGCCCAGATCGACACCTTCACCGCGCTGACCGGCCCGGTCCCCGGCTTCGTCGCCTTCTTCGCCCGGGCGATGACCGAGCACGCGATCGGCGCCGGCATCGCCCCGGACATCGCCGACCGCGCGGTGCGCCAGCTCTTCCTCGCCGCCGGCACGATCCTCGCCACCGTCCCGCGCAGCCCCGCGGAACATGTCGCGGAGATGATCGCCTATGCCGGCACCACCGCCGCGGGCCTTCAGGTGCTCGAGGCGAGCGACCTTTCCCGCACCGTCGACCGCGCACTGGCCGCCGCCACCGCCCGGGCCCGCACCATCGCCGCCCCCGACTGACCGCCCCGCCCCCCTGCCCGTTTCATACTGGCAAGCTTACCCTATCGAGCAGACCGCGCGGGCGAACACGCCCGCGCCAGCGAAAGGACTCGCGCGCACCGCGCGCTCCACATGGCCGCCAACGGGCGGCCCCCTTCCCGCCCGATTGCCGGTTGCGGGCCGCCCGCCGCTCGCCTAAGCACATGCGCCAGAACCCGATCTCCCCCGAGGAACCGCCCATGCCCGATCCCCTGCGCATCGCCCTCGCCGGCCTCGGAACCGTCGGCACGGGCGTCGTGAAGATGCTCCAGTCCCATCCCGACCTCATCGCCCGCCGCGCCGGACGGCCGGTGGAGATCGTGGCGATCTCCGCCCGCTCGCGCCACCGCGACCGCGGCGTCGACCTCTCGGCCTATGCCTGGGAGGACGACCCGGTCGCGCTGGCCCGCCGCGACGACGTCGATCTCGTCATCGAGGTGATGGGCGGCGAGGACGGCCCGGCCAGGGCGACAGCACTCGCCGCGCTCGCCGCCGGCAAGCACGTGGTCACCGCCAACAAGGCCATGCTCGCCCGCCACGGCCAGCTCCTGGCCGAAACCGCCGAGGCCGCGGGCGTGGCACTCCGCTTCGAGGCGGCGGTCGCGGGCGGCATCCCCGTGGTCAAGGCGCTGACCGAGGGCCTCGCCGGCAACCGCGTAACCCGGGTCATGGGGGTGATGAACGGCACCTGCAACTACATCCTCACCCGCATGGAGGCCGAGGACGCCCCCTACGAGGTGGTGCTCGCCGAGGCCCAGCGCCTCGGCTATGCCGAGGCCGACCCCGCCTTCGACGTCGGCGGCATCGACGCGGCACAGAAACTCGCACTTCTGATCGCCACCGCCTTCGGAACCCGCGTCGATTTCGACGGCATCGCCATCGAGGGGATCGAGCGCGTCAGCCTCGCCGACATCGAGCATGCCGCCGACATGGGCTACCGGATCAAGCTCCTCGGCGTCGCCCGTGCCACCGACCAGGGCGTCGAGGCGCGCATGCAGCCCTGCCTCGTGCCCGCCGCCTCGCCGCTCGGCACGCTCGAGGGCGTCACCAACATGGTGGTGATCGAGGGCGACTTCGTCGGCCGCATCGTGCTCTCGGGCCCCGGCGCGGGCGAAGGCCCCACGGCCTCGGCGATCCTCGGCGACGTGATCGACATCGCCCGCGGGCTCGTCATCCCCGCCTTCGGCGCACCGGCCACGAGCCTCGCCGAACCGCGTGGCGCGGCCGGCGGCGGCGTGGCCGCCTACTACCTGCGCTTCGCGCTGACCGACGCGCCCGGCACGCTCGCCAAGGTCGCCGCCGCTCTCGGCTCCAACGGCATCTCGATCAACCGGATGCGCCAGTACGAACACGCGACCGAGGAGGCCCCGGTCCTGATCGTCACCCACCGCACCGCCCGCGCCCGCCTCGACGCGGCCCTCGCCGAGATCGCCGCGCTCGACGTCTGCCGCGCGGCCCCGGTCGCCATCCGCATCGAGGACGTCTGACGGCCGGCGCTCAGACCTCGACCAGCGCCCCCGGCGCCTGTACCACAACGGCGGCGAGCGCCGCGCCCGCGGCGATCGCCTCGCGCAGCGGTGCCCCGGTCAGCCGCTCCGCCAGGAACCCGGCGTTGAAGCTGTCCCCGGCGGCCGTGGTGTCGACGGCCTTCACCACCTCCGGCATCAGGCTGCAGCGGCCTTCACCGCGGTCCCAGGCCAGCACCTCGCCCGGCCCGTTCTTCACCACGACCGTCGCGGCGCCGAGATCGCGATAGCGCGCCAGCGTCGCCTCCGGGTCGGCATCGCCGAAATGCAGGTTCTCGTCCTCGAAGGACGGCAGCACGACATCCGCTACCGCGCCGGCCGCGGTCATCGCCGCGCGCATCGTCGCCCCGTCCGGCCAGAGCCGCGGCCGCTGGTTCGGATCGAAGACGATCACCGTCCCCTCCGCCCGCAGCGCCCTCAGCACCTCCAGGAACGTCTCCCGGTCCTCCGGCTCCACCACGGCCATCGTGATCCCCGACAGGACGACCATGTCCGCGCCGCGCAGCGCGCCCGCCAACCAGTCCCGGTCCGCCGCCAGCCTCCGCGCCGCCGCCATGCTCCGCCAGTAGGAAAAGCTCCGCTCCCCGTCGCGCAGCTCGATCATGTAGAGCCCGACCGTCCGGTCCGGCACCCGCCGCACCGTCGCCGTCTCGATCCCCGCCTCCGCCATGAACGCGACCATCTGATCGGACAGCGCATCGGTCCCGACGCCGGTCGCATAACCCACCCGCCAGTCCGCGGGCAGCCGTTTCCGCAGGTACCATGCGGTGTTGAACGTGTCCCCCGCAAAGCCCCGCCGGTAGAGCCCCGCCCCCGCCGGCGACAGCTCCACCATGCATTCCCCCACCGCCACGATCCGCCCGCTCATCGCTGTGCCTCCGCGAAAATCTCCGGCCGGGTCGTCCGCATCTGGGCCAGGGTTTCGGTGATCCTCGACAAGTGCTTCCGCATCTCCTCTGCCGCAGCCTCCGGATCGTGGACCTTCAGCGCCGCCAGCACCCGGGCGTGTTCGTCGAACGCGGTCTGCGCGCCGAAACTCAGGCTCAGATAGCGCACCCGGTCCATATGCGCCTTGTTCTCCCGGATCAGCGTCCAGGCGAACCCGTTCCCCGACGCCACGCAGATCGCCTGATGAAAGGCGTCGTCGAGTTCGTGGAACCGGGTCCGGTCGCCGGCCGCCACCGCCGCGCGCTGGTCCTCGAGGATCGCCTCGAGCCCGGCGACATGCGCCTCGCCCTCCAGCCGCGCCGCCGCCCGCGCGGTCTCCGTCTCCAGCGCGGTGCGCACGAATCGCGCCTGCAGCACCGCCTCCTCCGAGATCAGCGAGACCGTCGTCGCCCGCTGCGGCTGGATCTGGATCAGCCCCAGCTGCGACAGCCGGTAGAAGGCGTCGCGCACCGGCTGGCGCGAAATCCCCATCTGCCGCGCCACCTCCTGCTCCGACAGCCGGGCGCCCGGCGGCAGCGTCAGTTCGACGATCTGCCGGTAGAGCTCGTCATAGACGAGATCGGCGGCCGAGGGACCGCGCAGGGACTCGATCGATCGCAGGCTGAAGCGGCTCATCGGCAAGTCCCGTTGACGTCTCCTGCTGACTAGCATACTAGCTGACCAGCTGGAAGTCCCGGCCGGGGAGAACGGGGTGGAGGGATCGACGAAGACGCCGCTGCTCGACCCCGACCGCCTGTTTCCGGTCGAAGCACGGGTCCGCGGCCTCGCCCGCGACCTCTACACCGGCCTCCGGGACCTGCCGATCCTCAGCCCGCACGGCCACACCGACCCGCGCTGGTTCGCCGAGGACGCGGCCTTCCCCGACCCCGCGCAGCTCTTCGTCGTCCCGGACCACTACATCTTCCGCATGCTCTGCTCGCAGGGCGTGGCGCTGAGCGATCTCGGCATCCCGCGGCTCGACGGCGGCCCGGTCGAGACCGACGGCCGCGCGATCTGGCGCCGCTTCGCCGCCAACTACCACCTCTTCCGCGGCACCCCGAGCCGGATGTGGCTCGACCACGCCTTCGCCGAGGTCTTCGGCATCGACACCCGGCTTTCCGCGAAGACCGCCGACGCGACCTACGACCACATCGCCGCCTGCCTCGCCCGCCCCGAGTTCCGCCCCCGCGCGCTCTACGACCGGTTCGGGATCGAGGTCATCGCCACCACCGAAAGCCCGCTCGACGACCTGCGCTGGCACCGGATGATCCGCGAGTCGGGCTGGCCGGGCCGGGTCATCACCGCCTACCGCCCCGAGCCCGTCGTCGACCCGGAGTTCGAGGGCTTCGCCGCGAATGTGGAACGGTTCGGCGCCCTCGCCGGCACCGACGCCACCACCTGGGAGGGCTACCTCGACGCCCATCGCATCCGCCGCGCCTTCTTCAAGGACCATGGCGCCACCAGCACCGACCACGGCCACCCCACCGCCCGGACCGAGGACCTGCCCCGCGCCGAGGCCGCGGCCCTCTTCGCGAAGGCCCTCGCCGGCCGCTGCACGCCGGAGGAGGCCGACGCCTTTCGCGGCCACATGCTGACCGAGATGGCCCGGATGAGCCTCGAGGACGGCCTCGTAATGCAGCTCCACCCGGGCTCCTTCCGCAACCACTCGGCCGAGGTCATGGCCCGCCACGGCCGCGACAAGGGTTTCGACATCCCCACCCGCACCGACTACGTCCGCGCGCTGAAGCCGCTCCTCGACGCCGTCGGCATGCGCCCCGACCTGACGCTGATTCTCTTCACCCTCGACGAGACCAGCCATTCCCGCGAACTCGCGCCGCTCGCCGGCGTCTACCCGGCGCTGCGGCTCGGCCCCGCCTGGTGGTTCTTCGACAGCCCCGAGGGCATGCGCCGCTTCCGCGAACTCACCACCGAGACCGCGGGCTTCTACAACACCGTCGGCTTCAACGACGACACCCGCGCCTTCTGCTCGATCCCCGCGCGGCACGACGTCGCGCGCCGGGTCGACTGCGCCCATCTCGCCACGCTGGTCGCCACCGGCCGGCTGGCCGAGGACGAGGCGCACGAGGTCGCGCAGGACCTCGCCTACGGCCTCGCGAAACGGGCCTATCGCCTGTGATCCGGGCGGCAGGACCCGTCCGACTGTCGAGGCGAAGCGGCCCGCATCGCCGCCCGCCCGCGCCCGGCACGGCGGCCTTCCTCGCCTCACCCGCGGCGCGCCATGATCGCGCCGCCATCGTTCCCGCCCAAGGAGGCTGGCTTGCACGCTGACACGCTCCCCCGCCTGACCCGTCCCGCCGGCCCGCGCCCGGGCGTCGGCATCGTCCATCTCGGCCTCGGCGCCTTCTTCCGCGCCCATGGCGCGCTCTATGTCGAGGAGGCGATGGCCGCATCCGGCGGCGACTGGGGCATCGTCGGCGTCAGCCTCGTGCGCCCCGACCAGCGCGACCGCCTCGCGCCGCAGGACTTCGCCTATACCGCCGTCGAACTCGGCCCCCGGGGCGAGACCCGGCGCATCGTCTCGGTGATCGAGGACGTGCTCGTCGCGCGCGAGGATCCCGGCGCGGTGCTGGCGCTGATGGCCGACCCGAAGGTCCGCATCGTCACCCTGACCGTCACCGAAAAGGGCTACTGCCACGAACCCGCCACCGGCGCGCTCAACGCCGCCCATCCCGACATCGTCCACGACCTCGCCCATCCCGACGCGCCCCGCTCCGCCCCCGGCTACCTCGTGCGCGCGTTGCAGCGCCGCCGCGCCGCCGGCCTGCGCCCGTTCACCGTGCTCTGCTGCGACAACCTGCCCGAGAACGGCCGCGTCGTGCGCGGCGTGGTGCTCGACCTCGCCCGCCGCATCGACCCCGCGCTGGCCGACTGGATCGCCGCCGAGGGCCGCTTCCCCGCGACCATGGTCGACCGCATCGTGCCCGCGACCAGCGAGGCCGACATCGACCGCCTCGCCCGCGCGACCGGCGTCCTCGACGCCGCACCGGTGATGCACGAGCCCTTCCGCCAGTGGGTGGTCGAGGATGATTTCGTCGACGGCGCCCGCCCCGACCTCGCCGCGGCCGGCGTCGAACTCGTGGCCGACGTGACGCCCTTCGAGCACATGAAGCTGCGCTGCCTCAACGGCACCCATTCCGCGCTCGCCTATCTCGGCTACCTCGCCGGCCACGAGACCATCGCTGAAACCGTCGCCGACCCGGTCTTCGCCCGCTTCGTCCGCCGTCTCTGGACCGCCGAGATCCTCCCCGGCCTGACCGCCCCGCCCGGCGTCGACCTCGCCGCCCATGCCGAGGCGCTCTTCGCGCGCTACGCCAATCCCGCCATCCGCCACCGCACCTGGCAGATCGCCATGGACGGCAGCCAGAAGCTGCCCCAGCGCCTCCTCGGCACCATCGCCGAGAACCTAGCCGCCGGCCGGCCGATCGACGGGCTCGCCCTCGCCGTCGCCGCCTGGATGCGCTATGTCGGCGGCACCGACGAAAGGGGCGCGCCGATCGACGTCCGCGACCCCCTCGCCGACCGCCTCCGCGCGCTGTCGGACGCCGCCCCGACCCCCGATGCGCGGGTCGCCGCCCTCCTCGGGGTCCGCGAGGTCTTCCCCGCCGATCTCGCCGCCGATCCCAGCTTCCGCCGCAGGCTCGAGGCGGCCCATGCCGCCCTCCTCGCCTCCGGCGCCCGCACCACCGCCGCAGAGGTCACCCGATGAACCCGAACACCGCGCCCGCCACCCTCGTCCTCCATGCCGAGGACAACGTCGCGATCCTCACCGCGAATGCCCCCGCCGGAGCCACGCCCCTCGGCACCGGCGCGCCGCTCTCAGGGCCCGTCGCCCGCGGCCACAAGATCGCCCGCACCGACATCGACCTCGGCGCCCGCATCCTGAAGTTCGGCCAGGTGATCGGCTACGCCACCCAGCCGATCCGCGCCGGCGAGCACGTGCACAGCCACAACTGCGCCATGGGCGCGCACGACACCGACTACCGCATCGGCGCCGACCTCGACGCCGCCCGCGCCGCGATCCCCGCGATGGCCCCCGCCACCTTCCAGGGCTACCGCCGCGCCAACGGCCAGGCCGGCACGCGCAACCACATCGCCCTCGTCGCGACCGTCAACTGCTCGGCCACCGTGATCCGCCGCGCCGCCGAGGAGGTGAACCGCTCCGGCGCGCTCGACGCATATCCCGACATCGACGGCGTGGTCGCCTTCGCCCACGGCACCGGCTGCGGCATGGCCGGCGACGGCCCGGGGGCGGAGAACCTCGAACGCGTCCTCTGGGGCCACGCCACCCACCCCAACACCGGCGCAGCGGTCTTCGTCGGCCTCGGCTGCGAGGTGATGCAGGTCGCCCGCATGCGCGGCCGCTACGGCGACGGCGCCGGGACGGAGCGTTTCCACGGCCTGACCATCCAGGAAAGCGGCGGCACCACGAAGACGGTCGCCCGCATCGCCGACATGATCCGCGAACTCCTGCCCGAGGTCGGCCGCGCCCGGCGCGAGCCGATCCCGGCCTCGGAACTGAAGCTCGCCCTGCAATGCGGCGGCTCTGACGGCTTCTCCGGCATCACCGCGAACCCCGCGCTCGGCGCGGCCAGCGACCTTCTCGTCGGCCTCGGCGGCACCGCCGTCCTCGCCGAGACCCCCGAGATCTACGGCGCCGAACAGCTCCTCCTGCGCCGCGCCGCAAGCCACCAGGTCGGCCGCCGCCTCGTCGAGCGCATCCGCTGGTGGGAGGAATACACCCGCCTGAACGGCGGCTCGATGGACAACAACCCCAGCCCCGGCAACAAGGCCGGCGGCCTCACCACCATCCTCGAGAAATCCCTCGGCGCCGCCGCCAAGGGCGGACGCACCCCGCTCGCCGAGGTGCTGGCCTATGGCGAGACGGTGAAGGGCCCCGGCTTCGCCTTCATGGACACGCCGGGCTACGACCCGGTCTCGGTCACCGGCCAGATCGCCGGCGGCTGCCAGGTGGTCGCCTTCACCACCGGCCGCGGCTCGGCCTTCGGCTCCAAGCCGGCGCCGACCATCAAGATCGCCACCAACGACCGCGTCTACGAGACGATGACCGACGACATGGACGTGAACTGCGGCGACATCGTCAGCCGCGGCGTCTCGATCGAGGACAAGGGCCGCGAGATCCTCGACCTCGTCCTGCGCGTCGCCTCGGGCGAGCGCACGAAGTCCGAGGCCCTCGGCCTCGGAGACAACGAATTCCTGCCCTGGCAGGTCGGTGCGGTGATGTAGGGCGCGGGCGGCCTCAGCTGCCCAGCGCCGCGTTGATCCTGGCTTCCATCTCGGGCCACGGCAGGTTGCCGGTCTTCTGGCCGTTGATCAGGAAGCTCGGCGTCGAGTCGATGCCGTCCCGCTGCGCGTTCTCCTGGAACTTGGCGACCAGCCCCTGCGCCCAGGCCTGATCCGACATGCAGGCATCCACCGTCTCGCGGGTCAGCCCGGCCTGCCGGCCGATGGCATAGAGGTCGCTCATGATCGCCGGCGCGTCGGGCCGCCGCGACCAGCCCGCCTGCTCCCGGTAGAGCACGTCGATCACGCCGAAATACCGGTCGGGACCGGCACAGCGCGCCAGCATCGCACCCCACAGGCCCGGACGGTCGAAATAAACCTCGCGGTAGATGAAATGGATCTTTCCGGTGTCGATGAAGGTTTCCTTCAGCCGCGGAAAGACCTCGCGGTGGAAGTTCGCGCAATGCGGGCAGGTCAGCGAGGCGTATTCGACCACCGTCACGTCGGCGTCGGGATTGCCCATGCTCATCGCGGCGACCGAGCGCGCCTCCTCGGCGCCGGCCCAGGGCGTCAGCGCGGTGGTGGCGAGCAGCACCAGCGCCCCGGCGGCAAAGGCGCGGCGGCTCATGCGAATCGGATCGGTCATGTCTCGGTCCTCGTTCCTCGGGATCTCCGATTCCCTGATAGCACGTTTCTGGCCAGTGTCTCCAAGGCGCTCCGCAGTCCCGGATCACCAATGCTTGAGAGCGACGTGAGCATCGGGGCGAGCTTCTCCGCCGGCGGCTCGGGCGGCGGCGCGTCATGCGCGAAACCCGCCTGCGGCTCGCCGAAACCGGCGGCACCACTCGTCTGGGTGATCCGGATCGTGCCCACCGTGTCCATGCCGCAGGCGGCGTTGATCCGCGCGCGCAGCACCGGCAGCATCATCTGCATCTGCGGCGCATTCGCCCCCTCGGTCAGCACCGACAGCGTCGCGCCCTTGGCACCGCGGCCCCGCGCCATCTTCACCGGCCGGGCGATCGCGGCGATCTCGGGCCCCGCGATCTCGGCCCAGTGGGTCAGGAGCCGCGCCTCCGCGAAGCCCCGCTTCGCCGCCGCGGTCCGCACCTGCGGCACGATCAGCCCGCCGGCGCGCGAGAAGCCGCGCGCCCGCCGCTCCGCCTTGCCTTTGCCGCCCGTCGTGCCAGTCTGCCCGCTCATCGACCACAGTCTATCCGAGGCGGGGCCCGCCTGTCAGGTGGGGAAGTGATGCGCATTGAAGACAGCCCGGCCCGCGACGCCCCCGTTATGACCGCCGCCATCCTCGACTGGTACGACCGCATGGCGCGCTCCATGCCCTGGCGCGTGCCGCCCCGCCTGCGCGCCGAAGGGCTGCGCCCCGATCCCTACCATGTCTGGCTGTCCGAGGTGATGCTCCAGCAGACGACCGTCGCCGCCGTCGGGGCCTACTTCCGCACCTTCGTCACCCGCTGGCCCACGGTCATGGACCTCGCCGCCGCCGAGGATGCCGAGGTCATGGCCGCCTGGGCGGGCCTCGGCTACTACGCCCGCGCCCGCAACCTGCTGAAATGCGCCCGCGCCGTCGCCCAGGACCACGCCGGCCGCTTCCCCGACACCGAGGCAGGGCTCCTCGCTCTCCCCGGCATCGGCCCCTATACCGCCGCCGCCATCGCCGCGATCGCCTTCGACCGGCCCGCCACGGTGCTCGACGGCAATGTGGAGCGGGTCATGGCCCGGCTCCACGCCGTCGAGGAACCGCTGCCCGACGCAAAGGAGACCCTGCGCGCGCTCGCCGCCCGCCTGACGCCATCAGATCGCCCCGGCGACTACGCCCAGGCGGTGATGGACCTCGGCGCGACGATCTGCACCCCGCGCCGCCCGGCCTGCGGCCTCTGCCCCTGGTCCGGGCCTTGCGAGGGTCGCCGCCGCGGCATCGCCTCCGACCTGCCCCGCAAGCGCCCGAAGCCGGAAAAGCCCACCCGCCTCGGCATCGCCTATCTCGCGCTCCGCCCCGACGGCGCGGTGCTCCTCGAACGCCGCCCGCCGCGGGGCCTGCTCGGCGGCATGCTCGGCCTGCCCGGCACCGACTGGCGCACCGCCCCGCCGGCACCGCGCCCGCCCTTCGAGGCGGACTGGCGCGACGCGGGCGCCGAGGTGCGCCACACCTTCACCCATTTCCACCTGAGCCTGCGGATCGAGACCGCCCGCGTCGCCCCCGGCTTCACCCCGCCCGCCGGCGCCTTTCACCCGCATTCGCCCGCACTCGAATCCGCCCTGCCGAGCGTGATGCAGAAGGCCCTCCGCCTCGGCCTCTCGGCACTCTGACACGACCTGCGCCGGGCCTCGCCTCAGCGCCCTGCCGCCGACCCTGCCACGCGTGCGGCGCCCCGCGGCAGGCCCGCCTCCACCCAGCGCATCACGAGGTCGATCTCCTCGGGCGGCAGCGGACGGCTCAGGAACGGCATGCGCGGCAGGCTCTCGCCGCGCAGGCGGCGGATCAGTTCGCTCCCTGCGGCATCGCCCGCGATCAGCACCGGACCCCGCTCGCCGCCCGCAAGCGCCGCCTCGTGGCTGTCCAGCCGCAGGCCGCGCGCGGTACCATGGGCGGCGTGGCAGTTGACGCAGCGCGCGACGAAAAGCGCGGCGACCGCGGGCCAGTCCGCCGCCTCCTCCGCGGCGCAACCCGCCCAGACGAGGCTCGCGAGCGTGCCGAGAACGACCGTAGCGCGGACCATGATTGCCAGAGCCCCCCGGAACCCGATCACCCGCTGCGCCCTTCGGGCGACGGGCGAGTCGGCCCCCACCTCGCCCGCATCATACCACGAACCGCACGCTCCGACCCCCGGCGAACCTGTCCCGACACGGGAGGATGCGTGGTATCATCCGTTCGCCATCCGCCCGGGTCGGACGGATCAGGGGAGTGAGATCATGAAAACGTCATTCGCCTTGGCTCTCGCCCTCGCGGCGTTCCCGATTGCCGCCAGCGCCGAGGATCTCGACATCGACGCGCTTCGCACCAGTGTCGCGAAATACCAGGACGTCAACGTCGCCCTTGCCGACGGCTACATCAACCCGGACAATCACTGCGTCTCCGCGGCGGGCGAAGGGCTGCCGCCCGAACTCGGGGCCATGGGCATCCACTTCATCCACCCCGCGCTCCTGCAGATCACCGCCACCGCGCCGCGCGTCGACGGCACCAGCACCTACACCGACTGGTCGCAGCCCTCGATCCTGATCTACGAGCCGCAGGCGGACGGCTCCCTCGAACTCGTCGCCGTCGAGAACCTCGTGTTCGAGGCGGCGTGGCAGGCGGCCGGCAATACGGATGCTCCGGCCCTGAACGGCCGGACCTGGGACCACATGGCCGACGATCCGACCACGCCCGGCGACGAGGCCCACGGCTTCATGCCGCACATGGACCAGCACGTCTGGCTGTTCCGGGAGAACCCGGCCGGCATCCTGATGCCGTTCAACGCGAACGTGACCTGCGAACACCACACGCCCTGACGCCGAAGCGCCGCGCCCGGCCACAGGCCGTGGCGCGGCCGCGCTTCACGAGTGGGGGAGTGACCTACTCCCCCATCTCCGCCCGCACCTGCTGGCGCAGGAGGTCGATCGGCACCGCCGCGCCGTCGCGCCTGAAATGCCAGTAGGTCCAGCCGTTGCAGCTCGGCGCCCCTTCCAGCGCCGCGCCGACCTGGTGGATCGAGCCGCGCACGTCCGGGGCGACCAGCGTGCCGTCCGCGCGGATCTTCGCGGTGTGCCGCCCGTTCGCCGACATCAGCACCTCGCCGGGGGCGAGCAGCCCGCGCTCGACCAGCTGGCCGAAGGCGACCCGCGGCTCGGCCCGCTTCGGCCGCGTCGTGGCCAGCGCCTCGGCATCCAGCCGCCGCACCGCCGCGATCCGCGCCTCGGCCGCCGCGCGGTACTCCGCCTCGCGCTCGATGCCCACGAAATGCCGCCCCAGCCTCCGGGCCACCGCACCCGTCGTCCCGGTCCCGAAGAACGGGTCGAGCACGAGGTCGCCGGGGTTCGTCGTGCCGACCAGCACCCGGTGCAAGAGCGCCTCGGGCTTCTGCGTCGGATGCGCCTTCGCCCCGTCCGCGTCCTTCAGCCGCTCGCCGCCGGTGCAGAGCGGGATCACCCAGTCCGACCGCATCTGCACGCCCTCGTTCAGCGCCTTCAGCGCCTCGTAGTTGAAGGTGTACTTCGACTGGTCCGACTTCGCCGCCCAGATCAGCGTCTCATGCGCATTGGTCAGCCGCTTGCCGCGAAAGTTCGGCATCGGGTTCGACTTGCGCCAGACCACGTCGTTGAGGATCCAGAACCCCGCATCCTGCAGGCAGGCCCCCAGCCGGTAGATGTTGTGATAGGACCCGATCACCCAGATCGCCCCGTCGGGCTTGAGCAGCCGCCGCGCCGCCGCCAGCCACGCCCGGCTGAACTCGTCATAGGCCCCGAAGCTCGCGAACCGGTCCCAGTGATCGTCGACCGCGTCCACCTTCGAATTGTCCGGCCGGTGCAGCTCGCCCCGCAGTTGCAGGTTGTAGGGCGGGTCGGCGAAGATCAGGTCCACGCTCTCCGCCGGCATCGACCGCATCACCTCGATACAGTCGCCCGCGATGATAGCATCGCGCGCCATCTCCCTGATTTCGTTCGGTTCCTTGACGGTCAGCATCATGCGGCCCCTGCTTGCGGCGGAATGCCGAGCAGCATGAGTCAAAGCCGATTCGCCGTCAAACTTTAAATGAATCAAGGACTTAACTAAACCGCTTCACACAACATCTTGTGGATCGGCATGAAACTCCGGCGATGATGTGGGGTCGGGCCGAGCCGCTGCAGCGCCGCGCGATGCTCCGCGGTGCCGTAGCCGGCGTTCCGCTCCCATCCGAAACCGGGAAACTGTTGCGCCAATGCCACCATCTCCGCGTCGCGCGCGACCTTGGCCACGATCGAGGCCGCGGCGATCGACAGGCAGCGCGCATCGCCCTTCGCCACCGCCCGGCCGGCGCAGGGCAGCCCCTCGGGCAACCGGTTCCCGTCGACCAGCGCGAAGGCCGGCACCCGCGGCAGCGCCGCGACCGCCCGCGCCATGGCGAGAAGGCTCGCCTGCAGGATGTTCAGCCGGTCGATCTCCTCCACGCTCGCCATGCCGACGCCGACCTCGGCACAGTCCCGCAGCCGCGCCGCAAGCGCCGCCCGCCGCACCGGCGGCACGCGCTTGGAATCGTCCAGCCCCTCGGGGATGGCTGCCGGGTCGAGGATCACCGCCGCCGCCACCACCGGCCCCGCCCACGGCCCCCGCCCCACCTCGTCGATCCCGCAGACCGGCTGCGGCGAAAGGGTCTCGAGGACGTAGTCAGGCATAAACAGGCTCCGGCGGCTCGGCTCCGGCAGGAGACCGCGTCGCGATCGGGACATCAAGGGGTCGGAACGCCCTAGGCATCGAACCCGCACCGGCTCATGATGGGCGCGACGGCAGGAGGGGACTTCCATGCGCACACAGGTCGCGATCATCGGCTCCGGCCCCTCGGGCCTCCTGCTCGGCCAGCTCCTGCAGAACGCGGGCATCGACAACGTCATCCTCGACCGGGTCGACCGCGCCTACATCCTCGACCGGGTCCGCGCCGGTGTGCTCGAGGCCGGCACCGTCGGGTTGATGGAGCGCGCCGGCTGCGCGCAGCGCCTCCATGCCGAGGGGCTCGTCCACCACGGCTTTTCCATCGCGCTCGGCGGGCAGACCCACCGCATCGACCTCACGGGCCTGACCGGCGGCGCCCATGTCACCGTCTATGGCCAGACCGAGCTCACCCGCGACCTGATGGACGCCCGCGAGGCCGCCGGCGGGCTCACCGTCTACGACGCGCTCCATGTCACCCCGCGCGACTGCGACGGCGACCGGCCCTGGGTCGCCTACGAGAAGGACGGCCGCTCCCACCGGATCGACGCCGACTTCATCATCGGCTGCGACGGCTTCCACGGGGTCGCCCGCAAGTCGGTGCCGCCGAAGGCCATCCGGCATTTCGAGCGGGTCTATCCCTTCGGCTGGCTCGGCATCCTCGCCGAGGTGCCGCCCGCGCGCGAGGAACTGGTCTACGGCCGCCATCCGCGCGGCTTCACGCTCTGCTCCATGCGCTCGCAGACCCGCAGCCGCTATTACATCCAGGTGCCGCTGACCGCGCGGGTCGAGGACTGGACGGACGCGGCCTTCTGGGACGAGCTGCGCCGTCGCCTGCCCGAGGACGTGGCCGCCGACGTGGTCACCGGCCCTTCCTTCGAGAAGTCGATCGCGCCGCTCCGCAGCTACGTGGCCGAGCCGATGCGCTTCGGGCGCCTCTTCCTCGCCGGCGACGCCGCCCACATCGTCCCGCCGACCGGGGCGAAGGGCCTCAACCTCGCCGCCTCGGACGTGCACTATCTCTTCGAGGCGCTGCGCGAACATTATGCCGAGGGCTCGGACGCCGGCCTCGCGGCCTATTCCGACCGCGCGCTCGCCCGCGTCTGGAAGGCCGAGCGGTTCTCCTGGTGGATGACGACCATGCTGCACACCTTCGCCGAGGACGACGCCTTCGGCCGCCGCATCCACGAGGCCGAACTCGCCTACACCCTCTCCTCCCGCGCCGCGATGACCGCGCTCGCCGAGAACTACGTCGGCCTGCCCTACTGATCGCTGGCGACCCCGACAGGAATTGAACCTGTGACCTACCGCTTAGGAGGCGGTCGCTCTATCCGCTGAGCTACGGGGCCGTCGCGCCCCTAGTACCCCCGCCCGGCCCGCGCGGTCAATCACGCGCAGCCGCTCGCGTGCGCGTGAAGCCGGTGCGGTCGCCGATTGCATATGCACAGAACTGAATGCATCCTTCCCTCGCGGACATCCGCGCGAGAGGAGAACCGACATGATCACTACCAGACGTCGCGCCGCAATCGGCGCACTCTGCGGGCTGACGGCGCTGGCGATTGCCGGTGCCGCGCCGGCGCAGGGCTGGGGCGGCGGATACGGCGGCGGATACGGCGGCGGCCATGGCCCCGGCTACGGCATGGGACCGGGCTACGGCGCAGGTCCGGGCTATGGACCGGGACCGGGAGGGATGCCGCCGGGCATGATGCAGGGCTGGGGCGGCGGCCGGGGCGGGATGCCTCCCGGCATGATGCAGGGCATGGGGCCAGGCGGTGGCGCGGGCCCGGACTGGGGCGCGGGTCCCGGGCAGGGCCGCTTCTTCCCGCTCGACACCGACGGCGACGGCGCGGTCAGCGCCGAGGAAGCCGCGGCGGCGGCCGAGCGGCGCTTCGCCGTCCTCGACGTCGACGACGACGGCGTCCTGACCCTCGAGGAATTCGGCACGCTCCGCATGCAGCCCCCGCCCTGGGCCGACCCCGACCGGGTCGCCGCGATGCAGGCCCGCCGCACGGCGCGCTTCCAGGCGCTCGACGCGGACGGCGACGGGACGGTGACCAAGGCCGAGTTCATGCAGGCAGCCGAGGCCCATCACGCCGCCGCCGATGCCGACGGCGACGGCCGCGTCACCCCCTGGGAACATCGCCGCAGCGACTGGGACTGACGGACTTCCCGTCCGCGGCCCTCAGCCGCGGGCGGCGATCAGCGCGGCGGCGGCGAGCCCGAAGCTCAGCACCGCCGTCGCGAGGCCGGCGCGACGGTCGAGCCCGGCGGCGGCTCCGGTGCGTCCCGTCTCGTGCAGGTGATGCACGACCAGCGAGATGACCAGCGCCACGAGGATCGCGCCGAAGACGATCAGCGACAGCTGGTCCACGAGCCCGAAGCCGCTTTCCGCCCCCAGCGCCGCGTCGAGCCCGTAGCGGTTGCCGACCGCGGCGAAGATCGCGCTCGTGACCATGCCGATGCGCACGCCGAGCTGTCCCGGCGGCACCGCGTAGATCAGCGCCGCGATCAGCAGCGCGGCGGTGTAGCCGATGAACTTGTCGATCACCAGCGGCGAGCGCTCCCGCTCGATATCGACCAGCAGGTTCAGCCGCGAGAAGCTCGCCCGCGCGCTCTGCCCGAAGCCGGTGTCATAGTCCACGTTCTGAGAGACGAAGCGCAGATGCGCCACGTTCCAGCCGTTCAGGACGAGGAAATCCGCGATCCGGCTGTCCTCGGAATCGGGGATCAGCCGCAGCCGCGTCGCCGGGATCTCCGTCTCGATCGGCAGGCGCAGGGTCTGGCGGTCGAGGGGGAAACGGCGCAGGTCGAATTCCTGGTCGACGGTCGCCTCGATCCGCAGCGCGGTATAGGCCGCGCCGTCCGGCATGTCCGTGCGCTCGACCACCTCCAGCGTCGAATGGCGGGCGAGGACCTCCAACTGGCTCTCGGGGTCGAGCCGCCCGGACGGGTCGATCACCCAGGCATAGAGCGTGATCTCGTAGCTGCCGGTCGCGGGCGAGATGTTGGAGATCGAGGTCACGAATGCGCCGAAGCGCACCTCCGCCGGCTCCGGCTGCACTGGTAACTGCGCCCGCGCCTGCACCGCGAGGGCCAGAAGCAGCAGGATCATCCGAGCGACGCCTGGGATCAAAGCAACGCCCCGAGCGTCACCAGCGCCGCGCCGACCGCCGCGCCCCCGAGCCCGTAGACCCAGCCGGGGAAGCGCCGCCGCTCCGGCGGGGGCGGCGGGCCGTTCAGCCGGATCAGCGCCGCCTCCGCCATCTGCGGCAGGAGCGGCCCGAACCGCGCCAGCACCCGCACCGTCGCGGCGAGGTCCCGCGCCACCGCCCGCGGCCCGAGGTTGTCGCGGATGTAGGTCTCGACCACGGGCCGCGCGACCTCCCACATGTTCATGCCCGGATGCAGGCTGCGCGCGACGCCCTCGACCACCACCATGGTCCGCTGCAACAGGATCAGCTCGGTCCGCGTCTCCATCCCGAAGCGTTCCGTCACCTCGAAGAGATGCGCGAGCAGCCGCGCCATCGAGATCTTGGTGGCATCCTGCCCGAAGATCGGCTCGCCCACCGAGCGCAGCGCCTGGGCGAAGGCGTCGATGTCGCGGTCGGCCGGCACGTAGCCCGCCTCGAAATGCACCTCCGCCACCCGGCGGTAGTCCTTGCGCAGGAAACCCATCAGGATCTCGGCATAGACCCGGCGGGTGTAGGCGTCGATCCGCCCCATGATCCCGAAATCCAGCGCCACGATCGCCCCGTCCGGGCCGAGCTTCAGGTTCCCCTGGTGCATGTCGGCATGGAAGAAGCCGTCGCGCAGCGCATGGGTCAGGAACGACTGGATGATCCGCTCGGATATCTGCACCAGCGGCGCCCCCGCCTCGCGCAGTGCCTCGACATTGCCCATGTTGGTGCCCGAGACCCATTCCAGCGTCAGCACCCGCCGCCCCGAGGCCGGCCAGATCACCGCCGGCACCCGGAAGCCGTGGTCGTTCCGCGTGTTGGCATGGAACTCCGCCGCCGCCGAGGCCTCCATCCGCAGGTCGAGCTCGCCCAGCACCACGCCCTCGAAATGCGCGATGACCGCCGAGGGCTTCAGCCGGCGGGTGAAGGGGGCGAAGAACTCGATCACCGAGGCCGCGAAGTAGAAGGCGTCCACGTCGCGCAGGAAGGCCCGCTCGATCCCCGGCCGCAGCACCTTCACCGCCACCACCTGCCCGGTCTCGCGCAGCACCGCGCGGTGCACCTGGGCGAGCGAGGCCGCCGCCACCGGCTCGCTCATCTCGTCGAAGATCATGTCGACCGGCTGGTCGAGCTCCCGCGCGATCGCCGCCCGCGCCTCGGCCAGCGAGAACGGCGGCAGCTTGTCCTGCAGCACCGTCAGCTCGGTGGCGAGGTTCTGGCCGACGATGTCCGGCCGCGTCGACATCAGCTGGCCGAACTTGATGTAGGCCGGCCCCAGCGCGGTCAGCGCGCGGACCACCGGCGGCTGGCTCGGGTCGCCCTCGTAGCCCAGCCACTGGAACGGCCAGCCGAGCACCCGCGCCACCGCCCGCAGGCTCGGCGGGGCGTCGAGCGCCTCCAGCGCCTGCCGCATCGCGCCGGTGCGCTCGAAGGTCGCGCCGGTCCGGATCAGCCGCCAGATGTTGTGCGGACCGCGCATCAGAGCTTCCAGGCCGAATGCAGCGCCGCGATCCCGAGGCTCAGGTTGCGGTACTTCACCTGCCCGAATCCCGCCGCGCCGATCATCGCCGCGAAGCGCTCCTGATCCGGGAACCGGCGGATCGATTCCACGAGGTACTGATAGGACGCCCGGTCCCCCGCGATCGCCGCCCCCATCGGCGGGATCACATTGAAGGAATAGAGGTCGTAGAGCCGGCGCAGCCCCGGGTTCGGCACCCGGCTGAATTCCAGCACCATCAGCCGGCCTCCGGGGCGCAGCACGCGCCAGGCCTCGGCCAGCGCGTCCTCGATCCGCGTCACGTTCCGGATGCCGAAGCTGATCGTGTAGGCGTCGAAGCTCGCGTCCGGGAACGGCAGCGCCATGGCGTCCCCCGCCACCCAGTCGATCGCACCGGCGAAATCGGTCGCCTCCGCCCGCCGCCGCCCCTCGACCAGCATGCCCTCGGTCATGTCGAGCACGGTCACATGCCCCTGCCCCCGCACCCGCCGCAGGAAGCGGAAGGCGATGTCCCCCGTCCCCCCCGCCACGTCGAGAAGCCGCATCCCCGGCCACGGCGCCAGCCAGTCGAGCATCGCGTCCTTCCAGAGCCGGTGGATGCCGAGGCTCATCGCGTCGTTCATCATGTCGTAGCGCGAGGCGACCGAGGAAAAGACCCCGTGCACCCGCCGGGCCTTCTCGGCCTCCTCCACGGTCTCGAAGCCGAAATGGGTTGTCCGCGGAGGCGTCTCGGTCATGGCGTTCCGGTCATGTGGGGGGCTCGGGTCTTTCTGTCGGCCGTGCCCCTGCTTATAAGGCCCTTCGGAACGGAGACAACCGCGCCCGCGATCGGAAAAGGGGGGAAAGGTGCCGGAACTGCCCGAGGTCGAGACGGTCCGCCGCGGGCTGGAACCCGTCCTGACCGGCCACCGCATCGTCCGGGCCGAGGTCCGCCGCCCCGACCTGCGCTGGCCGCTCCCCGAACGCATGGCCGACCGGCTGACCGGCGCGCGCGTCACCGCGTTGCGCCGCCGCTCGAAATACCTGCTCGCCGATCTCGACCGGGGCGAGACGCTGATCGTCCATCTCGGCATGTCGGGCCGGATGCTCGTCTCGGGCGCCATGCTCGGCACCTTCGCCCATCCCCATCCCGCGCCGGAAAAGCACGACCACGTCGTGCTCGACATCGAGGGCGGCGCGCGCATCACCTTCAACGACGCCCGCCGCTTCGGCGCGATGGACCTCGCCCCGACCGATACCGTCGAGACGCACCGCCTCCTTGCCGGCCTCGGCCCCGAACCGCTCGGCAACGCCTTCGACGCGCAACACCTCGCCGCCCGGCTCGCCGGCCGCGCGCCCCCGGTCAAGGCGGTGCTGCTCGACCAGCACGTCGTGGCCGGGCTCGGCAACATCTATGTCTGCGAGGCGCTCTGGCGCGCCCGCATCTCGCCCCTGCGCCTCGCCCGCGAGGTCACGGCCGAGGAGGCCGAGCGCCTCACCGCCGCCATCCGCGCGGTGCTGACCGACGCCATCGCCGCCGGCGGCTCCAGCTTGCGCGACTACCGCCAGGCCGACGGCGAGCTCGGCTACTTCCAGCACAGCTTCGCGGTCTACGGCCGCGCCGGCGCCCCCTGCCCCGCCCCCGGCTGCACCGGCACGATCGCCCGCGACGTGCAATCCGGGCGCTCCAGCTTCCACTGCCCGGTCTGCCAGACACTCACCGCGTCACGGGGTTGATCCCACCGCCGCCGGTGCTATTGAAGCCGCCGCACCTGAACAGGGGACAGACCCATGGCCTACGAGACCATCATCGTCGAGGTGGAGGAGCATATCGGCCTCATCCGCCTCAACCGGCCCGAGGCGCTGAACGCGCTCAACAGCGCGGTCCTCGACGAACTCGCCGCCGCGATCACCGAGATGGACGCCTCCAACCGGGTGCGCGCCATCATCGTCACCGGCTCGGAAAAGGCCTTCGCCGCCGGTGCCGACATCAAGGAGATGGCCGACAAGTCCTTCGTCGACATGTTCGTCGAGGATTTCTTCACCGGCCCGACCGAGGCGATCCAGCGCTGCCGCAAGCCGATCATCGCCGCGGTCTCGGGCTACTGCCTCGGCGGCGGCTGCGAGCTCGCCATGCTCTGCGACTTCATCATCGCCGCGGACACCGCCAAGTTCGGCCAGCCCGAGATCAACCTCGGCGTGATCCCCGGCATGGGCGGCACCCAGCGCCTCGCCCGCTACGTCGGCAAGTCGAAGGCGATGGAGATGTGCCTCACCGGCCGCTTCATGGACGCAGCCGAAGCCGAGCGCAGCGGCCTCGTCAGCCGCGTGGTGCCCGCGAAGGAACTGATGCGCGAGGCACGCGAGGCCGCCGCCCGCATCGCCGAGAAGTCGCCCTTGACCGTGCGCGCGGTCAAGGAGGCGGTGAACCGCAGCTACGAGACCACCCTGCGCGAGGGGCTCCTCTTCGAGCGCCGCCTCTTCAACGCGCTCTTCGCCACCGAGGACCAGGCCGAGGGCATGGCCGCCTTCGCGGAAAAGCGCACCCCCCAGTTCCGCGGCAAGTAGCCGCGGGGCCCCGCCGGCACGCCACGGGCGCGACGGCGGCGGGCCGGCCGAACCCTCCCGGCGGGGCCGCACCCCGCGTCCCGGGAAAATAAGCCCCCGCTGCCGTTGACTCCGCTTTCCCGCCCGAGTATGGACGCGCCTTATCTTTCGCAGACCGACAGAACCGGATTCAGAACGACATGGCCAATTCGCCGTCCGCCAAGAAGCGCGCGCGCCAGACCGAGCGCCGCACCGAAGTGAACAAGGCGCGTCGCTCGCGCGTCCGCACCTTCATCCGCAAGGTCGAGGAGGCGATCGCCACGGGTGACTACGGCGCCGCCTTCGCGGCCCTGAAGACCGCCCAGCCCGAGATCATGCGCGGCGTGAGCAAGGGCATCACGCACCAGAACACCGCAAGCCGCAAGGTCTCGCGCCTCGCCGCCCGGGTCAAGGCGCTGAACGCCTGATCCCGCCGCGCCGGCCGCCTGGGCGGCCGGTCCGGCACGCGCGGAACCCGTCCGACGCGCCCGTCCCCGGGCGCGTTTTTCGTTGCGCGCAGGACACTCCACTGCGGCATTCCGGCACCCCCGCCGATGTTCCGCCTTCGGTCCCATTGTCCGATCCGGCCGCCTTGGGTATGCTCGGACAGACCAGAGCGATTCTGAGCTGGAAACCAACAAGTACATCTCAAGTAAAGAAAGCTGCGCAATCGTCGGTATTGCAAGGCTTTTTGTTGTGTGGACTTCCGTCGGGCCGTGGGGTGCCCGCCAGTTCTGGTGCGATGCACGAAATCGACACGGCAGTTCAGGGTTGCAGTTGAAAAGGTGAACGGCCGGCGGCTATGGTCCGGTCGAACGAAAACCGGGGGGGATTCGAAAGTGCCGCAGAACGGCAGGAACGGTTGGCGTGCGGATCGGACAGGCAAGGACGGAGGCGACGGTGCTGAATGCACCCGTTCCCGCTGCGCCGGATCGGCCCGGGCACGCGCCTTCGGCTGCCGCGGCACCGGGCCGCAACTCCAATCGGCGAACCGATCCCTCCATGAAATATGAAGTAATGACGCACGATTCGACCGCCGAGGATGCAACCTGGACGCGAGTCCGGGCCGACCTCCGCGCAACCCTCGGCAAGGACGCCTTCCAGAACTGGATCGACCCGCTCGGCTTCCTGCGGTCCGAGGAAGGCGTGCTGTTCTTCGAGGCCCCGACGAGCTTCATCGGCAACTGGGTCGCCCGCAACTTCGGCGACACGATCCGCCAGCGCTTCGCCGAGGAAGGCGTCCCCGCCACCCGGCTCGAGTTCCGCGTCGCCGGCCCCGCGGGCGAGACCCCCGCCGGACCGCTCCCCGCCGCACAGCCTTCCCGCGCCGCGGCGAACGCCGCCGAGCCGCCCGCCGGCGACATCGAGCTGCCGACCTCGCCCCTCGACGGCCGCTACACCTTCGACAGCTTCGTCGTCGGCAAGCCGAACGAGCTCGCCCATGCCGCCGCCCGCCGCGTCGCCGAGGGCGGGCCGGTCACCTTCAACCCGCTCTTCCTCTACGGCGGCACCGGACTCGGCAAGACCCACCTGATGCACGCCATCGCCTGGGAGGTGCGCCTGAACAATCCCGGCGCCCGCGTGCTCTACCTCTCGGCCGAGCAGTTCATGTACAAGTTCGTCTCGGCCCTGCGCTTCAAGGCGATGCACGACTTCAAGGAGATGTTCCGCTCCGTCGACATGCTGATGGTCGACGACGTGCAGTTCATCTCGGGCAAGGATTCCACCCAGGAGGAATTCTTCCACACCTTCAACGCCCTGATCGACCAGCAGAAGCAGATCGTCATCTCCGCCGACCGCGCCCCGGGCGAGATCGACGGGCTCGAGGAACGCATCAAGTCGCGCCTGCACTGGGGCCTCGTGGTCGACCTGCACCCTGCCGACTACGAACTGCGCCTCGGCATCCTGCAGGCCAAGTCCGACGCCTATCGCGAACTGCACCCCGGCGTCACCGTCGGACCCGGCGTGCTCGAATTCCTCGCCCACCGGATCAGCTCGAACGTCCGCGTGCTCGAAGGCGCGCTCACCCGGCTCTTCGCCTTCGCGAGCCTCGTCGGCCGCGAGATCAACCTCGACATGACCCAGGAATGCCTCGCCGACATCCTGCGCGTCTCCGAGCGCAAGGTCACGATCGACGAGATCATCCGCAAGGTCGCCGACCACTACAACCTGCGCATGTCCGACCTCCTGTCGGCCCGCCGCGCCCGCCAGGTCGCCCGGCCGCGCCAGGTGGCGATGTATCTGGCCAAGACCCTGACCTCGCGCTCGCTGCCCGACATCGGCCGGCGCTTCGGCGGCCGCGACCACACCACGGTGATCCATGCCGTGCGCAAGGTCGAGGAGCTGAAGAAGACCGACAGCCAGATCGCCGAGGACGTGGAACTCCTGCGCCGGATGCTGGAGGCCTGAGCCTCCAGCGCCGCCCCATTCAGGCCCGGCGCCACCCCGCCGCGCCCAGCACCCCCGCCTCCGCCAGCATCAGCCACACCGCGCCCGGCAGCGGGATCGGTGCCGGCTGCAGGAAGCCGCGGATCTCGCCCGCGCCATAGACCTCCGAATGCAGGTTCAGATAGGCCGTGCCGGCCAGGATGAACTCGGTCAGCGCCGCGAATGCCACCTCCGGATCGCCGCCCTGAGCGGTCAGGAAGTTGGCGTTGTAGCTCGACCCCTGCGTCATGTCGAAGACGTTCGAATAGGTCCCGCTCGTCACGCCCAGCGGCGTGCCCGGAAAGCTCGGCGTCTGGGTCATCACCGCGGCGACGCCCGACCCCGCCACCGCCGTCGGCCCATGGATATGCGCGGCCGTCAGCGTGCCCACCAGCCCCTCGAACTCGAACTGCACCGCCATGGTCTTCGCCAGCGTGTCGATCGTCACCTTGCCCGATCCCGTGCCGGGCGAGAGGTTCGGCGGGTCCTCGCTGGCCCCGTCGAGGCTCGCCACGAAGTTCAGCGTCGCCGCCCCCGCGGGCATGGCGAGAAGGCCGCAGAGAAGCGCGGCCGCAATCCACTTCACGCCTGTCATCTGTTCGTCCCCCCGGGAAACCCGGGCGCCCCCTGCGTCCGGGACCCCGATCACCCTACCACGAAACCGCCCGCCCGGCCACGATCGTTTCCCGAACGACCCTGCCGGTACCACTTCGTACGCTCCCCGCTTGCCCTTTCGCGCCAATCCGCTAACGTCTCGGTCCGCGCAACCGAAGGTCGAGGCGCGGGGGCAGAATCGGGGACCTCACGCATGAAACTGAGCATGGAGCGCAGCGCACTCCTCCGGGCCATGAGCCGGGCGCAATCGGTGGTCGAACGCCGCAACACCATCCCCATCCTCGCCAACGTGCTGATCGAGGCCGAGGGCGACCAGGTCAGCTTCCGCGCCACCGATCTCGACATCGAGGTGATCGACCGGGCGAAGGCCATGGTCTCCCGCGCCGGCGCCACCACCGTCGGCGCCCACACGCTCCACGAGATCGCGCGCAAGCTGCCCGACGGCGCCATGGTGGAACTGCACGACGACGGCATCGCCGGAAGGCTCGAGGTGCGTGCCGGACGGTCGCATTTCTCGCTCGCCACCCTCCCGCGCGAGGATTTCCCCATCATGGCGAGTGCCGAGTACCAGACGAACTTCGCCTGCCCCGCCCCGGTGCTGCGCCGGCTCTTCGACAAGGCGAAGTTCGCCATCTCCACCGAGGAGACCCGCTACTACCTGAACGGCGTCTACATGCATGCGGCCAAGGGACCGGAGGGCGAGCTCCTGCGCTGCGTCGCCACCGACGGCCACCGCCTCGCCCGCATCGACGCGGCCCTGCCGCCGGGGGCCGCCGACATGCCCGGGGTGATCGTGCCCCGCAAGACCGTGGGCGAGCTTCGGAAGCTTCTCGACGACGACGACACCCAGATCGCCGTCTCGGTCAGCGAGACCAAGGTCCGCTTCGCCACGCCCGAGGTGACGCTCACCTCCAAGGTGATCGACGGCACCTTCCCCGACTATTCCCGGGTGATCCCCGCGAACAACCCCAAGCGGCTCGAGGTCGACGCCGCGGAATTCGCCCGCGCCGTGGACCGGGTCGCCACGGTCAGCTCGGAACGCTCGCGCGCGGTGAAGATGACCATCGACGACGACCGGCTGGTGCTCAGCGTCAACGCCCCCGACAGCGGCGCGGCGGACGAGGAGCTCTCGGTCGCCTATGGCGACGACCGGCTCGAGATCGGCTTCAACGCCAAGTACCTGCTCGAGATCGCGAGCCAGGTCGACCGCGAGAACGCCGTCTTCCTCTTCAACACCGCCGGCGACCCCACCCTGATGCGCGAGGGCAACGACGAGACCGCGGTCTATGTCGTGATGCCGATGCGGGTCTGAACGGTCTGATCGCCTCGGCACAGGAGCGCGACCTCCCCGGACCCCCCGACCGTGCCCCGGCACGGTCAGCGCCCGCCCCGCCCGCAGGCGGGCGCTTCACGCCCGCCGGGTCGGGCGCTGACCTTCGCGCCCGGGTCGAGCGTCGGTACGGGGTCCTGTTGCCCCCGCAGGCGGAGCAAGACGCTGACTGCGCATGACACCGGCCGCCAAACATAGCATCGCCACGCTCTCCGCATCCTCGCCCGATTTGACCGTCGTGCCGAAGGCACGGCGTTGCACCGGTACGACGCGCACGCAGGCGCGCGGCGCGGGAGATGGTGCTGCGGCGCGCTCCGCCACCCCGCGGGACGTGAGGCCGATGGAAACTTTTCGGCGAGCGTGGTCTGGCGCGGCAACGCCGCATCCCCGGCCGATCCGACCCGTGGCGGATCGGCCCGCGCCTGCCTGCCGTCACGCCGCAGGCGTGCCTCCGGCACGACGGCAGGCGCGTTACCGCGCCCGCCAGTCAGGCGCGCGCCGATCCCCGAACGCAGCACTAGCCACCCTCGCCCTCCGCAGGCTTGCTGCGGGCGACCGTGCCGGGCGGATGTCCACCGGACATCCGCTGATCCGGCCCGGGCAACTTGCCCCGACCCGCCGCGCCCCCCCGGCCGACCCATGACCGCGCCCGCACTCGCCGTCACCCGGCTCTTCCTCTCCCACTTCCGCTCGCACAAGGCCGCCGACCTCGCCCTCGACGGCCGCCCGCTCGCGATCTTCGGGGCGAACGGCGCCGGCAAGACCAACCTCGTCGAGGCGGTCTCGCTGCTCTCCCCCGGCCGCGGCCTGCGCGGTGCGGCGCCCGAGGAACTCGCCCGCGCCCCCGAACGCCTCGGCTGGAAGATCGCCGCCACGCTGACCTCCCCCGACGGCCCGCATGAGGTCGAGACCTGGTGGGAGGGTGCGGGCCGCCTCGTCGCGATCGACGGCAAGCCCGCGCCCCAGCTCGCCCTCGGCACCGTCGCCCGCGTACTCTGGCTCACCCCGGCGATGGACCGGCTCTGGCTGGAGGGCGCGGCCGAGCGCCGGCGCTTCCTCGACCGCATCGCGCTCTCGCTCAGCCCCGAACACGGCGAGGCGGTGCTCGGCTATGAAAAGGCGATGCGCGAGCGCAACCGCCTCCTGCGCGACCAGGTCCGCGACGCCGGCTGGTTCGACGCGCTCGAGGCGCAGATGGCCGCCCACGGCGCCCGCGTCACCGCGAACCGCGCCGCGGCCATCGCCCGGCTCGCCGGCGCGCAGCAGGGCGCGGCCAGCACCTTCCCCGCCGCCACCCTTTCGCTCGAGACCGAGGCGCCCGCCGCCGAGCCCGACCTCCGAACCGCGCTGCGCGAAGGCCGGTCCCGGGACCGCGCCGCCGGGCGCAGCCTGACCGGCCCGCACCGCGACGACCTCGGCGCGGTCTATGCGGCCAAGTGCGTACCGGCGCGGCTCTGCTCCACCGGCGAGCAGAAGGCGCTCCTGATCAGCCTGATCCTCGCCAACGCCCGCGCCGTCGCCGCGGATTTCGGCGCGGTCCCGATCCTGATCCTAGACGAGGTCGCCGCCCATCTCGACGCCACCCGCCGCGCCGCGCTCTTCGACGAGGTCACCGCCCTCGGCGCCCAGGCCTGGATGACCGGCACCGGCGCCGAGCTCTTCGACAGCCTCGGCGACCGGGCGCAGTGGCTCTCGGTGGCCGAGGCGGACGGCGTGTCGCGGATCGTCCGCTCCCCACCGGACGGCGCGCCCCCGGCCGAAACCGTGGCACCGAAATAGCACCCAAATATCACCCGAATATCACCTGCCGAATCCGCCCCGCTCCGCACTGCGGCCGCGGGCACGTGACAATGCCGGCAGGCCCGGATAAACTGCCTCACCAACAAGCAGGATGCCCGCAGAATGGCCGAGCCAGCCCGCCTCCCCGAAGAATACGGTGCCGATTCCATCAAGGTCCTCAAGGGCTTGGAGGCCGTGCGCAAGCGGCCGGGGATGTATATCGGCGACACCGACGACGGCTCGGGCCTGCACCACATGGTCTACGAGGTCGTCGACAACGGCATCGACGAGGCGCTCGCCGGCCACGCGACCGAAGTTTCCGTTGTATTACATGCGGATAACTCGGTTTCCGTCACCGACAACGGCCGCGGCATCCCCGTCGGCATCCACGAGGGCGAGGGCGTCTCGGCGGCCGAGGTCATCATGACCCAGCTCCATGCCGGCGGCAAGTTCGACCAGAATTCCTACAAGGTTTCCGGGGGCTTGCACGGCGTCGGCGTCTCGGTCGTCAACGCGCTTTCCGACTGGCTCGACCTGCGCATCTGGCGTGACGGCTCGGAATACTTCGTCCGCTTCGAGCGCGGCGAGACCGTCGCCCCCCTCCGCCGCGTCGGCCCGGCCGAAGGCAAACGTGGCACCCAGGTCCGCTTCCTCGCCTCCACCGACACCTTCTCCAACCTCGACTACAGCTACAAGACCCTCGAACACCGCCTGCGCGAACTCGCCTTCCTCAACTCCGGCGTGACCATCGGCCTGCGCGACCAGCGCCATGCCGAAGTCGTTGAGACGAAACTCTTTTACGAAGGCGGCGTGCGGGAATTCGTGCGCTATGTCGACCGATCCAAGACCCCGCTGATCAAGGCCCCGATCTATATCGAGGGCGAGCGTGACGGCATCGGGATCGAGGTCGCGATGTGGTGGAACGACAGCTACCACGAGACGGTGCTGCCCTTCACCAACAACATCCCCCAGCGCGACGGCGGCACCCATCTCGCCGGCTTCCGCGGCGCGCTGACCCGCACGATCAACAACTATGCCGGCACTTCCGGCCTCGCGCGCAAGGAAAAGGTAACCCTTTCCGGCGATGATGCCCGCGAAGGGCTGACCTGCGTGCTCTCGGTCAAGGTGCCCGACCCGAAGTTCTCGTCACAGACCAAGGACAAGCTCGTCAGTTCCGAGGTGCGCCCCGCCGTCGAGGGGCTGCTCAACGAGAAGCTCGCCGAATGGTTCGAGGAGAACCCCGCCGAGGCGCGGATCGTGGTCGGCAAGATCGTCGAGGCGGCACTCGCCCGCGAGGCGGCGCGCAAGGCGCGCGAGCTCACCCGCCGCAAGACCGCGATGGACGTGGCGAACCTGCCCGGCAAGCTCGCCGACTGCCAGGAAAAGGACCCGGCCAAGGCCGAGCTCTTCCTCGTCGAGGGTGACAGCGCCGGCGGCTCGGCCAAGCAGGGCCGCTCGCGCCAGAACCAGGCGGTGCTGCCGCTGCGGGGCAAGATCCTGAACGTCGAACGCGCCCGCTTCGACCGCATGCTGTCGAGCCAGGAAATCGGCACGCTGATCACCGCGCTCGGCACCGGAATCGGCCGGGACGAGTTCAACCTCGAGAAGTTGCGCTACCACAAGGTCATCATCATGACCGACGCTGACGTGGACGGCGCGCATATCCGGACGCTGTTACTGACGTTCTTCTTCCGCCAGATGCCGCAACTTATCGAAGCGGGCCATCTCTACATCGCGCAACCTCCGCTCTACAAGGTCGCGCGCGGCAAGTCCGAGGTCTACCTGAAGGACCAGGCCGCGCTCGAATCCTACCTGATCGCCCAGGGGCTCGAAGGCGCGATGCTCCGCCTTGGCGACGGCTCCGTGCTCGCCGGACAGGACCTCGCCCGCGTCGTCGAGGAGGCCCGCACCGTGCGCGCCACCCTCGACGCCTTCCCCACCCACTATTCCCGCCACGTGCTGGAACAGGCGACCATCGCCGGGGCGCTGGTGCCGGGCGTGCTCGACGCCGACCCGCAGGGCACAGCCGACCGCGTCGCCGCCCGGCTCGACCGCATCGCCGCCGAATACGAGCGCGGCTGGCAGGGCCGCCCGACCCAGGACGCGGGCCTTCGGCTCTGGCGGACGCTGCGCGGCGTCGACGAGGTCCGGGTGATCGACGGCTTCGCGCTGCGCTCGGCCGAGGCCCGCCGCCTCGCCGCGCTCACCCCCGGCCTGCAGGAAGTCTATTCCGACACCGCCACGCTGGTGCGCAAGGACCGCGAACAGCCGATCCACGCCCCCTCCGACCTCCTCGACGCGGTGATGCGCGAGGGCGAGAAGGGCCTGACGCTCCAGCGTTACAAGGGCCTCGGCGAGATGAACCCCGAGCAGCTCTGGGAAACCACCCTCGACCCGGAGGCGCGCACGCTCCTGCAGGTCCGCATCGACCAGTTCGACGAGGCGGACGAGGTCTTCACCAAGCTCATGGGCGACGTGGTCGAGCCCCGCCGCGAATTCATCCAGACGAACGCGCTCAACGTCGCCAATCTCGACACCTGACGGCCTATAGGTTTGCGCATATCGTTGCGTTCCACGGATTTCGTTGCGCCTTCGCGCGTATGATTGCACTTCAGGGATTGGCCTTTTCTGTCGGGCGGCAGCATGAAAATCGCCCTGAGCGATGTGCTGAAGCCTGCGGCAGGACGTGACAGGCATCCCTAATACCATCCCACGGAGAGCCCGACTCACGTAGGGGATTCCCAAGGCGGTCGCGGCGTGATTCAT
>CAZNSP010000009.1:0-18649 GCA_964575795.1 uncultured Rhodobacterales bacterium
TCCCCACGCCCGCAGCGCGCCACCAGGGAATTTCCACAGCATTCGCGACACGACCAATCCAGCCCCCTCCACCAACAAATTGCGCGGCGAAGTTCACCAATTGAGCAGACCTCAAAACCGTCGCGAATTCGGTGCTCTCCGGCCCTATGAGGATTGCATCAGACTCTGCGGTGCGTTGAGCCGGCGCATAACGGTGACCCGGCCGCGGCTAAAGTTCGTTCTCGTCTCATCGGGCTTCACAACACGGGCAAACTGCGAGGATGGCGACACCAGTGTCAGGTTGGCACGAGGGCGGCCAGCCCCGCGCTGGGAAACGCTTCGAGCCCAGCTTCGATGCCGTGGCGGTCCATGAGGCAGAAGGCCGTGCTGAGTCCGTCGGCCAGCCATGCGCGCGGGGCCGTCACGCTCACCAGTTCCCAGCGCGGTTCGGCAGGTACCCCGGTCAACGGGTCGAGAATGTGACCTACCTCGCCAGCGGTATCGAAGAAGGTGCCGCCCGCCGAGGAGGACGCCAGCGCGCTTTCCGACAGCGCGACCCGACCGGCCAGGATGCGATCCCCCGCCCGCAGACCCACCGACCAGGGTCCGCCGCGTGGATCGTCGCCGATCGCATGGAACTCGCCCGTGTTCACCAGAACCTGGTCAAGCCCCATGGTGCGCAACATGTCGGCAAGACGGTCGGCGATGTAGCCCTGAGCAATGCCGTTGAGACTGAGGGCCATGCCAGGCTCGAGACTGATCCGGCTGCTGTCGAGGCGAACCCTCTGCCATCCGATGCGAGCAAGGGATGCGTCGCGGGCGACGGCGGGTGGCAGTTCACTGCGGCGCCCATCGGCGAAATGCTCGGCATAGAGCGACCACAGCGGCTGGATCGTCGGATCGAACCGCCCGCCCGTCGCGGCGTGCAGCATCGCGCACTGTCCGAGGCATTCGAGCAATTCGAACGGCGGCGCATCGAGATGACCCTCGGCGTTCAGTCTGGTCAGCGCCGAGTCCGGGCGGTATAGGCTGAAGATCGCCTCGAGCCGCGCGATCTCCTCCAGTCCCCCGGCGATGATGGTCTCCGCCTGTGGATGCGCGAGGGTGATCGAGGCATCGGCCCCCAGGGCGACCCCCCGCCACTGGGTCAGGTCCCGGCCCAGGGCCGGAACCGCCGCGCTGCCGAGGGTCGCGGCCGTGATGGCGAGGAGGCGGCGGCGGCGGATCATGGTTCCGTCCCCCCTTCGGTCCGCACCGACTCGAGACGGCGCAGGAAGTCGGCCTCGTCCGCGGCGTTGGCTGCGTCGTCCGCTTCGACGGGTGCCAGCACAGCCGCGTCGGGAATGGCGTCCAGTGTCAGCACCTGCCCGCCGTGGCGCGCCGCAAAGGCCACGGCATCCTCACTCCGGGAAAACGGCACGAGTTCCGGTGCGCCCATCCCGCCCGCGACCGCGCTGCCGACGACATAGACTGCGTCCGAGGCGGCGATCCAGTTCTTGGCGCCCGGATCCTCCCAGCTCGCGCCGGGCGCGCCCATGTCCGAGACATAGGCGACCGCGACGACATGGCTCTGCTCGGGCATGCGCTGATAGGCCACGACGTCGCGCACCTGGCTGAAGAACAGCGGATGCGGCATGCCGACGAGATGCGCCTGGGCCTTGGGTCCGGGATGTTCCAGAAGGTCCATCTGGCAGAAATGGCCGACCGCCTCGACGGTCAGCGGCACGGGCCCGGGCAGGTCTGCCTCCTCCTCGCGACAGGCCGCGAGACCGATCAGCGCCAGCGCCAGCAACCCGGGGCGGATCATGGTGTCACCCTCCCGAAGGCGCGCGCCGCCAGTCCAAGACCGAGCAGCGGCCAGGCCAGTATCGACGCGAGCGCATGGGTCTGCGGGATGGTCGAGGCGGCGCCGCCGATCCCTGCGGCGGCTGCCGTGGCCTCGGAGGCCGCGAGGTTGTAGATGCGGAAGGCATCGGCCGGATTGGCGATCAGCAGCCAGGGAAACACGTCGGTGGTGAAGGCCCCGCCATCGTCGGCGACGATTGCGACCAGCAGTCCGAGGTCATAGAGCACGATCACGACCAGCCAGAGCCCGATCGCCAGCCCCGCCGCCGCGCCCGGTCGCCTTGCCACCGCAGAGATCGCGTAGCCGATGGCAAGGAAGGCCGCTCCGAGCAGGAGCGAGGTCCAGAACAGCCGAACCAGCGCCGGCAGCCCCGCAACCGCCCGCTCGTCCCCCCAGATCGTCGCCCCCGCCGCGAGCGCATATCCCACCGTCACGGCCAGTGCGAGGATCGCCAGATGCGCCGCGAACTTCCCGAGCAGGATTTCCCCTCGCGCCACCGGATAGGTCAGGACGAGGGGCAGTGTTCCGCGCTCGACCTCGCCCGAGATGGCGTCGAAGCTCATCAGGAGCGCCATCAGCGGCACGAGGTAGACGGCGAGGCTCGTCAGGCTCGCCACGGTGACGGACAGCCGGTCGGCGCCCAGCGCGCCGGTCGGGGCGCTTCCCGTGGCCGACAGCACGATGGAAAACACCGCCATCATCGCGACGGCGATCGCCACCCAGCGGTTGCGGAACGCGATGCGGGCCTCGGTCCCGGCGGCGGCAGCGATCCGTATCATGACGGCGTCCCCCCTTCTCCGATTCGGCTGAAATGGCCGTAGATGTCCTCGAGACTTGGCGGGATCACCTCGAAATCCTCGATCTGGGCGCGCAGCTCCGCCACCTGACCCAAGCGGACGAGCTTCTCTGCCTGCAGGCAGGTCAGGTCGACCATCGCGCCGTTGCGCCGGCCGCCTCCGAGCGCCTTGGCGACGGTATCGGCGGCCCCCGGCCGGGCGGTCACCTGCAGCCGTATCGGCAGCGCGGCCTGACGGCGGAGGTTGGCGAGCGTGTCGTTGGCCACCAAAGCCCCTTTCGACAGGATGACGATCCGGTCGGTGCGCGCCTCGACCTCTGTCAGCGCATGGCTCGACAGCAGGATCGCCGCGCCCTCGGCGGCCAGCCGGTCGAGCACGGTGTAGAAATCCCGGCGCGAAACCGGATCGAGCCCGGAGGTAGGCTCGTCCAGCACCAGAAGTCTTGGCTGCCCGATCAGTGCCTGCGCGAGGCCCACACGCTGCCGCATGCCCTTGGAATAGGTGCCGATCCGGCTGTGAGCGGCTTCCGCGAGGCCCACCCGGTCTAGCAGTTCCGTCGCCTGCGCACGGTTCTGCCCACGCAGCCGCAGGTAGAACCGCAGTTGCTCCGCGCCGGTGAGAGCGGGATGAAAGGCCACGTTTTCCGGCAGATAAGCCACCTGCCGGCGCGCCGCGGGCGAACCGGGCGCGGCATCGCAGACCTCGATCGTTCCGCTTTCGGCGGCGATCAGGCCGAGCACGATCTTCATCAGCGTCGACTTGCCGGCCCCGTTGTGGCCGAGTAGCGCCACGCGTTCGCCCGAGGCGACGGTGAAGCCCACGCCGCGGAGGGCCTTGGTGTCGCCGAAGGTCTTAGTGACCTGCGAGAGGATCAGTGTCGTCATCGTGCAGACTCTCTCTTCTCGGGCCGGAGCCGGCGATCGCCTCGAGTCGGGCGAATTCTGCAGGCACGGCGATCTCGATCGGGCGCATCAGCGGAAAACTGTCCAGGACCCCGCCTGGCAGGGTGGCAGGAAAATCCGCCTGAGCATGGCGTATCAGTTGCACCGCGGGCGACCCCATGAGGAGCGCAGCGGCGGGTTGTGACCACAGGATGTGGTCCATCAGGTCGTTGGGGCGGAAGCGGGCATCCGCGATCCCGTCGCCGTCGAGATCGAACGCCGGGTGGTCGGACCAGTAGTTGCCGCGTGCGTCGTGGCTCCATTCGATGTCGCGGGTGCCGACGTACTTCACCTGGTTGCGATTGCCGACGAAGGCGTTGCCGAAGATCGCGTTGCGCTCCGACCCTGCGGTGAAGTGGACCCCGATCTCGCATCCCTCGAAGCGGTTGCCATGGATGATGTTGCGGTGCGCATTGTAGATGAAGGTGCATTTCTCGTGGGTTCCGCCCCGCACAAGATTGCCGCGCACCTCGCCCGAATTGGCGAAGTTGAGCATGACCCCATGCGTGCGGTCGCCGAGCGAAAGGTTGTCGGTCACCTCGACCCGGTCCGAGAACATGATCGCATAGCCCAGCGTGTTCCCGACCGACACGTTTCCCGTGACCCGCGAATTGGGTGTGTACATGAAGTGCACGGCGAACCGCAGGTCGCGAAACAGGTTGTCGCGGAAGGTGTTGTCGCGCGAGGCATTGGCAAAGATGCCGTCCCGGCCCCAGCGGATGTCGTTGCCTTCCACCAACGTGCCCGGTGCGTTCCACACGTAGACGCCGTTGCCGCGGTCATTCACGCGGTGATACTGCCGGCCGCGTATCTCGTTGCCCCTAACCACGCTGTCGCGAGCGCCGAAGACGTGGACGCCGACGAGGTTCCCGATGATCCGGTTGCCCTCGACGAGGGCACCTGCGGCCGTGCGGTCCAGCTTCACCCCGGCATCGACGCCCGGATGGTCCGAACCGGAACCGCGAATCTCGAGCCCGCGCAGCGTGATGTCGGGACCTGTCACGGTGATCACAGATCCGGTGCCGGTGCCTTCGACCACCGCTGCACCGTCACCCTCGAGGGTGATCGGGAAGTCCAGCACGACCGGGCCGTCGTGACGGCCCGGCGCGAGTTTCAGTATGTCGCCGGGATTGGCCCCGGCGATGGCCACGGCAAGCGCCCCCTGTTCGGCCGGCACCTGACGTTCCGCGGCCGCGAATGAGGCATGCGGCAGCGCGATCGTCAGGGACAGCACGATCAGGAAGGGCCGACCGGGCATGTCAGGCGCCCTGCGGCTCGACGAACATCCGCCCGCGCATCTCCATGTGCAGCGCATGGCAGAACCACTGGCAATAGTACCAGTAGACGCCGGGCTTCGCCGCCACGAAGGTGGCGGATGCCGTCTGCTGCGGACTGATCTCGAAGGCGACGCCGTGATCGCCGAGGCAGAAGCCGTGGCTAAGGTCCTCGATGTCGTCGAGGTTCGTTATGATTACCGTTACCTCGTCGCCCTCCCTCACGGTAAAGGATTCGAGACTGAAGGTCGGCGCCTGGCTGGACATGTAGACGCGAACCTTGTTGCCGTCGCGGATGACGGTGTCCATCCAGTCGTCGATGTTGACGCCGTCAGCCTCTGCCTGCGCCCGTGTCTCGGCCCAGGTCGGGTCGTTGCGATCATACACGTGCAGGGGATTGATGACCGAGCGGTGCACTAGAATGGAGTCGTGCGGTTCGGCGAATGTCGGCCCGTCATGCGCGAGGATCAGGTTGTCGCCGTCGATGACGAACAGCTGTTCGTTCTCGGGTTTCAGCGGGCCGACGTTGAGGAACCGGTCCTTCGAGAACTTGTTCATCGACGTGAAGTACTTCCCGTCTGCGTCCAGCGTCTCGCCCATCGTGGTGGAGTTGTGGCCGGGCTGGTAGTGGACATCGGTCTTGGAAATGATCGGGTCCACGTCCTCTCCTGCATAGGCACGCACCGCCTTTTCGATGCTCCAGAACACCACCTGGCTGTCGAGAAAGAGCGTTGTGTATGCATTGCCCTTGCCGTCGAAGGCCGTGTGAAGCGGACCAAGGCCCAGTTCCGGCTCGGCCACCACCGCCGAACGCGGGTCGACGCTGTCATCCTCGAACAGCGCATCGAGCTTGCGCACGTCGATCACGCTGACCGTAGGCGAAAGCTTCCCCCCGATGCAGAGATGGATCCTGTCGGGCGCCATGTTGCACCCATGCGGGTTGTTGGGGATCGGGATATAGCGGGTGTACTTCTTGTTCGCACCCTTGCGCCCGTCGATGACCTTGACGCCCTGAAGCTCGATATAGTCGCCCTCGGCGATGCCTTTCTCGATTTCCGCGATGTTGAAGACCACGACATGGTCCATGTCCGCTGAGGTCATCTCGGCGGTATTCATGCCCATTTCCGAGTTGTATGAGGTCGAGAACGCATACTTGCCGTCATAGTCGGCATCGGTGTTGTCGAGGTTGCCCGATACCATCACCTGCCAAGCCACGGTCATGTCGTCCGCATTCACCGCAGTGTAGAAGTTCACGTACTGCGAGGGATCGTCGAGGATCTGGCCGTCGTTGACCATCGGCACCTCGTCCTCGCCGTTGCAGAAGATGTAGTTGGTGCGCGGCCACTTCTGCGGGCGCATCCCATGGATGGCCTTCGCGTTCGGGATCTCGAGGATGGCATCGCACTTCATGATGTCGCAGCGCACCCGCGCGACACGCGTGTTGGCCTTGTCGTTCATGAACAGGTAGCGCCCGTCGTACTTGCCCTCGGTGAAGGACATGTGCACGTGATGCAGGTCGCCGTTGTCGTGGATCTTCTTGCCGTTGGCCTCCAGGTATGCACGGGTCTTGGGCAACATGGTCCGCTGGTGAATGCGGATGGATTCGTTGGTCAGCCCCCAACCCGTCGCCGAGCACCGGTTGAACACCGGCACGCGCATGAGTTCGCGCATCGAGGGAATGCCTAGGATGCGCATCTCTCCCGTCTGCCCCGAGGACCAGATGCCATAGTACTCGTCCAGTTCGCCAGGCGCGACATGGGCGCTCTCGATGGCGGCCCTCGCAGGGAGTGCCCCGGCGGCAAGCGCGCCGCCGGCGGCAGCCCCGAGCATCGCGCCGCGCGCCCCGCCCAACCCGGCGAGCGCCGCGCCTCCAGCCGATGCGCCGATGAGGCCGCGCCGGCTGATCCCTGTTCTCTTGTCAGACATTGTTACTCTCCTTGGTTTGGTCTTGGTTTGTCGCGTGGGCTCCGGCAGCCTGAGCGGCCCGCGCGCCGGTGCCTGCCACGGCCTCCCGTCGCTTGAACTGGCGGATGACGACCGGGCATTTGGTCCTGGATTGGTACAGGACCTGGCAGTGCATGCAGTTGAGGCACTCGTTCGGGTTGATTTCACCCGTTGGATGGATGGCCTGAACGAAACACTCGTTGCGGCAGGTCTGGCACGGGTTGCCGCATTCGCGGTAGCGCTTGAGCCAGTCGAACATCCGAATGCGCGCGGGAATGGCCAGTGCTGCGCCCAGCGGGCAGAGATACCGGCAGTAGAAGCGTTCGACGAACAGGCCGATGAACAGAAGCACCAGCGCGAAGGTGACGAAGGGCCACTCGCGCGCGAACTTCAGAACGATGGCGGTCTTGAACGGTTCGACCTCGGCAAGCTGCTCGCCCCGGTCGAGCGATGTCAGCGCCGCCGCAAACAGGGCCAGGAAGATCACGTATTTCAGGGCCCAGAGCCGCTCGTGCAGACCCCACGGAATCGTCAGCTGTGGCACCCGAAGGGCCCGCGCAATCTGGTTGGTGAGTTCCTGCAGCGCGCCGAACGGGCAAAGCCAGCCGCAATAGGCGCCCCGGCCCCAGAAGATCAGCGCAGCCGCCACCGACCACCACAGGATGAAGGTCAGCGGTTCCAGCATGAAGGCTTGCCAGCTGAACCCGGTCCGCAGCGAATGCGCCAGCGCCATCAGGTTGACGACCGAAAGCTGCGCGCTCGCGTACCAGCCGAGGAAGATCAGCGTCACGGTCAGGAAGCCCATGCGGAACCACCAGGTGACGCGCTCCGAACGTGTAAGGAACATCTGAAAGAAGAACGCGCCGGTCAGGACGGCCAGCATGGCCACAAGACCGGTGATCTCCAGCCGCTTGTCCCACCAGACCCGTTGGATCAGAGCCATTTGCGCTGTCGCTTCGGCATCGGCATCGTGAACGTCCTCGCCGGTCAGTGTGGTCGGCCGGCCGATCTCCCGCAGAAAGGCTGCCGGCATCTGGAAACCGAGCTCGAAGGTCGTGAACACCCGCTCCAGGGCTGCAACGTCCCGCTGCACCAGCAGCTGCAGCCGCCACGGTTCGGTGGGATCGAAGCCGGCATCGGCCGGAATGCGAAAGATGTCGAGTTCGGAGAACCGGGGTGCGCCCTCGGCGGCGATTGCGCCGAGCCGGCGGTGGTCGCGGTCGCGGAAGCGGACCGACATGTCACCCTGGATCAGAGCGATGCGGTCGAACAGCCCGCCGCGCACATAGGCCGACCCCTTGAAGGAGTAGAGACCCCGGCCGCCGACAAGGATGGCGTGTTCCCCTTCGCCGAGCCAGTTCGCGAGATTGGCATATTCGACTTCACCCATAAGCGCGCGGCCTATCGATGGGTGGCTGACCAGCGTGGCGTAGAGGTCGATGAACGTGTCCTCGGCAGGCTGGTCGATCGGCCTACGCGCGGCGCGCGGGTCCTCCATCCGGGCGAAGGCTTCGTTGACCTGCCCCACGTCCAGCGTCATCCGGCGCAGGGTGCCGTCGCCGACCAGCGTGAACCAGTCGCCGGCGACGGTCGCGTCGGGGTTCAGCTCGAAGCGCGGACCGGTCGGCTGCGCGGCCACCAGCCCCCCCAGTCCCATCTGCCGCGCCACGCGGATGCCCGAGCGGATGATGGAATCGTCGATCACCATGATGGTAACGGTGACGCCCGAGATGATGTTGAGCTCTGGGGGCGTTCCACCGGTCTGGGCAAGCACCGCGAGGTCGAGCCCGACATGCTCGGCGATCAGCGCGCGGATACGGGACTCCGGAATGCCGATCAGCACGATCGGTTCGGAATGCTGCACCAGCGTCACGCCGATGATCCGGGCAGCGTCGTCCAGCGCCACCAAGATGTGAATGGGTTTGCCGGAATAGCCGGTGGTGCCGACGAAGTCCGATGTGATGAAAGCCCAGCCGATGCGCTCACCATCCCGGAGCACCGGCGCGACCGGCAGGTCGGGGCGGATCTCGCCAAAGCCCGTCGCCCCCTCGACGAAGTCCCCGGCCGGAACTTCTGGGAGGTAGCGCGCCAGATGCGGTGTCTGGGCCCCGGCGGGGGCTGGCAGCGCCACCCCAAGCAGCATGGCGAGAAGGGTGGCCAAGGCGGGCAGCAGGGCAAGCAGGCGCACGACCGCAATCATTTTTCGCATCCTGTCGGGGGGCCGCGCGGTGGACACGCGGGATGGCGCCGCGTCCGCGCCACGGCGCGCCTGCAGTGCGGGACCCTGTGGCGGGCGAATCGACGCGGTGCCGGCCCCGGCGCATCAGACGAGACAGCGAGCGGCGCGGCGAGGATGCAGTCGGCACAGAGGCCAGCGGGGCAATCCGCCGGATCGACGGGATTACCGCGCGAATCGACGTGGATCGTCGCGAGCCCCGCCTCCCCGCAGATGACGATGGCAACCTCGGCGCCCTCGGCGGGGCGGGCCTGGGCATAGCCCTGTCCCAGCATCGCGGTCGCCAGCGCGAGCGCGGCGACAAGAGCGAAGAAGGGGGCGCGGAGCGATCTCATGCGTCCACCGGTAAAGAACGCACGTCGCCGCATCCTTGATCAGGATCAAATCAAATATCCCTTTGAGTGCCATTCTTCTGCGACCCCGATTCGCCGCGGCTGGAACAGGTGCGGAGCGCCGGCTATCTTGCACTTGCGGGCCTCGGCCTGTTCCACCTCAACCGCGCAAGCACACGCTACCTCATTCAATGCAGCTTTCGAAATTCAGCGACTACGCCCTGCGCGCGCTCCTGCTGGCCGCGAGCCGTCCGGGCACCTATGTCACGATCCGCGAGACCGCTGAGACCTACGGCATCTCACAGGCCCATCTGAAGAAGGTGGTGCTGCAGCTGTCACGCAAGGGCTACCTGCATGCCTCTCGCGGCCACGGCGGCGGCTTCACCCTTGCAAGGCCCGCGCATGAGATCCACCTCGGCGCACTCGTCCGCGACACGGAACCCGACTTCGCGCTCGTCGAGTGTTTCCGCCCCGGATCGAACTGCCTCGTCGCGGGCGAGTGCCGCTTGCCTTCCGTGCTCCAGAAAGCCTTGGCCGCCTTCTTCGAGGTGCTGGATCGACACACGCTGCAGGACGTGCTGGTTTCACCCGCGTTGTTCGGGATTCGCCGCAAGGCTGGTTGACCAGACGCTTATTGCGCGGCTGGAACCTGTGAGACGGTCGCCTCTGGCCTTCAGGCAGTGAACCTCGGACTTGTTCCCTGAGGCACTCGATCCGCCTGAGAAGGGCTGCGCCGCAGGGTTGGTCCGCTTGCCGGAATGCCGATGATGCTGACCGAATCCTGCGCGGCGGAGTAATGTCGAGAATGTCCTGCAAGAGGTCGGGGTCCGGCGCGCAGCCCGAACGGTTTATCCGATCAATGACCGGGACTGCCTGGAGTTGAATGCGCGCGCCGCGCGGCGGATAGTCCGGCTTGGACAGAGGGGAGGCGCGGCATGTCGGAACTGCCCGGAACGGCGCGGGTCGTCATCATCGGCGGGGGAGTGGTGGGCGTGTCCGCACTCTACCACCTTGCCCGCGCGGGCTGGACGGATTGCCTGCTGCTGGAGCGCAACGAGTTGACCGCCGGGTCGACCTGGCACGCCGCGGGGAACGTGCCCACGTTTTCGTCCTCGTGGTCGATCATGAACATGCAACGCTATTCGGCCGAGCTTTACCGGGGGCTGGGCGCGGCGGTCGATTACCCGATGAACTATCACGTCACGGGATCGGTGCGGCTCGGCCATACCGAGGAACGGCTGCGCGAGTTTCGCCGTGTGGTGGGGATGGGACGATATCAGGGAATGGATCTCGACATCCTCGGCCCGTCCGAGATCCGCACGAAGTACCCCTTCGTGCAGACACACGACCTGACGGGGGCGCTTCATGACCCTTATGACGGCGACATCGACCCTGCTCAGCTGACGCAGGCGCTGGCCAAGGGCGCGCGCCAGATGGGGGCGCGGCTCGAGAGGTTCTGCCCGGTGACGTGCGTGCGGCGCGATCGGGGGGAGTGGGTGATCGAGACGCCGAAGGGCGCGGTGCGGGCCGAGATCGTTGTGAACGCGGCCGGCTACTACGCGGGGCGCGTGGCGCGCATGTTCGGACGCGAGCTGCCCATGATGGTCATGAGCCACCAGTACCTGCTGTTCGACACGATCCCGGAACTGGCCGAATGGACGGCCCAGTCCGGCCACAAGCTGCCGCTCCTTCGCGACGTCGATTCGAGCTACTACCTGCGGCAGGAGAAGATGGGCTTCAATCTCGGCCCCTACGAGAACCCGGGCCGCGCGCACTGGGGCTCGCCCGACGACCCGATGCCCGAGGATTTCAGTTTCCAGCTGTTCCCCGACGACCTCGACCGGCTGGAATGGTGGATCGCGGATGCCGCGGCGCGCGTGCCGCTGTTGGCCGAGGCGCGGCTCCAGAAGGTCATCAACGGCCCGATCCCCTACACGCCGGACGGCAACCCGCTGATCGGCCCGATGCCGGGCGTGCCGAACGCGTTCGAGGCCTGCGTCTTCACCTTCGGCATCTGTCAGGCGGGGGGCGCGGGCAAGGTGCTGGCCGAATGGGTGACCGAGGGCGCGACCGAATGGGACATGTGGTCCTGTGACCCGCGCCGGTTCACCGGGTTCGAGGATCCCGCCTATTGCCTGGAAAAGGGATTGGAGGTGTATGGCCACGAATATGCCATCCACTTCCCCACCCATGTCTGGCCGGCAGGGCGAAACCGGAAGCGCTCGCCCGTGCATGACCGGCTGGAGGCGATGGGTGCGCAGTTCGGGCCGTTCAACGGCTGGGAACGCGCGCTGTGGTTCGCGAGGCCCGGCGATGACACCAGCGAAGCGGCGCAACGCACCTTCCGCCGCGAGGGGCCGTGGTTCGCAGCGGTCGCGGCGGAATGCGCGGCCGTGCGCGACGGCTGCGGTGTTCTGGATCTGCCGGGGTTCGCGCGGTTCGACCTGTCGGGCGACGGGGCAGCGATCTGGCTCGACGCGCGCGTCTCAGGCCGGTTGCCGCGCGTGGGCCGGATGGGTCTGGCCTATTTTCCCGACGACAGGGGACGGATCGTCACCGAGATGAGCGTGATGCGCCATGGCGAGGACGAATTCTCCCTGATCACCGCCAGCGTCGCGCAGGTGCACGACCGCGAATGGCTGCTGCGCGATCTCGCGCACGGACTGACGCTGACGGACCGGACCGACGAGAAGTCCTGCCTGATCGTGACGGGGCCGAAGGCGCGCGAGGTGCTGGCGGGGCTTACCCACGCCGACCTGTCGCTGCCCTGGCTGACACACCAGAGCGCGGTGGTGGCGGGGCAGACCGTGCATCTGGCGCGGGTGTCCTTTGCCGGCGAACTGGGCTGGGAGATCCACGCCGGGATGGCCGCGATTCCGGCGATCCATCAGGCGGTGATGGATGCGGGTGCCGTGCCCTTCGGGATGTTCGCGCTGAACGCGCTGCGGGTGGAAAAGGGCTACCGCGCGTGGAAGGGGGACCTGTCCACGGACTACACGCTGCTGCAGGGCGGGCTCGACCGCTTCATCGACTGGGACAAGGAGTTCCGTGGTCGCGCGGCGCTCATGGCCGAGAAGGAGGCAGGCGTGGCCAAGCGCTTCGTCACGTTGACCGTTGCTGCGGGCGACTGCGACCCGCCCTACATGTCCACGATCTGGCATCGGGGCGCAGTGGTGGGCGAGGTCACTTCCGCCGCCTGGGGCCACCGGGTGGGGACCTGCGTGGCGCTGGGGATGCTGCGCGCGGACCTGACCGCGCCCAGGACCGAGGTGGAGGTCGAGGTCTTCGGCGTGCGGCACGCCGCAGTCGTCCGGGGCGACGGCGCGGTCTGGGACCCGACGAACGAACGGCTGAGGGCATGACGATGAGAGCGCGGAACCAGACGGTCATTCCAGCGGAGCAGCATGCATGACGATCCCCGAGAGGGCCTGTGCCGTGATCATCGGGGGCGGCATCTCGGGCTGTTCGGTCGCCTATCACCTGGCCCGCGCCGGCTGGACCGACATCGTCCTGCTGGAGCGGAAGCGCCTGACCAGCGGGACGACATGGCACGCGGCGGGGCTGATCGGTCAGCTGCGGGGTTCCGCGAACATGACGCGGCTGGCCAAGTATTCGGCCGACCTCTACCGCGAACTGGAGGCGGAAACCGGCGTCGCCACGGGCATGCGGCAGGTGGGGTCGATCTCGGTCGCGCTGACCTCGGACCGGATGGAGGAATTGCGGCGGCAGGCCACGGTGGCGCGGATCTTCGACGTCGAGGTCCGCGAAGTCTCGCCCGCCGAGGTCAAGGCGATGTACCCGCATGTGGAGGTGGGCGACGTGGTCGGGGGCGTGCATCTGCCGCTGGACGGCCAGTGCGACCCCGCGAACATCGCCCAGGCATTGGCCAGGGGCGCGCGGCAGCGCGGCGCCCGCGTAATCGAGGGCGTCCGGGTGACGGGGGTCACGCACGCAGGCGGTCGCGTCACCGGCGTGGACTGGGAGCGGGGCGAGGATCGCGGGCACATCGCGGCCGAGGTGGTGGTGAACTGCGGCGGCATGTGGGGGCGCGACCTGGCGGCAACCGCGGGCGTCACGCTGCCGCTGCATGCCTGCGAGCATTTTTATCTGGTGACCGAGCCGATCGAGGCACTGGGCCATCTGCCCGTGCTGCGCGTGCCCGACGAATGCGCCTATTACAAGTCGGATGCGGGCAAGATGATGATCGGCGCCTTCGAGCCCGTGGCCAAGCCCTGGGGCATGGGCGGCATCCGGCCGGATTTCGAGTTCGACACCTTGCCCGAGGACTGGGACCATTTCGCGCCGATTCTGGAACTGGCGACGCACCGGATGCCGCTGTTCCAGACCGCGGGGATCCACACCTTCTTCAACGGGCCGGAGAGCTTCACGCCCGACGACCGCTATTACCTCGGGGAGGCGCCGGAACTGGCGGGGTACTGGGTCGCGGCGGGGTACAATTCCATCGGGATCGTGTCCTCCGGCGGGGCCGGGATGGCGCTGGCGCACTGGATCACCGAGGGCGAGCCGCCCTTCGACCTCTGGGAGGTGGACATCCGCCGCGCCCAGCCTTTCCAGAAGAACCGGCGATACCTGAGGGAACGAGTGACCGAGACACTGGGCCTCCTCTATGCCGATCACTGGCCCTATCGGCAGGTGGCGACCGCGCGGGGCGTCCGGCGCACGCCTCTGCACGAGCATCTGAAGGCGCGCGGCGCGGTCTTCGGCGAGGTAGCGGGTTGGGAGCGCGCGAACTGGTTCGCGCGGGACGACCAGCCGCGCGAGTACCGCTATGGCTGGGGCCGGCAGAACTGGTTCGAAAACCGGGCGGCCGAACACATGGCGGTGCGGACCGGCGTCGGACTGTTCGACATGTCGTCCTTCGGCAAGATCCGCGTCGAGGGACGCGACGCCTGCGCCTTTCTGGAACGGGTCTGCGCGAACCGGATCGACGTGCCGGTCGGGCGCATCGTCTACACGCAGATGCTGAACGCCCGCGGGGGGATCGAAAGCGACCTGACGGTGACACGGCTCTCCGAGACCGCCTTTCTGCTGGTGGTGCCGGGGGCCACGCTGCAGCGCGACCTGGCCTGGCTGCGGCGGCATCTGGGCGATTCCTTTGCGGTGGTGACCGACGTGACGGCGGCGGAGGCGGTGCTGTGCGTCATGGGGCCGCGTGCGCGCGAGGTGATGCAGGTCGTCAGCCCCGCCGATTTCGGCAATGCCGCCCACCCCTTCGGCACGGCGCGCGAGGTGGAGCTGGGCCTCGGCATGGTTCGGGCGCATCGCATCACCTATGTGGGCGAACTCGGCTGGGAACTCTACGTGAGCGCGGACCAGGCGGCGCATGTGTTCGAGACGCTGATCGAGGCGGGCGAACCGATGGGTCTGACGCTCTGCGGCATCCACGCACTGGACAGCTGCCGGATCGAGAAGGCCTATCGACACTGGGGCCACGACATCACCGACGAGGACCATGTGCTGGAGGCGGGGCTGGGCTTTGCCGTCAAGACGGGGAAGGGCGACTTCATCGGACGCGACGCGGTCCTGCGCAAGGCGGAGGAGGGGCTTGCGCGCAGGCTGATGCAGTTCCGTCTGGAAGATCCCGAACCGCTGATGTTCCACAACGAGGCGGTGGTGCGCGACGGGCGTATCGTCGGGCCGGTCACGAGCGCGAGCTATGGCCATTACCTCGGCGGCGCGGTGGGTCTCGGCTATGTGCCCTGCCGTGGCGAGACCGAGGCGGAAGTGCTGGCGTCGCGCTTCGAGATCGAGGTGGCGGGGGTGCGGCACCGGGCGGTGGCTTCGCTGGAGGCGATGTACGACCCGCGATCGGAACGCGTGCGGATGTAACGGGCGGAACCGGGGGCTTCGCGCGTCCGACCTCGGGTGCCGGTGACGAATGAATGGGGCAAGGAGCGACGGACATGGAGGAGACTGCGAACGCGGGCGAAACCTGCGAGCCGTCGCGGGCGCGGCGGCTGGGGGGGCGGGCGGCGCGTATGGCGTTGCGCGGTGCGCCCCTGGCCGAGGCAAAACGGCCCGTGCGGCCGGGCATGCCGGGCGGGCAGTATCGTCCGCTAAGCGATGCGGGGATTGCGCAAATCCATGCCGCGGCGCTGGATGCATTGGAGAAGATCGGACTGTCGAATGCCCCCGCCTCGGGGGTGGAGATCCTGACCGGCGCGGGGGCGGAGCTGGGCGACGACGGCCGGATCCGCTTTCCCCGCGCTCTGGTCGAGGACATGCTGGCGGTGGCGGCGCGGGACATCACGCTGCATGCCCGCGACCCGCAGCACGACCTGCACCTGACCGGCACGAACGTGCATTTCGGGAGCGCCGGGGCCGCCGTGCACATCGTGGATCTGGAGCGAAACGAGTATCGCGATTCCACCGCGCAGGACCTGTATGACGCGGCGCGCATCACGCAGAACCTCGACAACGTCCACTTCTTTCAGCGCGCAATGGTGTGCCGCGACGTGGTCGACAATTTCGAGATGGACCTGAACACGCTTTACGCGTGCCTTTCGGGCACCACGAAACATGTGGGCACCAGCTTCTCGGACCCCGGACATGTGGGGGGATGCTTCGACCTCTTGCACATGGTGGCAGGGGGCGAGGAAGCATGGCGCGCGCGGCCTTTCGTGAGCAATTCCAACTGCTTCGTCGTGCCGCCGATGAAGTTCGCCGAGGAAAGCTGCATCACGATGGAGGCCTGCATCCGCGCGGGCATGCCGATGCTGCTTCTGAGCGCCGGGCAGGCCGGTGCGACCGCGCCTGCGCCGATCGCGCTGGCGATCGTGCAGGCGGTGGCGGAGTGCCTTGCGGGTGTGGTCTATGTGAACGCGATCCGCCCCGGAGCGCCGGCGATCTTCGGCACGTGGCCGTTCGTGAGCGACCTGCGCACGGGGGCGATGTCCGGGGGCAGCGCGGAACAGGCGCTTCTCACGGCGGGCTGCGCGCAGATGCACCGCTTCTACGACCTGCCGGGGGGCGCAGCGGCGGGGATCACCGACAGCAAGCTGCCCGACATGCAGGCGGGCTGGGAGCAGGGGATCACCAATGTTCTGGCGGGGCTTTCCGGCCTGAACATGGTCTACGAAGCTGTTGGAATGCATGCCTCTTTGCTCGGGTTCTGTCTCGAGTCTCTGGTTCTGGGGGATGACGTTCTGGGGCAGGTCCTGCGGTGTGTGCGGGGGATCGAGGTGACGGCGGATTCCACCAGTATCGAGGCGATGGAGGCGGTCTGCCTGGGGGGGCCGGGGCATTACTTGGGGAGTGAGCAGACGCTGGCTTTGATGGAGACGGAGTATGTCTATCCGGTGCTGGGGAACCGGATGAGTCCGAAGGAGTGGAACGAGGCGGGGAAGCCGGGGCTTCTGGAGCGGGCGATTGAGCGCAAGAACGCGATTCTGGCGCAGGCGGGATGTTGCATCGATCCGGAGCTCGATGCGGCTATCCGTCGGAAATACAACATCTATTTCCGCTGAGGGCTACGCGCCGGCGCGGGCTGGTCGAGGCCCGTTCGGGCGGCGTGGGGCGGGGGCGCGGCCGGTCGATCCGGGGTGGTTGACGGCACGGTCGGGGGTGCCGGCGGGGCGGAATCCCCGGGTGATATTTGGGTGCTATTTGGGTGCTATTTCGGTCCCCCGGTTCCGGCAGGGGGTCACGGACCGCGCGGGATTCCGCGCGGGGGGCCGGCGATGCCGCTTGACCGCTGCGACCGCTGTAAACTATATAGTATATAGAAATTGCGACTCGGTCGGGACCGGGTGGATGCAGGCGAGCGGGAGTGGAACTTGGCGGACGTCGTCATCTCGGAATTCATGGATCAGGAGGCGGTCGACTGGCTGGGCGCGCGGTTCGCCGTCGACTACGACGCGGGGCTGGTCGACGACCGGGCGAGGCTGCTCGCCGCGGGCGCGGGGGCGCGGGGGATCATCGTGCGGAACCGCACCAAGGTCGACCGCGAGCTGCTGGCGCAGTTCCCGGACCTGCGCGCGGTGGGCCGGCTGGGCGTCGGCCTCGACAACATCGACGTGGAAGCCTGCCGGGAACGCGGCATCGCGGTGATGCCGGCGAGCGGGGGGAACACCGTCTCGGTCGCGGAATACGTGATCGCCGCGGCGCTGATGCTGCGCCGCCGCGCCTATGACGGCACGGCCTCGGTGCTGGCCGGCGAATGGCCGCGCCAGCGCATGATGGGGATGGAGGTGTCGGGCGCGACGCTGGGGCTGATCGGCTTCGGCGCGATCGCCCGGGCGACGGCGGACCGGGCGCGGGCGCTCGGCATGGAAGTGGCGGCCTACGATCCGTTCCTGAAGGCCGACGACGCCGCCTGGGCCGGGGCCGCGCGGCACGAGACCGTCGAGGGGCTGCTGGCCGCCGCCGACGTGGTCAGCCTGCACGTGCCGCTGACCGCCGAGACGCGCGGGCTGATCGACGCGCGCCGGATCGGGCTGATGAAGCCGGGCGCGGTGGTGGTGAACACGGCGCGCGGCGGGATCGTCGACGAGGCGGCGCTGGCCGCCGCGTTGAAGGATGGGCGGCTCGGCGGCGCGGCGCTCGACGTCTTCGACGAGGAGCCGCTGAAGGCCGGCTCGGCGCTCACCGGTGCGCCGAACCTGATCGCGACGCCGCACATCGCCGGCGTGACGGTCGAGAGCAACACGCGGATCAGCTGGATCACGGTCGAGAACGTGGCCCGGGTGCTGGAGGGCGGGGCATGAACGCGGTGGAAAACCGGAAGATGACCGTGGCGGAGGCCGAGGCGCTGGCGCTGCGGGCGATGCGGGCGGCGGGCTTTGCCGACGAGGTGGCGCAGCCGGCGGCGGTGGCGCTGGTGCTGGCCGAGCGCGACGGGCTCGCCTCGCACGGGCTTGCGCGGCTCGGGTTCTACCTGGCGCAGGCGCGGGCAGGCAAGGTGCATGCGGACGCGGTGCCCCAGGTCGAGACCGAGGGCGCAGTGGTCCGGGTTGATGCGGGCTACGGGCTCGCCTTTGCAGCGATCGAGCGGGGTCTCGACGCCGGCATCGAGGTGGCGCGGCGGCTGGGCCTCGCCGCAGTGGCGATCGGCCGGTCGCATCATTTCGGGGTCGCGGGGCATCCCGTCGAGCGGCTGGCGCGCGAAGGGCTGATCGGGCTCGCCTTTTCGAACGCGCCGGCGGCGATGGCGCCCTGGGGCGGCAAGCGGCCGCTCTACGGCACGAACCCGATCGCCTTCGGCGCGCCGCGCCAAGGCGGCGAGCCGCTGGTGATCGACCTGTCGCTGTCCAAGGTGGCGCGCGGCAAGGTGATGATCGC